>PBYS01000014.1 GCA_002729725.1 Puniceicoccaceae bacterium
ATCTTGTCACCTGTTGGGTGTTTCGGTTTTATTTGTTTAAGGCTACTTTAGCCACTGAACCCCAACAGGTTCCACTCTTTTAATAGAATTTATCTCACGGATTCAGGGTCTTATAATCAGAATCCCTCGTTAAATAATTATCGCTCCCAAGAACTTGGGTGACCTTCTCTGTCCAAAATGAGATTTTGGGGATCGGAAGAATGCCTCCATTTTGCGATGTGTAATACTCGGCAGTCGCTAATTCAAACAGCTCGATGAGCATTTCCCTTTTGTATTGAACAGAAGGGACTTGACTCACTTTGAAAGTCTCGGCGGTGCAAACTCCACTAAGAAGTAAGGCTACGGCATGGATGATTGCCTTGTGCGTCTTTCCTTTCATGACATGACTGAGTCAGGTTTCTTTGTAGCCGCTCCGTATTGATTCACACCATCGGAGCCTTCTTGCACCCAAAAAAGCAATAAGACGAGATAGCCAATGCCTGTAAGCGATAGCAAGACCCACCAGCCAGAGCGGTTGGTATCATGTAATCTTCGGACACTTACAGCTAAACTCGGAAGGAGAATCAGCAGCCAATACAAACCGGCTAACACACTTTCCTCCACGTCAGGAGCGATCCCGAGATAACCTTCAATAAACCCAAGGATAAAGCCAATGATACCACTGACGAGACAGAAGCCCCAAAACTCTTTTCTTCGAGCACGCCCTGAAAAGACTGCGTATTTTGCAATGGGCTGGAATGCCCAGAAGAAGAAGCCCTTGTCCGAAGTCTCGACGTCCGACGATGCATATTCGGGTTCTGTATACAGAGAATTATTACCGGAGCCCGCATCATTGCCCGTGCTCATATTGGGCAGGGGTGGCAGGTCTGGCACCTCCTGCTCTTTGCTTATGTTGTACTTAGGTTCTTCACGTGGCGTCTCCACCGGCTTGGGCTTCTGCGGCTGAAATGCCGTCTTTCGAATCCTCCATTCCGAGATGGGTTTCCAGTCTGAATTTCCTTCAGAAATCTCCGCCCAGACTCCGATTTCATTCTTCGCCAGCATCGACTCGACTTGCTCACGAGTATAGGGGCCATCAATTTGCCCTTTCCAGAGAATGCGATAGCGGGAGTCACTCATACGTTTATTTTTCTAAGCTGAAGCCAGACAGCATGGCCATTTTTGCGGATTCGTAGACATCCAGCCCCAAATCTTCACATACATTTGTGTATAGATCAATTTGACTTCCAGACACGGATAAAACCGGGGAGAGAGGTAGATAGTTGCTGACCGATTCATCGATCATGATTTCCGACCATTGCTTGGAACCACTGGCCAACGCGTAGGCCTGCATGCCTTCATAGTGATTTAAAACATTACTTTCACCCGGAGGCAAAAAGCCGTGGTATTGAACCTTCGCATCGAGAGTTTGTTTAATGAATTCTTGATTGACCCTGGACAGCTTTTCAAGGGGAAGCCCCTCGAAAAATTGGCTGAGCATCTGTTTTGACTCAAGTAGCCGCCTGCTAGCCGCTTCCTTCAACCAATCACCGTTCTGCACGCCGAGGGATCTCAGCTGCTCGACTTCATTCCGCCAATCCGGCAGGTAAGACAAACCCCACTGCTCCGGTCGGTCAGAGGCCTCCATCATATCAAAAAGCTGAACGACAGCAAAGCACTTGAAGTCTTCGGAGGCAGCGGAATCATCACGTATTTTATCAATCAGTCTTAAAAATGGAGCAGGGTTTGACGCGTTTGAGATGACTTCCCGCTGACTAGAGAGTAGATCATCCACATCCAGTGCTTCAAACATCGCTAATTCAGGAAGATCACCGTAGGACGTGAAATCAGATACCAACATTCCATCATAATCGGCAAATTTAATGGCTCCTTTGTCAACGTGAGGGAAATAGAGACTACCGCTGATATAGCTCCTCATGTAATCTCCGGTTGAAAATCTTCCATCGTCCTTCAGCTCACCCCGGCTGTAAACACGCACTTTTCGCACTGGGTTAGGAACTGTGACCTCGTGAAACTGAATTCCTTCAACCATTTCGTTAAACCGAAATTCAGCATAAGCATCCACCTCCTTAGGCAATAATGCTGAAGGTGGAGATAGAGGCGCCAGCGTGCCAGCGCTAATCAACTGAGTGAATTCCACTGGCAACGAACTGAATACGGCTTTTCTGAAAACCCCCTCGTCGAAGCTTTTTGGCAATTTGGTCAGATTTTGGTAGAGGGGACTACCGAGATACTCCACCGACATGCCTCTTTCCACCAACTGGTAATACGCATCCACACTTGGCGCATTGGTCAGTTCCTCCATGAAATCATTATGCGCCTCGATAGCGAGCATCGCCGTATTGCGGGCTTTCTCAAAAGACTCCACCCGGAGCTTCTGATCTGCACTCATGGTGATCACACCTTGACCCCTCGAATCGATTGCCGCGACCTCACTGATGGCCTTGGTCGCATGTTCGAGGCCTTGTAAAAGCTTTTCCGGAGAGTTGGTGAGACTGAGCTGTGGCAGAACTTCTCCCTCCATTTCTTTAAGCTTTTGCTCAACCTCCTGTATTAGCTCATTTGCAAAACTATTTCTGATGATCGACAATTCGTTCTCTATGCGATCCAGTTCCAAACGGATCGGTCTCGCGGACTCCTGCGAGAGTTCCTCCACATTCGAATAGAGCGACTTTAGTTCACCATCGGCAAACGCCATGGCACGCATGCCCTCAGACCACTCCCCCTTATTCTCTTCGAAGGCGGCCATTTTATTACTCAAAATCGACGCATCTGCCACATCAGTCTCGATGAACTGGTGTAATTTCTCATGCCGTGCTTTCACCGCTTGTGAAAAGCCCAGAAGCCACTCTTCGGGATACTTCGCATTGACGAAGGCACGAGCGCCACTCAAGTCCTTGCCGGATAAGATGGCCTCCGCCTCTGTCACAATCTTCGATGAACGGGCGAAGAAATATCCGACCAGACTGATCGCCAAGAGGACTAGCACTGAGACCGCCGAAATGGCCATACGCTTCTGACGCTGAGCTTTCTGCATCTTAGCGACACGGTCGCGTAGATGAGACACCTCTTCGCTCCAGCGGGATTGAAGCTCATCATCAATGGCCACTTCCAAAGATTCGGCGTTTCTGGCCGCAGAGAGTAGCGCTTCCAGCGAGGATTGGGTCTGCTTCAATTCATTTGTCTGTCCCGTGATTCTGGCAGTCTGGGCATGATTGACTACCCCCTTGAGCTTTTCGAGCGCAATGCGTTGAGAATTGGTTCGTGTGACCTGTGCCCGGAATTCCCGCTCCCGCTGACAAAACTCAGTCCACTTCGTTTCGAGATCTGGCGGAAGCTCGACGGTCAACGAACCTTTGATTTCGAGAATCGAGTCGTAGATGGTTTCAAAGGCCTCCCAATCGTCAATCTTCGTAGATTCTGGAGCAGTCTCCATTAACTCAGAGATTTTTGATAGCCCGTCCGCATTATTCTTTTTCTGGACGAGATCACGCGCCTCCCGAATCACCGCGCCTCCGGCATAATCCTCGCAGCGTAGATTGTCGAACTCCACCAGTAATTTCTGAACGGCATCGATATCCCCGCCATGGACGACCGCATCCATCTTGCTCTCCAACTGCTTGGCATAGCGCCGCTCCGTATTTCGCAGTTCGGTTTGAGCCGCAGCATCGTTGGGTTGCAAGCGTGCCACCGTCCGAGCGATGGGGAGCGCAGACGCATAGTCCTTCTTTAAAATCGCCTTCCGATACTCCTTCTCCAACTGCGTGTCCGTCTCGCGATTGGCTGAATAGGCCTCATTCAGGCGGTGGATCATAACCTCCTCAAAGCGGCCTTCAAAAGAGACCCCATTGGCAACGCACCAATCTTTCAAATCCTGAGATTCGGGAAAGCCAAGCAGCGTCAGCAAGTCCAGCACTGGAGGATCCGTCTCCGCCATCTTGAGCGCACCCGACACGTTTCCGGAGAGCAGAATGGCATCCACCTGCTCCAGCCGTTGCTTCAGCTGTCGGCAACTATTATTGTAGCTGGCGATCGATGAACGAAATTCGTCCCCGAAATCCTTTGATTTTAAGTGGCTTCGCAGCCCCTCGACTACGCGGCGGATTCGTATGTGTTCGTTCATAGATTTACTTTAGCGGTAGCGATCACCTGTCCATTTTGCTTAAACTCAATTGATTTCCATTTGCGCGAATCCTCGAAAAACTCTTTTCTCGCGTCCTCAAATTGCTGAAATTGATCGTGAATTTGTTCCTCATTTTCTAGTATACTTATATGGCTTTTGAGGGACTGGAAAAGGTCTCCCACAGGGCGCCTGTTCAGCAACTTTGGATTACTAGATTGATCCAACCCCCACTCTTTTTCGCTCCAAGTAACATTGTAGGCAGTTCCGTTTTCACTCTCGATCATCAAACCCGGCCACATGTCTGTGTCATTATGAAGTTCATCATAAGCCTTATTTAATGGCTTCTTTGCAGCATCACCACTTAATTCATTCTTCAGACTCTCGATCCGCTTTAACTCACCCTCGTAGGCGACGAAATAGGATTGTATCGTTTTTTCTTTTCTTACGATGCTGATTAGGTTCCGATAGGAATCTACCACCGTATCTAGTTTTTTTTGGGTCGGCTTATCATCAGATTCTTTCCTACGCCCCTCTACTTCATCAACTAACTGTTCCAGCTTCTTAATTATTTTGATCGATGCCCATTTACTGAAATCGGCAAGCATACCTTCGGCAACGGGTTCAGACCCGATATCCTTGGCCATAGTATTAAATAAAAAGCCATCAACTTCTTCTTCATCTGTACGTCTAGACCCTCCCCTCGGTTTTTCAGGCTGAGACGAACGACTGTATGATTTATCTCCCGCATCGACGATGCACATTTGCAACTGTTCGACTTTAAAAATATCCTCTAAAAGATCTAGGGCGGCATTTGCTGACTGTTGCTTAAGCGGAAATTCACCAATCAAAAGCGGATGACCACTGGGATTACCTATAATAATTACCATATCCGGCATCTTACGATTGGTATAGTCCACATGGATTGCCGAATTTTTCGACTGGGCAGAAACCTCCTTTTGAGGGTCAATCATACTTCTACCTTCTTGGCTCCCATCAAAATCGCCGTAGCGCAGGGCTACTCTAATGCCGTCTAAATTCGCGATTCTAGTTCTTTTGATTCGCAATTTAAAATCACGTTCATCCAGAGGAACTTTTTCTCCGGACGTACACAATATGACTTGGGCATATTGTTCCAAATCTAACGGTCTCTCTGGAGTTGCTTTTAAATCAGATGGCACAACAGGCACTACCTTTGGTTCTTCTGTTTTGCTATCGTATATGTCATCCCCATTTTCTGACGGATTTGTAGCTAAAATCCGTTCATTTTTTTCACGACCTAGCAGATGCTCACGTAATTTCTCAAAGGCCTTCTGAGCGTTATCCCTCTGACTCAGATCATATTTTTTCGAGATTAAGTTCCAATGAATTTCATCCATTTCCTCTAGCATCTCCCCCAAAGACAAGCTGCTATCTGGAGTTAGCGATTGATACATTCTCGTAAAAACAGCTTCTGCTTCATTCGCGTACCTAGGATCTAAACTGTCTGCCTTTCGCTGGTCGTCTAGTTCAAGCATACTATCAAAATGAAGTTCATAATTTTCATTCAAACCAGGCATCTTTTGCGTCTGGTAAATCCCAAGAACAGCGGCAAAAAGAACGATTACCAACGCACAAGCGAGAAGCACGAATACACCTTTCTTTTTGCTTCGAACCTTGGTCGCATGCCCCGCTGGAGGAGCTGGACTTCGGAAACTACGTCGCCCCAGTCTCAGCTTCTGAGGGCTAGCAGGCTGTTGGGGCGTTCGAGCCCCTTGAATTGGGATTGATCGCTCTGCGGGGGATTCCTGTTGGGTGAGTGGAATCGGTATAGGTGGCGGACGGTACTCTCCTTCCCGAGCAATCGCGATGAGTTCCTCGTTCGCTGAGGACGCTCCGGGCAACGTCGAATCGAGGTCTAGAACCGTTCCTGCGCCAGATAAGGGGTAATCGTCGGATGCCCTCAATGCCAGCCATTTGAAACTCTTCGCGCTGCCTGTCACAGCCAGGCCGACACTGAATGTCGTCGTCCATGCATACGTGGATGACTTGTTGAACTTTTTCCGGACTGCGAATACCTCCGCAATCAGTTGCAGCAGCAATTCGTCGGAGGCGCTATTTGAGCGTAAAATGAATGAAGTGCCTGAATCGCTGGCCAGTTTGACCGCACCGTCCACGCCTGCTGCTTGTTCCTTCCATAGGCGCACGGGCGGCTTGGTCGTAATGATCGCACTGAAACTGCCCGGATCCACCGGTTCTTCTCTGGGATCGCCTGTCCATTGCTGGCACCAGTTCGGCCAGTGCAGGAGCAAATCCGCTGGAGACATGTCGGGCAGCTCCTCTTTTGAGAATGCCAAGTGGTGCGCTAGGAAATTTGTGCGCCCCGTGTAATCCTTTCCGGCGTCACTGATTCTAGAAAGCACGTAGTAGGTCTTATCCCGTATCTCCAGCTTCCGACAGGTATACACCATGCGCCCTTGATTGCACCGCCCATGCTCGAAAACGGAAATTTTCTCCAAGGCCTGTTCTAGCGCAGAGCGGATGCCGGGACTCCGCAGGACAGTGCAATAGCCACTGGCACCCGGCTTGATGCCTCTGACAGAGCTGGTAAATATGAGTTGGTCGGCCAAAGCTAGATGGTGTTAAATTGATTTTGCAGCAGCCATAAAACCGGGACTTCTACATACTTTGGGGCGATCTTATTAGGAACCGGGGCGATACTGCCCGACTCCGTGAGAATCGGGGTATGCCCGAAGCTGGAGACGGGGAAATACTTGATCTCCTTAGTCAGGCTTTCGGCATTGGCCACCGCTTCGGGGCAGACGCGCATAAGTAGGTCGCGCACCATCTTGGAATTATGATCCACCGCTGACTTATCCAGCTTACCTTCGGAAAGGTAGGGAACCAGCTCACCTTCCAAAAGGTGCTCCCACGCGTCCAGCTTGCCCAGGATGAAGGCGAACGGCTTACGGTTGAGGCGATCAAAGGCCTGACCATACACTTTGGCGATACGAGTCCGCATCTCGGAAAGAATCACGGCTTGGATATCATTCATCGGAGCTTCCACTTGGGGGTCTTTATGTCCGGCCAGAAGCTGCCTGAAGTCATGGTTTCTAAGTGGATCAAAAAGGAAGAGCACTCCAGAGGAATACGCGACGTGCAAGGCACCGGGTGAATCCTGCAATTCAATCCCGGGCTGAAAGTGCTCCCCTGCATTATCATAGAAAATGAGTCCTTCCGCTTCTCCGTCCACATCGTCGCCTTCCACAAGAAAACTAAATGGGCGCGGCATGCTGACATGCTTCCCGTGCCGGAAGACTTCGGTATACATGGCACCACCCAGTTGCGTCTTATCCAGAGCCACTTCGTCGGCGTTGGCACCTCCGAATAGGCGGCTGCGCATTGCAGTCAGCGGCGCGTTGGCGGTAGGGTCGGCGTCCTGCATGCGCATGCCGTAAGAGCCGATCAAAACCCGTGGCAAAATCCGCGACATGACCGCCAGATAATAGGATTTCCCCGCACTCGCATTACCAACGACGGAAAGGATGTTATACTTCGAACTGACGAAGTTTACCGGCAATGCATTCCTGCAATGAGGGCAGGCCGTGTCCATGCATGGCAAGCCCATGGGATCGAGGGCATTCCCATCGTCGTCAAAATTCGTGGCTAGGAACCTCTGCGCGGCATCCTCGCCCATGATGGGATCGCCCCTCAGTTCATCGTGCATGGCCACATGCATCATATCGCCAATCTCGAACTTCACCCAACAATGTGGGCATAAAAGCGCATCTTCGGATAGCGCATCATTCACAACCTGGCTTGCACGTTTGGGAGCCTCAGTCGCCTGCACAGGCTCAATGTCGAATGCCTTGGTCGTCCCAACCGGCATAATACGGTATTTTCGACCATCACCCAGTGACATACGCTTGGCCGTTTCTTTGGCCTGTTCTAAGGAAAACGGACCTTCGACCGCTTCACTGTCCGAATCAATGATCCACCAGGCATTCAGATCCATCGAGGCAAACCACGCAGAGATGGAATCGCCGCCATAGAGATAGCACAGATTCGTTCCAATCCTCAGCGCGTAGTCCTCATCCGGCTGGAGTTCCCGCTCGGCGATAAATCTTTCATCGATGAAGAGCTGCCCATCGCATTTCGCCAATGCTGAGCCCTTCTTTTGCAGGGAAAATGCGCACTCGCCAGTGAGTGCCGGGCTTCCGTCGATTCGGAGATCCACGCCATCCCGGTTGCCCACGATGAAGGGTTCGCCCTCGACTTTAGTTAAGGTGCCTTTTGAGCAATCTACGATGCCCCATTCCTTGTGTATTTTTTTAGAAAATATCATTGTCCTTGTCCCATTATTTCAGTCCCGCCCTGGGTGGTAAACCCCGGGGGGGTCGCATCTGTGTAAAAATCAATCCCTAACGGCAAATCATATGCGTCAATCATCTTCTTGATAGGCAAGTACAGACCGAAGGAGTCCGCATAGAACCCGACCATACAAGTGCCCCCTCGGCGTTTCGAAAACTCTAGGAATGCGCGGAGTTCCCTTGAATCTAGCGAGACACCCGCATTCTTTTTGGGCTCAAAACGCACAGCATACTCATTCCGGCCAAGAATTTCGAACTGATTGCCGGGTGTGAACGCATCCTCATCGGCTAAGGTGTAGAACTTCCCGTAGCGGACATAAATAAAATCGTAACGCGAATACCGGCGCTCCACAGGCGTCTTCAGTGTGCGGCTCTTGAGCTCTTTCTTCTCTGCGACCTCGGAGAGAAGCTCGCTGTATCTCTCTTTCAGTGCTTCCAAATTTCCCTTCGCCCGTGCGAGCTGGTCTTCTAGCTGTTCGACTTCGTTGCGCAGGCCGTTGAGAGCTTTCAATTCCTCCGCGACATACTGCCCCGGATCGGCAACTGCCGCTCTTTCCGAGTCCAGCCGGATCTGCTCAAGTCGCTCTTCCATGTCTTTAATCGCGGCCTTCTTCCGTTCGATCAGAGAAAGCTGCTCTTTTAATTCACGGGCGGAAATCGTTTCAGCAAAATCCGCTTCCAAGTCGGAATCATTCTGAGACATTCTGTCGTTTTCCGAGCGCAGCAAGTCTTCCTGTATCCTCAGAGCCTCGACTTCATTTTCCAGCTGTTTACGCTGCATCTGTCCTTCTGCGGAAGAAGGTGATTCGCTCATGCTCACCAACACAATCAGTATGGCTACCAAGACCAAACCACCGACACCATTGCACATAGTGTCGATCATGAGTCCCATGCTGTCCTGATTCTTTCGCTTCATCGCTTAGAGCTTCTCAATATCAGAAATAGAATGATGGCAACAATCACTACCAGCAGAAGAATGAGTAAAAAGTTATCAATAAATATATTAGATGTGGGTTCTGCCGATGCATCGGCGTCATCTAATGGAGCCTCTCCGCGGTCAGTGTCAGGGCTAACCTGATCCTCTCCCCTTGCATCCGCATCTTCTGGCGCGGCAGATTCAGCGCCCTCGGTATTTTCCGCTTCTGCAGAAGCCGCATTTTCAGAGGAATCGGATAAAGGTGATCCGGGGGCTGACTCCCCGACTCCTCCATTTGCACCAGAAGAATTACTTGCAACGCTCCCCTCTCCTGAACCGGGGGAGCCTCCAGATCCATTGGCACCACTAGAAGTGCCGGAACTAGCATCCGGAGCTGGGATTCCATCCGGAAACTTGGTCAGAACCAGCGCTTCCCCTTTAGGAACAGGTTGGTAGCCGACTGGAATACCATTTTCCCGAAATGCTAGCAACGTTTCCTTAAAATCCGTGATCCCACCTGGTCGCACAAAGAAAAAGACACGCTTCTTCTCAGGGTCGGTCTGAATCGTTTCAAGCAATCTGGCGGAAGTGCCACTTTCTACTTTGGTTTGCTCGCCGTCGTAAACGCGGAAGGTACGTATCTGACGCCCGCCAAAATCAACCAAATAGACGCTTTCACCCGCCAAAGACTCGTCGATCTCGACTCTAAATTGCTTATCCAGCTTTTCCAGATAGGTCTCTGTGGTTTGAATAATGCGCTGGCTTTCCTCGGCCTCCAATTGCGCTTTCTCTACTGATTCTTCAAGCGCATCGATCTCCGACTGCTTTTTGATGACTTCTTCACGCGCACGCACCACCCCGGAGTGATTTTCAAAGCGCTCTGAGAGGGTGTCTGACAATTCTCCTGACCCTACCTCAACCTCTTCGGCCAGACGCTCAATCTCCTGATCAAATTGAGCAATTTGTCCTGCATTGGCCTCGATTTGTTTGCGCAACTCAAGATTCTCCCGGCTCTGAATGGCTTTTATCGAGTTATCATAGAGTGCCGTTTGCCGTGCGGCTTCCTCCTCGACTGATTCACCCAAGCTAGCCTTTTCTTGGCGCATTTCATCGAGTGCTTCGATGAACTCGATATCCGAAACCTTGGCGTTAATCAGTAGGTAAATGACAAGCAGGATCAATATACCAAAGACCGCCATAATGACGTCTTGGAACATCATGAATGGAATCTTTGGTCGTGATCGTGGCACAGTGATGGTTTCCTATTTTTCTGAGGAAATTCGAAGCCTAGAAACAATGGCCTCCTGGCAATAGACGGAACAATCGTTCAAAAACTTCGATTCCTCGTCTTCCTGAATAGCGGCCAACATTTGAAGGAATAGGGCTAAAAATAAGCCAACGAGCGTTGTCTCGAAGGCGGTGCCCAAGCCTGAGGTCACGGATCCTAGGGACTCTTTAATTGCACTGAGGTCGTTCGCTCCTGCCAGAACACTTCCGAAGTCACCGATCGCCACGCTCAGTCCGATCGCCGTCCCGATGAATCCTAGAACCGGCACTGCCCAAACAAAACTATGAATTAGAGCATATGAATTTTCATGCCGGGCAACGTCCTCTTCGGACTCCGCCCGGAGAATTTCCGAAACATCACTCACTTGACCGAGATTCCTCAAGTTGGAGATGGATATGCGGATTCTGCGAAGGAGCAGGAATTGATCGGGATCACTAATCGTTTTCTCCAAACGCCCAAGGACTAGCTTGGCCGTTTCAGCGTTTAAAACAAAGGTCGGATCCTGAGGAATAATCGAAAAGGCGAGGGCTGATTTCTGCTTTCGTAGCCTAAGCCGCTTGATGATCAGGATGGCGATTCCCCAGAAGAACAGAGCACATGCAGGCACTACGACGATGAGATTCCGCGGCTTCAAAAATATATCGAACACGCCCTTTATTCGCTCATTGGAGATCGAAGCCCCCAAAGCGTAAACCAAGACATAAAATATCAAGGTGAAAACGATCCCTAAGAATAGAGTCTTCGAACGGCCTGGGTCGAGATATGAAACGGACTTCCAGCCCGCCGATGAAGCATCGCCCGCCGAAGACTTGTTGGTCTTCCCAGCGCCTGATGCTTGTGCCTCCAATCCGTCTAGCATCGATCTCTTTTCTTTTTTTGAATCTTCTATCTCTTCGCTATCAGTCATAATTGATCTCCTTGTTGGGCATCGTGAGTGTCCACATTGTTTAATTGAAGTAACACGTACCAACCGGACGCACCGATTATGGCAAACTTGCCGAACACCGCAGTGAATGAGTCCGTGAAGGGAAGCAGGAACGGGCTATTCCAAATCGCATGGAGGCCAACGATAAAAATGAATATCCTGAGGAACACATGAGAACAGAGACCTTTAATTTGCTTACTTGAACCCCGATTGGAATACCAAAGCGAACCGACCACCACTGCGGCCCATAGAACGTGCGCAAACGGGGACATAATCGCCCTCAAAGACAGAGTGCCTACAGCTCCATACCAGTCCAAGGCTACACCAGAATCATGAATCAACAAAAAGCTCTCAAAAATGTAGCCCGCCGTCTCTATCATTGCAAATCCCGCACCTACCGATGCACTGAGAACGAGTCCATCTTGCACATGCCGAGTTCTAGTCCAATTACGGGCAATAAACATTGCAGCTGCCAACTTAGCAGTCTCCTCCACGGGGCCTGCGAGCATGGGAGTAAAGGTAAAGCTCGAAACAACCGGTAAGTCATTCAAAACAAGAGTGAAAATAATCGACAGTAGCCCCCCGACAACGACGGCTTTCGCCACACGATACCCATTGAGCTGCGACGCACTGCACAACTCCATGAGGAAAATCAAAGTGGCCACCGGAACCGTGACGCAACCGACGAAAAAGAAGCCTGGGATCAATTTGAGATTTTCAAACGTTTCCAGCGCCCATAACAAAGAGACCATCGAAAGAAGGCCACCAACTAGCACCCTAGAGAAGACCCAAGGGACAGACTGTCCACTATTCCCAGATAATAGAACAGCTTCGGCATCCGCCTCGGAATTCACGGCAAAACTCTTCTTGAAGATTTCCTTCCAAGGCAACGACTTGGCGGGAGGCAGCCCCGAAATACAGTCAAGGAAGGAAAAAAGTCCCTTCGGGGAGCCTGTTGGTCGGCGATCTTGCCTATGAACGGTATTTGTTGCAGGGTATGGAGCCACAGCCAGCAGAGAATGTAGAGGCAACCATTTTTCATCCCCCGAGGCAGCAACTAGGACTTTAGTATCAATACGTCCAGAAGATAGCAGGCCTCTCAAATCCGCTAAACTGTATGGCCCATAGGCATGACCGTTCTGAGCGTAGTAATACGCATTGCCGATCTCGTTGGGGTTACGCGCGCTCTGATTCACAAACATACACCGCCGTTAGAATAATCTTGAGGCAAGCAAAATTTACATAATATTCACGCTTTAGAGGATGACGTTGAAAATTCCATGAACACAGCTTACGCAAACCACTAGCTTTTTACGATCCGTCTAACATGATCCTAGCAGTAACAAAGATTAACAAAACTAAGATTCGATGCAAAAAATGGCAATATCTTCTCAAATTGATTCTGTTGGCGCTAACACTTAATACCGCCGGCCATTCCTACACGTTTACTTCGAACGACGGTGCCAGTTTCGAGGGTCAGATCCTTCAAGTGGAAGGCAATACGGTCACTGTGGTTCGTGATTCCGACAAAAAGGAATTTTCCTTACCGCAATCCCGATTTAGTGAAAAGGATCAAGCTTACTTCAAGCAATGGGCAAAGGAAAACCCACAGCTGAACCTGCCGGGAAGAAATGTGACCCAGATCTCACTGCGCTGCACCACTGCCAGAACAAACGACGAATCAATCATCAGAGAAACCGGCCGAACCTTAATTGATGTCAATGTTTCAAGTTCCGTGTATTGGGATTATGACTGGATCACCGTAGAAACGACGGTTACAGCCACTGCTCGCGCAGAAACCGAAAAAGTCAGGCTGAAGGGAGCGACGGTTCACGTAAAAGCGTCGTCTGTATCGGGGCCCGTTTTTGCTAGGATATATACTGCGTTTTTTGTCAAATCAGGAGGAGGAGCCAAGATTTTTAAAGTAGATGAAAGAAACGTCAGAATTGATCTCGGCCAAGGGGAATTGTATGCCAGCTGCAATCCAGTCGAGAATTATTATGGCTATGGGACAGTCGCCATCAACCTAGCCACTGGCCATATGATCGGGGTCGCAGGCTCAAATCACCAGATTGAGCAACTCATGAAGAAGAAGGTAAGTTCCGGGAATCTCTCCCAGTGAAGCATTTGCAAATCCTAGCTCTTGACATTTTAGGCGGCGTAAACCGCAACGGTGCGGTAGCCGAGTTCAGTCGCGGAGCGGAAAATACGGACAGCGATCTCGCTGCGGTTGGCGGCTAGGAGCTTCTTCATGTATGGGTAGTCTGAGGTAGTTTGGGTAGAGTCAGTTAGAGAAATTGGTGCGGATGCGGGTGTAAACAGGAGTTGCAGTGGTCGAAACGTAGGGGCGTCATTTATGACGTCCGCCGAACCTAAGCTGCGACCTACAACGCTGCGGTCTTCACAAGTGAAGCCCCTACGTTTCCACCGACTCCTTCTTCAACCCACTGGCGACTTTTCCATTTCCGGACAGAAGAATAGCCAGAGGGCGGGTCGTGGGGAAGTAGGAGCAGATGATCATGATGATCACTGTGATCGGCACGCAGAGGAACATTCCCGGAATCCCCCAAGATAGCAGAAGGGGCGCGGCACAAAGACATCGGTAACAGATAGCACAAGGACATCGGTAACACTTAACTGGCGAGATGCCATGGAAAGAAACCGATGTAATGACCGAGAAA
>PBYS01000015.1 GCA_002729725.1 Puniceicoccaceae bacterium
CTGCCGTCGCTCCGCTCCGGCCTTGCCGCTTCGCGGCACCCCTTCGGGGACGGCCTCCACGGAGCGACGGCAGCAGCGCAAGACCCGAACCCTTCGGGCTTCCAACCAACAACCACAATACTAGAAACTAACAACAGAATACTGCTTCCTGTTTCTTGCACTTGTTAGTTGAACCCGCGCATGACTAAAAGAGCTCCAATACCAATCATCTCTTTCTTTACAGGAGGCGGTTTCCTTGACCTCGGGTTCGAACAGGCCGGATTTGAATCTGTTTGGACAAATGAATTCAACGATGACATAGCTGACATGTATAGTCACGGGATGACGGCTCTGCGTTGGAAAAAAAATCCAGACGCTCCATTAGTCTCCATTACATCACGAAAAAGCATTTCATTGCTAAAACCAACTGATATACTCCACGAGGCATTTAAAGAAAAACCACCAAAATGTTTCGGCGTTATTGGCGGACCACCTTGTCCTGACTTTAGTGTTGGAGGCAAAAATAGAGGCCATACAGGTGACCATGGCAAACTGACACAGAGCTACATCAACATGGTCATTGCCCTCAAACCCACATTCTTCCTAATGGAAAATGTCCCGGGGCTTTTACGTACTTCAAAACATAAGACTTTTCTTGATAAAATCCGGAAACAATTAAAAGAAGCAGGATATATAACGGATTTGAAAATATTAAATGCCCTAGAGTATGGAGTTCCACAGGACAGAGAAAGAGTATTCCTTATAGGTTTAACCAAACAGCAGTTCCATAAATCTATCTGCAAAAGGATTTCGAACAATAGGGCTGATGGTTGGTTCCCTTACCCAGAACCGAAATACAAAGGAGCCAAAGATTACCCCTGGCCACAACCTTCAAGCTTCGGACTAATGCCTGAAAAACCTAAAGGCATCCCGAAAGAATTAACAGTATATCCTTTATTAGCTAGCACACCTCAACCATCCGAATTAGCAAATGGGACCGAAGGATTTACACCTTACTCAAGTAAATTTCAGACAATTGAAGAAGGTGATGTTTCAAAGAAATCATTCAAACGACTTCATCGACATCGTTTTAGCCCAACCGCATGCTATGGCAACAATGAAGTTCACTTACATCCGTGGGAGCCTCGTAGACTCACCGTCAGAGAAGCTTTGCGAATTCAGACCATGCCAGATGAATACGTGCTGCCAGCAGACAAAACGTTATCAATAAAATTCAAAATGATTGGCAACGGAGTTCCGAGGATCTTAGGGAAGGCAATCGCTGAATCGATCAAAGCAATACTTTAAAAATGCACCGCGAAGCTTACAGAGCCTACCTTTACGGGAGCAATCTGAAAACAAGTCGGAAGGCTTCCTCATACCTCCGTGCGATTGATCTACTCAAACAGATGTTGCAACGCGAAGCCTACAGCTTTTCGGATTGTGTCGATATCTGGAATGTTAAATCAGTCGAACGCTTGCAAGCGCTCTACGAATTCGTGCTGACCGAAGCTAAGCTTGGCGACCAAACACCTTGGCACATCCCGATATCTTCAAGTTATCTACAAAAAGGCTACTGCTCGGCGGCACTGATGAGCCTGCAAGAATTTTTAGTCGAATCACAGTATCAACAGGAACAACTCGAAACATTCGAATCGCATACAGGCGATGAGTCAGAACTCGCCCCAAAGCTCGAACGAAAACTGAACTACCCGAAATGGCTACTCGATGGCCTCGAGCCAAAGGAAGGCAGAGATGTGGTGCGATCCGTAAAGACGCGTTTAGATCAAAGAACATTTAGCGACATTGTCTTTAAAAATTACAATTCAACCTGCTGTATCACTGGCCTCGACATTCCCACAGTCAACCGCGCCAGCCACATCATCGGATGGGCCGATCCTCAGGGGAAAAAGATCAGGCTCGACCCCAGAAACGGGCTCTGCCTCTCCGCGACCTACGACGCCGCTTTTGACAGACACTTGATCAGCTTGGATGACGACTACCGGATCATTCTTTCAAAGGAGATCAAAGACCACTACAGCAGTCAAAGCGTGCAAACCTACTTTCACAGCAAAGAGGGTGATGCAATCACTTTACCGCGATCCTACTTACCAAAAAAAGATTATCTAGAATTTCACCGCAAAAAAGGCAATTTCTAACACATGCTCCCCTACACAAAGCTTAACCCGCACAGTCGCGGCGATGGCAACTATGCGCCTCACAAGCCACTGCTGCTACTATCCATTTTGGATATGGCCGAATCAGGTGAAATCAGCTCTTCGCGCTTAGAAAAGACTCCTGGACTAAGGCTACGCTTTGATGCGTATTGGGCGATCGTTCAAGCACGTTGGGGTGGTCTACCGGGATTGGATCAACCCTTTCACTATTTGCGCTCTCAAGGCTTTTGGAGCACCTTCACACAAGACGGCCATATCAGCACTGCGGACCGCAGCACGGTTTATGTAGAATTGGATCCGCAATTCATGGCTGATCTCTCAAGCGCACAACGCCGCGATGAAGCGCGCCGCATATTGGTTGAGAAATGGTTTACCGAGGCCGAACAACGCGCACTCTATGCCGCCTTTGGTTGGTCTTCCGCGAAGCTCCGTCAAATCGAATGGAGTGATCAAGCGAATGAAGATGCGGAGGCAACCGGACGCGATGCAAACTTCCGCATTAAAGTGGTGACCCAGTATCGCTTCACCTGTGCCTTAACTGGCTACGGTCTGCATACCGCCCAGGGACACTCACTGGTTGAAGCCGCACACATACATGCCTTTTCCAAAAGTAGGAACAACTCTCCCGACAATGGCCTCGCTCTCACACGCGATGCACACTGGATGTTTGACAAAGGCCTCTGGACGCTCGACGAGCAGCAACGAGTGCTCGTCGCCAAAGAGATCTTTACTGAATGGGGCCCCGAAACGGATTGGCTGCGCAAACGCCATCAGCAACCCGCCTATTTTAACGAAGGAACCCAGCTACGACCAGCAGAGGCCAGGCTCCATTGGCATCGGAAGCATGTCTTCAACAGCATTTAAGCATTGGCTACACTGCAATCGCGGAGCAGATCTTCCAGAAGCGCTTTGGTGATAATGTTGAGTCAAGCTTTGAGCGACACCGGATCAGGCCATCACCGGCAAGGAAATTACAGCTTCGTAAACAAATTTAGCTAGACCTAATATTTTTTGAGATAAGACTGAGCTAACGATGCCTAAAAAATCATTAATTGAAGACCTATTAGACGCAATCCAAAGCGCATGCTTTCATTTACCTTTCTGGTTCGTCCCAATCTTCGCAAGTATCGCAGCTGGGGGCGCCTACTGGTTTGTAAACAAGGTATTCGTAGCCTTGTTCGCAGCAAGCGGTGCCAGTGCCGGAAAACTACCACTCTATGCGGCAGGCATCGCATTCTTCCTAGTATTTGCGGCGGGCACTGCAGGATGGGTGCAACGACGCCAAAGAAAAGACATACTCGCTCAAACCAACTCGCTGGAAAGACTGCGCAAATTATCTTGGCGAGAATTTGAACTACTCATCGCGGAGGCTTATAGAGCGGCAGGCTTTACCGTCAAAGAAGGCGCGGGCAATGCTCCCGATGGCGGTATCGACATTGATACCTGCTCTCCCTCTGGGGCGCGTGTTTTGATCCAGTGCAAGCACTGGAAAAAGCAAAAAATCGGCGTGCCCATTGTCCGTGAAATGCTCGGCGTGCTCACTCGTGAAGCCGCCGACAAGGTGATTATCATCTGCACCGGAGACTTCACCAAAGAAGCCATCAAATGGGCAGAAGGACAACCAATTCAACTCGTTGATGGTTGCACCTTACTAAAACAGCTAGAGCAGTATCAGGTAGAGTCACCAGCTGCGACCGTTCGCGCTGAAGCGCAATTAAGCGAAGAACAAACAATACCCTCAAATACTGAATGCTGTCCACAATGCGGCAGCCAGCTGACGATCCGTACTGCACGACGTGGTAACAACGCCGGCAACCAGTTTTGGGGTTGTTCGAACTATCCGCGTTGCAGGTTCACTCGATCTGTTTAAGTTCTGCACAAAAGGCTAAAAGAAAAATTAGAGCTGACGTGGGGGCAGCTGAAGCAGCCCGTCCTGGGGCGGGACGCCCGCTCTCCATGGCTGATGACAACGCAGCCGCTTAAAAGCGGGACTCCGAACCTTTCATGACGCAGGGCAAGTAATTCGACCCATGCTTCCGTGCGTCGCCTAAAGGCTATGCAGGACGCAGTCACTCAATGAGCTACGCCGGGCAAGTCATTCGACGTTCGATGTTGGACGTTCGGTGTTCGGTGTTCGGCATTTTTCACGACAGACAGAAGTGTCTATCTTACAATGCGGACGCGGGCTTCCCCTTCGACAAGCTCAGGCTCTCTGACAAGTGAAACCCTACAAGAAGCAAACATCTAGGGGCTGGCGGGCAGCCAGGTAAAGGTGCCTCGGAAGGGACTCGACAGGCCCTCTTCTAACTCTGCATTCACCGGGCCATTATACCAACCGCTGGTGTCGCTGTGGAAGGAGAGTTCGGGTTGAATGGCGGTGATTTCGTTCGGCCCCACGGGGCCATCGAACCAAACCACGACTTCGCGAGCGGCTAAGCTGCGGGCGTAGCTGTAATAGCTCGGGCTGGTGAAAATACCGCTGGAGGGGATGCCAAAGAGTGTCGAAGTGTTCGGTCGATAGTATTGCGTAATCGCGCCACTGGTAACAATTTCGTCGCTATCTTCAAAGGACCAGGTGCCGGCACCTACACCATCGAATGTGAGTGTGAGTGTGCCGCCCTCCACTGCCATAACGAGCGTATCACCAGCGCTAAAGATATTCTGCGGAAGGTCGGGGGTGTGGCTGTAGTCGACCCCTGCCATCGTGACAAAACCGCGCTCGCCGTCAAAAAAGCTGGTAACATCTTGCTCTGCAGCGGCGTCAGCTCCCATGCTCAAGATATTGGCTTCTCGAGTCCATGTCTCTAGATCGTTACTATGATACAGGGGATAGTCCCACTTGTGCGGACGTGACCATTGTAGGAAAAATTGACCATTTTCGGCATCGTGACGCAGGCGGAGCTTTATGCCATGCACGGTGGGCAGGCCGAGTGCGGGATCGTGAATGTCGAAGCTGGCCAAGTCGGGCCCGGAGAAGCTCACGGACTCGATGGTGATGGGCGTTAAGGGACGGTCACTGCTATCGGTGGGGAAATTAGCACTGGACTTAAAGCCGTCGATCAGAGCGCGACTGCCGGGCACGCTGGCATCGTCGATGACGGTGCCGAAAATACTGTGTGCGTCATCGAGGTGACTGGAATCCGCGAGTGTGATAAAAAACTGCGAGCCGTTGGAATTGACGCCTGAGTTCGCCATCGAAACGACATAGCTACCGTTGTGTCGTAGGGAGGGATCGAATTCGTCTTGGAAGACATAGCCGGGCCCGCTGGCTCCGGTGCCGAGCGGGTCGCCGCCCTGAATCATAAAATAGTGAATGAGCCGGTGGAAGCTGAGTCCGTCGTAATACGGAACCCCGCTCTGCACGGCGCCAGTCGTCGGCGAGATCCAGGCGCGCTCGCCCGTGGCAAGTCCGATGAAATTGGCGACGGTGCGGGGAGCGCGCTGATAGTGAAGCTGTACGCGAATAGTGCCCAGCGACTCGCCGTCCTCGGCGATCGAGATATCGGCATAGATCTGAGCGGAGAGCCGGACCGTGACGAGGAGCGAAAGTAGTAGGAATAGTAGGATACGTTGCACAGGAGCGACTGTGCAAGGCCGGGACCGCGGATCAACTTTAAACCATACCGTTGATGGGGGGCGAGGGGTGGAAACTTGAACCGTTCCGTCTTCATTTCATTACGCCGTGACATGTAATTTGCGTGAATTTGCGTGAATCTTACACGACGCTGGAGCTTGTAAGGACGCGGACTTGTAAGGACGCGACTTGGGAGAGTCGAATGATGAGGTTCGAATCATATGCGTGTCATTAGCGGTGATAACGCCTGCCGCGTGGGACAAGGGCCTTTACGCTGCGGTTAAGAAATGCGTTGGGTAAGGCCGCTTCCCGGGATCGCCAATCTCCGCATTGGCTGCGGTGGTTTAGAACGGTTCTTAGGAACGTTTGAAGTGCGCTTCAGCTAGCGCGCCCTCCTCATGCGGTGTAGGGCGGGACGCCCACTCTCCATATTCACACTCCCGGAACTACACGTGGCTGCTTGAAAGCGGGACTTGTAGCCCAGCACTCGCGTCATCTTCCATTCGATGTTGGATGTTGGATGTTGGACGTTCGATGTTCAATATTCGCCCATGCCCATGCGTCGCCTCCAGCGATGCAGGCCGCAGCACGCGACAACTCCCCACTGGGGCACGGCTGAACGGAACGGGGTCTAAAGAGCCCCGCTACTTTGGGCGGGACGCCCACTCTCCATATTCATAATCCCGAAAACTGCGATGCTCCCCGATCCGGAGGATCGAGGCTACGGAAGAATTCGGCGTTGGGCGGGACGCCCACTCTCCATATTCACAATCCCGAAATCTACACGTGACTGCTTGGAAGCGGAACTTGTAGCCCAGCACTCGCGTCATCTCCTATTGGACCCATGCTTTGCCTAAAGGCTACGCAGGGCAAGCAGTTGAGCGTTGGACCTTGGGCGTTCGACGTTCCGCCCCTTCACTCTTCAAAGGCCGAGTTGCTCGGAGCCTTTGTAGGCTTGGGTGATTTGGATCTCGACGACGCCTTTTAAACGGAACTCGGGCTTGGCGAGGCATTGACCTTCTTCGAAGAGGGGGCCCTCACTGGCGTAGCGGACCTGCCCTTTGAGCTGATAGGCGGAGTGGTCTTTGGCGAAAAAGAGAAAGGCGACTTCGGGACGACCGGCTTGCAGGTTGTCGAAGGTCTTACTGAAATGGACGTCGCCAATCAGGATGCGGCCGTCGGCGCGTAGTGCACACATGCTGACGTAGATGGTGTTGGGCACGCCGTCGCCATCGACTGTGGTGAATACGGCCACGGGATCGCGAACTTCCCAAGCTTCGAGGATTTCTTGCGGTAGCTGAATCATAGCGTGCACGCTGTGAAACTTAGCGCTGCTGGCAAGCGAAGGCCTGCATGTGGAACGAAACAGCAGTGGAGTTGATAGGGACAATAAGAACCGCCGCGTAAAACGCTGCGCGCACGCGGCTGGATGACGCGGGGACGGGGGCTGATCAGACGTGTGATGCTGAACCGTTCCGTCTTCATTTCATTACGCCGTGACATGTAATTTACGTGAATTGGCGTTAATCTGATACCACGCTGGAACTTGAACCGTTAATTTACGTGAATTTGCGTTAATCTGATACGACGCTGGAACTTGAACCGTTCCGTCTTCATTTCATTACGCCGTGACATGTAATTTACGTGAATTGGCGTTAATCTGATACCACGCTGGAACTTGTAAGGACGCAACCTGGGGGGGCGCTGGAACTTGTAAGGATCGAGGCTACGGAAGAGTGCGGGGGCTTTCTCCGGGATCGCCTATCTCCGCATTGGCTGCGGTGGCCGAGCAGCGACTTTTTAGGAACGTTTGAAGTGTGCTTTGGCTAGGCGCCCTCCTCATTCGGCGTTGGGCGGGACGCCCACTCTCCATATTCATAATCCCGAAAACTGCGACGCTCCCCGATCCGGAGGATCGAGGCTACGGGAGCGTTGGGCGGGACGCCCACTCTGCACTGCCTGCTCTGCGCATAATATAAAGACAGCACGTTCCCTTCTTCCCACTTCCAAAGAAGCCTCGGTTCTTCGAACCGGGGAGGAGTCTTGAGTGTGATCTGATTCATCGGCGTGTATCAGCGTTCATCTGCGGTTAAATACAGAACGCATGCACGACGCGGGCGTCACAAGTGAAGCCCCTACAAAAGAAAATTTCTGCAAACTCTCCACTGCGCAGCGTGCTACGAGAAGTCGAATTTGACTTCGCCGTTCATGATCTTGAGCTTGGCGTCGAAGTCTTTGCCGGCTTTGGATTTGAAGCTGGTGAGGGTGGCGGTGCTCCCGGTCTCTAGTAATTCTTTGGCGGCTGCGAGGGGGATCTCTTTTTGCGCCATGGTTTTCCAAATGACGAATTTGCAGCCGTTGCGCCAGTTGGAACAGCCGTAGGCTTTGCGCCCGATCACGATGTCGCCGCCGCAGGTGGGGCATTTACCAATCGATTCTTGACCGCTTTGCTTTTTGGCGACCTCGGCTTCTTCGAAGCTGAGATTACCTTTTTTGTCGAGCTGTAGGGTGGCGAAGCGTTTGCGCCCCTCGACTTCGATCGGGTGCGGGGTGAGGCTGCGCTTATGCGTCAATATCTCGCGGGCGAGTTGGGGCCCGATGTGTAGGCCCCATTGTGTGATGGGCATGACAAATTTGCAGCCTTGTTTCCATTCGGAGCAGCCGTAGGCGGCCTTGCCGCGGATGACGGGGGCGTTGCAGATGGGACAGGGCCCGAGGTTGGCCATGCGGACGGTCTTAGCGGAGGTGCATTGCAAAATCTCGCGGGTGTAGTCCCCGACTTCGGACATGAATTGGGCGGGGTCATATTCGCCGCGCTCGACTTGTTTGAGCCGAAATTCCCAGTCGCCGGTGAGCTCGGGGGACTTGAGGCGCTCGTCTTGAATGAGGGAAATGAGGCCGCGGCCGGACTCGGTGCTGATGAGGTTTTTCTTTTTGCGTTCGACGTATTGACGCGAAATGAGGACTTCGATGATGGAGGCGCGGGTGGCGGGGGTGCCAACGCCTTTGTCCTTGAGCGCTTCTTTGAGGGCTTCGTCGGTCACGATCTTACCGGCGGTCTCCATGAGTTGAAGGAGGCTGGCTTCGTTGAAGCGCTTGGGCGCGGAGGTTTTAAATTTGGGCAGTGTGGGCGCGTGGGGATTGCTTTCGCCCTTTTGAAAGTCGGGCAGTTCTTGTGCGGCCTCGTCGGCCTTGGCTTTGCCCTTGGTCTTTTTGGCGGTCTCCACGGGCTCGGATTTACCATAGAGCGCCTGCCAGCCGGGATCGACCAGCACTTTACCGCGGGCGCGGAAGGGCTCTTCGGCGGCGGTGGCATTGACGACCGTGACGGCCTTGATGCAGGGCGGGTAGAAGACGGCGATCAGGCGGGTGACGACGGCTTGGTAGAGCTTGCGCTCGTCGCCGGCGAGGGAGTCGCCGAGCACTTCGGTGGGAAGGATGGCGTGGTGATCGGAAACTTTTTTGTCGTCAACGATGCGGGCGTTAAAAGGCAAGGCGGCGGTGTCGAGCTTGTCGATCTCTTCGGGCTTGAGCCGGCGCAGGGCTTCGAGCAGTGGAGGGATGGTGGGCTGGATGTCGCTGCTGATATAGCGACTGTCGGTGCGGGGATAGGTAAGGTGCTTACTTTCGTAGAGGTTTTGCGCGAGCTTGAGCGTCTGATCGGCGGTGAAGCCGTAGCGCTTATTCATGTCCTGCTGCAGGGAGGTGAGATCGTAGAGCTGGGGCGGGTTGGCCTTTTCGTTCTTTTTACTGACCGATTTGACCACCAATTCCTGGCCGGTGACTTTTTCCAAGATGGCGGCGGCTTTGGCCTGGTCTTCGAATTTGCCGCCGGTGTGCTTGAAGGTGGCTTCGCGGCAGACGGTGTGCACCTCCCAGAAGTCCTTGGGCTTAAAATATTCGATCTCAAGGTCGCGATTGACGATCATGGCGAGAATGGGGGTCTGCACACGACCGAGACTGAGCAGGAGGTTGCGTTTGCCGTATTCGACAGTGAAAAAGCGCGTAGCATTGAGCCCGACGATCCAGTCGGCCTCACTGCGGCATTTGGCGGCGTAATAGAGGCGGTCGTAATCGGTGCTGGAGGCGAGCTTTTTAAAGCCTTTTTCAATGGCGGCATTGGTCAAGGAACTGATCCAGAGGCGCTTGCATGGCTTGTTCTCGCACTCGGTCCAGGTGAGGATGTAGCGGAAGATCAGCTCCCCTTCGCGACCGGCGTCCGTCGCGCAGACGATTTCGTCGGCTTCTTGAAAGAGTTTTTTGATGATCATCAACTGATCATGTGCGGAGCCGTCCTTGCGCGAGCGCAGCTTAAATTCGTCGGGAATGATGGGGAGATTGCTGAGGCGCCAGGGCTTCCAATCGGGCTGGTATTCTTCGGGCTCTTGCAACTCCACCATGTGGCCGAAGGCCCAGGTAATGGTCCACTCGTCATTTTTCAGGTAGCCCGGCCCCTTGCTAGTAGCTTTGAGGTATTTGGCGATATCACGCGCGACGGAGGGTTTTTCTGCTAAAACGACTTTCATGAGGAATGCGGGGGCGTAGACTGGAACAGCATCGATAGTGCGTGCCAGACAAAAAAGCGCAAAAAATACCGTGAAGGGGGGCGTGGGAACGTGACACGGGGGCTGGGGGGACGTGGGAACTTGAACCGTTCCGTCTTGGGGCTTCACGCGCTACGCCCTCACATGTCATTTCATTACGCCGTGACATGTAATTTACCGCGTAAAGAGCTACGCTCCACGCGGCTGGCTGTGAATTTGCGTGAATCTTACACGACGCTGGGACTTGAACCGTTAATTTACGTGAATTTGCGTGAATCTTACACGACGCTGGAACTTGTAAGGACGCTGGGACTTGTAAGGACGGGGTTTTCTTACATGACGCTGGGATTTGTAAGGACGCTGGCTTGTAAGGATGTGGTTTATCTTATATGACGCTGGGCTGGGAGGACCTGGAGCTTCTGTTTTGGTTTGGAGTTCCGCTTTTAAGCGGCTGCGTGGTGCGAGTTCAAGAGATGGTATACACATTCAATGTTGGGCGTTCCCAACTTTATGCCCCAATCCGGCACCTGAGATTAACCGCAGATGGACGCCGATACACGCAGATCACTGAGATGAATGTTTTGTAGGGGCGTCATTTGACGAAGTCCCTGAGCCAGTCGAAGTGGTGGCGCCCGCCGTGGTCAAGCTGCAGACAATAGGATTCTATTTATCAGCGTTCATCTGCGTTGATCTGCGGTTCAAAATAGCGTCGGGTAAGCGCTGGTGCTGACTCTGACGGGGGCGACGAGCAAGCTCGCACACTACGGCGGACTGGACAAGTCCCCCCCCCACGCTGATCCGCGGCTGAACGGAACGGGAACGGGGTCTAAAGAGCCCCGCTACTTTGGGGCGTCCGTGGTTCGGCGAGCTCATTGCCTCCTAGGCTCTTTTTAACTCCCCACTCTCCACTTCCCACTGCGCGCATCGCGCGTCGGCTGACGAAGTGACACTTGCCGCTTTACCTGTGCGGGGAAAGCGGCATGATGCCTGTTTTTCACTCTCCACTTTCTACTGCGCGCATCGCGCAACTACTCAGCGCTCCGCGCGCTGCCATATTATGGGCCGTAATTCTATTCATAAAATTAAACGTCCGCCTCGTCATTCGAAGGGGCCGACGGTTGTTCACATCGAGAACGAGGATGATCTCTTCGATCTAATCGAACGCACGGAGAATCCTTTGATCTTGGTGCTGGAGGGGGTGCAGGATCCACATAATTTGGGTGCTTGCCTGCGCACGGCCTCGGGCGCGGGCGTGACTGCGGTGCTGGCGCCGGTCAAGGGTGCTTGTGGCATCACGCCGACCGTGCGCGATATCTCCTGCGGCGGTGCGGATGACGTGCCATTCTTGCGCATTAAAAACATCGGCAATTTGCTGCGTAAATTCCACGACCAGCGCATCCAGATCGTGGGCACCTCCGATCGTGGCGACGACATGCTGTACGATGTCGATTTCAATCAGCCGACCGCGCTTGTTCTAGGCAGCGAGGGCTGGGGACTGCGCAAGGTGACCGGCGATAAATGCGACCACTTGGTCAGTATCCCGATGGCGGGCACAGTGGATTGCTTGAACGTATCGGTCTCTGCAGGTGTTTGCTTGTATGAAGCAGTACGACAGCGGATGAAGTAGCGGGGGGGGGGAGAACGTCGAACATTGAACCTGCTTGCCCTGCGTAGCTCATTGAGCGAAGCATGGGTCCAACGCTCAATGATGAATGAGCTTGATCCGAATGACTAAGAATAATTGCGAATCCTCTACGACATCTGACTTTAAAGTTTTTGTCTATGGCACGCTGAAGCCGGGCGGGCACTACTGGCCGGCGTTTTGTGCGGGTAAACTGGCGGCGGAGCCGGTGCCAGCAAAGATCCGGGGGGAGCTGTACGATCTGCATGTGGGCTATCCGGGCCTGCTGCTGCGGGGGGAGCAATGGGTGCACGGCTACCTGCTGGAAATGGCGGATGCGGCGGCCTTCGCAGGCTTGGACTATTTGGAAGGCTACGTGCCAGGCCGGCCGGCCGCGGAGAATGACTACAATCGCCTGCGGATGACTTGCTACACGCCTGCGGGCGAAGCGCTGGCGGAAGTCTGGATCTATGAAATGAGCGTCGAGAAGATCGCCCAGCATGACGGCACGCGGATCGAAAGCGGCGACTGGCCAGTTTAACCCGCGAGCTGGCCAAGCATACGGAACCGAGCCTAAAGGACTCGGCTACGCGAAGTATGACGCAGAAAACGTGGCGGGGCTCTTTAGACCCCGTTTACGTATGAGCGGCCATTCCACACCGCGAGCTGGCAAAGCACACGGAACCGAGCCTTAAGGACTCGGCTACGCGAAGTATGACGCAGAAAACGTGGCGGGGCTCTTTAGACCCCATTTGCGTATGAGCGGCCGCGGCAACCCGCGAGCTGCCCAAGCATACGGAACCGAGCCTTAAGGACTCGGCTACGCAGAGCATGACGCAGAAACGTGGCGGGGCTCTTTAGACCCCGTTTGCGTATGAGCGGCCGCTGCAACCCGCGAACTGGCCAAGCATACGGAACCGAGCCTAAAGGACTCGGCTACGCAGAGCATGACGCAATTAAAACTACTGAGCTTCGATGCTGTAGAATTTGGTGTTGCCGGGATTGGTGGGCGTCCAAATTAACTGGCCTTCGACTTCCTCAAAGCTGCCTTGACCGGGTAGCCATTCAATCAAGTCGGTGCTTTCGAAGACGTCCAACTGTAATTGAAAGGATCCATCGACTTGCTCTAATGTTGGCTTGCCCAAGGCGAGCCCTCGTAATTGAGCTTCCTCATACAAATTGTACTCCTGCGGATTGTCTTGAACTTCAGCGAGTCCGCTGCGGTAACGATCATCGTAAACCACATCGGTGCCTCGCGCAATCAATGCTTCCAGGAGTCGCACGGTGTCCGAATTCTCGCGTAGATCGAGCGGGTTACCATCGAGAATGAGAACGTCTAAAGCACCCATACGTAAGAGCGAAGAAACATCAGCCACTTGATTATTGTTCAAGTAAAGACGCTCCAAATTAGTTAATCCAGCGAAGCTCGATAGATCGGTGACCGTATTCTCCAACTCTGGGAATAGCTTAGGCGCATTGGATAAATCAATGAACCCAAGCCGCTCTAAATTAGCGAGTACAGATGGGTCGGAGATATGATTGCCAGCAAGAACTGCCACTCCGAGCTCTGAGGCCAGTGAAAGCGAGTCAATATCTTCAATCGCATAGCCCTTCGCCACCAAGCTAGTTAATGCCTCCCAATCGGCTTGAGTGATTGCTTGGTCAGGACTCAGATTCAGCTGATTTCGAATCGCCCTCTCCAAGCCTGCGTCGCTGATGTGATTCCAGATGTCGCGTTGGTCGCTCAGATCAAAAATGTTTGGATTCGGAAACGCCTGCACCAGAGCATCGACCGCGCTGCCCGCACGTGTGTCGAGGTAGTTGCCACTGAGATTAACTTCGGACAAATTCTGCATCTCAAGCAGGGCATCAATATTGCTGACGCCTTGACCTGAAAGATCCAAAGATTCCAACAAACTCAAACTAGCTAGTGGCGAAAGATCCTCGATCAAACGAACCTCTGTCTCGTCCTCACGTGCTAAGGTAAGCTCTGTGAGATTCGATAAATTCGAAAGCGGGCTCAAATCTTGCGCGTAGCAATTGGAAAGATTGAGTGTTTCTAGATTATAAAGAATTTCCAAGCCAGTCAGATCCGTGACGGGCTCCGTGAGATGCAAACTCTCCATATGCGCCAACTGAAAAGCTCGTATCCCGAAACCATCGTAGTCTCTGAAATATTCAGACAGCACAGGATCAGGGAACAAACGATCCCAATCAGTGCGGTCTGTTCGAGTCTCAATGTTCACTCCGCGAGCTTCCAGTTGCTGAGCAAAGATCCAAGCCGGACTCGCGGCACCGTAGGCACCATCATCCATAAGCAGAAAATTATCTTCTAAATTGACACTGCTCAGAGCGGGGCAATCTAAGAGCGGCTCAATATTTGAAATGTGATTCCCACGTGCATTGAAAGTGCTCAAGCTCGGAAGTGTCGCCAGCATGGAAAGGTCGGAGACTGCATTGTAAGTGCCTTCCGCCCAATAATCGCTAGGCCAATAATCATCGCCATTGAGATTCAGCGTGTACAGCAATGGCAAGCCCGCCAGCGGCGATAAATCGGTGATACGATTGCCGCCGACATTCAAAACCTCCAAATTTTGAAAAATCCCGATGCCATCGAGACTGGTAATATCGTAACCATTCAGCGTCATTTCACTGATATCTAAATCAAGAGAATTCTCCGCCTCAAGCGCGGCATAGAGCGAAGGCGCTAAGACCCGTTCGAAGGGAAGGTCACCGCCTGTTGTCACACTGACTCCAAATGCTTCCAAGCGCTCAACCATTGCATCGCCTGATTGCAGCAGTGTGTCTTCCGCAGACAGCTCATTCAGCGAAGGGAGTGAAAGGAGAAGCGAGAAATCCGTCGCGCCACAACCTTGCAGATCGAGGGACCGCAAGGACCATAAGTTTGCCAGTGGGCTGAGATCCTTAAATGGATTCCCTTGCGGATGCTCCTCCACGTCCACACCGAGATATAAAGTGCTCAGCTTCGTGAGCGCACTCAAAGGGCTCAGGTCTGAAATCTGATTATTGCTCAGGTTTAAAATCTCTAAATTGGTGCAGTACTCCAGGCCGGCTAGGCTTTGAATTCCGTGCGCCGAAGCATCTAATTCAGTGAGACTTTCCTGCAACTGACTCCAAGCCAAGCCACTCCCCACTTGCTCACTAATCGCCAGCGCTAAGCCGGGATCAAAAAGAAAGCTGTAGTTCGCAAGAGGAGATTCCCCCAGTGTCACATCGACCTCACGAGCCGCTAGGACTTTATAAATCCAGTAAGCGGGATTCCAGGAATCATCGAAGACATAGGTGCTCGATAAGTTCACGTTTTGCAAGAGAGGCAAGGCCAGCAGCGCCTCAATATCCAGCAGGTAATTGTGACTGAGGTCTAAGTCTTGTAAGCTGCGTATGGCTGCCAGCGGCTCGGCATCGAATAGGCGCGCGCTAAAGAGACTGCAATAGGCCAGATTCAAATCTTCCAGTTGCAGCAAACCAGCCAATGGCGACAAATCTTCCAAGGGGTTGGAGCTTAAATTCAAATCATCTAAACGATAGGCCAAGTCGATATTTCGTAGTGAGACGATGCCTTGCTCAGCCGCGGACAAACCTGTCAGTCCCTCGATAGCATCCAAAGAAAGCGCCCCCTCCCCCCAGCCGACTTCAGCCGCCAGCGCACTGCCCAAAGCAGGATCAAAGACGCGCCACCAATCTTCGCGTTCACTCGAAGGCGGTGCTAGAGAAAATTGCTGCGCGATCTCTTGAGCGCGCATAGCGCGAGGACTATCAGAAGCCCCCCGAATGATCAGGTCTGCGGCAAAAGTGCCATCGACTTCAACTTGGTTCAACGAAGTCAAATTAAGCAAAGGATCCAAATCTAAGACGTCCGTATTCTTGATGTTCAAGTTATCCAGTAATAAACTATCCGCGAGCGGTGAGAGGTCCGATACGCGATTGATCGGCCATTGAGCAAGATCGCTGTTACGCAAATTAAGCGCAGTCAAAGTGGGCATTTCTGACAAAGGAGTGAGATCGCTGATGGCCTGATCGGGCAAATTCACTTCTTCAAGTTCCAGCAGGTATTGAATCCCAGTCAGCCCAGCGATCGGCCTGAGGTCGTCACGTGACGCGCTGAGCGTCCGAAAAGAGTTTAGATCACTCAAACTCAAAGTATAGTCGCCATCGCCGCCTCTCGAAGCCTCGACTAAAAGGTCGGCCAGCTCGGGTGCGAAAAGGCACCACCAGTCTTCTCGATTAATGGCCCCAGAGTCTAAGCCACCTCCAGCTTGATGCCAGGCGAACAGTTGACGGTACAACTTGCTGGCAACCGAATGATAGGGCAAGGAAGTCCCCTGCCCTGCTTGATACAATTCTGCAGCAAAGCTGCCCAAGATGTTTAACTGGCCTAGTGACTGTAGCGAGAGAACTGACGAAAGATCCGCGACTGGATTGTTCTTCAAGGAAAGCGTGCTAAGCTTGGACAATCCAGCCAATGGCGTGAGATCGGTAATCGCGTTGTCCTCCAAATCAAGTATAGTCAATTGATACGCCAGCTCCATGCCACTGAGATCACGAATGGCTGCTTGTGAAAAAGTGAGATTGGTCGCCTGCTCCAGATCACTTAACACAACCTGTCCTCCGAAATCATCGCGCCAAGCACGACCGAGCGCGGGCTCGAAGATGCGCCACCAGTCGTCGCGACTTTCACCATTAAAGAAAACTTGCACACCGGATGCCTCCAGCAAAGCCACCTCTGCGCGAATCGCTTTAGCGACAGGATTCTTCTCAGCACCATAAGAGTACAACTCGTCGGCGAAAGTGCTGTTCAGCTCCAAGTATTGCAAAAAGGGCACATTGCAAACTGGACTGATGTCGAGAACGTTTGTCCCCATTAGGAGAATCTCCTCCAGTGCGGGGTGCCCTGCAAGCGGCGACAAATCACTCAATCGACGTTCTGTTTCGATCACATCATAGTGAATCACGGATAAGCGATTCAGATGGGGTAGATATTTAAGCGGACCTATGTCTGTGACGCCTTGCTCAATCAGTTTCACCTCTTGAATCTGCCACGCATATTCAAGGCCCGAGAGATCAGTGATAAAAAACTCGTCGTCGAAACGGGCGTACACATTAAATTCCTTCACCTGCTCAAGCTGCGCAAAGGTGAGCTCAACATCGTCTACATTCAGATAGTCTCGAATGGCTGCCGCAGTGTCTTCGGCAAAGTGTAAATGCCAGTCGTCACGCGCGGTCCAGCCATCGTTGATCACGTTCACACCACGGCGCTCAAGCTCAGCCACGATGGCACGCAACTCAATCGCAATGGGCATATCGTCAGGCGCATTGGCTAAAAGCTCCGCAGCGCTCGTATCGGTAATGTTCACGTCATGTAGCGCGCGCAGGCTCAAGAGCGGAGAAAGATCGACGACGGGATTATTCGTCAGATCGACTTCCCAAAGCTGAGGCAGGTCTGCCAACTCGGAGAGATCGACCACAGTTTGATTCGGTATCCGCAAGATCTCTAATTGATCCAACAAGGAGAATCCACGCAAACTGCCAAGTTCGATTCCAGCAGCTACAGCAAGGCTAGTATCGAGCGCATGCACACTGGAGAGGTTTTCGAGACCTAAACCAATCCAAGCGGCGACCTGAGGATCAAATTGATGATGCCAGTCGAAATCAAAATTCAATGAAGTGAGCAAATTTGGCCCGAAACGCTGCTCAAGTCGAGCGACTGCTCGTAGTAAGTCGAAGCCTTTAGCGCTGTCGAGTTCGGAGGCACTCGGCAAGCCCTCCAGCTCAAGTTGCCGCAAAGAAAGCTGATCGAGCACGGAAAGATCCACTGTCGGCGAGTCGACAACTCGCAGATACTCGAGATCGTCAAGTCCCATCAAAGGGCTGAGGTCTTCGATGTAGCTTTGCTCGATCGTCAGGAATTCTAATTGAGTCGCACGCTCTAGACCCGCAAGCGACATGACTGGGGAATCGAGCAAATCCAGAGATGAGAGGTTCGCCCAATCAAGCTCATCGAGAGACTCTGGTGGGTACTTTCCGAGTCGATCGGCCACTGTCCACTCTAGGGGTGTGCCGTCATGCGTAATACCAAAGAGCGCAGAATCCGTGGAGGTGACATCTACATATTGCCAACTAGTCGAAGCGTGAATTTCGTGCTCAATAAAACTGGCTGAAGTTTTCAAGCGACGATCGTACAAAGTCGAAAAATCGCCCGTCGAGTTAGGCGTTTTGACAGCTTTAGAAACAAAAGGATAGATAGAGCCTGATTTGTCAGCCCCAAAAGGAATAGCCGAAGCTGACGGCGCTCGAATCGCGAGGCCTGAGTGATCCACCGCACTCAGCTCAAAATCGAGATGGGGGATCGATTCAAACGATGAAGTATCCATGGCCGCCATCGCAGCCGTCGTGCCCCAGAGCTTAAAATTTCCAGCTGAACTCACCGCTGCAAAGATGTCCTTACCCGCAGCAACGCGGACGGCAATTCCGTCAAACTCGGTGTCGTCACTGAGGTCAGGGACCTTTGCTTTTAGCGGATCATCCCAGCCATCGACCGCAGTCATGATGTTCCCGCCCATAGTCAGCACGATCAAGCTATCGTACGAAGTCTCAATCTGCTGCACAGAGTGGAGGCCGTCCACCGCATCGACAGCCCAGGGCTCCGCGCAGTAGTGAATATCACCTTCTGCATCGATACCAAAGACCCCGAAAGGTGCGACCTCGATGTCCACAATGCCCCGCCATTCACGAGGATGGGTGCCCTGCCATTGCTGGGAACCGTATAAAAGTTGATGAATCGTATCCTCTTGAGCCGACCAATCCAGCACGCGGCCATCGCCTGTTAACACCAGCACAAACTCGGATCCAGGATAACCGCCCGCATCGATCGCCACGGCTTGATCCGTTTCGGGGAAGCGTTGAAAATCGCCCCAGGTGGTAGTGGTGCCGATCATCAGCGGCGTGCCGTGCTCTGGCGTCAGCTCTGGATTCACGACCGACCAGGTCCCCACGTAACGCAACTCGATCGCATCGATAAAGCCGTCATTATCCTGATCCGAAAAGACGTCTGCGATCGACTGAGAAACGATCAATAAAGAAAGAACCCCAACGGCTGGGACCCTATTCAAAAGGGGAAAGCTAGACAACATACCCTAGATTTACCCTAGAAGTAGAGGCCTTGAAAAGAAAAAACGTTATTGCCAAATAATGTTCCTGTTAGCAAATGCGAATACCTCTCACAACCTCCATCACATGGACTTCTCCAAACTGCCTCATTTAAACGAGTCATGTCCGAATGGCACGGACTTAAGCAGCTTTATCGACTGTTTTCTTCTTGGCTTTACCTTTGTTTTTTCTGGATTTTGAGACCTTAAATTTTGATC
>PBYS01000016.1 GCA_002729725.1 Puniceicoccaceae bacterium
ATGAAAAACTCAAGCGGGCAGAAGTACAAGCTCTAAAAACGATTTTGACCCGATTAAGGAAAATTGACCTGAGTAGTTACCGAAAATTTTCGATCTGAGTATAACCTTAATGTGAGGGCTTCGGCATACATTAGGGATAATCAGCGGATAGAGCGTATTGGACAACTTTTGGCCAAAGCGCTCGTCCTGTCATCCTGCGCACCTTCTGATCCAATCGTGGCTCAGTCTGAAAGTCGGGTCAGAAATGCCGATCCCATCCTAATGCTCTTCGAGCAGCACAAGGACTTAGGGATGTCGGAAGTCATGAATCTATCGGGCATGAGCCGTACGACCGCCCATCGTCACCTGCGTGCTCTTGTTACGGGAGGTGAACTTATTGCACAAGGCAAGGGCCGCGCTACGCGCTACCACCTACCTGATCCCCCGAAAACACAAAAAGCGTGAAGAAAATATCCAAATACAACCAAGCGCTTAAGACCATCGTTCGGGTGATCATCTACCTGCGCGTCAGCACGGAGGATCAGGCTCGCCGAGAGGACAATTCACTCGATACCCAAGAGATTTTCTGTAAGCGCTTAATAGCCCTCAATGAAAAGCGAAACTGGCGTCTCGTGAAAGTTATTACCGACCCAGGCTACTCCGCTAAGGATTTAAAGCGGCCAGGTATATACGAACTGACCGAAGCTATGGAGTCTGGGCAGGTCGATGTGATCGTCGTGTATAAATTGGATCGCCTTACGCGTTCCATGCGGGATCTCTACAAGCTCTGGGACATCATGGAACCCAATGGCGTGGACTTCGCATCGGCCACCGAATCTTTTGACAGTTCGACGCCTGACGGTCGCGCAGCCCTCAATCAGCGGATGACTTTTGCCCAGTGGGAGCGCGAAATGACCGCTCAGCGCCTACAGGATAAATTCGCGGAGGATGCCCGCAAGGGTAAGTGGCACCCTTGCATGGCTCCTTTCGGCTACGATCCTGATTCCAGAAACAAGACACTCTCCGTTAACGATCAGGAAGCCAAGATTCTTAAAATAATGTTCAAGATGGCTGCGGCTGGCAAGGGGCTCAAAGTTATTGCCGATCATGTCAACGCCCTCGGCTCAAAATCACGAAAACGTGTTTTTAATAAGGGTCGCGATAACGAGCGGGCCGTTGGCGGACGCAAGTGGACAGTGAAGACCGTTCGTAGTCATCTTGAGAATCCCAAGTATAAAGCGGTCACCCGCGACCGTTCAGGCAACGAATACCCCGCTATATGGAAAGCAATCGTCACGGACAAACTCTGGGAGAAGGCCAATCACGTTTTGGAGAAACGACGCCAGCAATCTGAGCGACCGAAGGCATCCGTCAACAAGCACGAACTGGTTCTGAAGGGTTTCATAAAGTGTGGCCATTGCGGTAGTGCCATGTCGCCCAGGGGTGGGGGGCGCAAATTGCCCGATGGCACCCAGCGTGCTTACTACTGCTGCTGCCAGAACGTCATTGATTTTGGGCAAGCTTCCAAATGCCAACTTCGGAATCTGCCCGGTAAGGACTTCGATCAATTCTTGATTCGGCTCATCGGGGCTTACGCTCAACACCCGAAACTGATCAAAGCGACGCTCAAAGCCGCACTCGAAGAAAAGAAAAAGTCCTTGCGCCTATTGCGCTCGCAGCAGCGTGAACTGAACAAGCAGCTCAAGCAGATCGACACTGAAATCAAGAACCTGCTGAAACTGGCTCGCCAGGGCAAGGGGAGTTTCAGCAAAGAGCTGTATGACGATGCGGACGTACTGGCGGATCAGAAACGCACTATTGAAGCCCGTCGCGATCAGTTGAAGGCCCAAATCCAGTATAAGGAACAAGTAGTGGCCGATGAGGAGACGGTATCCAAGGCACTTGGAAACTTCTCGAAAGCCATTTACGCGCTGCCGTTTTCTGACCGCGAAGAGCTTATCGGGCTGCTCATCAAATCGCTCAAAGTAACGCGCATTGACCCTAAGACAGACGAGTTGCCTTGCGAGTTGAATACTTTGGATTCGATAAAACCCGTCAAATGGTTCCGCATTGATGTCGAGTTCTACATCCAGAGTATTTTCGGCGGTCAGCCAGCTTCAGGCTCAGAGGCGAATGTCGATTCATTGGCAGACAGGGAGAAATCTATTCGCACTCGTATGAACTCCACATTCATCGTGGGTGTCGTCGGTCAGAATTGGAAAGCCGGAGCATTTCTCAAACACCCTTTCCAGTTGGAAAAACAAGCGCATCTCAATACACGAAAGATGCCCAAGTTCCGAATTCGCCGCACCCGCCATCTCCTCGAAACCGCTACTGAATGGAAAGCCATCCTTGAGGATCATCCTGATCTGGGCGCCAGGGATATCGCTGAGCAGGTAGGGTTGTCCCCCCGCCGAGTGCGGCATGTGCTAAACTTAACAAATCTACACCCAGAGATTCAGGAATTCATACTCAAGCTCACTCCTAAGAAATCATGCCAATTGCTTTCCGAAAGGACGCTTAGGCCAATTGTCCAGCTTGCGATCGAAGGCCAATGGACACGTTTTGAGACAGTCTTGAAGAAGCGGAATTTGGCCTAGACCTATTAAAATGAACCCCTACGGGAACAAATGTTTTCGAACCATCTGCTTCAGTCGAGAAGGAAAGAGTTTCATTCGAAGTAGACCCAACATACCCTAAACTGGTGGATATAGCTCTTGGGTGGTTCCCTGAAAATGGCCAAAAGATCACCTTCTCACTAAAACCAACTCTTCTTTAATCCAGGAAATACGAACGTCGCGGAACCAAATTAGAATGCTAAGGATTCATAAGCAACTAATATGCAGCGACTAAAAGAATGTTTGCCCGAACTGGTTCCGCGGGTTCGTATTTCGGGAATAATGGCGGAGAAGGCGGGATTCGAACCCGCGGAACCCTTTTGAGGTTCACTTCTTTAGCAAAGAAGCGCTTTCGGCCACTCAGCCACTTCTCCTTACCAGACCGAGGAGACAATCTCCCCGCTGGCAGAGTTCAACCCTAAATTTCGATATTTTTTAATTTTTTATGCGGCAGCGGATTTGGCTGTCCTTGACAGTCTTTGGCGATCAGATGAATCAAAGTGACTAGTCCGACTTGTGAGTAAATGTTGAGTGTGGTGGTCATGGCATTGCTCCAGCAGGGCACGCCGGGCGCATTAATCTGCATGGATGTGAAAATCAGCACACCAAACATCGCTAAGGGCACTGAGCCTAGTGAGATAATGAAGGGGGCGCGGAAGCTGTTGAACTGCGTGGCCTATACAGAATCTAAAATGGAGAAGACAAACGCTTGTTCGAAAATAAATGAAAAAAAGTAAAAAACTCAGTTGACGAGTTCAAAAAAGGTTCCCTTAATCCCGCCTTTCTCAACAGTGGCCGGATAGCTCAGTCGGTAGAGCAGAGGACTGAAAATCCTTGTGTCCCCAGTTCGATTCTGGGTCCGGCCACCATTGAGAGAATATTTTAGTCGCCTCGCTTTATTGATCGGCGACTTTTTAATTTTCCAGCTCGAACCTCGTTTGAGTCCATCTGCTCGGGTGGTGAAATTGGCAGACACGCCAGATTTAGGTTCTGGTGCCGTAAGGCGTGAGGGTTCAAGTCCCTCCCCGAGTAGTTTGATTGTAGCGCTCCGTTCACTCGGAGCGCTTTTTTTTTCAGAGATTTACTGGCTGCTTTCTGTAGTATTCGCGAAATCACGAATATTGCTACCGAGTGTATCTCCGAATACAATGTAATCGATGCAGTCGAGGAGTTGGTTTCCATATACGATCCCTTCACTGACGCCGGATCCAGATACGATGATGGGAGTGCCAGGGGTCCATTCCACGAAGTGATTCCTTCGGATTTCGAAGTGTGAGATTGTTTGGTTGGCTGTAGTCGAGAGAATGATCCCTTGATGCGGATTCAGTGCGTTGGTACCTTCGTTGCGTTGGTAGCTAGCTGAAGAATCCGTGAAAGTGATCCAATTGTCGTGTATGTAGATTGTGCGCGCACGTATAACTTGTATAGCGTCAATGTGTTGAGTGGTGTTTTGAGGTATCGCGGGGTCGTGCAGATGGCAGTCTTTAATCACTATATGGTTCGCGCCGTTTACGCGGATTATATCATCTTGGGTGCCGAAGGCTTCTACTTGTTCAATGCTAATGAAACTCGGCCAATTTTCGGGAAGCTCTGTGCTACCAGTGATTTCAATGGCATTCTTGGCATTCTGTCCATCGATTCGACTCTCTGTGATTCGTATATTTTGTGTATCACCTCCAGTTATACGTATGCCGGGTTGAGGGTTGTTAGATGCATTGACGGGGGGACGTTGCCAGAGGCTTTTGATTGTTAAATTCTGACAGTCCACTAATTGAAGCACAGATTCAAACCAGGTTTGCGAAGGGAATTGGATGGTGACTTCGCCTTCGGGCTGAAAGTTTCCTATGTATTGTTGGTCTCCGTAGTCGCCAGGGCTGAGGATTAAGCTGTCGCCTGCTGAGCAAGCGTTGAGTGCATTTCGGATGGTGGCTACATTTGAGTCTGGAGTGACGGTATATGTGGCTGCTGTGCAGATCTGGCTGAGGCATAGCCCTAGTAGTAGTCGATAATGTTTCATGGTGCGTGGGGTGGATGGGGGGGGGCTTGCAGTATTTGCATAGCAGAGAGTTTGGGAAGGCGGCAGGTCGGTTAGAAACCGATTTCAGCCAGCCACCTGTGCGCTAGTTGTTTCCATTGGACGACACTGCTTTGGCGACGGTGATCAATTGCGCAGATGCCAAGGCCGTGTGCGCCCTGAGGGAATATGTGGAGTTCGTGAGGGACTTTCTTTTGTTGCAGCGCTAAGGCCATGTGATAAGCGTTTTCAACGGGCACGGTGGCGTCTTCTACGGTGTGCCAGACGAAAGTGTCGGGCGCTTTAGGGTGTACCGAACTGGGCCAGTCCAGCTCTTTGATGATGGGAGAGGTTTTACAGGAATCTCCCATCAAATTGTGCATGCTGCCGGTGTGGGCGTAGGCTCCAGTTGTGCTCAGAACGGCGTAACTTAGGATGCATGCCTCGGGACGTGAGCTTATGCCGGATAGTGCATTGTCAGGATCGCGCAGCCAGCTCTCACGGTCGAATCCGTTAGCCACGCAGGCGGCCAGGTGGCCGCCTGCGGAAAATCCGATGACTCCGATTTTGCGAGGATCGATGTTTAAGAATTCGGCGTTCTTGCGCAGCCAACGCATTGCATAGAGTGCTTGTTGCTGGGGTTGTGGGTAGATGCTTTTGCTTCGATCTCCCCGGCTGACTGTGTATTCGAGCACGACCGCGGAGATGCCCATCGAGTTAAACCACGCTGCGATGGGCGGTCCTTCGGAGTGGACGACATCCTCATAGCCTCCACCGGGGAGGACTAGGAAACACGGGAATTTCTCTCCATCCTCTAGTAGGTAGGGATAGAGCTGTGCTTGCGATAATATGGGGTCACTTGTGTGTAAACGCTGGGAAGGCTCTTTAAGCATTGGGAGTTGTTGTGTGCGAATTAATAGAGCGCGTTTGTCTGGATTACTTTAGAATACCAATAGGCGCTGAGTCTTGGTGTGCGCTTTAAGGTGCTGTAATCCATGTGTGTAATGCCAAAGCGGATGCCATAGCCTTCGCCCCATTCAAAGTTATCCATGAATGACCAGAGGAAGTAGCCTCTCACATCGACGCCGTCTTGAATGGCGCGGTGTAGCTCTTTTAGATAGCTGCGCACTAGGTCGCGACGTTGGATATCGAGGCACTCGCCATTCTCATTCAGCGGTTCATCGTGATAGCCGCAGCCATTTTCTGCGATATAGATCGGTTGATCGCCGTAGATGTCGCGAATGTGACGAGGGCCCCAGTAGAGCGATTCCGGGGTGACTTTTAGCCAATCAACCGATGCTGCTGGGAAGTCGGGTGGGAACGGGAGTCGTTCGGCATGGCCGTCTTTCCCTGCCCGCACGTAGTAGCCCCAGTAAATATTAAGTCCTACTAGGTCACACTTTTCAGTGATCAATTTAAAGTCGCCTGCTTCGACATCTGGCAGGCTTTCGGCCCCGAATTCTTGAATATACTCAGTCGTGTATTCGCCTTTGTAAAGGGGGTCGAGCACGCGTATGCTGTCTTGAATGAAGCAGGCGCGGGCGGCTTCGATGTCGGCATCGGAGTCTGTGATCGGTATCGGTACCAGAGGGTTGTCAACCAAGCCCACTAGGCTTCCTGGTTGGCCAAACTTACGGACTGCCTGCACGGCATGACCATGGCAGAGTAGGGCATGGTGATAGGTCTGATTAATCGTTTTTGTGTCGCAGATAATGCCGGGAGCATTGCGCTCCATGCTGTAGGCGCGACGGGTGAATGCGACGATTTCGTTGATGGTAAACCAGTTTTTTACTTTGGGGCCGAATTCCTTTACGATCGTTTCCGCGTAGCGGACTCGCCTTTACCGTCTTCGCGGGCAGCGCCTTCGATTTGTGGGGCCGCTGCGGCGACTGCCCATGTGAAGTTTTCAGGAAAGCTGTAGGAGGTCTTATGATCTGGCATCATTGATTGAAAGAGTGGGTCGTTTATGGTGCGTGAACTGTGTCGCGGAATTAGACTACGACAGCCGGTGTGGTGGATGTGGGGAGTTTCACATTTGCTGCGAGTAATTTTTGACGCACGACTTGGTAATCGATTTGATTGGCTGGTGAGTCCGCCTCGATTGCTGTGGCGGCCATGACTCCTGCAGCCTCCGGAAACAATTTGTGCTTCAAAATCGAGCTGGTAGGAGAGCCCGGGCACTACAGGGACAGAGGCGGAGCGAACATCGCTGCCTTTTTGTTTGTCCTGATCGTTCACTCGTAGGCCAAATTGCCCGTGCAATGCGGCGCTGGCATCCACTGAGCTCATGCGATCACGTATTGCCCAATGATCATTACCCGCTTCAAAGTCAGCATTCGGTAGGGAAATGCCTTCGACGATTTTGAGTCAGAAGTTGCCGAAGTAGGCATGCACCTTGTTTTGATTAAATGAGTGTAACCACACTGTAAGTGTTTTGCTGCCAGCTGGAGCGAGGGCCTGCAAGCTATAGGATTTCCAATCCGCGGCTTTGGGAGGGATGACCATCAGAATCTCGGCCTGCTCGCTAGAGATCGCGAGCTTTTTACCCTGAGTATCGAAAAATTGCAGATATACTGCGATGCCGCTGCCAGAATCTTGCTTCGCGTCAAAATCCAGTTGATAGGTTTTGCCGGCGCTGACTGCGATATGCTTGGAACGCACGTTGCTGCCGCGTTGTTCGTCTTGATCGTTGACCTCGATTCCGTAACGATTGGGATCGTTAGGGTGGGTGTTGACCTGACTCATCTTGTCATGAATCGACCAGTTCTCTGCGGCGAGTGTCAGCGCAAAGATATCCGCATCGAAAGAAGTGATGTCGATGCTTTCGCCATCCGGGGTCAATGTGAATTCGAAATAGCAAGTTGTATTCTGGCTTTGGTTTTAAACGATCTTCGATGTAAAGTTTTAGTGTTTTTTCAAAAGCAGCTTCTGAATAGAAGTGACACGAGGGGTTCCGGAGGTGATTGCACTCATTTGGGTGAATACCACTGAGAGTTGGCGGCATTCGCACTTGGCGCATTTGTTGATTCAGACTATTAGCGAGCGTTTGGAAGCGCAAGGTGGCCGTTTGCGGACTATTTATCATAACGAATTGGAAGGTGAAACACTGCCAGATTTGCATGATGTGGGCGCTTTATTTGTTGCAGGGGCACCACGCTCAGACTTTTGGGAGAAACTACCGGAAAACGCGCCTCGTCTTAATTTGTTGTGTAAGCCTTACCCGACTGAAGGTTCATTTCTCGATATAGATTCATTGCATACAGGCTATGCGCTGACGCAGCATCTGCTGGATCACGGTCATCGTAGGATCGCCTTCGTTAGTAATAGTCGTAAGCATCGTAGCTTTAATTCTCGATACTTGGGATATTATCGCGCTCTGGATGAGTATGAATTAGAGCCTCAATGTGATTGGGTTATTCGACTTTCGCAACCCGAAGATATGTTGGTCGAGACAACCAGACCTACTAGCGATATTGAGTTGCCCTTGGCTGAGATGTTGACTTTGCCTTTGGCGTTTCGGCCAACTGCGATTGTCGCCGCTAATGATTGGGTGGCTGCAGCAATTTATCAATATGCTCATCGGGCAGGAGTTAAGATTCCTGAGGATCTAAGTGTGGTAGGTTGTGACAATGATCCAGGGATTTGTGATTTTTTGAAGCCTGCATTAACCACCTTTTCGATTTCTTACATAGAACTGGCGAACGATGCCGTGGACTGGATGTTGTCATTAGTCAATGGGAAGCCTCTATTGTCGCAACCTGTTATGATGCAGTTTCGCGGCGAACTGATCGCCCGTGACTCCGTTCGTCATCTATCAGAGACTTGATTTTATTCACGTACTCAACGGACGTAATCAGATCGGAGAATAAAGTGGTGCGGGGCGGGTCTAGTCTGCGATAATACTCTATTTGATCTGTTTATAATTATGTTGAAAGTAAATCGTGCTCCTATGTCCGTCGCTGCGCCGAGTTGGCTGGGTGTTTTGGAGGCTAAGCTGCTTGGCGAGCAGGTTCCTATGTTATGAATGCGGAGCATACGATTGCGCTGTGGCTCTTGGCCTTGGCCTATACGGGGATCATTTGGTGGAAAGCTCCTAAACAGGTTAGCGCGTCTGGCTTCTTTAAGGGGAAGCATGCAGATGGTAAAGATCCCTCCTTGGGCTTACTGATCGCGAGTGCTGCAATCTCTTGGATCTTTGCTAAATCGATCGTCAACGCGGCCGACCTTTCGCAGGCCTTTGGCTTCTGGGGCGGTGTGGGCTATGGCGTCTATTACTTGAGCTTTGTGGTCGCAGGTATTGCGTTTTATCTGATTCGTACCCGCACTGCCTATACATCTTTGCCTGCTTTTTTACGCGGTAAATATGGCTTAGTAGGCATGCGCCTGTTTTTGTTGGCGGTGGGAATTCGGCTCTATAACGAAATTTGGTCCAACACCAAGGTGGTCGGCAGCTTTTTTGGTCCGGAAGGAGGGAGTCAATATTGGCTGGCGGTGCTGGTTTTTACGGTCTTTACCGTGATCTATACTTGGCGCGGCGGCCTGCGCTCCAGTCTGCTGACCGATGCATTTCAAATGGTGTTCGCTGGGCTGTTACTGGCGATCACGCTCTTTGTGATTTCACCGCCTCTGATTCGGGAATGGCCACAGGCGACACCGGATATGACAGGCTCGGCTTTGACCTTTGCTTTGTTAGCTTTCTTGCAGATCTTTAGCTATCCTTTTCACGATCCGGTCATGACGGATCGCGCCTTTATTACGAGTCCGCGGACGATGTTGAAGGGCTTCATTGCCGCAGGACTGCTGAGTGGCGCTTTTATCGTGTTGTTCAGTCTGGTCGGGCTCTACGCTCGTTTGCAAGGGGAGGGCAGTGGGCCTGCCGTCTTGAGTGTTTCGGCTGCGCTGGGCTTGCCGATGTTGCTGATTTTTAATGTGATGATGCTGACCAGTGCGGGCTCCACTTTAGACTCCACTTTTTCCAGTGCGGGCAAGCTCAGTATTTTGGACTGGAAGTCGCGCCAAGCGATCGCGCCGAACAGTGTTCGACGCGCGCGTGGAATCATCGTGGCGCTGGCGATTTTGGGCAATTTGCCACTACTTACAATTTACATGGGCGATCAAATTGGCCCTGCGGTGATTGCAGCCACGACCATTAGCGGCACCATGGTGATGGGCTTGGCGCCGATTATCTTGTTCAGTTTTCTACCTACCAGTGCTTTGAATTTTCATTTAGCCTTTTGGCCGGGCTTGATTCTTGGCGGCCTGCTTGCTTTTACGCCCAGTCTTTTTCCTGCATGGGTGGCGGTGGGCTCTGGTAAATATGCCTTGGCCACGGGTGTGAACCTCTATGGTTTGGGGCTCTGCACGGCAGGCTTTCTGCTCGGTAGCGGCGTGAATCTTTACAAAAAAAGAGCCCTGATGCTGCGTGAGTGACGCAGTTTCAGGGCTCTGGATTAGGAAGTCCGGCGGTCGCTTTGCTTAATTAAGCTGCCTGTAAGCGAAAGAGGCGACGGACCCCCTTGGTGAATCGGACTAGGGTCTCAACTTTCATGCCCCAGATGCGCGAGCTGTTGGCGCTGTGAATGCGTGATTCCAAAAAGTCGACCATCGCATGGTGGCCAAACATTGCAGCGAACATGACGGGTGTGCGACCTCCGCCCTGATCGGCATTGGCATCTGCGCCCAGATCGACTAACAACTTGGCAACTTCCAAGTGGCCCTTGAAGGCGACTCCGGCGAGCGGTGTTTGCTGGCGATCGTTGCGTGCATCGGGATCGGCGCCGGCGGCTACCAACATACGCACGGTCTGTAGTTCGCCATGATAAGCCGCTAACATCAGTAAGCTATTTCCTTTTTCATCTTTCAATTCCACAGGCAAGCCAGCTTGCACCATGGGAGTCAGTGTATCCAGATCTCCATGGCGGGCGGCGTCGAGGGCAATCTGTTGCAATTCGGCATAGCGGTTTTCTTCAGTTTCAGTAATCATAGGAATGTTCCTTAATTTTTTTATGTTGAGTGTGGTAGCCCAGATTGAATGGCTGGGTCTTAGGCTTGTAACGCGGCTCGCACGCCATCGCCATAGGCGGGGTCGGCTTGGTCGAAGTGCGCCAATTGACGCTCTACGATGTGCTGCGGCACGCCTTGCATGGCAGCGGCGATGTTATTGAAGAGTTGCTGCTTTTGATCCTCGCTCATCAAGCGAAACAAGTCGCCGGCTTGGCTGTAATCATCGTTGCCCTCGCGATGATTGTAGCGATCGGCGTCGCCCGAGATCTTGAGTGGTGGTTCGGCGAAACGTGCATTTTCGGTGGCGCCGCCCATTGAGTTGGGCTCGTAATATGCGTCGCTACTGGAGGGCGTCGCCGCATTCATCGAGCCGTCCATGTGGTAGGTGTTGACGGGCGACTTGGGACGATTGACCGGAAGGGATTCATACCAGGTGCCGACGCGATAGCGGTGGGCATCGGCGTAGGAGAAGATGCGAGCCTGCAACATTTTGTCGGGCGAGAAGCTGATGCCAGGCACGATGTTGGAAGGCGAGAAGGCGGCCTGCTCAATTTCCTGGAAGTAATTTTCCGGGTTACGGTTGAGCTCCAAGGTGCCGACATCAATCAAAGGGTAGTCCGCGTGCGGCCATACTTTGGTCAAGTCGAAGGGATTGATCGAGTAGTGCTCCGCATCGGCCTCGGGCATGACTTGGATCTTGAAGTCCCACTGAGGGAAGTCGCCTGCTTCGATCGCTTCGTAGAGATCTTTCTGTGAAGACTCACGATCCTCGCCGATCAGTTTGGCGGCCTCCTCGTTAGTCATAGTCTGAATGCCTTGGCGTGTCTTGAAGTGGAACTTTACCCAAAAGCGCTCGTTCTTGGCATTGATGAAACTATAGGTGTGTGAGCCATAGCCATTGGTATGGCGGTAGCTCTTGGGTAAGCCGCGATCCGACATCAAGATGGTGACTTGGTGCAAGCTTTCGGGGCTCAAGGACCAGAAGTCCCACATCGCAGTGGCGCTACGCATATTAGTCTTTGGGTGGCGCTTTTGAGTGTGAATGAAATCGGGGAATTTGAGCGGATCGCGGACAAAGAATACCGGTGTGTTGTTACCCACCATGTCCCAGTTGCCCTCATCGGTGTAGAACTTCAAGGCCCAGCCACGCACGTCGCGCTCGGCGTCGGCCGCACCACGCTCACCCGCCACTGTGGAGAAGCGCAATAAGCAGTCCGTTGCTTTGCCGATCTCTGAGAATACGGCTGCTTTCGAGTATTGGGTGATGTCGTGCGTGATGGTCAATTTGCCAAAGGCGCCGGAGCCCTTGGCATGCACGACACGCTCCGGGATGCGCTCGCGATTCTGGTGCGCCAATTTTTCCAAAAGCTGATAGTCCTGCATCAAAACAGGGCCACGGGCGCCAGCTGTCATCGAGTTTTGATTATCAGCGATAGGATTGCCCGCTGTGGTGGTCATTTGCTTGTGTGTGTGATTCATAGATTCGTGGGTTGGTGTGATTATTGATTAACAAGAATCTGTAAGCTTTTGGGGTATAGGTAAAACATTTTATAATAATACTGAATATAGGAATTGCCTATGGGGTGGGTGTCTATTTTTATGAATACATGGATTTACGACAACTGCGCTATTTTACGGAGACCGCTGAGACAGGCTCGATGACTGCGGCGGCTAAACGCTGCCAGATTAGTCAGCCTTCCTTGAGTCAGCAAATCATGTCCTTGGAGGAGGAGATCGGGGAGCAATTGATGGAGCGGCGTCCGCGCGGCATCGAGCTCACCGCAGCGGGGGAGTTGTTGTTACGACACGCCATGCGGCTCTTGCGCGAGGAGTCGATTTTGCGGGAGCAATTACGCGCGCGCAGTGAATTACAGCGGGGCAAGATACATTTCGGAATCATCCCGACCTTGGCGCCTTATCTTTTGCCTCGGCTGTTAACCACCTTCCAGCGTGAGTATCCGAGCATCGAAATTGAATTCATCGAAGACCGCACCTCATCACTCATTCAGGAAGTTGTGGCGGGGCGTATCGAGTTCGCGATTTTGAGTGATGTGCCTGAGCAGGACTTGAATAAATACTCCTTGCAGGTCGATGAGCTCTTTCAAGAAACACTACTCTTGGCCGTGCCCGAGGGGCATCCACTCGCGCATCAAAGCGCAGCGCCCACGGCTGAATGCTTGCCCGCCGAGGAGCTGATCCATCTGAAGGATGGCCATTGCTTGCGCGATCAAGTGCTGCAGGCCTGCGGGCTTCGCCGCTGTGATTCACGTTTGCAATGCGATCAGTTGGAAACCGCGATCGCCATGGTGGCGGCCAATCTAGGCGTGGCCGTGGTGCCACAATTAGCCGTGGAGGGGCGCAGCGTTCCGAATGTGAGCTTTCGCGCCTTTGCCAGCCCGGTGCCTCAGCGTCAGATCTATCGGCTCCAGCGCAGTGGCACGCATCTGACCAAGGCAGCGCAGAAATTGCTCGAAGCGAGTTTGTTCCAGTGATCGCTCCGGCTGGTAACTATGTTTCTGCGTCTGTTTGAATCATTCGCTGCTAGTCTCGAAGTATTTGTGAATCTTTTGAGAGGCTTCATCTTCGCCGTTCACTTCTATTGTGAGTGTGGTGCCTACGCTCGCGCATAGCATCAGTATGGACAGGATGTTCTTTATGTTCGCGATTTTGTTGCCCGATTTGATGATAATCGAGGACTTCGCTTGTTGACCGAGATGGACTAGATCGGTGGCAGGCCGGAGGTGGAGGCCTTGTTCCCAAGGAACGGTGACTTCGGATTGTTTCATGTTGTATTAGTCTGCAGAATCGCGTTCTTGTTCAATTTTTCAGTGAATTGAAAATCACTTTCTGATCCCTCATTTGTATGCATTTAAAAATGACAAAATCTATTTGTACCACGGCTGCGATATTTGCGATGACTTGGCTGCTGAGTGGCTGTCAGGCGCGCTACGGAATCAAAAGTCACCGTGTGGTGGAGGCCGATTTGATGGGAGCGGTGCAGTTTCCAACCGTCACGATGGAAGTGGGGGATGTGATACGTGCCACGACGCCCGCTAAACGGCCGATGTTTGGTGGTTATTGGCTGGGCGTGTACGTGGAGCAATCCGAGGTTGCACGCCACCGAGCACGTGAGGATTCTTTTCTGCGAGGTACGGACATCGAAGCCATCTCGCCAGGCCGCAGCAAAGCGTATTATTTAAATGCGGTGCATTTGCTGGTAGAGCCAGTGGAGATCAATGAATGGGAGGGCAACAACTGGTTTTGGATCGAGGTGCTGCCACTGCAAGAGTGAGTGGAGAGATCCGCCAAGGATAATTCCTTGGCGGATTTTCCTTGGCAAGCTAGGCAATTGTGGCGGGATCTACGGTGCTGCGCTTGGCTTCCGTGGGTGCGAGTGCATTGATCTTGGCGATCTGTTCGTCGCTTAGTTCGAAGTCAAAGAGTTCGAGGTTTTGTGCCATGCGTTGCGGGTTGGAGCTCTTGGGGAGCACGACACGGCCGCATTGCAGTTGCCAGCGTAAGATGACTTGCCCGGTGGAGCGTCCGGTCTGTTGGGCGATCTCGCTGATGACTGGATCTTTGAGAATGCCATAGGCTCCGGAGGCGAAGGGCGCATAGGCCTCCACCAAGATGCCTTGGGACTGACAGTAGGCTTCCAGTTCCGGGTCTTGGCAATAAGGGTGAAGTTCAAACTGGTTGAGCGCAGGCACGGTACGGCCTGCGGAGATCAAGTCTTCGATGTGGTTGGCGGTAAAGTTACATACGCCGATTGCATGTGCGTCGCCGCGTTTATTGAGTGATTCGAAAACCTCCCAAATTGCGAGCCGTGCTTCGCGGCCAAAGCCTTTGTCCTTATTTACAAAATCGCCTGGCCAATGCATCAACAATAGGTCGACGTAGCCCATGCCGAGCTTATCCTTCGATGCTTCAAAATCGTCCATTACCCGCTGTTGGATGTCTTCGACGGAGGTCCAGTTCCAAGTCAGGCGATGCGAGATCGCGACATGGGGTGGTGCGGCCGGGTGGGCAAGTTTGGTGGTGATAAATAAGTCTTCGCGTTGCAGCTTTCCTTCGCTCAGAAAGCGTCCGACGATGTCGCCCACGTGGCGTTCGGTGGCGTAGCAGTGCGCTGTGTCCAAGTGTTGGTAGCCGGCTTTCAAAGCTTCGGTGACTCCATGCCATGCAAGTTCCGGGCGAAAGCCTAGCATCTCCGTTTCGTCTGTCCAGTTGCCAAAGGCACAGCCGAATCCTACTGCAGGGATCTTTTTACCAGTGTTGAGTGTGAAATAAGGTTCAGTCATGCTGCAGCTTAGATGCAATGTGATCAAATGCAAGTGGGGCCGAAAGGGATTTTTTGGCTAGGCAGGGGGCGGGGGGAGGAATTTGCGCAGGTTTATGACAAAAGTGTCATGTAACTTATGGTATATCGCACGATCTATTTCCTAACAGCCGCCATTCAGGCGCTGCCCAATATAGAAGTAAAATATTATGAAATACCCAACAGTAAATAAAGCATTCCTCTTGAGTCTCACTATGGTTCCTTTGTGTGCGATGAGTCTTTCAGCGAAACCACATAGCCCTTCGAAACACTCGCATGCGCCTGCTCGCGGGCCGAGCATCGGTGCGTATGTCGGCATACAAGCACCTAACGGCTATATCGTAGTGGAAGAGCCGGTGCTTGTGAGCTCGGGGTCTACAGTTGTGAACACGCCGGTGGCTGTCAGTGAGCCCGTTCTTTCTGAATTATCAGTCTGGCAGGGCGAGCAGGAACTGTTGGTGCGGGATGGTCAGTTCTTTAAGAACACGCCTGAGGGGCTCGTTTGGGTCGAGCAGCCAGTGGGGGCCTTGACTCGAAGCCTGCCTGAAGATGCTACTTCAATTTGGTATCAAGATATTGAATACTTTGATGTCGATGGGATCCTCTTTCGTAAGACGCCCAATGGGTATAAGGTGGTGGATTCGCCTTGGGAGGCTGCTTCGTAGGAGGTGCTGGCTCCCAGTTCGTTCACGACTTTAGCGCTTGCAGAAACTGGCGAACGAGCTGTGCGCTCGCTTCGGGCGCTTCAAAATGTGGCGCGTGGCCTGCGCCCTCGATGATCCGATGCTGCCAAGGCAGGTCGAGTGGGGGCGCACTTAAGGATCGCATACGCTGGGCGATTGCGGAGTATTTGCTGTCTTGTTGACCAGTGATTAGTAAAATGGGCATCTTCAAGCGGCTGATGTGAGGCCAGAGATTCATGACTGCGCCTTGGCCGAATTGGCGTAGGCTATTGGCCAAGCCGATCGCGCTATGTTGGCGGCGGCTTGCTTGCATGGCATTGCGCCATTCGCTGGAAATGTTCTGCTGGCTACGAATCATGGGCGTGTTTTGCCAAAATTCTAAAAATGCGGGCACGCCCTGAGTTTCGATGGCGTCAGCTAGGTCATTATCTGCGCAGCGGCGCTGGCTGCGTTCTATTTCGTTTTCGATGCCGGGGTTGGGGCTGATGAGTATCAGTGCATCCCATGCCTGCGGATCTTGGCAGGCGTGAAGCAGGGCCGCGCGTGCACCCATGGAATAGCCGAGCAAAAGCTTTTTGTCTGTGCCCACGGGGGCGCAGAGCGAGGGGATTTGCTGCTGAATGTAGGCGGCGGTCGCTTGGGGGCTGCAGTCGAGTGGCTGCTCATTGCCGTGGCCAGGCAGATCGGGACATCGCCATTCGCCACCGCATAGTTTCGCGAAGGGGGCGAAGTCGCTGCCACGACCGGTAAAGCCGTGAAGTGCTAGAATTTGCATTTGAATGGAGTGGTAAGTGGAAAGTGGAGAGTCGGGAGGCAAGCATGGCTTGTTCCATCGATTAGACACAAAAAAAAGACGGCTCTTTGCGAGCCGTCTAGTATTTCAGTTAAAAATCTGACTTCGGATTTTTGCCCTCCGTCTTCTGGACTACTCGCTGACTGTCGCAGAGATAATCTTTTGATCTTCGACTGGACGATCGCCTGCGCCTTTTTTGACTTTTTCTAATTTCTCAACGACATCCATGCCTTCCACCACTTCACCGAAGATGGTGTGATTCATGTGGAGCCAAGGTGTGGCTGCGGTTGTGATAAAGAATTGGCTGCCGTTAGTGCCGGGGCCTGCGTTGGCCATGGCCAAAATGCCAGGCTTGTCAAAAGTGAGGTCGCGTGCGCACTCATCTTCGAAATTTTTGCCCCAGATGGACTCGCCGCCGCGGCCAGTGCCTGTGGGGTCGCCGCCTTGGATCATGAATTGCTCGATGATGCGGTGGAAGATGACTCCGTTGTAGTAGCCGTTCTTACAGTGTGTGGTGAAGTTTTCGCAGGTCTTGGGAGCGACGTCGGCGAAAAGTTCGAATGTGATAGAACCTTGTGTGGTTTCGAGTGTGACTTTCATAGTATTGTGGTTTTGATTGAGATTATTGGGAGCGCGCGTGGCGGCTTTATTGTGCGTTGAGGGAACTGATCGTCTCGACGACGAAGTGCTCTAGGCTGGCTTGTGGCGCTTCGAAGGCAATCGGAAGTTTGAGTTCTTCGAGTGTTTTGGTGGTGAGTGGACCGATGCTGCCGAAGGCAGGCTTACGGGCGCCGGGTTCGAGTGTGAGGGCTGCGTGTTGCTCAACGAAGGACTTAACTGTGGAAGAACTGGTGAATAAGACCGCGTCGGCGCCTTCCTTGCGGAAGCGTTCGGCGGCAGGATTTTGGCTTAGGTCGGTTTTAGTTGTCTTGTAGAGCGGGAGTGTATCGACGATGGCACGGCCTTCGTCGGACTCTAGGCGCTTGACTAGGTTTTCGCGGTTTTGGTTGCCAGTAATTACCAATATTTGTACGCTTTCGATCCCTTCATTTTCGATCAATTCGTCGGCCAGTGCGTCGGCATTTGCCTTTTGTGGCACGAGGTCAACTTTGAGTTTGTGCTTTTTCACTTCACGTGCGGTGGCGGCGCCGACTGCTGCGATGCGCATCGGCCCGAGGCAACGAATGTCATCGTAAGCCTTATAAAATAGTTCGAAGAAATTCTTCACGCCATTGGCACTGGTGAAGATAATCCACTCATACACCGCGATGCCGGCAAAAATTTCGCTCAGTCGTTGCGGATCGAAGTGTTGTTCCACGGAGATGAAGGGCAGTTCGATGACTTCGGCACCCTGGTCGCTTAGGATCTGGCTGAGTTGCCCCGCTTGCTCACGGGCACGTGTGACGACGATACGCTTGCCAAAGAGGGGGCGACCTTCGAACCATTCAGTCTTTGAGCGTTGGGCGACGACTTGTCCGATGATGATCATGGCGGGCGTGCCGATGCCGGATTGCTCGATATCTTCAAGAATACTGTCGATCGTGCCAAAGACAGACTTCTGGCGGCTGAGTGTGGCCCATTGAATGATGCCTACGGGCATATCACCCGACATGCCGCCAGCTTTGAGCTCTTTGATGATGCGCGGTAGTTGGCCCACGCCCATGTAGAGGCAAAGTGTGCCATTGGTTTGGCCATACAGTTTAAAATCAATGCTGAGGCTGTGCTTTTCGGGGTTCTCGTGTCCGGTGAGAAAAGTGATCGAAGAGCTGTAGTCGCGGTGGGAGAGGGGGATGCCTGCGTAAGCGGCGGCGGCGAGTGCGGCGGTCACACCGGGGACGATTTCGAAAGGAATCTTGTCGATTTGTAGTTCGCTGGCTTCTTCGCCCCCGCGCCCAAAGACAAAGGGGTCGCCGCCTTTGAGGCGTACGACTTGTAGGCCCTTGTTGGCACGGTCGACTAAGATCTCTTCGATTTCATCTTGTGGAATTGAGTGCAGGCCGGAGCGTTTGCCGACGTAGATTTTCTCTGCGTCTGTGCGGGCCCAATCCAGCAATTTTGGATTGGCGAGATAGTCGTAAACGATGACGTCTGCGAGCTCGATGAGTTCACGTGCGCGAACGGTGACTAGGCCAGGGTCGCCTGGACCTGCGCCGATGAGATATACTTTTCCTTGTTGAGACATGCTACGAAAATTAGAAATTGGGAATTAGGAAATGGGATCGGCTGCTTTAGCTGCCGCGTGGCTCTGTAAAAAAGGGAGGCGACTTAGCTGCTTGCAAGCAAGCAGGCTACAATTCGCTAGAGTTTGAGTGCCAGCATGATCGCATCCAGCGCAGGCTCGATTTGATCCATTGTTTCGAGTTGGATTTCGAAGTTCTGGTGCCCGACTTCGGGGTGATAGACGCGGAAGAAGCCAGGCTTGTAATAGGCTCCGACTGGTATTTGGCAGCCGCTGCCGAGGCGTTTTAGGAAAGCTTTTTCGAAGGTGACGGCCAGTTTGGTCTGTGGGCAGAAGAGCTCTTGATAGTCGGCTAGGTCTTCGCTGCGACATTGCACGGCGATTGCGGCTTGGCCCGGTGCGGGTACCACCTGGTGCACGGGGAGTTCAATGAAATTTAATCCTTCGTGGGCCTCGATGGAGAGGCGATCCAGTCCGGCGGCTGCAAGTAGGCTGGCTTCGCATTCGCCGGCGGCGATTTTGCGTAAGCGGGTGCCGACATTGCCGCGTATCGTCGTCCACTCTGCGGATGGAAAGAGTTTGCCGATTTGCGCTCGGCGGCGCGGGCTGCTGGTGGCGATGCTGCGTGGAATCGGGCAGTCTTTGCGATGCACCAGCACGTCATTGACACGTGCGCGCGGTAAGTAGCCGGCGATGGCGAGCCCGTCGGGGCAGGTGGTGGGCATGTCCTTGGCGCTATGGATGGCTAGTTGCGCACGCTCGTTGAGTAGGGCGTCTTCCAGTTCTTTAGTAAAGAGGCCGATGCCGCCGCGTTTTTCCAGCGACCAATTCAGGCGTTCGTCGACCTTAGTGGTCAGCTCTAGATTGGCAAATGACTGCGTGGGCAGTTGTTCAGCTAGGCGGGCACGTACCATTTCCGTTTGTTTGAGGGCAAGCGGACTTTTGCGAGTGGCGATGAGAATTGGATCGGACATTGTTTGAAGACGTCGTGACTGGGCAGGAGGCTTTTAGAGCGCGATGGGCGACAAGCGTGGAGCTTGTCACTACAAACTAAAAAAGCGGTCGTCAGTATATTCCGACGACCGCTTTGAATTTCAAATGTGAAATCGCTTAGTTGTAAGAAGCTTGTGTGCCCTTGATATTGCGCTTCTTGACCCAAGGCATGAGTGAACGGAGGCGTTGACCAGTCTTCTCGATCTGGTGGTTTTGGCCGTCTTCGATGAACTGCTTGTATTTTGGCAGGCCATCTTTGTATTCCTTGACCCAGTTCTTTGTGAACTTGCCAGTTTGGATGTCCTTGAGGATTGCCTTCATCGCCTTCTTGGACTGTGCGTTGATCACGCGAGGACCAGAGATGTAGTCGCCCCATTCAGCAGTTTCTGAGATGGAGAAACGCATACCGGAGATACCAGACTCAACCATAAGGTCGACGATCAGCTTCAACTCGTGCAAGCACTCGAAGTAAGCCATTTCTGGTTGGTAGCCTGCTTCGACCAAAGTTTCGAAACCAGCCATGACGAGTGCGGAAGCACCACCACAAAGGACGGCTTGCTCCCCGAAGAGGTCAGTTTCACACTCTTCTTTGAAAGTTGTTTCGATCACGCCGGCACGTGTGCCGCCTACGCCCTTGGCCCATGCCAAGGCTACCTTCTTGGCATCTTTAGAAGAGCCTTCGTTGATTGCAATCAGTGCTGGGACGCCCTTGCCCTCGACATATTGGCTGCGCACCACGTGGCCAGGGCCCTTAGGTGCGACCATGATGACATCGATGCCCTTAGGAGCTTCGATGAGGCCGAAGTGAATTGCGAGACCGTGTGTGAATGCAAGTGTCTTGCCTTCTGTCAGTTTTGGAAGGATGTCGTTTTCGTAAACTTCAGCCTGCTTCATGTCGGGCACTGCGATCATGATGACGTCAGCACGTTCGACGGCTTCCGCAGTTTCGAATACCTCGAAGCCTTGTTTGCGGGCTACGGCGGCAGATTTGCTCTTCTTATAGAGACCAATGATCACATTCAGACCGCTGTCCTTGAGATTTTGGGCGTGTGCGTGGCCCTGAGAACCGTAGCCGATGATGGCGAGGGTCTTCTTTTTGATAACTCGTAGGTCGGCGTCTTTATCTGTATAGACTTTAGCAGGCATATTTATCGTTGATTGTGGAAGTCGATGACTCCCTGGTTAATGAAAAACTTAAGTGTGGTATTGAGGGATGGCTGAAATGTGCGGTGACGTGCGTGAGTGCGGCAATAAAAAACCGAAAAGTGTGCCTTTAAGTTTCCAAATTACATAGGTGAAACAGGTAACAGCAGCTTGCAGCTAAGAGCAGCTCGCAAGTCAGAAGCAAGAAGAACCAAGGGCGCAGAGTTCATTTAGCCACGTTTGAGGGCAAGATTACCAGTGCGTGCCATTTCGACGATTCCATAGGGGGCGATTAGATTGAGGAAGGCTGTTACCTTGCTGGCATTGCCTGTCATCTCGATGTTCACACTTTCGGGGGCGACGTCGATAATCTTAGCGCGGAAGATGTCACATACTTGGACCACTTCAGTGCGTTGATTTGCTGTGGCGCTGACTTTTAGCATCACAAGCTCGCGCTCTGTGGCTTGTCCGTCAGAAAACTCTGTGACCTCTAAGACGTTGATCAACTTGTTGACTTGTTTGATCGCTTGGTCGAGTGCTTCGCTATCTCCGATAATCGTGGCCGTGATGCGCGAAAGCTTGTTGTCAATCATGGGGCCCACATTCAGTGTCTCGATATTGAATCCGCGACCACTGAACATTCCAGCAATGCGAGCGAGAACTCCAAATTTATTTTCGACAAGAATTGAGATGATGTGACGCATAATAGAAGAACGGGGATTAATTGCTTAATCCCCGGTTCGACGTTTTAAAAAATGGTAGACGGTGAGGGATTCGAACCCACGACCCCCTCGGTGTAAACGAGGTGCTCTAACCAGCTGAGCTAACCGTCCTCTAGATTTGAGAAAGCGAACAAAGTGCGGCTTGACCGGCCTGAATCAAGCCTATTTTTTGACTTTTTTGAATTTTCTTCAGAATTCAATTCGAAGAAGGATTGCCAACAGTCGACTGACTAGGTCTAATGCGGACTTGTGAATACGATACCCTGCAAACGAACTCTATCACGTCCCGCGAGGTCTACACAGATGCTTGCATCGCTCTTAATCGGGGTTTGTTGTGTGGCCAGTCAAATGACCACGGGCTGTGTGTCCGTGAAGACGGAACACCGCATTGAGCCGATCCAAATCACAATGGATGTGAATGTGCGCTTGGAGCGCGAACTAGAAGAGTCCTTTGCGGAGCTAGATGCTCGTTCGCGCGAGATTGCTGCCAAACATTCGGGCGAGAGTGGCGATTTCGACGATTTTGACGAATTTGACGAATTGGATGGGATGGGTGTCACTGATGAGAAAGGATCCGAGTAAATGAACATTTATAAGAAAATAGTGAACTGCCTATTGTTAGGCTTAATCAGTTTGTTTTGTGCACAAGTGCCGCTGTCGGCGAATACAGTAACTTCCAGCGAAAAAGCCCTACGGGCGACGATGGGGGAGCGCTTGCCCGCCTTGATGGAGTTGAAATTGAGTGGTTTGGTGGGCGAAACGAATCTGGGCTTGGTTGAGGCTCGTGGCTCAATTTCGCTTGAGCAGCGCCGCCTCTTGTCAGACGAGAACCAAGATCGTCTGGCCTATTACAAATTAATATCCACTCGCTTAGGCGTTTCTATTTCGACGGTGCAACGCAAGCGCGCCGAGCAGATTCGTAAGAAATCTCCTAAGGGGGTTTGGATCGAATCACAGTCTGGGGAGTGGCAACGTAATTAGTTTTGTTGTGGAGTGTTCTTGGCTGAATCTTAGAGCTTTTTAGGTTCCCCTTGTTTGGCATTATTTTATAGTCGTATTTGAATACGTCCGACCTGTTGAATGAAGAATCATACCCTGCGTTTTGCTCTGAAGTTCTTGTGCTCCGCAATCGCAGTGGCTTTTGCTGCTCAGATTACCGTGGCACTTGCCGATCTTCGTTTTGGTGATCACATCCGGCAGATTGCGCCCGTATTTGGCGTCGCGATTGCCATCGTTTTGCTTGGGGGGTATCGTTATCTGGCGGCCGTATTTGTCGGTGCATTACTGCCGTCGGCTTTTGAAGAACAGCAGTATCTGTTGTTATTCAGTATGCCATTTTCGGTAACCTTGACAGCGGCCTTGGCTTATCGAGCCCTTGCTTTGCTGGAGGTTGAGTTGCAGATGGAACGTATACGTGATGCTCTGTGTGTAATTTTTGTTGGGCTGGTGCTAAGCACTTTGTTGGGGGCCTTAGTGCAGACCTTATTTTTAAGTCGAGCCTGGAACCTGATAGTTTGGGACGAATTTTTGCATTTGTTCCTCACTAATTGGCTCTCTGCTGCAGTGGGTGCAATTATCGTGACACCTTTTATACTCACATGGTTTAAGCCTGCAGGTTTTCGGCTTACAGGCTATCAAGGTGTGGAAGTTTGCCTCTGGTTTTTGGCTTTGTTGACTTTTGGGCATGTGACTTTTCTAAATTGGGCGCCGACGGATACCTTGCTCTATCCTATGGAATTAGCGATTTTTCCGATCATGGCGTGGTCCGCTATTCGATTTGGCTTACGTGGCGCATCAGCGGGTGTGCTGGCATTGGCATTGCTGGCTGGATGGGAGATTGTCGCTATTTTATCCGGGACCGGGAATGGTATGAGCCAGAGCCCTGCGAATGTTTGGATTTTTGTCGGTATTGTTTCGGCAACTTCAATATGCTTGGCTGCCGTGATGACGGAGCTACGGATGCGAGAGTCACAAATTCTGGAAAATGAAACGCGCCTGAGTGCATTTACAGAAGCACTTCCAGATATTGCCTTTGTTTTAACAAGAACTGGAAAGATTCGCGATATCTTTGCTGGAAGTGCCCGTATTGAAGCGAATCACCGCATCGTGTCGGCTGAGCGAGCGGTTGGCCGTAATATTGCTGATATTTTTGAGCCGGAGGTTTGTCGTGGTTTTTTAGATACAATCGAGAAGACTATTTTGAGTAACGAAATTCGTAAGCACGAGTATTCGTTGATGTCAGCCGATGTCGGGACACATGTTTTCGAGGCACGTGTGACGCCTATGCGTCGCTCTGTTGGCGGAGCATCCAGTGTGGTATGGGTTGCTTATGATATTAGTGAGCGAAAAGTTGCGGAACTTGCGATCCGTGATCGAGATCGGATTTTACGAGCGACGGCACGTGCCAATAATAATCTGTTGACGACTCAAGACGTCGGTCAGGCTGTGGAAGCTGCGATGCGTGAAGTTGGGCAGGCATTAGATGTGGAGCGTGGTTTTATATTTGAGATTTCAGATCGCACACATGAGGCATTCCAAAGCTTCTGTATCAAGCATGAGTGGCGTGTGGATGAAAGTTCTCCTAAGATGGTGGGAGAGTCGCTTTATCAAGATTCTCCTCTGGAGGAATTTTGTCCTGGTTGGTATCAAATATTAGCGGCAGGGCGGCATATTCAAATTGATGGTCTGCGCAAAGAGCGTCAGTCGATGGATATTTTGAGACATTTCAATAGCCGGTCTATGTTGGTGGTGCCCATGTGGATGGAGGGCAAACTTTACGGCTTCTTTGGAGTGGATCATTGTAGTCGTGCGCATGAATGGAGTGATGGCGAAATTTATGCAGTCCGGGTGTTGTCGACTAGTTTGTCGGGCTTGATCCTGATCCGGGAGCAGGAAAAATTGTTGCGTGCTGCGAAGGAAACTGCGGATGCAGCAAGTTCGGCCAAAGGTGAGTTTCTTGCAATTATGAGTCATGAAATTCGGACGCCGATGAATGCGATCGTCGGTTATACTGACTTGCTGGCGCAAACAGATCTCTCAGAGGTGCAGAGCGAGCATGCTGCTATCATCAAGCGTAGCGGTCGTGCTTTGTTAGATCTAATCAACAATATCTTAGATTACTCTAAAATTGAGTCACGCGCACTGGAGCTAGAGACGGGCGATTTCGATCTGGAGCAGGTGGTTTGCGAGTCGCTTGAAAGCATTTTAGTGACTGCGAAAAGTAAGGGGATCAAAGTTGATTATGACATTGATGACGCGGTACAGGAAACTTACCTTGGAGATGCGCACCGCATTCGGCAGGTACTCTTAAACCTTGCGAATAATGCAGTTAAATTTACCGAATCAGGTGAGATCATCATACGAATTGAGGTGCAACCTTCGGGGGAGGATTTGTCTTATGATCGATTGCATTTTGAGGTTAAAGATACCGGTTGTGGCATAGCTAAAGAGAAATTCGAGCGACTCTTTCGAGCTTTTAGCCAAGTCGATTCTTCCACTACACGAGTGTATGGTGGTAGCGGTCTCGGCTTAATTATTTCAAAGCGCTTGATCGAACGAATGGATGGCAGGATTTGGGTGGAAAGTGAGGTGGGGGTTGGCAGTCAATTTCATTTTGAGATTCAATTGTTGCGGACTGATCATGAAGTGCGCACGCGAGTGCCCTTCGATACTGCAAACGAGAGCGACGATAGTTTAGAAGTGAGCTTCGCTGCCACCTATCCCTTGCGTCTCCTTCTGTGTGAAGACGACAAGGACAATCGTTGGGTGATTCGTGAGTTGCTCGAAATGCTTGGTTATCGCCCGAATGTTGTTGAATCAGGCGAAGATGCTTTAGAGCAATTGAAGCATCGTGCCTATGATGCGGTGCTGATGGATGTGCGCTTGCCAGGCCTGAGTGGTCTCGAATTGACTCAAGCTATCCGCAGCGGTGCCGAGAAAATAGAGAAAGATGATCAGTATATCATTGCCGTGACTGCATATGCGATGAATGAGGATCGTGAAAAGTGTCTCGCCGCGGGTATGAACGACTATATCCGCAAGCCTGTGGAGATTATTGAGCTCAAGGATGCGCTTCGTCGCGCCTCGCAGAGCCGTTCTGCATGATCGTTCTGAAGGTCTGAATGCTCGCTTATTTACGGTAGTCGAGTGGAGGATTTCGGTCTCCCAATAGTGGCACATATTTAAAGTCTTCGCCGTGATCTGCCTCCCATTCTTCGCGTGCGGCTGCGATCAAATCCGGGTTTTGCATGAGTTCGGCCGCGGTCATTGCGAGCACTTTGGACGCATTGAGCATGCCTTTGTGAGCGATACTAGAGCCACCAGCTGCTACGGCTTGCCAAGTGTGGAGGTAAGAGCCTGGAATGAGGCAGGCTGTCGTTAGCCCAGCTGTGGGTACTTGCCAGGAGACGTCGCCCACATCACTGGAAGCACGACCTGCGGACGGAACGAAGGGTCTGATCTGCTCTTGTGAGCCGAGCTTCGCGTCAGGTTTATAAAGCGTCGTGTAGAGCTCTTCGGCGAACTTTTGCTCATCGGCATTGTAAGTCACTCCACCGACTTCGACTAGATTGTTGTAGGTGATCTGCGATAGGGTGGTGTTGGGTAATATATTGTAGGAGCCATTGATCACCTCAAAATCCATCTTGGTTTCGGTGCCCATGGCCGCGGCTTGAGCAGTCAGCACCAGGCGGTCAAATAACTCTTGTACGGTTTTGAAGTCAGGATGCCGGATGTAGTAAAAGACTTCGGCGAACTCGGGTACGACATTGGGTGCTTCGCCGCCCTGAGTAATCACGTAGTGAATGCGCGATGATTCCGGCACGTGCTCACGCATCAGGTTTGCCATGAAATTCATCGCCTCGACTGCGTCCAAGGCTGAACGCCCTTTTTCTGGCGATAAGGCCGCATGAGCGGGAATGCCATGAAAACGAAATTTAGCCCCTTTATTTGCATTGGTTGAGCGGGGGGATGCATCATTAAAACCAGCTGGATGCCAGTGTAGCATGACATCGACATCGTCGAATACTCCTGAGCGTGCCATATATACTTTGCCCGCGCCGCCTTCTTCCGCAGGTGTTCCATAGAAGCGTATGGTGCCGGAGAGCGTGCCATTGGCAATTTGTTCTTTGATCGCTTTAGCGGCAGCCCAAGAGCCCGCTGCGAACAGATTGTGACCGCAGGCATGCCCCGCGCCCCCCTCGATATGTGCCTCGCGGTGCTGCGAGACCTTTTGAGAGAGCCCAGGTAGCGCATCGAATTCGCCTAGGATGCCGATGGTCGGTTGGCCCGAGCCATAACTCGCAACGAAGGCTGTGGGAATGTCGGCCACGGCTGTCTCGACTGTGAACCCTGCCTCTTTTGCCTTTTGTTGTAGCAACTTAGAGCTTTCAAATTCTTGGTAGCCCAGCTCAGCTAAATCCCAAATAGTTTGCGCGATTTCGATGCTTTCTTCTGCATCGCGGTCGATGGATGCCTGTAGTTTGTTCTTCACTTCATTTGCATTGCTGGTCGGAAATGCCACGAGGCAGCATAAGAGTGTGCAGCAGCTGAACTTAATGTGGCTGAAAGGTGTGCTTTTTTTCATAGTCATGCGTGTCTGGCCTTAATTGAGGACACAGTTGTGAGCATGTGTTATGCCGATCGAGCTGCTTGAGGTAGTTTGTATTCAGTTTTAGGCGACAGTTTCTTTAAGCTGACGAGAGTGGATGCCGGCACTCGGAATGACGATTTTTGCAATCGGCTTCCTGTCGCTACTTTGAACTTAATCCACTTTGATACGAAGTGCTTTGCCAAACATCATCGTGGATTATAGTCTTGCAGCCCAATTCAATGGATCACTTGCAATAAGGGTATTGCGTTTGCTTTTTTAAGGTGCCAGCCGTTGTTTTTTACCGCTTGGTTTTCCTTTGACGTAGCCAATTGCTTGAGCTGTTCCATTAGAAAAATACTTGTATGCCCCCGAATACGAAGAAACCAAATGTTCTGTTTATACTCGCCGACGACATGGGCGCTTGGGCCATGGCTTGTGCGGGGAATTCTGAAGTCCGCACTCCGAACTTGGATCGTATTGCTGCGCGTGGCATGCGCATGGAGAATGCTTTTTGTGTCTCTCCCGTTTGTTCGCCTGCACGGGCCTCGTTGTTGACGGGCATGATTCCCTCACAACATGGAGTGCATGATTGGATTTGTCGGGGGAATTCGCCTAGCGAGTCCTCTGATGGGGCAATTATTGATTACCTTGATTCGCGTGAAACCTATACAGAAATTCTTGCGCGAAATGGTTATGAATGTGCCTTGTCTGGAAAGTGGCACTTAGGCAATGCAGTGGAGTTACATGCCGGACATCACTATTGGCGTGTGCATGCGCGTGGTGGTGGACCTTACTATAATGCGCCGATGATTCGCGAAGGCGCTGAGATACATGAACCTCCTTATGTGACTAATGTGATCACGGAGCATGCGCTTGAATTCTTAGCTGTTCGCGATACGCAGAAGCCCTTTTACTTGGGTGTTCATTACACTGCGCCACATAGCCCATGGGAGCGGGAAGAACATCCGCCGGAGTTTTTTGATCCTTATTTCAATGACTGTGCGTTCGATTCGGTGCCCGATCTACCAATGCACCCTTGTTCGTCTTCGATGAATATGGGGCCGTGCAAATGATTCGAACAAGTCGTTGGAAGTATGTACATCGCTATCAAGAAGGGCCGAATGAGCTCTACGATTTATGCCAAGATCCCGATGAAACAAGTAATTTGTTGGCGCCGGCCGCCAGTCATCCGATGGCGGAAGAATTACGTGTTCAGATGCAGACGTGGTTTGAGAATTATGCCGATGAAGCCCTGGATGGGCGTAAGCTCAAAGTTTATGGTCGCGGTCAAAGAGAAGACTTGCGCTTGTCTGCCGATGATTGGTTTAAATCTGATTACGTCTATTTATCGAAGGGAAGCTAGGCACGCCTATAACGCAGTACTGCTGCGTTTGTGAAATGGACCAGTGACGACACATTTTTTCGATTCTGATCAGGCTTCGGATGCGGTTCTGCGCAACTAATTGCACTGCATGGCACTTGTTAGACGAGCACTTTCTTTTCTAGCTGATTAGGCTTCTTTGTGTGTTTTAAGCAGTTGATTACTTTACAAATAATAAGGATGGAACGAGCCACTTTACTTGAACTGCCCACTGCCCACTGGGCGCGTGCGCGCGGTGTTGGATACCGATGCGTATAACGAAATTGATGATCAGTTTGCGATCGTTTATGCCATGCTAGCTCCAGAGAGTATCGAATTGGAAGCGATTTATGCTGCACCATTTTTGAACAATCGCTCGCAAAGTGCCGCGGATGGTATGGAGAAAAGCTACGACGAAATTCAACGCATCCTTGAATTGATGAAGTCTACGGATTGTATGCCGATTTTTCGAGGATCCGAAGCTTTTTTAGCTGATCAAGCCGAGCCTGTGTTAACGGCTGCGGTGCAGGATCTGATTGAGCGTGCACGGCAGCGTGATAAAGGCCCGCTTTACGTCATGGCAATCGCAGCCATCACTAATGTGGCTACTGCCTTATTGTTGGCGCCGGACATTATCGATAATATCGTCGTACTGTGGTTGGGCGGGCATGCTGATTACTGGCCACACAATCGGGCGTTTAACTTTCAGCAAGACATCCCTGCGGTTCAAGCCTTGCTGGACTCGAATTGTGCTCTTTTTCGTGTGCCTTGCGTCCCTGTTGCGGATCATCTGCAAATCTCACCTTATGAGCTGGAGTATTATCTGTCGGGCAAAGGTCCGCTGGCGGAATACCTCTGCAAAATATTCCAAGACTATCGGGAGCACGAGGGCGCATGGACGAAAGTTATCTGGGATATCGCAGTCGTGGCTTGGTTGGTGAATCCAGATTTCGTCCCGAGTGCGGTGGCAGGCATGCCGGCCCTGCGAGCAGATGGCACATGGCAGCAAGTTGAAGGACGCACAGAGATTCGTAGCGCAATGCAAGTGCGGCGTGATCCGATTTTTACTGACCTATTTACACGTATTTCGCGTGCGGGCTTATAAACTCTGGCATGATTTTATTCGCCTGGTTCAGATAGACTGTTCGTGTCTTTACTATCTTGAGCTTTATCATACTAAAAGAGAATGAGCCCTAAGATTACAGTCATTGGTAGCGCGAATATTGATTACATCATGCAAATGGAGCATTTGCCCAGTCCGGGGGAAACGGTCACGGATGGTACATTTGCTCAAGCCTTTGAAGTCGATGCGGTGGATGCCACGGCGGCTGGTGATACCTTTTGCGGGGCGCTTGCGTTGGCACTCGGAGAGGGCCAGTCGCTCCCCAACGCGGGACGCTTTGCATCGGCTGCCTCCGCACTGGCGGTGACTCAGCTCGGTGCTCAGAGCTCTATTCCGACACGTCAAGCGATTGACGCTTTTTTACTGTCTCAAAAGGGGACGGATGCTGAGGGGGCGTCAGACACGCGCTGTTAAAGTAAAAAGCCGTTGCAATCGTAGCAACGGCTTTCGTTCGGGCTTATTGAGCTATTAATTCTATCTATGCGCTGCGGCGTTTAAGCGCAACAAAGGCGAGGCCTAAACAACCAGCGATCAAGGCGTAGGTGCCTGGCTCTGGAACAATGGTAAAGTCGGCGGTATAGTCGAATCCGCCGTTGTTTAAGAAGATGTTACCCGCTGTGTCTACACCATTTGTGTAGCCTTCGAAGTAGGCTGCAAAGGTGTGAGAGCCTTGTGCTAGGGCGCCGATACCATTGTTGGTAACTAGGTCTTGGGTGGAGGAGGTGATGACCCAGTTGCGATCATTACCAACTTTAGCAGGCGCAGGAGTCAGCTGGATTTGGTGCGTATTGTCGAAGCCGTCCACAGTCCAATGCATAGTCATGTGAGTGATTTCAGATCCATTGTCTTCAAATGTGTTCAAGTTGAAGCCTTGAATCTGGAAAACTGCCGATTGGGCGATATTGCCAAATGATGTGAGGGATGCAGTGTCTAAGGTGTCACCGTCTACAGTAATCGAAGTTGTTCCGAAGAAGCCTGTTGCCGCATTGAGTGAAATCGCAGCCAACAAGCTGGAGGCGAAGAGAATGGTTTTTTTCATGATGTGTATGAGTTAAGATTTGGGTATTTCTAGGTGAAAACGCCTAGATCATTAACAAATTCTTAACTTTTAAAAATAAAACGCAGTTCAACAGTACAATAGACTGTTTGCATGCACCCATTAGCGCTGTAGCAGCTTCAAAAACTCGTCGTTTGTTTTGGTCTGTTGGAAGCGGTCGATCATGAGCTCGGCAGCGTCTTCGATCTTTTGACCTGCTAATGCGCGACGTAGGAATTGGGCACCTTCCAGGTATTTGCCTGAGAGTAGGAGCTCTTCCTTGCGCGTGCCAGAGGCGTTCAAGTTGATCGCAGGCCATAGGCGGAGCTCGGCTGCCTTGCGATCGAGCACCATTTCCATGTTACCCGTGCCTTTGAATTCCTGAAAGATCAGCTCGTCCATTTTGCTACCAGTCTCGATCAGCGCGGTCGCAATTATGGTGAGGCTGCCGCCTTCTTCGCAATTACGTGCGGCAGAGAAAATTTGACGTGGTTTTTCCAGCGCGCGCACATCGAGGCCACCAGTCATCGTGCGGCCCCCTTTGCCCGAGGCGGCATTGTAGGCGCGTGCGAGGCGAGTGATGGAATCGAGCAGCAGCACGACGTCTTTACCAGCTTCCACTAATCTTTTAGCACGCTCAATGGTGATTTCTGCGATGCGAAGGTGATTTTTGAGATCCTCGTCGTTGGAGGATGCGTAGATCTCCGCGTTCACACTACGCTTAAAATCAGTGACTTCTTCCGGCCGCTCATCGACCAGCAGCACTAGGCAGTGGCACTCGGGGTGGTTTTCGATCACGCCATGTGCGATGTCGTGTAGCAGTGTTGTTTTACCTGTGCGTGGTGGGGCGACGATTAGACCACGGGTGCCCTTACCGATGGGGCAAAATAGATCCATGATGCGCGTGGTGACACGTCCATCTTTGGCTTCGAGCCGGATTTGTTCGTCGGGTGCGATGGAGACCATTTGTTGGAAAGTATAACGACCTTTGCGCTCTTCGAGTTCAGCGCCATCGACTTTCTCAATGAAGCGTACTTTGGGATTAGGAAAACGGTCATTCAGATGAGCATTGCCTTCGATAAAGCTTCCCTGCTTGAGCTTGAAGCGTTTGATTAATTCGCGTGGCACAAAAGGATCGTCAGGCTTTGTCTTACCGTTACGCGAAGGGTCGATTAGCTGACCGGTCTTGTTTTCTAAGATTTCTAAAATGCCCGAAACCGCCACTTCCTTGACTTGTGGCTTCTCCTTTGAAGGCTGCTTATTCTGCTGAGCTTTTTCCTGTTTAGGCGTCGCTGGGGCGACTGCTTCTTCGGTAGGCGCAGGTGTTTCCGTCGATGAATTATCTTGGCTCATGTGTCGGCGTATCGGTACGTAGTAGATTAATTAAAAGAGAAGTATCGCAAGAGTGCGGATCTTTGGCGCAAGTTTGAGTTCTGGCGCGAAGGAGGTCTAGCGGCGGAGCGGAAAGTCCGACTACCAGTCGGGATTTAATACGGATTGTCGGTGGAGAACACCTTAGACATCGTATGCTGTTCGCTATGGTTGCATTTAAGGAGCAATCATTTCCGGCTGTCAACGACTATAATTGAGGCTCGTTCGGGCTGTTTGAGCAGCATCTGGCTAATTGTCTCCATTTTTTGACAGAGCGGCCCAGTCTGTGCTACTTGCTGCTCTATGACAGTTTGGTTAGACAAAATCTATCACATAGAAATCGCAGGCAATGGGCTTGACCATTGGATCTATGCACTTGGAACGATTTTTGTGCTTTTTCTTAGCTTAAAATTGCTCTTTGGAGTACTCAAGCGGCGGATCAGTAGCTTGAGCAAAAGAACTTCTACGATTGCCGACGATCTGCTCGCTTCTGCGCTGGAATCGACTAAAAGTTTTGTTTTGTTTACGGCAGCAGTATGGGGCGGTGCTCGCTTCTTGGATAGTGGAGAGTTCGACATGTATTTGGATTTCGCCCTATTGATTGCTGTGGTCTTACAGGCGGCGATTTGGGCCAATCGTATGGTGTCCACCTATATTACCTTTTACACGGATGCACGTCGCGATGAGAACCCAGGCGCAGTCTCTGTAGTGCAAGGCGTCTCCTTTTTGGTGCGCTTAGTCATTTGGTCAGTCGCGTTACTCTTGGTGGTCGATAATTTAGGTTACGATGTGACTGCATTATTTGCCGGCTTGGGAATCGGTGGGATTGCGGTGGCCTTGGCGTTGCAAAATATTTTGGGCGACCTGTTTGCATCGCTTTCAATTGTCTTGGATAAGCCTTTTGTGATTGGCGACTTTATCATCGTCGGTAACTTGATGGGGGTGGTAGAGAAAATTGGTCTAAAGACCACCCGTTTGAGGAGTCTTTCTGGGGAGCAGCTCATTTTTTCGAACACCGATCTACTTAGCAGTCGTGTGCGTAACTACAAGCGTATGCAGGAACGTCGGGTGCCCTTCGAGTTTGGCGTCATTTATCAGACGACTCCCGATCAGTTAGAGGCGATTCCAGCGATGGTTAAATCTATCGTGGAAAGTGTAGAAGGGCTGCGCTTCGATCGTGCTCACTTTAAAAGTTTTGGAGCGAGTTCTTACGATTTTGAAGTCGTTTACTACATCAATACGCCTGACTTCAATGCCTACATGGATGCGCAGCAGAAGATCAATTTGGCGCTCTGTCGTCAATTTGCTGAGCATGGCATCGATTTTGCCTATCCTACACGCACAATTTTTATCAATCGCGAAGAGGAGGCAAATTTTCCAGGTGAAATGGCTGAGCAATGATCGGGCGCGCGGACAGGCCTTAATTCGCTAGATGCGCAAGCATCGCTTTTTGACGATAGTCGAAAATACGCTCGAGCTCCTTTTTCACATAAAGTCCACGTGCAAGGGCGCCGAATGGGCCGAAGGGCATCACATAGCTCACGCGATCGATGAAGCGCACGCCCCCTGCTACGTCTGTGATCTCGTGGTAGTGATACCATAGCCGATAGGGGCCGATGCGCTGCTCGTCGACGAAGGAGTGTTGCTCACGAATATGTTTTAGTTCGGTCAGCCAAGTTTGTTTGCCGATGAGTGGAATGCCGACTCGGTATTCGATAAGCAGGCCGTTATACATTTGCTCGGGAAGTTTGCTGACGATCTCGAAGTCCATATCGTCGGGGGTGATTCGATCGAGATTTTGGGGCGCGCTGATAAAGTTCCAGGCTGTTTCGAGCTCGGTTGCGATGGTTTGTTCGCGTTCTAATTGGTGGATCGTTGGCATGATGACCAATCGCAAATGTCAGTTCGGCCTTACGCAATTTTTGTTGTAAGTTCAATCATTGAGGGGCGTTTACTCCACAACGCCTATGCCTAAATTTCAGTAACTACTCAGGTCAATTTTCCTTAATCGGGTCAAAATCGTTTTTAGAGCTTGTACTTCTGCCCGCTTGAGTTTTTCATAGGGTGCGTGAGTCCAACC
>PBYS01000017.1 GCA_002729725.1 Puniceicoccaceae bacterium
CAAAAAATGTTCCAAAAAGTCCTGATAGCCAACCGCGGCGAAATCGCTTGCCGTATCATTCGCACACTCAACGAGCTCAAAGTGGCTTCCGTCGCGATCTACTCCGACGCGGATTGTGATGCACCACACGTATCCATGGCCACGGAGAGTTATCGCATCGGCCCGCCAGCCGTAAGCGAAAGCTATCTACAAGCGGAGAAGATTCTGGAGATCGCGAAACAAAGCGGGGCCGAGGCGATTCACCCTGGCTATGGTCTACTGAGTGAAAATGCAGACTTCGCCGCCGCCTGCGAGGCCGCAGGGCTGGCCTTTATTGGGCCCACTGCAGCGAGCATGTTGGCTTTTGGACTCAAGCATGAGGCTCGCCGCTTGGCACAAGAGAATGCCGTGCCGCTCTTGCCGGGCAGCCCTTTGCTGAAGAGCTTGGAAGAAGCCAAACCACTCGCGCTGGAGATTGGCTACCCCGTCATGTTAAAGAGCACCGCCGGTGGTGGTGGGATCGGCATGCAGATTTGCGCGGACGAATCGGAACTGGTCGAAGCCTACGATCGAGTGGAGCGTTTGAGCCAAAGTCACTTCGGGCAAGGTGGCATCTTTCTTGAGAAATTCGTGGTGCATGCGCGTCACCTGGAAGTGCAAATCTTTGGCGACGGACACGGCCACGTGGTCTCACTGGGCGTGCGCGATTGCTCGACCCAGCGTCGCAATCAAAAGGTGATTGAAGAAACCCCACCAGCCAATGTGCCGGACTCGGTGATCGATGGATTGCAGCAGGCAGCCTTGCAACTAGCAAAAGCAGCCAGCTATCGCTCTGCGGGCACGGTGGAATTTATCTACGACAATGATAGCCACCAATACTACTTCCTCGAGGTCAATACACGGCTACAAGTAGAGCACGGTGTGACCGAGCTGGTCACGGGCGTTGATTTGGTTAGTTGGATGGTACAACTCGCTGCGGGTGATATGAGCCTTTCCGAAGAGTCGAACATTGTGCCACAGCAGGGCCACGCCATTCAGACGCGTCTCTATGCCGAAGACCCAAACAAAGATTTTCAACCTTCGAGCGGACTGCTCACTCAAGTGGTCTTCCCCGAGGATGTGCGCTGCGATCACTGGCTCGCTTCGGGCACGGAGGTCAGCCCATATTACGATCCCCTTTTAGCAAAGCTACAGGTGTATGCGGAAGACCGTCCCCAAGCTGTGGCTGCGATTAAAGACGCGCTCGATCAAACACGCCTGGACGGCATCGAAACTAACTTAAACTACCTGCGCTCGGTGGTGGATGCAGAGGTCTTTATCAAGGGCGAAGTCGTGACAAAGACTCTGGCCTCGCATGTGTATCAACCACGCAGTTTTGAAATCCTACGCTCCGGCACCATGACCACAGTGCAGGATTTCCCCGGTCGGGTGGGCTATTGGGAAGTCGGCGTGCCACCTTCCGGTCCGATGGATAGTTTGGCTTTTCGCTTGGGGAATCGCTTGCTGGGCAATGATTTTGATGCCGCTGGGCTTGAGATTACTGCCAATGGGCCACGTATCCAATTTAACACTACCTGCACAGTTGTGCTCACAGGTGCAGCGATGGAGACGCAACTGGATGGCGAAGCCGTCGATTTCTATAAGCCTTTTGAAGTGCCAGCCGGCTCCATTTTGGATATCGGCAAGACAACCGGTGCCGGCGTGCGCAGTTATCTTAGCATTCTAGGAGGGATCGATGTGCCGCAGTATTTGGGCAGTCGCTCGACATTTACCCTTGGCCAATTTGGCGGTCACGGTGGCCGTGCTCTACGACTGGGCGATGTTCTATATATCGGAGCAGAGCCTGAAGATGCATCGATCACAACTTTCACTGACGAGGCCGCGATCCCTCGGCTCTCCAATGTTTGGGACATCGCCGTCTTGTATGGCCCCCATGGGGCCCCCGAGTTCTTCACGCCAAAGGATATTGAAACCTTCTTTGAAAATGAATGGGAAGTGCACTACAACTCCGCGCGCACAGGTGTGCGATTGATTGGCCCCAAGCCAGAGTGGGCGCGCACCGACGGTGGCGAAGCGGGACTGCACCCTTCCAATATTCACGACAATGCTTACGCTATCGGCGCGATCGACTTTACCGGCGACATGCCCGTTATCTTAGGGCCCGATGGCCCCAGCCTGGGTGGCTTTGTGTGCCCCGCTACAATCATCCAATCCGAGCGCTGGAAAATGGGGCAGCTTAAACCAGGCGACAAGGTGCGCTTCCGATGCGTCACTCGTGAAGAAGCGGAGCACTTGCGCAGTGTGCACGAGGAAAGCATCCTGACGCTGGAGACAGACTTCTCCGTGCCGGATTCCCCGCGTATCCCTGCTCCGCAAGAGGCGATTTTACACGACGAGGGCGAAGGTGCGGATCGCATAGTCATCCGCCAGGCCGGCGATGCTTACATCCTCGCGGAAGTGGGCCCGATGGCACTCGATTTCAAATTACGCTTCCACATTCACGTGCTCTACGAGGCCTTGAAGAAAGAGACCTTTGAGGCGGTGCAAGACATCACTCCTGGCATCCGCTCCTTGCAGGTGCATTTCGATCCTGCCAAGGTCAGCGCAGAATCGGTGGCCGCGTGGATTGCTTTGGTCAATGCAAAGTTACCACCACTTGAAAATGTGACAGTGCCCTCGCGAGTGGTGCATCTGCCACTCTCCTGGGATTCACCTTCCACCAAAAAGGCGATCGACATCTACATGCAGTCCGTGCGCCCCGACGCACCATGGTGCCCGGATAATATCGAATTCATTCGTCGTATCAATGGATTGGATACACGAGAGGACGTCTACAATGTAGTCTTCAACGCTCGCTACGTAGTGCTGGGACTCGGCGACGTCTACCTCGGCGCACCCGTTGCGACGCCACTGGACCCACGTCATCGCTTAGTCACGACTAAATACAATCCCGCCCGCACATGGACTCCGGAAAATGCCGTCGGGATCGGGGGCGCTTACATGTGCATCTACGGCATGGAAGGCCCCGGCGGGTATCAGTTTGTTGGCCGCACAGTGCAGATGTGGAATCGCTACCGCAGCACCAGCTCTTTCGAAGCTGGCAAACCTTGGTTGCTACGCTTCTTTGATCAGATCCGTTACTATCCTGTCAGCGAGGATGAATTGAATCAAATGCGAAAGGACTTTCCGCACGGCCGTTTCGAGCCAAAGATAGAAGAAGGCGAATTCAGCCTAGCAGATTATCAGGCCTACCTAGCTGAGAACGATGACAGCATTTGCGAATTCAAAACCAAGCAACAAGCCGCATTTGAAGATGAGCGCGCCCGCTGGAAAGCTGCCGGACTGGATTCCTTCGTGGAAGAAGAAGTCATGCAGGCAGAAGACGATACCGCTGGCTTGCCCGTAGGTGCAGAGCCAGTAGAAAGCCCTGTGGCCGGAAGTGTATGGAAGATACTCTTAGAGGAAGGAGCGACAGTCGCCGTCGGTGATACCATCGCGGTCCTGGAATCCATGAAGATGGAAATCAAACTCGAAGCCCCGATTGCTGGCACTTTATGTGCTATTCTCTGTAAAGAAGGCCAAGCCGTTCAGCCAGGGCAATCACTCTTTGGTATCACGCCTAATGACTAATTTACAATTATAACGTAGGGGCTTCATTTATAAAGACCGCATCTGATCAGTCCTTGGCACGGCGGTCTTCACAAGTGAAGCCCCTACGATTTTTACCATGAATATTTCCTTAGACATACAGAACCTGCATAAGCTCTATCTCTCGAAAGAACTCAAACCGCGTGAGCTGTGTGAAGCTTTGCAAAAGCAGGCCGATGCAATCGACAATCCGAACATATGGATTCATCGCCTCAGCCCTGAGGAGCTGGAGCCGTATCTCGTACGCTTGGAATCCGCAGACCCCGCGAGTTTGCCGCTCTATGGCATTCCGTTTGCAATTAAGGACAATATCGACTTAGCCGGCGTGCCCACGACGGCAGCCTGCGAGGCCTACGCCTATACGCCGGAGAAGTCATCACCTGTAGTGGAAAAACTGATACAAGCTGGCGCGATCCCAATCGGTAAAACCAACTTGGATCAATTCGCGACGGGTTTAGTCGGTGTGCGCAGCCCATACGGCGTGCCGCGCAATCCATTAGCGCCAGATCGCGTGCCCGGTGGCTCCAGTTCGGGCTCGGCGGTGGCGCTATCGGAGAGCTTATCCAGTTTCTCGCTCGGCACAGACACTGCGGGCTCCGGACGTGTGCCCGCCGCCTTCAATAAACTCTGGGGTGTCAAGCCCAGCAAGGGACGGCTCAGCACCAGTGGCGTCGTGCCCGCCTGCCGCACCTTGGATTGCGTTTCGATTTTTGCGCTGAACGCAGCAGACTCACAAGCCGTACTAAAAGTAGCTGAAGGCTTTGATAGCAGCGATGCCTACTCATTGCCCACAGCAGACCAATCCCTGCCCGTATCCAAAAAGATCGGCGTGCCGAAGCCCGAGCAATTAATGTTCTTCGGCGATGCGGGTTATGAAGCCGCATGGAGCCTAGCCCTACTGGAGCTCGAATCGAAAGGCTGGGAAATTGAAATCATCGATTTTGAGCCCTTCTTGCAGGCCGCCCGTTTATTGTATGAAGGCCCCTGGGTCTCTGAGCGCACTGCTGTGCTACAGGATTTCCTCGCATCCAATGCCGATGACTTCTTTCCGGCCACTCATAGCATCATAGCTGGCGGCTTAAACAACACTGCCTGCGACTCCTTTTCGGCCAGCTACAAACTGGCAGCACTGCGGCGCGACAGTGAATCCGTCTGGCAGGGGCTGGCCGCAATCGTCACGCCCACCGCAGGCGGTTTTCCCACATTAGCGGACTTAGCAGCCGACCCGATCGGACCAAATTCGCAGCTCGGTTACTACACCAATTTCATGAATCTGCTGGACCTTTGCGCCGTAGCCCCCCCCGCCGGCGAAACAGAAAGCGGCCTGCACTTCGGCATCACATGGATCGCACCGCGCGATACAGACAAGGCCTTGATCGAGATTGCCGATAAAGGGCCGCGTGCACTAGAGGCCGATAATGACACACTGCCCATTCTCCTCTTCGGCGCACACATGCAGGGCTTGCCCTTGAATTCGCAAATTTTGGAGTTAGGTGGAAAATTCGTGGCTCAGGTCGGTACGGCCGCTCAGTATAAAATGATTTATTTGCCCGAGCCCGCCCCGCATCGTCCTGGTATCATACGAGTCGGTGAAGGCGGCTGTTCCATCGCCGCTGAAGAGTGGCGCTTACCGAAGGTATCGTTGGGCGCTTTGCTAGCCAGCATTCAGCAACCACTCGGACTGGGGCAAATTGAACTCAGCGATGGTCGCAAAGTGCACGGCTTCTTATGTGAAGCGGCCGCAGCCCAATCCGTTCAGGACATTTCAGCCACAGGCGGTTGGCGCGGGTTCTTGGCGCAGGCTTAGGACGTTTCCTTATACCCATTCGAAAAAAGTTTGGCCCTAATAGATATGTCTTTTGTAACCTCGGTTCTCGGAACCGGGGCAATGCCGATCGTCCCCGACTATGTCCTGCATAGCCGAAGGCGACGCATGGAAACAAAGTTTCGAGGCTACGCAAAGGCCAAGCTTATAGATCATATATTCTTATAAGTGGTATTAGTTCAGCCCCAGTACCTCGTCGGCGAAATCTTCCATCATCTCGAAGGCACGCTTGGCGGTGCGTTTGTCGTAGCGTGAGCCATCTGACTGAGCTTCTGGATTGGTGAATGAGTGCACGGCGCCGCTAAATTGAACCAGTGTCCAATCGTCGACTTCATTGCTTTTCATGGCTTCGATGAAAGTTTGCACGTCTGCTTGTGGCACGTAGGGATCGTCTGCGCCGTGGAGCACTAGGGCTGGGATTTTGATTTGCTGTGTGTCAGCTGCCAAGGTGGGCGATTTGAGGTCTCCGTGAAAAGAGACGACGCCTTGAATCGACTCGGTGCCGGTGCGCGCAAGCTCCAGCACCGTGCCGCCGCCAAAGCAGAAACCGATGGCGATTGTTTTGTTTGGGTCGATCGGGTGCTGTCGTGCGAGTGCGTGGAAGACATCGATCGATTTTTGGGCACGCGCTCGCATGAGTGCTCGATCGGAGCGCAAGACGCCTGCGGCCTTGCCGGCTTCGGATGCGTTACTAGGGCGTACGCCGACGCCATACATGTCGGCGACAAAAACGGCATAATCATCGCCAGCGATCATACGTGCTTTGGTATAGGCGTTCTCACTTGGTCCCATCCAGTTGGGAATCATGAGAATACCCGGCAGTGGCTCGCCCTGATCTGCGTCATCATCGTAGATTAAGGTGCCTTCAAATTCTACACCATCGAGCTGGTAAGGAATCGTCTTTTGCACCGTATCAGCGCTGGCATAATTTGTGATCGAGGCGGCGAGAAGTAGTAGGAGGGCGTGTAGTTTCATAGCCCTGCACGATGAGGACTTTGTGGTTAAATGCAAAAAATCTGCTCATGTACAAAAGCGCTGAAGCTCTCACTCTTACCTTAGGAGATACCTCAGGAGATCGAGTCTAAGGTAAGCGATCCGGCTTTTAGCCGTTAATCAGATTCTAAACGCTTAGTAAACGTTGGTCGTTTCCTGACTGATGATGGGATCGTTTAGGAAGTCGGCGCTGAAGTTCATGACTGCGCGACCAGGGCCAATGTTCGCACCTTCAGCAGTGATGCTGAGGTTGGTGTCCTTGCCAGGCTCCAATGTCGTGCGTGGGAAGGTGACGGTTTGACCATTGATCGTGCCTTGGGCGTCGCCCGCGACGGCGGTGGGCTTGATTTTGTCGTTGAAGGTGACAGTTACGGTGCCGCTGACAGGCTCGAACTCACCTTGGTTGCGCACTTGGATGCTGTAAACTGTGGTTTCGCGCACACGAACCGGGTCTTTGCTGTCGGTGATCGAAACAGTCACACCAGGAACGGCGAGCCAGTTTGTGGTGACGCTATCGGAGGCCTCCAGGCCGTTGGCGCTGACCACTTTGACGGTATTGGTGGATTCGCCCTTACGGGTCGCTGCAATCTCGGTCCGGATGAGTTGGCTAGAGCCGGCGGGGAGGTTGGGAATCATCCAACCGATGGCATTACCACTGACACGGCCACGGCCGTTGTCGGCGACAGATGCACCCTTAGGCAAGATGTCGGTGATGCGGACATTCTTAAGGTCGGTGTCGCCAGTGTTTTCAATCGTGATGTTGAAGACTTCAGGCTTGAAGACATAAGCTTCGGAAGGGCCGGCCTTACGGACACGGATGCCAGACTGCACGACTGCGATTGGAGAGCTCGCGACTTGGCTTTGACCTGGGCCGCCAGTTTGGCCGCCGTCATAGCTGGCGACGGCACGATTGCTGAAGTTGCCCTGTTTAACGGCTTTTGCGGTATAAGTGACGCTCTTAGTCTCACCTGGGGCGAGGTTGCCAATTGGCTGGCGCAAGTTGCTGGTAGGCGTAAAGGCGTCAGGCAGAGTGTCGGTCACCACGACATTGGTCGCTTCGGCCGAGCCGTTATTAGTGACAGTGACGGTCCAGCTCGCTTCTTCGCCCAGTTCGATGCTTTGTGGGCCCTTTTTTACGACATTCAATTTGGGCTGGCCAGCGAAGAAGTCCAAGCAGAAGGCATTGTCCACGGTAACGGTGGAGCAGATCTGGTGGTTACCTTCGGTGGTTGGTTTGACAGTGATGTCGATATCCTGACTTTGTCCTTTACGCATGGAAGGGAAGTTCCAATTGGCATTGCTGCCAGCGAGCGAGGCTGCCGGGTTGGCCGATTGAAATTGGACGCCCGCAGGAATGGTTTCGGTCAGGCGGACATTGTTTACATCATCAAGAGCATTGATCGTAATGCGGTATTTAAGAGATCCACCGACAGAAGCAGCTTCGAGCACACGCTTGGTGACTTTGATTTGATTGGTGCGCATAATCACGTCCGAGCCGCGGCTGGGCGTGGCAGGAATGGCCTGCCGAGGAGGAGACACGACAGGATTGCTAGCGTTATTCGCCGCCGGAGCCTTGTTATCGGCGCCTTGCCATTGAATTTGCGTGGAAGCCGGCTGAGTAGGAGCGGTGTAACCACGATCTATTTGGGTCGGGGCGGTTTGACAGCCAGTAAAGGCGAGCGCGAATAGGCTCAATGTCGCGAATAAAATGGAGCTGAGTCGTTTCATATATCCTCAGTTCTAACGGATCGCGAGCTCATGTAAAGAAATCGCTGCACTCGCGGGATTTGCATGATTTTAAAATAAGGGATAGGTCTTTATTAGTTTAGTAGAGTATATTTCGCAGATATGTTCTCTAATGCCTCATTCAGTGCTTATCCTCGCGGATTTGCCGTTTGCGGAATTGGACTGTCGCTATAATGGAGTCTAAGACTGCGTTTAGCTCTTTGGAAATATCGAGGGTCAAAAAGCGCATGACCAGATAGTTGTTTCGCTGCAGTAGGAGGTCCTTACGTCGATCGCTGCGCCATGCGGCTGCATCTTTTAGGTGTTGTGAGCCGTCTAGTTCGATCACTAATTTGAGTGGTTCACATAGAAAATCGACTTCCATGCGACTGCGTTGATTGAAAGGGATGGGTAATTCTACATTGAGCTGAAAATACCCTTTTGTGAGATCTAAAGATTCTAGTCGTTTGTGAAGGAAGGCTTCCGAGGCGCTCCGAGCGCGCGTAACATCATCTGGAGGTTGTGCTGCGTGCATGAAGAGCTCTGCCAGTGGTTCATCGACACCGTCTTGTATCAGGCGTTTTACGCTGCCTGAATAGTCCTTTTTCCAAGCGGGATCGACGGGTAAGGGCACGCTCTGTGGCCAGCCTGGGAGTGCACTTGCTGGTAACAAAATTGAGTAGCCCACTGCTTCGTAGCCAGCACAGCGTTTATCGAACATTCGTGCGAGCATTGACGTGTCTAAATCTGCATAATCGTAAATTTGAACGACCTTTTTGCTCTCATGTAAACGATGAAGTCGACCGGCATATTGGGCGATCGTTCCGCGCCAGGAAACTGGCATGGTTACGAAGAGTGTATCGAGTTGCGAATCGTCGAAGCCTTCTCCGACGAAGCGTCCGGTCGCTAAAACTACAGCGGGTCGCTGCGAGGCAGCATCCGGCTCAAGTTGTGTCAGGGCTTCGGCTAAGCGCTTTTTGCCCATGCCGCCCTGCAAACAAATGTAGCGTATGTTGTATTGCTCCAGCAGCTTGCTGAGATATTCCAAATGTTCGGTTCGTTCCGTGATGATTAGTGGCGAGCGGCCATCGCTTACGGATCGGACTACATCATTTATAATCAGACGGTTGCGTTCTGAATCTTCGATCAGAGCTTGGCAGAGTTGCTGAAATTCGATGCGGGCATCATCTTCAGGTTCATGGATCGGGCGGAAGCGAGTTGGGCGCACGATGACATGGTGTTGGAAGGGGCGTGTCACTGCTTGGTCTTTTGCATGCACTCGGTGTCGAATTGGCCCACACTGCATTAAGATGATAGGGTGATGTCCGTCTTTTCGTTCAATGGTAGCGGAGAGTCCCAGCACGTATTTAGCCTTCGCTCGGCTCACTGCTCGTTCAAAACTCTGAGCTGATAGGTGATGGCACTCATCTACGATTAAATGTCCATAATCCGCAATGCGATCATCCACAACATTCTTGCGCACCAGACTTTGGATGAGAGCGATATCAATTTGCCCTTTGAGTTTGCGTCGTCCACCACCGAGGCGACCTATAGACTTTTCAGGAATATCGAGAAATTGGCAGAGCCGTTCGACCCATTGTAGCATGAGTTGCTGGCGGTGCACGAGGATGAGTGTATTTACACCTCGTTCTGCGATCAACCATGCGGCTAAAACAGTTTTTCCAAATGCTGTGGTGGCGGCTAACACGCCCATTTCATGTGGAAGCAGAGCTTTCGCTGCAGTGGTTTGATCAGGTCGTAATTCGCCAGAGAAAGCGAGATTCAAGGGAGTCCCTTTGTTTCGTAAGTCTTTACGTCTGTAGCGAATTTTACACTTTCGTAAGAGAGATTTCAAATCGTCTAAGCAGCCACGGGGCAATGCGATATGTTCCTGGTGCGCTTCTGCGCATGCAATGACACGAGGTTTATCGTAGGTGGGTAGACGCATTGCCTGCGCTTTATAAAATTCTGGGTTTTGAAATGCGGCTAAGTGGAGGATGCGGTTACGCAGAGAGGGCGGTAAATTGTTCTTCGGTATATAGATTTTATCGGAAAGCACTATTTCGAGGCTGTCTGGCAATGTGCCAGAAATCGGAGGCTCTTGCTGCTGACGGGAAGGCGGGGCTTGCCAAGGTGTGAGGGCAAACTCTTCATTTGGTGCGATACGTACAGGCAAAATGCGACGTGTGTGCTCTGCACTTGAAACGATCTGCGTGACTGTTTCCGGTGGAATCCGATTCAATTGTCCAAGAAATTTCCATTGATCATCGAATGGCTCAAAAGTGTCGTTTAAGAATACCGAGTTGCCAGTATTTCGAGCAGCTTTTTGCAAAGGCAGTGCGATCAAATTACCAAAGCCACCCTTGGGTAGTGTATCTTGATTCGGGAACATACGGTCGTAGGAACACAGGCCCATCTCTGGCCGTAAGTCTAATGCTTCGGTCAGTAAGTGGGTTCCCAGTCGCCTCGCTTGGATCGCTGGAATCGCGCGCTCAAAGAATAACCACAGATGGGTTCCATTGCCTGAGCGCGAACGTTCCAGTGCAATAGGTAAGGCTAGTTTTCGCAGCACTGTGATTAGAGCGGACGCATCGTCCTGCCAACCAATGCCGTCTAGATCGATTGCCAAAAAGTGGCAGGTCTCATCCAGCAGCATGGGATACACGCCCATTACAAAAGTTTGGCCACTCGCGTCCTTGCCCGAAAGATGCCAAGCGATTAGTCGGTCATTAACTGGAATCCAATCTTGGTGAAGACAATTGGAGCATTTGATGCGCGGCTTCTCGCAAATACCTCGCACCCATTCATTGCTACAAGCAGGCGAGTAGCCTGCCCGACCAGTGCGAACACTTTCAAAGCGCTGTGGAAACACATCCGTACGTCCCCGAAATAGAGAGCGGAAACATGCAATCTTATCCTCAGGTGCTGAGTGGTAATTTAAGCCAGAAAAAGAATGCTGATGAGGAAATGCCATAACAGAAATCCTGTGATGACGCGCATTCTAGCACTGTCTGAGCTTGAGGACAATAAGCGAGTGTTCGCGGCTTAATCTGCCCCGGCTATGTAAACGCAGCGCCACGCACGCGTTTCATCGCAACCAGATTACTCTCCGCTTCGGCAGGAATATTCTGAGGTTTATAGCGATGTTTGCGCCCTGTGCTACGTTTCCAGTGCTCCGCATGCGACTGCACAAACTCGCGCGAGCCCAGC
>PBYS01000018.1 GCA_002729725.1 Puniceicoccaceae bacterium
CCTTCATTCCCCCCTACCCCCTCTCACGAGAGAAGCACGCAGCCCATGGATCACCCGCGCCTGCAAAGCTGGCACACAAAAAAGCCCTAAGTTGATTCAACTTAGGGCTTTTTTAGAATGTGATGGAGGCGCGGGTCGGAATCGAACCGACGATAGAGGATTTGCAGTCCTCGGCCTTACCACTTGGCGACCGCGCCATCACTTGTTAAGGCGGCTAGTAGATGGATATAAAAGTCGAGATCAAGCGAATTTTTGTTAAAATTTCAGTTTGTCCAAATATAAAGAATAGGCCTGACTCTCCGCACACTCCACATGCCTTCCCAACACGATAATTCTCAATCCTCCAGCTCGCGAAAAAAATCGAAACGCCGCTCGCGCAGTACGACAAAATTCATTCCCAACCTGCAGCAACTCACCAATGCAGCGGCCGAGCTCCCAGACCCCGATCTCTGGCCAGAAAAGACCTATCAATGCCCGATCGAAATCGACGGCAAACAGCGCACCATCGACTTCGCTCTTAAATCCATTAATCGCGGCAAAGTGCTGGCCCCACGCTGGACCTATGAAGGTCGTATATTGATTCGCAAGCGCGACGCCTGATCCAGTGAACTCAGAGCAAGAGGCCTCTCGGAATGCTCGGCGCCATAAATACACAAGCGACACAGCTGCAGCCGCAGCCCATAATAGCGTCCACAAGCACAGCTAATTACACGTCAGCATCTGGCTTCCACGTTGACGCTGAGCACTTAAAGACCTACAGTAAGTCTTGACGGCAAGAGCAAGCCTTGCCCCCGTCTCTACCTCAACCCCACCATGCTATGTTCAACAAGAAATCAGTCGACATTGCTGTCCTCGGCGCAGGTCCCGTAGGACTCACCGCAGCCCATATCCTCGCCGATCAAGGAATGGACTTTACCCTCCTCGAACGCGCTGCAGGCACACACACACATAGCTACGCCCTCGCACTTCATCCTGACACCCTAGAACTACTAGATACCCTCGGTATCATAGGTCCGATACTCCAGCGCGCACTACGCCTACAAAGATCCACCATCTTTGACCCAAGTAACAAACAACGAGCTGTCATCGAGTACGGAGCACTCCCTGTAAAATACCCCTTCCTCGCCGTCATTGCGCAGAGCGACCTCGAAGACATCCTAGTAGCCACACTTGCGAAAAAAGGCCACACTCCCCAATGGAACCACCGCGTGCGCTGCATTAAACCCTCTGCCGAGGGCGTACGCTTCACCGTAGACCACCTAATAGAAGGCAGCACCGGCTACGCCATCGCACACAGCGAACAAGAAATCGAAAAAATCTACGAGTATCAATCCAACTATATGATTGCGGCCGATGGCTACGAGTCGATGGCACGCAAGGCTGCCAACATCGCCTTCCCGGAGATCAAATCCAGCTTAGACTATGCAGTTTTTGAATTTGAGACCAACACTCGCCTACTCACCGAGATGCGCATGATGGTCGACAACGACAAGACACACATCTACTGGCCACTCGGCAAAGGCCGCTGCCGCTTCAGCTTTCAAATGCCCACTAACTTCGCCCAAAAGCACTCCTTTAATAAGGACCATGCTATGGTCGATAATGAGGCTCAAGATAGCTCTGAATTAAGTAATGCCCACCTCGATCACCTGCTACACACTCATGCTCCCTGGTTCATAGGCTCCTCCAGCGATGTCAAATGGCGTGTCATGGTGCACTTCGAAAAGCACCTCGCCGACAGCTTTGGCAACGGCCGCGTATGGCTCGCTGGTGACGCTGCCCACATGGCTGCACCTGCAGGCATACTCAGCATGAACGTCGGCATGCTCGAAGGCGCCGACCTCGCTGAAAAGCTCAGCATAGACAGCAACGAAGATGGACGTCAATTTCGCCTCAACGCCTACAACCTAGACCGCGTCACAGAATGGCGACGCCTATTTGACATCGACCAAAACATCCAAGGCCAAGGCAGCACGGCCGAGTGGCTGCTGCGCCACCGAAACAACATCATCGGCAACATTCCCGCCTCAGGAAACAGCTACCAAGCCATTTTAGAACAGCTTCAACTACACGAAAGCATAGCCGTCTCATAAGCACCAAGTGCTCATTCCAACAAAATCGAACGGAAGATAGACTGAAAACACAGTCCAGGCTTGCCAAGTGGCCCCGAGGTCACTTTCTTGCTCAATCTTTCAGGAGAAGTGGCAGAGTGGCCGAATGTGACTGACTCGAAATCAGTTGTACCCGAAAGGGTACCGGGGGTTCGAATCCCTCCTTCTCCGCCATTATTCCCGAATTACGAACTCAGTGGTTGCGGCTCGACCATGGGTTCCTTTTTCACTCACAGTAAACGACTTAGAACGTCCAGCCATTCGTGCGCGCAACCACCTAAGTTCGTAATTCTGAGAAAAGCCTGAATATTTAAGATACGAGATACAGTCTAAATCACCGTGCAGGTGGTTGCGCTGCTGTCAGGAAAAGCGGAAATTATAGCCTGATCTGATCGACAATTACCTCTTCGCATTCGAAGTAAGTTTTCTCAATAACTTTGTAGGTTGCCAGGCCATCGACAGTATAGTTGACCATGATGGTGTCAGGAAATGCTTCCTCTGAATCGAGGTCTTCTAGCTTTCGCTCCCATTCTTCAATTTCGCCAGCCAATGGACGCTGGACGTGGCTGGCCAATCACTTGTGAAAAGTCGAACTGATCGAAATAATTTCAAAGTGGTTAACAGCCCCAGAGCCCAGTATTAAAGGGATTCTAAGCGCTTCGCCTATTTCTATTTCGATCATTTTGATCGAAAACGGTCACTTCAAGCCACACAAGGCTCAGTAGAATTACCGAAAAATCCTTATTTCGATCATTTCGATCACTCGGTGATCGAAATAAACTCGGTTACAGTAAATTCGGGGACTTTCAAACGCCGCTTCAAGGATATTTAATTCAATTTCTACGCCGCTTCGAGCACCTCCTTTTCTTCACGATAATAGTAGTTTAAGAGCCCTCCTAGCCGTTCACTTTTTACGATCGGCCCAATCTCGGAGTCGTTTTGAGGGATGTTTGGAAAGGGGATTAAATTATCGAGCCCCTGGTGATTCCGTTCTTGGTGAAAATGCTCAACGTATTGTTCAACAGCACGACGAAGGGACTTCTCACTGAAGAATATCATGTGATCAATACACTCACGCTTGATGGCCGACACGAAACTCTCCGCATATCCATTCTGCTGAGGGCACCCCACCCTTGTCTGAATCACTTCGACACCTGAATCTGTCAGTATCTGGCGAAACTCTTTCGTATATAGTGGATCGTGGTCGCAGACAAAGAAACGTCGGCCTCTCAATATGCCGTCGTAACTGTCTGTCATATTACGGGCAACTTGAGCCATTACAGCTCCGTTAACCTGACACCCGATATGCGCGACCTCGACTTGGCGCTTCGCCAAGTTCATGACGAAGAACACGTGGTAACGGACCAGCCCGCGAAGCGTCCACACTTCCACTGTGAAAAAATCTGCGACGGACATCACATCCATATGAGAGCGCACGAAGGTCTTCCAGTTCGATTGTTTACCCCGCTCCGGCGAAGGCACGATGCCCCTAGCGCGGAGGATATTGCCGACGGTCGTCATGCTCACATTATAGCCAAGATTTGCCAGAGCACCTTGGATACGGCCGTAGCCCCAACTCATATTCTCTTCAGCAAACTGAACACACAGTTCTTGAATCACCTCCATACGTTTCTGGCGATCCGTCTTCAGCATCCGCTTGGCAGTATACTTTAGAGCGACCAGTTTACGGTGCCATGCCAAGATGGTATCCGGAGTCACAATGCTTGCATATTGCATCAACCCTTTGCGACCGAGTTTCTTACCACGCTTGGCTAGTTTATACCTTTGAGCATTGCTCAACCGCAGCTTCACGCCCTTCTTATCTAGCTGTTCTTTGAGTATCTCATTCTCCGCATGCAGATAGTTGATCACATCCAACTGCTTGCGGTTCAACCAGCCTGCCAGTGTGGCTAGAAAAATTGTCATTTGTGTCTTCAAGGCACTTTTTTCAATTTTTCATAAATCGTTGGCAAGCAGAACAGTTCCTAAAGTTGAACCCCTAAACATTCTCTCGCTGACTCCCGAGGATACTTCCGGCTCAAGCAGCTAACGAGCTGTAGGGCAGCAGAGAATGTAGTCGCCATCCCGAAATAATGTGGGTAAAGTCACCGCTAGTCTGAAAAACTTTGTATGTCCTCAAAATCTGTATCCCCATCCATTGACGGCGAAAAATGCATTGACTGCGGTGCCCCCGTGACCGAGCGGATCGGCGGAATTGCCATCTGCGAAAACTGCTTGAGCACACGCGGTTCCTGTTGCCCGGAATTCGGAGCTTTCGATCTGACTGAAGACGCCGCGCCCCGCGAATATGCCAGTTCACCCTGCTCGGCGCACCTCTTCGAGGAAGCCGACACCGTGCGGCACGACCGCACAGCGCAGCGATTCGAGACCTCATCGGGTGCCCGCCTCGACTATCGCGCCACTGCGGACAATACCATCGACATCACCCACACCTGCGTGCCAGAGCACCTGCGGGGCAAAGGCCTCGCCGCGCAGTTGATGGATGCAGCGATCGACCACGCCAAAGAAGGTAACCTCAGCCTTGAGGCCTCCTGCGACTACGCCCAAGCCTACCTGAAACGAAAAGGGCTACACTAAAAGCCGAACGGTAAGCAGCTGCGCCGAGCTTCCCGCCCCTTCTGATTAGGAATTTTCGGAAAGGTAGCGGCGCAGCACGCCAACCCGGAATGAGCGCTCACTTCTTCTTGACGCCCCCGTCCGCAACGAAGCCGCCCTGGTGCGGCGCGGCAAATACGCTGGCTCCCACAGATCGAACGTCCTCGACCGTGTAGAAGGGTTGCGGAGCCATTGCGTTCAGCATTTTCAACAACTGCCCGAGGCGTTTTCGCGGCGAGACAATGAGAGAAACATCCACTTGTCCAAAGGCACCGTGCGCCCCCAGCGAGGTGATCCCGTAGCCCTTTTCATTCAAAGATTTGACGAAATCGACCGGCATCTTTTGATGAATCACGCGCACCAGTTGGTGCCCGAGCGCAAGCCGTTCCTCGATAAGCATGCCGAGGTACGTACCTGCGGAAAACCCCAGCGCCCACGCGAAGAGCGCGGCCACGTTGGAGAGGTTTTCCATCACTTGCGTGATGGCCAGTGTCCAGACGAGGATTTCAATGAATGCGAAAAAAGGCACGACCCGCTTCATTCCTCGGAAGATCAGAATGTGTCGGAGCGTCGCGAGCGAAACATCGACCAAACGGGCGAGGAAAACGAGCACGGGAATGACCACCCATGCGACAAAATCGAATTGTTCAATGTTCATATCCAGCCTTTATGCGTTCAGTTGTATGCCGATGGAATGAAGCGGAGCGGGCTTTGCCCGGCGAACCACGCGCCGTTGGGCTTTCGCACAAATCGACTTCAGCCCCGAGCTTACGGTTGGGGCATGCGCATAGGTTTGAATCGTTCCTCCGCGTCTCTTCACGACCGCTTGAATCCGGTAGGCGTCATTGCTTCCGGCGTGGGGCAACTTGCAGAGTTTAAGTCGGATCGAAGTAATCGTTCGATCTTTGCGAACCAATGGGGCCATTGCGCGGACGGCGAACTTGCGGACGACCGGAGGCTGGAGGCAGGTTTGATCATGGAAGTGGATTTGTGTTTTCATATAGCTAATTTTTATTGAGTGATTGAACAATTGGATAGTTTGGCCTTGTAGTGGCCTTTGAAAAGCAAGGGCGAACACCTTGCATGGTTTCGGAAACGGACAGCCATGCCACCGACTACTGTCGAAGCGTTTGGCCGTATCCATGTGCTGCCCTGTGCGCGCACGCGCTGCCTGCTCGCAACAAATGGGTCGAGGGATCAAAATCCCGTATCGACAATGCAGGCCACGACGACAACTGTAGCGAGCTACACGTCGGTGGTGGTTTTTAATTAGGCGAAGTCGGATTGGAGCGCCTTAGTCGCGCGCATCAGTACCGGCCCCGCCCTTAAGTAAGGAAGATCATCGGGTTCGTCCCACGAACCGGTTGGGTGAAAAATGTCTTCTGACCTTGCATTGGTTAAGTTGTCGATCAGATCGCCGAGCAAGTCAAGCAACCTCGGTCAAAGGGTGCATGAATTGTTGCAAAGTCAGAGAGGTCTGCTTGACAAAAAGATTTTACAGTAGATGATACAAATTCAATGTCACACTTACGCCAGCAACTACATAAGAAGGGAAAAGGAGCACCTGGTATCTTTCCAGGTCTGCCCGGCTTTGTTGCTGTGCGCGGTTGAGGTGAATTAAAATTCCCTAGCCTGACGCAGCATCAGGGTCGGGAGAATTAAAGCAGACGGAGTCCTGTTTTGTAGGATCCGCATTTTTTGGAATCGTGCCGTTCGCGGCCAATTCCTCCGTACGTTACCATTGCATCACGGTTTGCTGGTGACGCCCATTCCTCAGCCTTTTTATGTCATGAAACAAAGAAAATTCGGTCGTACCGGTTTATCGGTATCCGAGCTCTGTTTAGGAGCTTTGCACTTCGGGTGGCTCAACGATGCCGCCTCTTCCTTCAACCTATTGGACACCTTCAGGGAACTGGGAGGTAATTTCATCCAGACCTCGACGGTCGCATCCACATCCAACTTCGCGACACATTCGGAACAAACGCTGGGTGCTTGGCTGCGCCAAAACGCATCCGCCCGGCAACAATGCGTGCTATCGACCCGCATGGTTTTTCCGGGACCCTCGCAAGCACCCGGGGTGCCACTGGACCGACTGGTGAGGGAACAGTGTGAACTCTCCTTGCGCCGTCTCGGAGTCTCCCATCTCGACCTGTTGGTCTGCCAATGGAGCGACAGCTTCAAACCTCACGGGGGTTCGATGCGCCCGATAGACGAGTTGCTGACGGGCTTGGAAAGCCTGACACGCGCGGGGAAGATACGCTACGCAGGCACGGCAGGCTTCCCGCCTTGGCGATTTGTGGAAACGCTTGGCCGGACCGACCGTTTGCGCGGCTGCCGGTTTGAATCGTGCCAACAGAAGTTCTCTTTGCTGGAACAGGACGAATCCCACACGGACATGCGCGACATCGCGCACGACTACCGTATCGCCATGCTGGCGGAATCCCCCCTCGCGGGCGGTTTCCTCACCGGTAAATACGGCAGCAGCGTGGGGCTCCACGTCTCTCCCCGTGCCAAGACGTTGGCGGCGCGCTACGCGAACGCCCGCGGATTCTCCGCGATCTCTGCCCTCGAACGCGTGGGGCAGGCACTGAATGCCACACCCGCACAAGTCGCCCTGGCCTGGGTGCTGAGCCACCGCAACGTGACGTCCGCGATCATTGGCTGCAACCACTCGGGGCACATCCACACCTCCGTCACCGCGACCGAGCTCGAATTGGGCGAGACGCACCTTCGGCAACTAAATAACGCGCTGAAGCACTTAATCAGATAAACTAAAACACACCAAATTCATCAACCAAATCAAAATAAAATGAGCACCAATAACATCTACATTTCCAAAGAAGATTACAATCTGCTGAACCATCTCTTGCTCGGCCTGAGCACGAAAATCGACACCGTCTTCCGCCTCCGGGCGGAATTGACGCGCGCCATCGTGTTGAACGAATCGGAGGTGCCCGACGAGGCGATCGGCTTGGGCAGCCACGTGGAAATCGAAGACCTCGAAACCGGCGAACGGGAGGCCTACACACTGACCTTGCCCGCGCAATCCGATTTCGATCAAGGACGACTCTCCATACTCACGCCGATCGGCGCAGGCTTGCTTGGCTACGAGGAAGGCGACGAAATCGAATGGCCGACTCCGGGCGGCATCCGGCGCATCCGGGTGTTGAGCGTTTCGCGCAGGTCGAGTGCCGAGGTCGCGACTCAGCAAACACACACTACGGTCTGATCGCAGAGACAACGCAAGCAGCTCAGCTACAATCTGAGAAGAGGCAGACAATTGAATGATACCTTTCGTTCGACTCGGCGGTGTTTGCTGCGTAACCGATCATTAATCGCTCCCGCTCAACTGAAATACGCCTCTAACTCGCGGAAAACGGCGTGATCGGCGGGATGGCGGCGGACTTGCTCGACGTCGACGAGCTTCTCAAGCTGGTGGATGAGGCTTGGACCGGGTGCGGCGAGCGCGATCTGGAGGCGTTCCTCGGCGTCGTTTGCAGTCATGGAGAAACCCTCGATGCCGAAGCTGGCGGCGAGCTGGAGGAAGTCCACTGGGTGCTTGAACGCCACTGCGAAGCGGCGCTTTCCGTAAAAGAGATCCTGTTGCTGGTTGACCAGTCCGTAGCCGCGGTTGTCGAGAAGGATGATTTTCACCTTGAGATTTTCCTCCCGGAGCGTGGCCAGTTCCTGGCAGTTGAGGAGGAAGCTGCCGTCCCCGCTGAAGCAGAGCACGGTAGCTTCGGGTTCGGCGAGGGCGGCACCGATGGCGGCGGGCAAGCCGAAGCCCATGGTGCCAAGTCCGCCGGAGGTCAGCCAGCGGCGCGGCCGGGCGAAGGGATAGGCCTGCGCGACCCGCATCTGGTGTTGACCGACGTCGGTGGTGACGATCGCGTCCTCGCCGGCCAGTTGACCGCAGCGGCGGATGATCCCGTAGGAGCGACGGGGATCGCCGAGACCGTCGAGTTCCAGGGGATAGTCCTCCCGCAGCCGGGCAATTTCCGCCGTCCACTCCGGGCGGGTTTGCTCGGGCAGTTGCTCAAGCCAGTCGAGCAACACACTGCGGGCATCGGCGCGAATGCCGATATCGGCCTTGCGGATTTTCCCGATCTCGGAGGCATCGACATCAATGTGGATGATGGCGGCGCCGGGGCAGAAGGTCTCGACCTTGCCGGTGGCGCGGTCGTCGAAGCGGACGCCGACCGCGATGAGGAGGTCGCTGCGTTCGAGCGCCTGGTTCGTAAAGCGGGCGGCATGCATGCCCAGCATCCCGAGGTTGAGCGGGTGCCCGTGTGGCAGCAGTCCCAGCCCCATCAAAGTGGTGGTGACCGGGATCCCGGTTTTCTCCGCCAGGGCGACCAGTTCGGCTTCGCCCTGACTCCCCAGCAGCCCCCCGCCGACGTAGAGCACCGGACGCTCGGCGGCTTGGATGCGTTCGGCGGCGCGGGCAATCAACGCCGCGTCGCCCGTCCAGACATGGGGCGGCGAGTGAGTCCGGCTCGGGCTGCAGGCGAAGCATACTTTTTAATAAAAGCGATCGATTGCTCCAACGGAGCGCCACGTGGATCGTAGGCGAGCGTATTCAATGCGTTATCTTTCTCCTCCGAGGGCCCGCTTCGAGCGAAAAGCTCATCGGCCTTAGAGAAATCACCATTCTTCAAAATTTGTACATATAAAACCTGCTGGGCTTGAAGCGCCAACTCGTCGCCCGCCATACCAGCTGCGATCGCCTCGGCACGCTCGAAATCCTCTTCAGCGATGGCAAGCAATGCACCCAAGCGAGCGTCATTTTGACGTAAAACAGGAAAACGTTCGTCGATGATATCAAAAACTCTGTCCGGTTGCTCCTTCGCTATCAGTAAAGAAATGTCTACATAGCGAAACTGCTCAAAAATAGCAAGATCGCCATCGAGTGTCAGGTCCAGCACTCGATCCGGTGAAAACTCCATCATCATCTCAGCAAAGACCGCCTGATAAGCGATTTTCCGGTGCCAGTAGGAATGCATAGCTTGCACCCTCTTTAACGCGCTCAATGGCTCTCGAACTGCCATTACCCGTAGTGCTTCGGTCAAAATAGCATCACGATAGGGTGCGTGTAAATCGCCATTTGATTCCGCCCAAGCACACAGACCAACAGGATCCTGATCAGCCAAATAACTAATTAAAGCATCAAATTTAAGCCGCTCTCGCCCACGCAGCGAGTTTTGTTCTGCAAGTGTCTGCAAGACATCAAGCTGTTCGCGATAATTAACAGGCAGTTCCTCCGCATACAGAACTTCGAGCATTTGCCGGCGTAGGGATTGTTCATCTCCCACGGGATGTTGTGCCTCAGCCGCCTCGCCGATAGACGCGGATACGATTTCGGCGGACTCCACGGAGACCAGCTCAGAAACAAAGCTCGAATGCAGCCACCAGCCAACACCACAGCCCAGCAACAGAAGCATTGCTCCCATAAAAAGCTGCAACCCGCTACGAAAGAACGGGGTCGAAGGTGAAACCTGATAACTCATTTAGCTAGATACTGCCTCCTATAGCGCTCTTTAGTTTGTTCATTCGAGAGTGCCCAATCCAAAGCAGACTCCATATCGTCCTGCATCCATACAGGAAAATAATTAAGACAACACGAATAACGCTCCATTAAATAGAAACATGAAAAATTCACATGTTTCTGGTCAAGTATAATCCCGAGCGCCTACAGTTAGTAGACCGACACTAAAAAAGGCCGCCCTTGCGGACGGCCTTTAAAGTGGTGGTGAGAGCCGGATTCGAACCAGCGAACTCAAAGAGAACAGATTTACAGTCTGCGTGCTTTAGCCACTTGCATATCTCACCAAAAGTGAAGAAGTGGTGGACTGTAGGACTAAGTTTCACTTTGCCAAGTATTTTTTTTAAAAATTTTCTGTGCATCGAGCAAAGACTTTTATAGACCTAGAAAATGCTGTGCAGCCATACCCTGCACAGCTTTTTCTTTTTAAATATTAAGTCCGATGCCACGCGAATCATTTAGCCTGAATAATCTTCCGAATTGGATGCGGGGTCGTTTTAACGACGGCCAGCGCTTTTTGATGCTATGCATCTGCGCAGGGGTCCTCTGTGGCTTAGTGGGGGTAAGCTTCCACTTGGCGATTACTTTTGTATTTGAGAATATGTTCACCATGTATGAGGGATTGGGGTTCTGGACGATTCCTGCGATGATTTTGTCGCCGGCGCTGGCGGGCCTGATTGTGGGCCTAATGATTCGCTACGTATCTCCGACTGCAAGCGGCTCGGGGATTCCACAAACAAAGGCGGCCTATTACCAAAATTTTGGTATCATCAAAACGCCTGAAGCCTTTTGGCGCTTGATCATAGGCACCATCTCTGTTGGTTTTGGTAACAGTTTGGGCCGCGAAGGTCCAACCGTACACATTTGTAGTGCCATCTCCTCGAAGTTGGGCCGTGCTTTCGGCTTAGGAAAACTACGCATTCAATCCATGGTACCCGTAGGCATGGGCGCGGGCATTTCGGCAGCTTTCAATGCGCCGATCTCTGCCATTACTTTTGTATTTGAGGAGCTATTTGATAATAATTTCAGTAGCAAGGCGCTGGGCGGCATTCTGATTGCAGTGGTGGTCGCAGCTGTGGTGGAGCGTAGTTTACTTGGAGAGCACAGTGCATTACATGCGACCCGTGAGGTGTTTGAAACATCTTGGTGGATGCTGGTGTGCTTGGCGATCGGCCCCGCTGCGGGACTCTTAGGCCATGTATTTGTCTCTCTACTACTCGGCCTGCGCGGGTATTTTAAACAATCCACTCACTTTCCAGCCTGGGCACGCCCAGCTCTAGGGGGCTTAAGTGTGGGCCTAATCGGCGTGACTGTCTGGCAGTTTAGCAGTGGTCATAATGGCGTATTTAGTATCGGCTACGACGATCTCAATTCCGCACTGCACGGCCACCTGGTATGGCAGGCGCTGCTGCTGCTACTCATTGGCAAATTACTCGCCACTGCCATTTGCTACGCTTCGGGTGCCAGTGGTGGCATTTTTGCGCCGGTCTTATTTATTGGCAGTATGCTGGGTGGCCTATTCGGCGTGCTGATGGTCAAGTTTCTGGGCGTGGATCAATCGGTGGCCGCAGCGACCGCACTACTGGGAACGGGCGCATTTTTCGCCGCCGTCATTCGCTGCCCACTCACCTCGGTGCTCATCATTTTCGAGATGACACAAAACTACTCACTGATCCTCCCCTTGATGATCGGCAACTTGATCGCCTACATCATCGCAGGCAAGCTACGCAGCATCCCAGTCTACGATGCCCTACTCTTACAGGATGGCATCAGCCTCAAGAAACTGCCCGCTTATCGCGGCGATCGCGACTGGCGAAATTTGCCCGTCAGCACGATAATGACGCACGACTGCCGCAGCACACTGGGCGAACTCAACGCAGCGGACAATCTAGAGCGTATTGCCAAAGACGGGCACAAGCACCACGCCTACACCATCGTATCTAGCGACAACCAACAACAGTTACTAGGAATGATTACGCATCATGAACTAGAAGAATTACAAGCGGCCAACGATACCCGCTCGATCGCAGAATGGGTAGAAGGACACTCGATTATCGAAATACACCCCGACGATTCGATCCGCGATGCAGCGAATACTCTGGTGATACGTGACGTCATGCAAGCCCCTGTGGTGAGTCGTAAAGATACTCGCAAATTACTGGGTATCGTCACACTACACGACATCGCACGCCAACAAAACGCGATTGAAGACTCCTTAGCTTAAGCGATGATCTGCATGCCACGCACGAGTTCGCGCGCAAATCCGGTCAACTCGTCTGCATAACGATCGCAGAAGGTGATCAAGTTCTTGCGATCCAAAGCTTGAGCATCGACTAATAAACGGAAGCCAAGCTCGTGGGCATCGTAAGACTCACCAGCCATCAGCATACACATTTCAGCCACATCGAGCTGCGTTTGCTGACTGTAGCTGCCAATAACTGCCAGCCGTTTACACCACTCCCGCAACTCGGAAGAACTATCGAAAGTCAACATCTGGCTCAATGCCGCCGACACACAGAGTAAGACTCGCATCTGCCGATTATTCCGTGATTTTGGCTTTTGATGCCAATACTTACGGTAGCCTTCCAAAAAATAGGGCGTCTCAATAAATTGATAAAAATCAGCCTCACGTTCGGCAAGTGGGGCCAAGTTTGGCTGTGCCGGTCGGAAGCCCGCGATATTGCGCTCGGCGAGCCAGGTGCGCAAGGGCCCGTATTTCTCGGGCGTAATTAAAGACTGCATGAGTCGATGCCTCGCAGCGCTCTCTCGAATCGACTCAGGCAATAAGTCCAAGATTGCCGCGCGTAGCTTAAGCACTGCTCGGGGATGGTCCATTCGCGCATTGATGCGTGACTGGATCGAGCGCTCTTCCTGCGCCGTAGGGCTAGATTCCTCGTAGAGCTCGCAGCACCAGCGCTCGGTGTCACTTAGCATATCATTTCCCTGAGTAAACTCGCGAATCCCTGACCAATGCTGCGACGCACGTGCACCCGCAATCTCCCACGACAGGCAGTAGGCCATCGCTGTCACCAGAAATGCATCGGATTCTCTCATACTTTATTATGACTCAGGTTCAAGGCCACGTCCATCGCTCAAGGCATAAAGAAATAACTCGCAAACTCGGCAAAGTAGGCGTCCACGTAAGCGTCAAAGCCTAAAAAGTAAATTAGCGCCGCGGCTGCTAGCATCGGCCCGAAGGGTACCTGCGCTCCAAACTGCACCTCTTCCACCTCATCGCCCTCGGCTCCCGTGGCTTCCTCGGCCAAAGCAGCTTCCGCAGCTTCCGTACCCGACGCCTGAGCTTTGCCACCACCACCTCCGAAGAGACGCCCCAACAATAGGCAGGGCAACAAGATTACAGAGCCCACCAGCGCACCGCCAAACATGGAGAAGACAGCTCCCTGCCAGCCGCAAAAAGCGCCCACAAAACCTACAAATTTAACGTCCCCCTCGCCCATCGCAGGCTTGCGAAAAACAATCTCTCCCAGCACCGCGATCCAATAGACCAGTCCAGCGCCCACCAGAGCCCCCACGATCGAACTCACCCCTGACTGAATATTACTCGCAATGGGTAAACCATCTACGCCATGAAGAGCAGGAAAAATAAAGGAAAGGATCACGCTAATCACCATTCCTCCAATCGAGAAACGATCGGGAATGATCATGTGATCGAGATCAATAAAGGTCGCACAAATCAAAAAAGACACAAAGAACATGCCGAGCAAGGCCACCAAAGGCGAATAGATCAGCCACACCCAAAGAAAAAGTACCGCCGTCAGCAACTCAATCGCGGGATAGCGCATACTGAAAGGTGCCCCGCAGCAACTGGCCTTCCCGCGCAGAATCAACCAGGTAAAAATCGGAATATTATGGTAAAACGGGATCGGTCGGCCACACGCGCAGGTAGAGCCCGGAAAAATTATCGAACGGCCCGCTGGTATACGGTAGATACATACATTAAGGAAACTCCCTGTCAGCGCTCCAAAAATCGCTGCCAATGTGGCGAAAAACCATGGAAAATCCTCATTAATAAATTCAAAAGTCTCGAACATAAGCGGGCCGTCAGCACATCAAGGGGTGAAAACACTTAGGCAAGCGACATCTAGGCCACGTGGAAAGCTTAACCTTAAAAAAATACGTGCAAGTTCGCGCAGACTCCCTAAGCTGCCCTGCAGTATGCCAGCAGAAGTAATGCGTAGACCGGGCGGTTTCCAGCCGGTCATTCAATTTTCGATCCACGCCGACAACAAAGTCGGGCGGCTCAATGAAATCATCGGGCTCCTCTCTGTGCATGAAGTGCACATCATAGCGCTTTCAGTGCTCGATACAACCGACAGCTCAATCATACGGATTATCGTCGATTACCCTATCGAAGCGCAGAAACTCTTGATTGAACACCAGTTCTCTTATGTGCAGAGTGAACTCATCGCCGTCGAACTGACCAGTGAAGAACAAATAAAAACAGTCACCTGCGCACTGGTGCAGGCGGAAATTAACATCCACTATATTTACCCCTTTCTGGTGCGCCCTCACGGTCGCTATGGCTTAGCGATCAGCTTAGAGGATAATGAACTCGCCGCCGAAACACTCACTCGTAGCCAGCTGACTGTCATTGGCCAGGACGATATCGCACGCTAAATTTCATATTCGAGGCCCGCTAGGCTTGCCGCCCTTCCGAAAAGACTTCTATATTGGCGATCATGCCACGTACCCGCTCACGTCCCAAAACCGAAGAAAAGTTTCAAAACGCAGTTTTGAAGCTTGTCGCGGACGCAGGCTGCAGTGCCCTCGGGATCAACGCAGTCGCCAACCTGGCCGGCGCCGATAAAGTATTAATTTATCGTTACTTCGGAAATTTCAACGGGCTGCTACAGCTGGTCGCCGAGAGCCGCCAATGGCTGCCCTCGGCCGACGAGTTGTTCCACTCCCTCCCCCTCAATTCGCCGGAGCGTTGCGAGCCCTTAGCAGTGTTGCATAAGATTTCAGATCATCTGGTGCAACACGTCCAAGCTGACAAGTGCACCCATCAATTGGTGCGTTGGCGGCGCACCCGAGCTTGTCCGCTTTGTCTGCGATTCTCCGAAGAATGGCATCAACTGTGGAAAGAGCTCTCCACACAACTCGCGACACACAGCAGCACATCGAACACGCAACAACGCCAGCAATGGTCACACGCCTGCACTCTGCTCGCATTTACAGTGGAAGCCCAATTGTGTGACGAGCCGCTAGACCACGACTGCCTAGAGACCCTCGCGTATGGACTCGAAAGCCTGGATCAACTGCCGGAGCTAGAAAATTTGCAAAAGCTAAATACGCACGAAGACGTACGACCGCCACAGCTCATGGAAGAAAGCCTTCCCACTAATTTGCTCTAACTTCAGCTCTAACTCTAACTCTAACTCTAACTCTAACTTTAGCTTTTAGGGTGAATAGTAGCAGGGGCTGCACAATTCAAGCGCCTCAAAATCCTGGCTCAGACAAGCAATCAAGCTAGGTGTCTAAATTACACTTCGCTGAAACTTTCATTCATTAGGTCTCGATAGTTAAATCAAGCAGCACGTTCCGCTGCGAAATTAACACCAAAATATTACAGATCATGAATACTAAGTCACTCATTCTCCTCGTTCTCTCTTCCTCACTTATCGGCATCACTGCCCAAGCAAAGCCCGAAGGCGAACCACGCGAGGCCCCAGGTAAGCGCCCCAGTCCACAAGAACTCTTCCAGCGCTTAGACGCCGACGAAAACGGCACCCTTTCGCTAGAAGAAGTTAAAGGCCCCCTCGCTGAGCAATTTGATAAAATTGATGCGGATGGCGACGGCGAACTCACCAAGAAGGAACTAATCGCCGCCAACAAAGATCGTCGTCAGGCTGGCAAAGATAAAGGTCCTCAGCGCCGCGGACAAAACATCAAAGCGGCAGACACCAACGAAGATGGCTCCATCTCTAAGGCAGAAGCCACCGAAGCCGGACTCGAGCGCCTGCTAGAGCACTTCGACGAAATCGATGCCGACGGCGATGGTGAAATCACACGCGAGGAAATGAAGGCCATGGCCAAAGGCAAACGCCAAGGCCCCCCAGAGGACGAGTAAAACTCGCCTTTACATCCACAGATAATTTCGTCTCAGCCCGAGAGCTCAAAAGCTCTCGGGCTTTTTCTTTGCATTTCGCTCGATGCCTTGTTTCATTTCCGCCTTTTATCAAATACGTATGCGTGAAGTGGAAATAGCAGTCACTCAAGCATTTCACTTCACAGACTACAGATAAATCCTAATACTCTTAATCGGCGTCCAGCGCCGCCAGGTCATGATCACAATCAATCAAGTCTCCCACAACTTCGGCAAGAAGGTTCTCTTTAATGGTATCAACTGCGTCATCAATGCGCATGACCGGATCGCCCTCGTCGGCTCCAACGGCTCCGGTAAGACTACACTACTGCGCATGCTCATGGGCGAGCTCGACTGCGATAGTGGTAATATTGAGAAGGCAAGCTATGTCAGCGTCGGCTACCTACCCCAAGATGGTATTTCTGTATCCGGAAAAACACTTTTTAAAGAAGCCGAGAGCGCCTTTGGCGACATTCTAGAATTGCAAAAAAATCTAGAAAAAGCGGAAGAAGAAATGCTCGAAATGGACACCTCGACCGATGAGTATTACGACTTGATCGATCTGATGGGCGAATGGGAGCAACAACTTGAAGACCACGAACCTGCAAAAATGAAGTCGCGCATCGAACGCATTCTGCTGGGTATGGGCTTCAAAAATAGCGACTTTGAGCGTGACACCGGTGAGTTCTCCGGGGGTTGGCAAATGCGCATCGCACTAGCCAAACTACTCTTGCAGAACCCGTCTCTAATTATTTTGGACGAACCGACCAATCACTTGGATATCGTCTCACAGCACTGGGTGGAGCAATATTTAAAACATTATCAAGGTGCCCTGATCGTAATCTCTCACGACCGTGCCTTTCTCGACGAAGTCACTAACCGCACCCTCGAACTAAAGTTAGGCAGCCTCACCAGCTACAAGGGTAACTACAGCTACTACCAGTCCGAGAGCGACAAGCGCCTCGAAACCCTGCGTAAGGCTCACGCCAACCAGCAAAAAGAGATCAAAGAGATCAAAGACTGGATCAACCGTTTCCGCTCCAATGTGAAAAAGGCTAGCATGGTACAAAGCCGTATTAAAGCACTGGAGAAAATGGAGTTGATCCAGATCCCACGCGACGAAAAGAAAATGTTCTTCCGCTTTCCTAAAGCGCCCCCAGCCAGCGCCAAAGTCATCACAATTAAAAACCTGCACAAGGCCTACGGAGATAATGTTATCTTTGACGGCCTCGACCTACGCATCGACAAGGGCGATCGCATCGCAGTCGTCGGGGTCAATGGCGCGGGTAAATCCACACTCGCCCGCATCATGGCCGGCACCGAGCCCTATCAAAGCGGCGAAGTGGAAAAAGGCATTAACACCGTACTCGGATACTTTGCACAGTCTCAAGCTGACGAACTCGACCCTAATAATTCTGTATTAGAAGAAGTCGAAAAAGCCGCCATTGGTAACGACGATGCGAACCCGCGTGGCGCACTCGGAGCCTTACTTTTTTCTGGCGACGAAGCGCTCAAAAAGACATCCGTGCTCTCGGGAGGAGAGAAAAATCGCGTCGCATTGGCCAAAATGCTAATGCACCCCGCCAACTGCATGATTTTGGACGAACCAACCAATCACTTGGACATCAAGTCTAAGGAAGTACTGCAAGAAGCCATCAATCTCTATGAAGGCACTGTGATTCTGGTCAGTCACGACCGTGCCTTCCTCGACGGCGTGGTCAACAAAGTGCTGGAAGTTTCCCCCGGCAGCACACGCATGCTCACCTGTAACGTATCCGAATATATAGAACGTTTGGAACAAGAAACGGCAGAGCAGCTGGACCGCTAAGCCATCATTCAGTCCCGCCGAGCACTCGTCAGCCGCGAGTGCTCGCGGCAGCGCTGACACTGAATCCTCCATCACAATTTATAGTTTATACGCATGCAAAGAAGCTCAGTATTTACTATGTGATTTAACCCTTAAAAACTCAGGCTCGCTTTTTAAATAAACTACGTTATCAATTTTCGCTAAACTCTCAATGACTCGATTGATTCAAGACTCAGCCGATGGCATGAGCGACTTAGTCGTCGGCATACTAGACGAAGCACGCTCGCATTCCAGCTCCACTCAGCACACGGTTACAGAGACGATCCAAGTCGCCGAAGTCATCGAATACCTGCTACAGCTCAATCACTTAAGCGCAAAAGAAAAAGAAATTCATATCGAGTTCGCAAACAACGCTCCCGCTAAGGTCGCGATTAGTCGACGCATCCTCGTCGAAATGTTTGATAACCTACTCAATAACGCGATCAAATATTCGGCAGAAGGCACAACGATACACATCCATCTGAGCCCCTCACAGTTCTTCGAGTCTGGAATGCGCTTTGAAGTGATCGACCAAGCCCCCACCATCAACGAAACATTGCGCAAAGGCTTGTTTACCGCCTTTGTTCGAGGCGACTCTCGACACACGCATGAACCTTCCCACGGAGTCGGTCTCTCAATCGTCCAAAGACTCGTCCAGATGCACTCGGGGAAAGTAGGAGTCGAAGCTAGTGAGCGCGGTGAAGGCAACCGATTCTATATCGAATTACCCACCCCCGCCTGCCACTAAAATTACCGCAGTAGTCCCACTCAAGTGCATCTACACACTAAGCCTCCTCGATTTCACTCTCATTCGCAGTATTGGCTTTTATTGCTCCTGAGCTTGCTGCTATTCAGCCTCAGCTATGCGAGCGAAGAAGTGACAGCGCTGGAAGATTACCTAGTCAAGAATCTTACCACCGAAGACGGGCTGCCGATGAATCAGCTCAATTATATAGATGTCTCCCAAGAGGGCTTCCTATGGATTGCGTCTTTTGAAGGTCTCATTCGCTACGATGGAGTCGACTTCAAGAGTATCACTCACCACGATTACCCCGAACTACGAGGTGGCGCATTTGATCTAACGATCGATCGTCACAATGGCCTATGGGCCTTCGACACCAACCAGAGGTATCTTTTTCACAGCCGGCAAGGAAAACTGCAGCATTGGGAGACCGATCAACTGACAGAGGTATTAGACTACAACCTCTTCCTGGATTGGGATGGCGAGACAGTTCTACTGGGCAAGCATCGCTTCTATCATGTGATCGACGGCAGCCTCACTGAGTATCCGCTCCCCGGAGTGGAAGGGCGATCCATACACTACGCACTCTTTGCCAACGATAGAAGCCTATGGCTCGCAGATAAAAATTACGGAATGTATCGTATCGTTGACGGGCAAAGTACGCAGATCGATCCCAAAACGTTGGGCTCCAAGTCAGGGCGGATTGTATTACTCGAGCAAGGCATCGGCCAAACAGTCTGGGCAATTTCAGCCGAAAATGACTTACTACACTTTCAGGACGGGAAATGGAGCCTTTATCAAGACCCCGTGCTACAGCAAAGCGGCCACACACGAGCCATGCTAAGCGTAAGCAACGGCACAGTTTGGATCGGCACCCAAAACGGAATGTTTCGTTTCCAAAACGGACAAATCAAAAAACTACCTCGTAGTCATTATCAAGACGAAGATCACATTTACTCCATCGTATGCACCCCAGATGGAAATATTGCCTACAGCACCTTCAACAACGGAATCAAACTACTGCAAAAACGTGTGTTTCAGACACACACACGAGAAGGTGCTTTTAAATACGGCGTCGTTCGCAGCATATGTCCCGAAGTAAATGGGCACAGCTACCTGATCGGTAGTATCGATGGTGTCAGTCGCATAGATTCCAAAAGTGGACAGATTGAAGCCCGATTCCCGGAGCTCAAAGGCATCGACATTACCGATATCGAGATTATCACGCCGGATCAGATCTATTTTTCAAGCTACAGCCACGGCCTCTATGCATACATTGATGGCAAAATGCATCGCTACACTCAGGAAGACGGACTGCCCACAAATACAATCTACCAAATTCAAAAAATGCCCGACGGGCGACTGGCACTCGCGACCTACGATGGCTTGGTATTCTTCGACGGCGAGAGCTTTGCCCCCCTGCCGAGCGAAGCCAAACTACCATCCAATCTAATTATCTCACTGTTCTTAGATGGCGACACGCTCTGGTTCTCGATGGCTTCCGCAGGAATCTATGCCTACCGCGATGGGCAGATCATTCCATGTAGTCAAGGTAGCGAAATCGAAGCGACCACGGTCTTCCACCTGACTAAAGACCGGGATGGAAACCTTTGGGGCGGTTTTAGCGGAGGAATCTTAAAAATTAAAGATGAGCAGCTGGAAATTTTTCAGATGCCTAAGAGCTTTCCCTATATCAACATTTTCCACGTATGGCGCGACGCCAGCGAAGGCCTTTGGATCACCACCAACACGGGCCTCTATCGTGTTAAAATAGCAGACCTAAGCCCCTCCGATTCTTCGCACGCATTTACCTTTCAAAGTTATTTCAAAGCAGACGGGCTCCCCTCGAATAATATCACCGCACTCTCCGAAGCCTATGCAGAAGACGACATTTTTTGGGTTCCCTTCAGCGGGGGGGTGCTCGAACTGAACCCCAGCCTCCTTAAAGAAAATCATTATTACCCCGAACTGTTAATCGATCAAGTAGAGCTTAATGGAATCAATCTAAGCCCAGCGGAACTTGAAGAAAGCAGCCCCAAGGCATTTGCCCCCGGCCTGCGTCACTTGCGCATCAATTATACCGCTCCTCTCTTTCAAGGCGGCGAGGATCTAAATTTTCGATACCGCCTGCAGGGCTTTGAAGATTGGAGAGAAAGCAACCGCCGAGAAGCCGTCTATACCAATTTACCTCCAGGAGACTACACCTTTGAGGTCACCTACGTGCTAGATCGCAGCGACTCCGATAATGAGGCGCAATGGGCACGCTTTCATTTCAAAATCGAGCCTTATTTTCATCAAACTGTCTGGTTTTACTTTTTAATCGTCAGTGCTTTTGTAATCGTGGCCTTCATCGCGCACAACTATCGCCTGCGAAGAGCGGAGCGTCAGAATAAACGGCTTGAAATGCTAGTCGAGCAGCGCACCCAAGAGCTCAAGCACCAAAGTGAAGAGCTCTTAATGGCTAAAGAGCATGCAGAATCAGCGAACCGTTTGAAGAGTGAATTTACTGCAAATATCAGTCATGAAATTCGCACCCCGATGAACTCAATCATCGGCTTTACCGACATCTTACGCAGTGAAACGCAAGACCCAAGGCACAAAGACTACCTCAATACCGTGTACCGCTCTGCGACGATGTTAATGGCCATGTTCAACGATCTACTCGACCTGTCCAAAATCGAAGCCAATAAGCTTACTATGCATCCGCGGCCTTCAGACCTCGTCTTGGAATGCCGCGAAGCACTACAGATGCTCAGCCCTAAGCTGAGTCATAAAGACCTAACCGTGAGCTTCGAATGCTCCCCCGACTTCCCGCAATGGCTACAAATTGATCCCACACGCTTTCGGCAAGTACTGCTCAACATCATAGGTAATGCCATCAAATTTACCGATTCAGGCGAAATCAAAATTCACCTAAAACTACTACAGTCCTCCAAGGCCCATGCGAGTATCTCCTGCCAAATCATGGACACTGGCATCGGCATACCACAGAAGATGCAAAAACGCATCTTCCAAGCATTTGAGCAGGCCAGCCGCGACTTCACACGCAATGAAACAGGCTCCGGCCTAGGCTTAACGATTTCTCAACGATTGGTCAAAATGATGAACGGCCGCATATACGTGGAAAGCCAAGAGGGCTTCGGCTCCAGCTTCACCATCGAATTGCACAACTTAGAAAGATGTCATCAGCCCAAGGCCGCAGCGACAGTCGCGGAGCCAGTAAATATCAATGCACAGCCCAATGAAAATTTACCGCCTGAAATCGATGCGGCGTGGATACTCGAGATCCTCAACATCGAAGCACTCGGCAAAGAACTATTCGACTCGCTGCTACAGATCATCAAAACCGAACTGATGCCCGCTCTCACTAAAATGGACACGGAGCACCTACAGTCAGTGATCTATAAACTTCAAAGTATTAATCAGTCTAAGAATATTGATAGCCTCGATGCCTTGTGCCACATGATTCGAGAGTATTCTGAACGAATCGACATATCCAAAAGCCGCAGCTTACGCCGCCTACTCGACGAAGCATTGAGCGAGATCCCACAAACTAAAACATGAGTGTCAACGTACGCAGACATCGGCTCTACCTATTATTACTAACAGCGATCTACTGGCAGCAAGGCACGGCGAACCCATTAACCAGCTCGAATAACAACTATCAACAGCTTGAAGAATATGTGGTGAGTTCCCCCATTGCGCACGAGGCCAGCGTACTACCGAACGATCACCCTTTTAGCTCGGTCTATGGCTACGAAAGCGGTATCCTCGACACACCGCGCAATGTCACCGTGATCTCCAACACACAGCTCGAAGCCATCAGTCTGAAAGATGTGCGCGATTTTACCAAGCTAACCACATCCAGCTACACTGGCTCTAATTTTGGCTCCCCCACGACCCCCAGTATCCGTGGCCAAGCCGCAGACACCCTGCTCAACGGCATGCGCAAAGGTTTGACCAACAATGGTAATGGCCTACCCCTCAACACCAACTCCCTCGCATCCGTCAACATCCTGAAAGGGCCTCCTTCGGTGATGGTGGGCGTTTCGCAATATGTGGGTGGCTATGTCGACTTGCTCACCAAGCGACCAAGTAGATACAACGAAGGCCGCCTCGACCTCACAATCGACAGTGAAGGCATGCGAAAGATCACGCTCGATCAAAATTTCGCACTCAATGAGTCGAGCAGCCTGCGCATCAGCCTCAGCGGTGAAGACAGCACCGACTACTACTGGGACGACTTTCGCCGCCAAACCGCGGCCTTCTACGCAGCCTACGAGTGGATCCCGAACGAGCAATACAAGCTAGAATTCATGGCCGATTACTATCAAGCCAACTATACCGAAAACTGGGGCATTAACCGCCCCACACAAGACCTGATCGATCACAATCAATACGTAACTGGCATCGGAAGCAGCGGCGGCTTTGGCGACAGCCTCATCACCACCGGCACCACCCAAATTAATCGCACCGCACGCTTACATGGCGAAGGCGACGATTCCAATGGCGAGTATCTCTCGCTACAGATGATACATACACTCACACCCAGTCCCGAGCTCAGCATTGTCAACAACTCACTCTTTCAATACCGGGACCGCGACATCTACAGCTCCTACGCGTACAATGAAGCGCTGCGTGACAACATACGCTTCGAAAACCGCAGCGAATTTCGTGGCACATTCGACTTCTTCGGCTTCGAGCATCGCTTCAACCTCGGAACAGCCATCAGTTATCAAGATGTGTGGGCGAGCAATGACTACTACCACGAGCCCGCCAATGCCTGGGACCTCGCGTATCAAGGCTACGCCGACATAAGTGTCAGCGATACAGCTGTCTTCCTGAATCCTAGCGTGAGCAACTTTCTCAATGCCGTGCCCGTCTACAGCGAGTCCCCACGTGGGCAACTCAGCTTCCTGCCCGGTAGCACCTCAAATAGCTATTTCTATCCAGGCATAGGAGCCGACTATAATACCAATGGCACCAGCGACGGCATTCCCGACGGCCAGCCTGACGGCGTCTTTGTATTAGGTAATCAAGACTCCAACGACTCTCAAATCACTGGCATCGGCATCTTCCTACAAGATGAAATTCAGCTAAACGAGCGCGTTTCACTGCTACTCGGCGCACGTCTCGACTATGTGCATGTTGAAACAGCCGATCCGCTCTACAATGACATGATGCGTTACATGAGCGCCTTCTTCCCCCCAGCCGAGCTCGCCGCCGCCAGCGTTGAAAAAGGTGAAGATTCACACGAAGATTTCATGCCCAACTATAACGTCGGACTCGTCTACAAACTGAGCGCTTCACAGCGACTGTATGCCAACTATAACTACAGCGAGTCCATCCCCACCGACCTAGGCGGCGGTATCGCACTCCCCGAGAGCGGCCAACTCGAGCACGAGAGCTTTAGTACCGTCAGCGAACTCTATGAACTGGGCTACAAGGCCACCTTTCTCGATGACACCCTCTACTACTCGGCCAACATCTTCCAACAGAGTCGCAATGAGCCGCAATCCATCGGTCCCGACCAAAAAGTCGAAGCCCATGGCTTCGAAAGCGAACTGCATTATCAACCAAGCGAAGGTTTCTTTTTTATTGTCGGATATAGTTATATCGACTCCGTCACCCAGAACGGCGTAGTTTCTTCACGCGTGCCCATCAGTGACATAGCTTCCACCGGCGGTAGCTATGATTACAATACATTCTACGGTTTTTCAGGCTACGATGCCAAAACTCCAGCGGTGCCCACACACATCATCAATGGCTTAATCGCCCACCAGTTTACGGAGCGTTTCTCCAGCACTCTCGGCCTACTGATCACCGCCCCGATGGACCTAAGCTTCAACGTGCCCGGCGAATACACTTACAACTCCAATGGTACCTCCACCGGCGAGCCTCTTCGCAACGCGGAAATCCCGTGGCAATACTCGCTCGATCTAGGCTTTAAATACGAAACCGAGCACTGGGCACTCGCCCTGCGCATTCTCAATTTAACCGACGAGGAAAACTGGGGCGCCGTCAACAGCATCTACGGCAACGACTCCGTCTACGCCGAACTCCCCCGCCGCTACGAACTAAGCGCCTCACTCAAGTGGTAACAACACAAGAAGCGATACTCTCCGGCCGATAAGGCTCACCTCTTTAAATCAATCTGATACACTGTTCCTACAAGCATCCATGCTCGAGACCGCGTACATTTCTGCCGGCGTGAATGCACGCCGATAAACAGCTAAGCCCGCAAGCTGTCCTTTGAAGAAATTCCCCATGCAACCACTGCGATCAACGCCGACAACGGTAAAATCGGATCCTGCCGCCCCCCCATCATGCAAGCCGCCTGCCATACTGTAGGGCTTCCTGAAAAAGTCACAGCTCCCAATCGGGCTGCCTCGTTCAAAAATCTTTTGATATTTTTTAAGCGCCGCGATAGAAC
>PBYS01000019.1 GCA_002729725.1 Puniceicoccaceae bacterium
CACCGTGGCGGTTGGTTTATTGTTGATGCCACTGGTGAGTGACTTCTTTGGCCTCTTCCGGATGGAGGTGGCCCCCGCGCGCTGGATTGTGGTCTTGGTTTCCTTTACCTTGGCTGTTTCGGTGCACTTCTTTTTCGCAGAGATCTTTCCGCGCGGGCTGGCGATGCGCAATCCTTCGGTGGCGATTCGGCGTTCCTACCGGGTCTTGCTCGCTTTTCAGTTTTTGACCTTCCCTGCGATGCTCTTCTTCCGGATGCTGAAGAAGTCGCTCTACCGGCGGATTGGGGTGGATGTCGAGGACGAGTTGAACCCTTTGGATGTGGATGTGCAAATTCGCGCTATGGGTGAAGACAGTAGTCAACTTTCGGGCGTCGTGCGTAAAATCGTGAATCGCACGCTGCAGATGCAAGAGCTGGTGGTGCAGGACATTTTGCTACCTCGTAGCCAGGTCGTGGTCTGTGATTTAGAAACCAGTATTCAGGAGAATTTAGAAACCATGAAGGCTGCGGGGCACACCCGCTTCCCGCTCTGTCGAGGAGATTTGGATGAGTGTCTTGGACTGATTCATATTAAAGATATCTTTCGCTGGCGTGAGCCTGTGTCAGAGATCGATTTAATGAAGTTGAAGCGTAATTTAGCGGTATTTCCTTTAGAGACCCCGTTGGAGGAGGCGATGGAACGAATGCTGCGGGCCAAATTTCATATGGCCTTGGCGGTGGATGAGTTTGGTGGGATCGTCGGTGTGATTACACTCGAAAGTATTTTGGAAGAGTTGGTGGGCGAAATTCAAGATGAGTTTGACAGTGAGGAAGAGCAGATTGTGGCTCTAGGTGAGGGACGTCGTTTCCGTATTTCCGGTCTGACGCCGATTCATGATATTGAAGAAGAGCTCGAGATCGAAATTGATAACGAAGAAGTGTCTACTTTTGGAGGCCTGATCACCGGTGAGCTGGGGCACATTCCCGAACGTGGAGAGAGCTTAAGTTGCTATGGCCTGGATATTACGGTGGACGATGTTGATGACCGCCGAGTGATTGCTGCGACGGTGGTGTTATTGTAGAAGCCTCGGTTCTCTGAACCGGGGAGCGTTGGCCGAGTCGCTGAGCCCCAAAACGGAGTTTTGAGGATACGCTTGGACTCTAGCTTTTGACTTCTACCAGTGACTGCTCGTTTTCACGTAGTATAGAGCTGAGTTGCAGCAGTAAGCTCTCGCGGTCAGGTGTGAAAATGAAGCGATCGCTACCCAGTTTTTGGTAGGCTTCGACGAGTAGTTCCATTTGTGGGCGGCGCATCTCGAGTAAGCGAGCCAGCAGACGGTTCAGGTTTTCTGTGTTGCCGAGGATCAATTCGGAGCGAATTAGCTCCGAGAGGATTTTTTGATTGGTGGGGGTCCTTTGATAGGCGACCATCAAAATCTTACGTGCCTGCTGGTGGCGGTCAATTTTTGTGAAACGTCGAGCCACGGCCAAGTAAGTTTGCGGTTGATTGTTTGCTTCGTCGATGAAGTCTTGTAGGTAAATCTCACCCAAGTCTGGGCGGTTGATCCCGTAAGAAGCCACTGCGCGGAGGCTGTTGAAGATAGCCCAGCGTGCTGTCAGCCAGTCTGGGCGCTCCTTTAGGAGTTCTTCGGAGAATTCCAGTGCACCTTCGTAATCTTTATCCACTAGGTGGGCTTCGATCAGAAGTAGTGCGAAGGCATCGATATTAAATTCGTTCTCAAGTGCTTCTTCATAGGTGCGGCGTGCTAAGTCGACGTTGCCTGTGTCTGCAGCAAAGTTGGCCAGTGCCTGTAGGGCGGCCTCATCTTCGCTGAATTGTTGTAACATGCGTTGTGTCTCGCGTTGTTCGCGCTCGGTGTCGCCCGATTTATTGTAGATATACAGTAACTCCAGGCGTGGTGCGGAGCTCAGCGGGTCGCTGACATTGCGGAGGATGGCGTAACGACGCGCTGCATCTATATTCCCGAGTTCACGGTTGTAGCGACTTAATTGCATCAGTAGGGGTTCTGAGTTGGGGAACGTGCTCACGGCATCCTCCATCTTCGTAATCGCTGCTTCCTGATTGCCACGATCCCAACTGATTTGGGAGGAGAGTAAGACGCCTTCGAGGGATTCGAGTAAGTTGTAAGAGCTTAGGTAGTCGTCCGCACGGTCGTAATTGCCACGCAGATAATTTGCGTTGGCCGCGCCAAATGCGAGTGTGCGATTAATGTCAGTGAGTTCTGGCTCTTTGGGTAAATACTCATCTGCGAGTTCTTGGATTTGTTCGTCCATTTGGTAGCGGAGTAGCACTCGAAGTGTTTGCTTCAGGTAGTCGATGTCATCAATACCACCTTGCGAGAGCCCTTTGAGCAGTTGGTCGGCTGCAATGTCATGGCGCTTCAGTGCGACTTCGTAGAATTCCGCTAAGACCCGACGCCCCTCTAAGTTGGCTGGAGCTCGGGCGACCCCCAGGCGTAGCAGGCGTAAGGCATCGCGGTAGTTGCCTTGCTTAATCTCGTTTAACCCCTTTTGGATGTGATAGTTTCCCATTTCCACCCGATGCTCTTCAATGCCAAAAGGCAGTAAGGTTAACATCTTGCTGTAGGAGACCTCGTCGAATTCTTTATTATATTTGAAATGAAAATACAAGGCGCCCGCCATTGCAAACCAGCCAGCGACAAGCAATAGTAGAGCTGCAGCGAAGAGCCGTCCCCAGCGGATAGAGATTTCTGTGCGTCCATCGATGCCTTTACGTTGTGCCACAAAGCCCAGTAAAATGGACTTTTCGCGGGCGACTGGATGGCGGGTGCTTTGTTTCTTGTTCATACCGTGAAATTCTGATTATGGGATAATTATCGGTTATTAGTTATGCATCTAAGGCTATGAGCCAAGCTCAAATAAAGCAGACTTTCGTATTGCAGTTGTTTTTTTTGTACCTACGGTTTTATGCACAAGTGTGGTTCTCTCTTATCAGTCGCACTGTATTTTGCCTCCTATCCAACTAAACTTACTTTTCTCTCTATGAAAAATAAACAAATTTGCCTGTTCTCGCTTCTTTCATCTGGCCTGCTGCTGCAGTCCGCGACCAGTGTTAGCGCTTCGCCTTTAGTTTCGATCGGCGATAATGCGGCCATATTCTTTAAGGGGTCTTCTAGTCTGCGTTGGGTTTCCAATGTTTTTCGTGATGAAACGGATGAAGTGGAGGATCTGGTTTGGACTGTTTCACCAGGCTTTAAATTGGATCTAGGGCATGGTGCTTCTAATGCAGATTTTTCGGTGACCACGCGTTACGATATTCTTCGTTACGAGGATACCTCTCGTTTGGATGTGGAGCTGTTTCATATTCGAGCGGATGGTTCTTATCGGGGGAGTCGTTTAAGTGTGAATGGTTCGCTTTCCTTTGATGAAAGCAAAACGAGTAGCGGTGAGAACAATGTAATAAATGATTTAATCTCCTTCGACACAACTGCAGCTAAAATTAATAGTGAATATCAGATTTCGCCGAAGTTTAGTTTCGGCTCTGGCTTGCAGTATTCGGAGCAAGAATACACCAGTTTTGAGGATCGATTTGCGGATCGTGAGACCTTTAGTGTGCCTCTAGATGTTTTTTATGAGCTAACGCCTAAGGTTGATTTGAGTCTTGGATATTCTTATACGCATGTAGATATTGAGGGCACTATGATTGAGAATTCCGTCTTGCCTACGCAAGGGGTAGTCTCAGATGGCTATGAATCTACTAGCCATTTCTTTAACGTTGGCGCACGAGGATATTTGTTGCCGAAGTTGTCAGGTTCTTTTAAAATTGGCTATCGTATGCGCAGCTCAGATGATTCAGATCGGCGCAATGTGCTTTTGGCTACTGGTGCTACGGTAGCGCCTGCGGTAGCTCCGGTGTCTCGTGATGATACTGGTATGTTGGGGTTGGATGCTGATCTAACATGGATGGTATTGCCTAAGATGACGGCTGGTTTAGCGCTTTCTCGTGACTTTGGTGTGGGCGGTGAAGGGGAGTCGACTGAAAATTCTTCCGCTAAATTGTATGCCAGCTATGCTATTAGTAGTCACTTTTCTGCTAGCGCCAATTTGGGGTATACCCTACGGGATTACACTGATGGCGATCGCGAGGATGATCAATATAATGCAGGTGTTCGAGTGTCTTATTCACCTAACGAATATTGGAGCTTTAGCACTGGGTATACTTATACCGAAAATGATTCTAATCAAATTGATTCGAGCTACGAGAATAACACTCTAGACCTAACTGCAACGCTTCGCTATTAATTTCTTGCAACCCTTTTCCCTCTTACGGGTCAAAATGCCTCTTGCAGAGGCATTTTTTACGTTATGAAGCAGCTACCAATTTTAATCTCACTGTGTGCATTCTTTTTATCGCTGGTCGCGTCGGCTCAGGAGTCGGGCGGCAGCTCCAGTAGCTCCGTGGACGGCAATGTGGGCTCCTATAGCTCGGGGGGCAACTCATCCGCTGGTGGCGGTGGCGTCGGTATTGTGGTTGGAGAAAATTACGTATTGAAGCCATCCGATGTGGTTTCAGTCGAAGTTTATCAAGAGCCGGACCTAGAAAAAAGTGTGCGTGTTGAAGGTGACGGTTCTATCACACTTGCTCTTGTCGGTAAGGTGAAGGTTGCAGGTATGACAGTTGCGGAGGCGCAGTCTCTGATCACCGACTTGTATAACCGTGACTTCTTGGTCGACCCACAGGTTTCTTTGCTCGTGGTGCAATTTTCGCCTAAGGTAGTGCATATTCTAGGGTCAGTTAATAACCCAGGCCCAGTGGCGATACCACCTGATAGTGATTTGACCTTAACTGAAGCGATTGCAGGTGTGCGGGGAGTCAGCCGCTTGGGCAATCCCAAATCCATTACTATTAAACGGATTGATGCCGACGGACGTGCAAGGCAAATGGAAGTTAATTTCAGCCGAATTATTCAGGATCCTAATTCCAAAGATATTATCCTTCAAGAGGGCGATACGATTTGGGTGCCCGAACGCATTATCTAACCCCTTTAGAATAAAAATATGAAGAACGATTATGTAAGAGGCGGTGCCGATCCTAACACAGGCGGCTACGGCGGCTACGGATACGGCTATGGTTACGGCGGAGGTTATGGCTATGGCGGCTATGGTGCAGGCGGAGGCTACGGCGAAGGAGGTGGCGGTGCGCCACAGCGTTCCTTCAAGGACTATTTCTTAATGTTTCGAGAGCGCATTTGGTATTTAATCGTTGCTTTCTTTATTATCTTTTCCGGCTCGATTTTGTATACTTTTAACAAAACTAAAATATATACGGCCGCAGCACAGGTGCAGCTTTTTCGTGATGATGCGTCCGCCTTGGGTAAAGGCGCAGAAATGGAGCAAAACCAAATTCGTGGTGCTGAAGATCTCAATACACAAATTAGTGTTATGGAGAGCGCTACAATTATTAAGGGGGTGGAGCAGCGGCTACAGGATGAGATGCGGGAGCGTTTTATGGCACCCTACACGGATGCGTTGAGCTTGAGTGGTCCTTTAACACCGCTAGAAATTCTTGGGCGTAACCGTAGCATCATGCCAAAGCGCATGAGTTTAATGATTCACATAGCCTATTCGCATCCTGACCCGATCGTCGCGGCTGAAGTGGCAAATCTCTTTGCTAAGGAGTTTATCGACTATAATCTCAAGCTAAACATCGATGGCTCCATGAAGGCGGTGGAAGACCTGCGCATCCGAGCCGATCAACAGAAAGAACGGGTAGAAGAGCTGGAATTGAAGCTGGCAGAGTACCGTGAAGAAAATAACGCGGTTTCCTTGCAGAGCGATGAGAATATTGCGGGTGCACAGTTGGCGCGTTTAAATGAGATTAAGCTCAGTAATAAGAATTTATATGACCAATTGGAAACGAAGTGGAACTTGATTGAAAGTTACCGCCGTCAAGGCAAAGAGTTGTGGGAACTGTCCTTTATTTCGGAACAGCCGCGTGTTTCGAGTTTGTTGCAGAGGATTTCTGGAACTCGCATTAGTATTTCTTCCTTAAGTAAGCGCTATCGTGAGAAGCACCCTGCTATGATCCAGTTGCTTCAGACACTTCAAGAGTCGGAGCAAGAGTTAGCAATTGCTGTTAAGAATTCAGTCGATAAAATATATGCTTCGTATTCTGAGGCTAAAAGTAATTTTGAATTAGCCAGTCAGCGTTTGGCTGAGAAAGAGCAAGAGTTGATCGATTTGAGTAAAACACGGATTGAGTATAATAGTCTATTGCGAGATTTATCTGTACAGCAAAACTTCTTCCAAGCGCTTAACTCGCGCATGACGACGGAAAAGGCGCAGGTTAATTTGAAGAACCCCAATGCGCGTATTGTCGATGAGGCCTTCCCCCCTTCGGAAGACAATCCCTCTTCGCCGAATGTCACTATGAATTTAGCGGCGGGCTTCTTTGGCGGGATCGCGGTCGGTGTGGGCCTGATCTTTGTCGTCGCATTTTTAGATGACCGCGTGAAGAGTGCCTTTGATATTGAGGGCACGATTGGCTTACCAATGCTTGGCGTGGTGCCTCGTATTAAGAAGTTGGACAGTAATACCAAGGCACAAGCGGTGGCTTCGAATGTGGATCGCCACGTGACCGAGACTTTCCGCACTATCCACTCTGCGCTTAAGCTGAATGATGAAAGTAAGAATGCGAAAATCATACTGACGACCAGTACGGTACCGAGTGAGGGGAAGTCTTTTGTCAGTTCAAATTTGTCGCTGACATTTGCCAATCATGGTGAGAAGACGCTGCTGATTGACTGTGACTTGCGTTTGCCGAATGTGGCACGTTCACTGCAATTGGAGAATGATTTTGGGGTCTTGGACCACATCGATAAGGGAGTTGACCTGGATGAGGTGATCATCAAAGAGGTCTATCCTAATCTGGATGTGCTCCCTACCGGGGGGAAGTCGAAGAATCCTACACAAGTTCTAAACAGTGCGCGATTTGAAGCGATGTTTGCTGATTTGCGTGATCGCTATGATCGTATTGTAGTCGATTCGCCGCCATTGGCTGCTGTGAGTGATGCTTTGAATCTGCTTCCACTGGTGGATGGTATCTTGTATGTGATTAAGTTTAACACAGTGAAGCGTAAGACTGCTGTAGTGAATGTCCGTCGCTTATGGGAATCGAACACGCCTGTATTCGGGGCGATTCTTAATAATATCACGAGCTCGCTCTCTAGTTATTACTATTCGAATTACTCGGATAAGGCGTATCAGGATTACTATATTCACCATGAGGAAGAGCTGGAGGAGGAAATGGCCGGCTCCGTTGAGCCTCAATCCGAGCTAGGACCCAAGGCGTAATTATACAGATTTAATAAGCTTGTATTTTCAATGCCCCGAAGAAATTCGGGGTATTTTTATGCCTTGGTCTAAGCCGAAGAGTTCGCGCTGTTTTTTTTGCCTCCGAATGAGGGGCAGCGGTAGAAGCCTCGGTTCTCAGAACCGGGGAGCGTTGGCCGATCTGCCGAGCCCCCAAACAGAGTTTTGAGCATACGCTGGAGTCGGCTTTGGGGCGCCTCGGTTCTCAGAACTGGGGAGCGTTGGCTGAGCCGCCGAGCCCCCAAACAGAGTTTTGAAGATACGCTGGAGTCGGCGGTGGGTAAGCCTTGGTTCTTTGAACCGGGGGGGATTAATTGCCGACCACTAGGAATACTACAATCGCTAAGGCGATTCGGTACCACGCAAAGAGAGCCAGCCCGTGTTTACTGAGATAGTCGACTAACCACTTGACGGCGAGTGCGGAGGATATGAAAGCCACGATGCACCCAATGATAACGGGGCCTGTGTCGAGGGCTTGAATCATGTTGGAGCCATCGCTGACTACTTTATAGCCGGATGCTGCGCTTAAAGTGATGAGTCCGAGTAGGAAGCTGAATTCGGCTGCGTGCTTGGGGGAGAGCCCCGCGATGTAGCCGCCTACAATGGTGGCCATGGAGCGGCTCGTGCCAGGCCACATGGCTAGGCATTGAAATAAACCAATCATCACTGATTGACGAATGCTGAGCTGATGAATGTCGGGGCCATCGTCGGATTCGATCGCGCCTTTTTGGCCATGTTTACGCCATTTCTCTACGATAAGCATGACGATTGCACCAACAATGAGTGCGCCGGCTACCGCTCTGACATTGTCTCCGAGTGTAGTTTCTATCCAGTCATTGAGTAGCAAGCCTATGATGGCGGCTGGAATGAAAGCGCAGATGAGATTGATGGCAAGCTTGCGCCCTTGTGGATCTTTGCCTAGGCATCCCTTTAGGATTTTTAAGATGGTTTGCCAGTATAGTAGTACGACGGCGGCGATGGCACCCGCTTGTATGACAATCACGTAAGCGTAGGCGGCCTCTCCAATTGTGTAGGGGCGTTTGGCTGCCATTGCATTGTCTTGGACTAGTATCAACTCTCCATTGTCATCTCGGATGGCAGTGTCGCCATCTAAACCAAGCACTGCGTTAGTTAGAATTAGGTGACCGGTGGATGAGATCGGGAGGTATTCGGTGATGCCTTCGACGATGCCAAGTATGACGGCATCAGTATACGTTAAGTTTGTTGATTCGTTGCTTTCTTTAATGGGGGGGGCAGGGGCTTCGCCCTCTATCGCGGATGCCCAAGTAGATGCGGTTAAGAAGCAAAGAATGATTTGGCAGATTCGAAAAGTCATTGCATAGGAGACATAGCGGAAAGCATTGCTATGTGAAGTCGCAAAAATGTATAATTTTAGCCACACTGTGAGTGTGTTGTGCTTTATGCTTGTGCAGATGCTTGGAAAGGTTTGCTTGTAAAAAAATCTTTATGACCGGAATTGAACAACTCACGAGTGCTCTGCTTGAGGGCCAGGATCTTAGCTCTGAAACTGCACGACGCGCGGCATCTATGTTGGCCGCGTCAAATGTTAGTATGGAGGCGAAGCAGGCCTTTTTGATCGCGCTCGCGGAAAAAGGGGAATCGGCGATCGAGGTGGCTGCATTTGCAGCTGAGTTCCGTTCCTTAGCCTTGGATCCAGGCGTCGAGGCTTGGGCTTCGCAGGCGATTGATGTCTGTGGGACGGGCGGCGATGGTTCGAGCACTTTTAATATTTCTACGGCGGTGTCTTTTATTGTCGCCGCTGCCGGAGTGCCGGTCTTCAAGCATGGTAATCGCTCGATTACATCAAAGTGCGGTAGTGCCGACTTGATTGAGGCTTTGGGAATTCGTTTGGATGCGCCGCATGAGGTGCTGCGTCGCTCATTGGAAGAATTGAATTTTTGTTTCTTCTTTGCGCCGGCATTCCATCCTGCTTTTAAGGAGATTATGCCTGTGCGACAGGCTTTAGCTGCTGCAGGGAGACGCTCCATCTTTAATTTACTGGGACCTCTGATTAACCCCGGGCGCCCAGCTTACCAATTGATGGGTGTTTATGCAGAACGCTGGGTCGAGCCGATTGCGGCGGCCTTGGGAGAGATTGGTTTGAAGGCTGGTCTGGTTGCGCACTGCACGCCAGAGCCTGGACTTGCTTTGGATGAGTTGAGCTGCGTCGGGCGCAATCATGTGGCTGGTTTTGGACGACTTGCTTCGCTGCGGGGGGAGCTGTCGCCTGGCCAAGCAGGCTTGGATACCTGTGATCTGGCTTCTTTGCGCGGCGGTGATGTTGAAGCAAATATTCAAACACTTCATCAGCTCTTTGGCGCTGAATCTGGTGCTGCATCGAATTCTGTGCCTGCTGGATTATGGAACAGTGTATTGTTAAATGCGGGGGCGGCGCTTTGGATCGCTGAAAAAGCGCCCGACCTTAAGGCTGGCGTGATTCTGGCGCGTGAGGTGCTGGAGTCTGGCCGAGCGGCTCGTTGGCTGGTACAGGTGCAATCCTTTTATTCTAATATGTAACGATCGATTTGATGACAAAATATTTTGGTACCGATGGTATACGTGGGCGATTCGGATCCCCATTGATGTGTCCTAGCTTTGCGTTTCGTTTAGGCTGCGCGCTGGGCGATTATTTGCAACAGCTTCGTCCAGGAGAGCGGCATTCCGTAGTAATGGGGCGTGACACTCGTTTCAGTGGAGAAGCACTCTGTGCTGCTTTGACCGCAGGGCTGAATCAAGCTCAAGTTGAAGTCTATTTCGCGGGAGTCGTGCCTACGCCCGCAGTTGCGAAAGCGGTCTTGGATTATCAAGCAGATTTAGGCATTGCCGTGACTGCGTCGCATAATCCTTCCTGTGATAACGGTATAAAATTGTTTGATCATCGCGCCTGTAAATTTGAAGAGGCGCAAGAGTTGGGGATTGAAGCTTTGGTGGATCAGCAAGCCGACGCGCCGGCCGAATGGCCGCAGCCGTCTTTTACGAAAATAAATTCTGAGAGTGATTATGTGAGTCATTTGCAATCGCTACTTGCTAAGGATTCTCTGCGTGATTGGGACGTCGTACTTGATTTGGCCAACGGTGCCACGGTCCATACGACGCCAGCTGTTTTTCAGCGCTGGGGCGCTCGTTTGCACCTACTTGGGGATCAACCAGATGGTGTGAACATTAATGACGGGGTGGGGAGTGAATGTCCTGCTCAGCTCGCTCGTGCGGTGCTTGAGCGGGGCGCACGTATTGGTGTCGCTCACGATGGTGACGGCGACCGCTTAGTGGTGTGTGATGAGACTGGCACCATCGTCGATGGGGATGTTTTACTCGCGATATTTGGTCGTTATTACATGGCAGCAGGTGCCTTGAAGGCGAAGGCTTTAGTGGCGACGATTCACAGCAATCTAGGCTTGGACTGCGCGTTGCGAGATGCGGGAGGGCGCGTCGAACGTGTGGGAGTTGGAGATCGTAATGTCGCTTGTCGTATGCGAGAGCTAGGTGCGAATGTTGGAGGAGAGTCTTCTGGGCATATCATTTTTTCTGATTACGCGACGACTGGAGACGGCTTGCTGGCTGCTATTAAGATCATTGAATTAATGTGTCAGACTGGGAAGCCGCTGTCGGAACTTCGGCAGGAGGTTACGCTTTTCCCGCAATGCACGCTTAACTTGCGTGTCGCCGACAAGATCCCTTTGCATGATTTGACTGGTTTGCAGGCTGCGATACAAGAGGTTGAGGCGGCTCTTGGCGAGGAGGGTCGAGTGCTGGTTCGCTATTCAGGTACGGAGCCTAAATTGCGTTTATTGGTCGAAGGTCCGACGTTGTTTGAGGTTGAACAGGCGTTAAAAAGCCTTGAAATCGCGGCGCGGCAGGAGCTCTCTGTAATTGATAGTTGACCCCCCGCACTTTCGCGCGCGTAAATATACTTTTTATATACCATGGAAGAAGTTGCCCTAAAAGATCTCGATACCCGTCTACAAAAGCAGATTGAAAATGCACGTAAAGCGGTTGATAAAAACCCCAGCTACGCAGTCGATATTTTGATTAATATTGTGAGCCGTAATGTGGCATGCTTAGAAGCTCGAAAGATTTTGCGCCAAGCACAGCAACGTGCGACTAAGGGTAAGACGAAGGGCTTGGGTGGCTTGTTGTCGAAAGTGACGAGCATTCCATTTTCGATGGGGAGTGAGTCGAAGATCAAGAAGGATCCTAAGAAGGCGATCGATTCTGCGGAGCAGATGCTAAATTCGAACCCTGACAATGTGGTCGGGCATAAGATTTTGGGAGCTGCCGCCGAGGCCCTGGAGCTCTATTCGACGGCTGTATTTGCTTATGAGTCGGTTCGGAAATTAGAGCCAAATAATACCGAGAATATAAAGTCTTTAATGACTGTTCATATCAAAACCGGTAACAGCGAAGAAGCGATTCGTATTGGTGAGGCTGCTTATCGAGCCAACCCTTCCGATGACGAAGTGCAGACTTTGATTAAAAAAGCCTCGGTTGAACAGACCATGGAAAAGGGCAAGTGGGAGGAAGATAAGAGCTTTCGTGATAAGCTCAAAGATGAAGATGAATCTCAAAAGCTGGAGCAGGCAGGGCGTGCTAAGACTGGTGATGCCGCGCTTCATTCTCTGATCGAAGAGGCAAAGAAGGGAGTCGCGGAGACTCCAGATAACATGAATTTCTATCGTGAGATTGCGGCTAATTACCGTAAGCTTGGCGATTACGACAGCGCCTTGGAGTGGGTCGCAAAGGCTCGCGAGTTGGAAGCGGGGCGTGCAGACGTTACACTTGAGCGCTTGGTCGGCACATTGAAGGGCGAGAAGATGCAAAAGGCGATCGCCGCAGTTGAAGCTCGTTTAGAAGCGGATGTGGAGAATGAAGCTGCGAAGGCAGAGCTTGAGAAGCTTAAAGCCGAAGAGCGCGCATTCCGCCGTGAGCAGTGTGAAGATTTGGTCCAGCGCTACCCGAATGAATATAGCTATCGCTATGAACTGGGTGAACTGTATTTTGAGGATGGTGAAACAGATCTAGCGATTAAGGAGCTTCAGATGGCTCAACGTAGTCCAAAGGTTCGTGTCGGTGCGCTCATTCTTTTGGGCAAGGCTTATCTGGTTAAGGGCTTCCATGACTTGGCGGCTGAGCAACTCACATTAGCCAAATCCGAGATTCCTGGTATGACAGATCAGAAGAAAGATGTGCTTTACGAGCTGGGCTCTGCTTATGAGCAGCAAGGTGATATGGACCGCGCGATGATTGAGTTTAAGGCGCTCTATGGGGCGGATATCTCTTATCGTGACGTCGCTCAGAAGATTGACGATTTTTATTCCAGCAAGTAGCTCCCGAGCAGCTTAATGTCTTGGCTCCGCGCTAGTGGATGATGGGGCTTGTGCTCTATTGTGGGGCCTCATCTCTGGCTGGTTGGGAATCTTGCTTGAAGATGAGTTGCTGGCTAGCTGTGGACTGGGGGCTGTCGTTCGTTCTGTTCTAAGGGGAGCTGAATCTTGGCTCTAGCCTAGGGGCTTCAAGTGGGGCTGGGGGGTATTTGTTTGTAAAGCTTTGATCGCTTATTTGTAAATATCTTTTAATTAAGAGTTTTGAGTTGCATGAGTGAGGCTTTTTACTTGCTCACGTCATTTGGCCACGCAATCTTTCGTTGAGTGTTTTCTTCCCTATTCATTACGAAATTTCTATTGATTGCAGTGTGGGCGCTATCCCTTGGGGGCGGCTTTTATTGCTTCAAATTCACTACACTGTAACAGTATGCTTAACCCCAAGACTAAAGGCCTCTTTGTCGATGTTTCGGAATTTTCGATTTTAGCCGCGAGAACTTCTGGTTATAAGATTCCGATAGTGATTGAAGAATTGGCGGAGTTTCCTCTGAGTGCGGAGGATAGTTCAGTCGAGATACGTGATTTCTTTGAGCAGTTAGTTGATTTTAAGGGCGGAGGCTACTTCGTTTCACGAACTGGGGTTTACCCTGAAGGGCGCTTCGTTCGCTTTTATGAAGCCGAGTCCGCGAATAAGGCTAAGGACTTGAACTTCCTCTCTGGCATCTTGCAGTCTGAGTTTAATGTAGATCCTGCGGTCAACACCGTTGCGATTTTAAATGCGCGCGATGGTTCTGACTATGATCCGCAAACTAGTCTGAGTAAGCGTCTCGTGTTTTGTGGCGCCCCTGCGCAAGCCTTTCAAGATGCTCAGGATCGTTTACTAGACTGCGGTATCTACCCTGAGCGTTTAGAGCTCTCCACCGTCACGACTTTAGGGGGCGTCAGTGATTATGCGCATTTTAATGAAATCAAGTCTCCCATTCTTTGTTTCGAGCTCACCTCGCAAAGTGCTAATATATTCATCATTAATCAAGGTCAGGTGGATGTTGCGCGTCCAGTGCCCTTTGGCTTAGACAGCATTTATCCTTTATTGCAGCGAGAATTGGGCCTTAAAGACGAGACCTCTGCTAGGAAGCTCTTTTTCTCTAACACTTTTGATTTCGCTGAGATGGGCCCAAAGTTGCTACGACGTTTGACTAAAGAATTACAAGCTTCGACGGGTTTTTACGAAGTGCAGACGGGCCAGACGATTGAGAAGGTTTTTATCAGTGTGCTGCCGCAAAATTTGGCTTGGGTCTCTAAAACGGTTTCCGATTCGCTTGGCTTGGACATTTTGCAGCCCAATTTAGAAAAATGGCTCGAAGGGCTTAAGGTCACTTTAGGTGAGGGGGTTGAGGTTTCAAACCTCGGGCCGCGTTGGATGGGCTTATTTAGTTTGATGGGAGAGTTCCATTTAAGAGAGGAGGGCGAGAGTGAGTAGAAACCAAAAAGAAATCCAGCCATTCTGGCGCCCGAATTTTGTCAATCAGTCGGAATTGCCCGACATTAAAGTCGTTCGGACTGACTTTATTATTAACTTTGTCGCCATCACCGTGGCGCTGTGTGTGGCCTTTTTTCTCTTACAGCGTGAATACCGCTCTTATACTTTAGCTAAGACAATCGAGCAAATGGAACAACAGATTCGTGTTGCTGAAGCGGATGATGCTGAGAACCTTAAGTTGAGTGAGGCGTTTCGAAAGTCCGCCCAGTATGTCATTGAAGTTGAGCAGTTCTTCGAGTCTCCACTGCTCGTCCATGAGTTGCTTTATGGCCTGTCTCTGATTAAGCCTGAAGACTTGATTTTTAAATCGGTCGCTTTGAACGAGTCGATTTCAAAAGTAGGCTCTAAGAACGTAGTTGTTTACAATCTTGTGATTAATGGAAGCGCTAAGAATTTAACGGTTCTAGACGAATTTAAGAATATTTTAGAGGAAGATGAGTTGCTGCAAATCTCGGGCTTCGACCTCGAAATCGATGAAACTCTGCAGGGGCGTGATGAAAAGACTGGAATTTTCCCGTATCGTCTAGCGGTGAAACTGATGCCTAAGCAAAAGAAGTCTTCGGCCAGTAAAAAAGAAAAGGATGCATCATGAAGTCCGAGAATAAATTGATTCGTATCTTCAAGGATTATCCTTTGGCGGTCGTGTGTTTCGCTGTGATTCTTATGTGTACTGCCGCCATTTTCTTGCGTGGTGGTACGACGATCGAATTAACCGCTCAAGAAAATGATTTAACGGCACGCATCCGAACCATTGATCAAAACGTTAAGAATGCTAAAGACTTAAAGGAAGAGGTGAATGAGGTGCAGCGACTCGTTGATGAGATTCAAGCACGGCTCTTTAACCGTAATGAGCGAGCCATTAATATTAACTTCTTCTATGCGCTAGAGAATCGGCTGAATGTTCGTATTTCAAATATCGCCCAAATGCCGGCGGGAAATCCTATCTATGAAAAAGGAGGGCCACGAGCACTGAAATTACATTCAACCATAGGTTACAGCATGTCGCTGAATGGTACTTTTGAGGATATTTTAGAATTTATGTATGAACTTCACCGCGTGGATCGTTTGATTCGAGTCGCTGATTTTCAAGTGGCCGATGCGAGTCGCAATGGGACTCAAAATACTCTGGATGCACGCCTACGAGTGATCGTTTTGGCAGAAAATGAATAATACTCTGATCCCATGAAACTATCTATAAATACTCTGTCGACTACGCTACTCGCGCTTCTGCTGACGCAGGGTCTACATGCTAAATCTGAGATTAAACTTACAGGGCGCAAGGATTTGGTGTTGAGCGTGGAGAGTCGTACGATGGTTTTAAATGTGGGGAAAACTCATTTGTCTGAGAAGGACGAAGCCTTTTATAACGTGGCTGCAAATGCGGACAGCCCCTTTGTGTTTGAGCAGCCTATCGTGCCGATTGAACGTGGAGCGGATGCGGTGCAGGAGCCAGTTGAAGAGCTTGTCATCAATTATGATGATGCTTCTGTGCTACGTGTGGTAGCGAAAAACTTTTCCCAACAGGTGCGCGGCACTCTTGCGCGAGGGAGTCAGAGTTTTCTTCAATTGACCGGTGGTAATTTGGTCCCACAGGGAACCCGTTTTCCCGTTAGTTTGCCGCAGGCTCAAGCGCAGGCTTTTACGGTGACTATAGCCGAAATCAATAGTGATTCGTACACCCTGAAACTAGGAGCCGCGACTCAAGTCGTTTACATCAATGCCAGTAGTTCAGGTGCAGGAGCGATCAAAATGGATCCCTAGTTCAGTCGGCATTCTTCCATCTATTTCTTAATTTTAAATTTATACTCACCACATTCTTCGAACAGTCTGGCCCAAACGTCCTATGAAAAAGCACACACTCTACACCTTATGGCTTCTCGCTCCGATTGCACTCTGTGCACAGGCAGAAGAGGAGGCTATGGTTGAAATTGATCTATCTGATGTCATTGTGGTGGAAGATACATCCGATCAAGACAGTACTTCTGAGGCGGCCCCCGTCGCCGTTCCGGCCCCGGTTACAGTTTCGGTCCCGGTTACAGTCCCAGCACCTGTGGCTGAAGAGGCGGAGGTGGTTGAAATCCCAGAAGATCCCATAGCAGGAGCGAGTATTGATGTGGAGACTCCTATTATACCAGAGGTGACTGAGAGCTTGCCGACCGATACCGAAATCGTGTTGGAGATTCCTGGCCAGGAGGCAAGTGCCCCGGGAGAAGCTTCTATGTCGAGCGAAGAAACCATATCGGTTGATTTTCCAGATGAGGATGTGCGCACGATCTTGCGTAATGTGGCGGATCTATTTGAGCTCAATCTTGTGATTCCAGATAGTTTAATCGGGCGCACTTCAATCAAGTTACGCAACATTACTTGGCGTCAGGCTTTCGAGGTGGTGCTTGAGCCGCTCGGGTATACCTATGTCGAGGATCGTAACATTATTCGTATCAAGAGCCTAGCGGAGTTGACTATGGAGCCTGTCGATACGCACGTCTTTGTCGCCAATTATGCACGCGCTGAAGAGCTGCGCAGCTCGATTGAACCTCTAATTGATAATGCCGCTGGTGGACGCATTCAGGTAGATATTCGCAGTAATGCACTCGTGATTACAGAGCGTCCTTCGCGCATGGGAAAAATTCAAGAGATTATCGAGCGCCTCGACCGGGCTACCGATCAAGTGATGATCGAATCGAAATTTATCGAAGTAACCAACACAGACAGTAAGAACCTTGGGGTCAATTGGGCTTCATTGAGTGGTTACAGTGCCTCAGCGGGACCTTTTCAGCGTGAATGGTCACGCTCTCGTGCCAGTAGTTCAGGTACTACAGGCAGTGGTGGCGTGACGTCTAGTACCAGTACAGATACCTCTAGTGGCTCGATTGATGGGTTTACGACGTCTACGGTGGATACTAACGAAAGTGTAGGATCCACTTTTTCATCGCTTTCAGATCTCGCTTCAACTGCTTCTACCAGTCGTGTGGATACGGCCTTATTCTCAGCGGATGAGTTTGAGATCATTCTTAGCGCGTTGAAGACCCAGGATGATATCAAGTTGGTTTCTAATCCAACTGTAGTGACTTTGAATAATACGCAGGCAAAGATTGCGATTGGTGAGCGTTATCCCATCCCACAATACACTTTTAATTCGGAGACGGGACAGCGCCAACTCGATGATATTGAGTATGAGGATATTGGGATTAACTTGGATGTGACGCCACAAGTGAACAGTGCTGGTTTTATCAACCTTAAGATTATTCCTGAAGTATCGAGCACAGATCGTTTCGCGAGTATTGAAAATACAGATATTCCGATTATTGAAAGCCGTCGTACAGAGACAACTATCATGATCAAGGATGGCTATACACTCGCGATTGGTGGCCTCGTTGAAGATTCTATTACCAAGAGAGATACGAAGGTGCCTGTGTTGGGCGACTTACCTGGTATCGGTCGTTTATTTAGTAGTGAGTCCGATGAGACGGCGCAACGTAACTTAATTATATTCATTACGGCTAGGACACTCAATCCCGATGGCAGTACTTATCGCGATATTATCGATCCACGGGTAATCGATCGTATGGGAATCGTTCCAAGTGAACTACCAGGCTATCAAGTTTCTGCTGAGGAGCGTGCTTTGATTAAGCAACTTGAAGACTATCGGATTGAGCGTGATCTTAACGAGAGTATTGAGCAGCGGCAAGCTGCCATAAAGAGCATTGAGTATAAGAAAATGCAGGAGGAAGAGAGCGATTCTTCTTCGAACAACGGCCGATAATACGGAGCTCAGTGGCTACACAACATTATAACCAAAGACTTCTTATGAAATCAACGAGAGTGAATTTTTTCAAAAAAACTCAGCGACTGATTTTGCTATCTTTAGCAATGCTCCCGTTTGCTTCACTGGACGCAGCTGAAATATCGGCGGGCAATGCATCCGTACTTTATGTGAGCGATGCAGGAGATCTGTATGCTTGGGGCTCCAATAGCTCTGGGCAACTCGGTGACGGCACTCAAGTGGATCGCGATCTACCTGTGGCCTCAGCTGAGTCCGGGCCATGGCTTCAAGTGGCCACTAGCTTGGTGCCTACCAGCTCTGGTTCGGATGGTGGACATAGTCTAGCGATCAAGGCTGATGGCACTCTATGGACTTGGGGGAATAACGATTATGGGCAACTCGGACTGGGCGATACGACGTCACGCCTGGTGCCTACGCAAGTAGGTTCGGCAACAAACTGGACCCAGGTCGAAGCGGGGAGCGCATTTTCTATGGCCTTAAATGCTGATGGCGAGATTTGGCTCTGGGGAAATAACAATCATGATCAATTGGGCAATGCGGTGTCTGCGCAGGTTCAAACTACGCCGGTGCGTTTGCAGGACAAAGAAGGCAATAGCCCTAATGATGACAAATGGATCGCGATCGCCGCAGGCGCCGATTACGCACTCGCGATTCATGCATGGGGGAATCCCAATTCGGGCTATGGTCAGATCTATGCATGGGGCCGCAATTCTCTCTATCAGTTGGGGCTTGGACATACGTCCGCTGTATCGGCTCCCACTCGTGTCGGAAGTGGAAGCACGTGGAAGAAAGTAGAAGCTGGTTCGACCAGTTCTTTCGCGATCGATTCGTATTTCAAACTATTTGCATGGGGCCAGGGGGCCTTTGGCGGACTTGGAACTGGAGCAAGTTCGGGCACATCGATTCAAAACATAGCTACGCCCACAGCGGTGGTTAGCAGTTTTGGCAACATGACTTTTCAGGATGTTTCTGCTGGGACCTCGCATACTTTGGCACTGTCGACTAATGGTTTCTTATTTTTTGCGGGGCAAAATGCTTCGGGACAGTCGGGGATCTTGAATGGGCAGAGCTTGTATAATATTTTTCAGTCTGTTCGTGCGGAAGTCAGCGACATTGCCGCGGGACGAGATTATTCCGCGATTGAGCTCAATGACGGCAGCCTCTTAGCGGCGGGCAGTAATTCCAATGGGCAACTCGGCCTAGGTGGAAATGACAGTTCTTCCACCTTTGTTTCCAGTGCTTTGGGCGCGGTGGATTTGGTTGTGGAGTCCGTAGAAATCCTGTCTGATGTGAGCAATATCAGCGGATCTTCCGACTTGGATATCGAGATTGTTGTTCAAAACAACGGTACGGGGACGATCGAACTTGCGGATGTTCAGGCACTCCAATTGGACATGGCTTTGAGCCCCGCGACAAGTTTCGGAGCCACCGGGCAGGTTCAATTCACTGAAGGTCTCAGCTTTTCGGTGCCCGCTGGGCAGGCGCAAGAGATCGCGGGCGCTAGCACTTTAACGATTGCGCTCTCTGTGACGTTACCAGCTTCGATTGATGTTGGTAGCTACAATTTGCTCGTTGATTTGGATAGTAACGATCTGATTGAAGAATTCGACGAAAGCAATAATAGTGGTTTCCTGGCTGATGCCGCGAATTTCACATTGGATCTCCTACCGTCAGCCTTGAGCCTGCAAGTACCGCAGCCGAGTTATGCGGTCGGCGATAGCATTACCCTCGACTACACAATCCGCAATGAGGGGACGGGCGATTTAGATAAAGATAAGAATACACCTTTCCAATTAAAGTTCCTGCTCACGCCGGACTATGATGATCTGAGCTCGAGCACTGTGGTTGAGTTGTCGCCTAGCAACGGTGATTCGGCATTGGCTCTGGACCTCGACCTTTCCGCGGGGGCCAGTTACTCTGATACTTTGAGTTTCACTCTGCCTACCGAGGTGGATGCGGTTTCTTATTATCTCGTCATCGTGCTGGATGACACTGAGGTGCTTAATGAGGTGGATGAATCCAATAACACCCTGATTAGTGCATCCAAGCTAGTCTCAGTGGCAGAGCTTTCATTGGCTGAAGGTCTCGATTACAGTGGCACAGCTTTCACCAAATCTGGTTCGGGTAGCTGGTATGGCTTCGATTACAATGGTGCTGGCGATGGGGATGCTGCGTATAGTCCACGCTTGTCGGCTGGAAATGAAGCGAGCTTTCGCACTTCTCTGAGTGCCGCATCGGTCATCCGTTTTGATTGGCGCTCCGCGACTTCGAGTGATGCGAATCAGCTGTCGTTGAATGCCGGCACGACCGAACTATCAATCAGTGGAGAAACCAGCTGGGAGTCGGTTGAAGTTGCGGTGCCTGCCAATACTAGTATTATTTGGACTTATACGGCGGGCGCGGATCAGGCTGATAGTCGTGTCTATGTCGATAATTTAACGGTTGAGCCGATGACTCGTCCCGATTTGGTGCTGGCTGGATTAGCGCTGACCGATGGTGGTTCAAACACTCTCGACTCAGTATCTCTAGTCGCTGGACAAGGTTCTCTTTCCTATAACTTGGAAATTACGAATCAAGGCACAGACCTGATTAATGACCTGCCCTTTAATACCTCACTCTATTTGTCTCGTGATTCGAATTTTGACCCCTCTGAGGATTATGAAATTCAAACGATCGAAAACGATCGCGAGGTTGCTTCGGGGAACAGTCTCACTATTAGTGCATCGGTGCAGTTCGGCGCGACTGGGATACCACTGGCCCTAAGTGGAGATTTTTACCTAATTGCTGTCGCGGATATCGATGATGATGTAACGAATGAGACGGGCGTTGCCGGTTTTATTGATGGTGCAGGAATTGATGTTCCCAAGGATAATATTTATGTGAGTGATACTGCAGTGGTGAATATTCAGCAACTACCGGACTTATCGGTAACTGCGGTTAACATTGATGGTCAGCCCAGTGATAATGTATTATTCACCGGTTTTTCGGTCGATTATGTGCTGCATAATATAGGCCTTGGAGATGCCCAAGGACTAATTGAGGTGGCCGTGATTCTTTCCAGTGATACAATTTATGATGCCGGCGATGTTGTTGTTCAAAAATATCCTATATTTAATGGTTCTATAGCGGCGGGTGATTCCAGCCAAAAGACCTACAATCTACTTTCAATTCCCGATGGCTTGCCAGTTGGTGATTTCCGTTACTTAGGAATTGCGATCGATACTGCCAATGCCTTTAGCGAAACTGACGAAGACAACAATTACGCCTTCTTCTCGAATCCGGTGTATGCATTTGGCTACACGACCCTAGAGGATGCTTTGGACCTTACGGATTCTGGAATTACTTACACTGTGACGACGGATTACAATGCACCCTTTAGCTCGGGCTTTCCTTTTTTTGGTCAAGATGAAGCGTCCTATGATGATGAAGATGCTGCACGGAGTGCATTACTTGCCGACGGTGAAAAGTCTTACTTTGAAATCGAGGTTGATGTGCCTGTTGGTGAGGATGCAATTGTTAGCTTTGCATGGAAAGTGAGTAGCGAGAATGATGGCGCAGGGAAGAGCGATGACTTTATACTTTATCTCGATGGTGAAGAAAAAGCGTCAATTTCAGGTGAACAAGATTGGACAGAGGCATTTTTACTACTTCCAGGTCGGGCGACTTCTTACAGCTTACGCTGGAGTTACGAGAAGGACGCATCGATTTCTTCGGGAAGTGATTTCGCTTGGGTCGATCAGGTTCAGGTCGAGCTCCTTGAGTATCCAGACTTTAGGCCTGTTGGCGTGTCGCTGACTGATGAAAGCGGTAGTGAAGTTGATTCTGGCACTTATCGAATCGCACAAGACTCAATTTCGCTTAATTATAATTTTGAAAATATCGGGAAAGCCTATGCAGGACCAGCCTCGTTAGAGTTGGAGTTTTACTTGTCTGAAGATGATGAGTTGGACTCAGAGGATATCTCTCTAACTCTGCTCACATCGGCTCCACTAGGAATGATTGCGCTTGATAGTGGCGCTTCAGTTTCTGGCACGGCTAATTTGAGCACGACAGGGCTGGCTGCCGGGCACTACTACTTGATCGCGGCGGCGGATCCGCAAGATCTAGTTGTGGAGCGTGACGAAAGCCTCAGCTTGGGGGATGCTCCGGAAGGGAATAATGTATTTATATCCAGCTCGCGGCTCGTCACACTGGTGGACGAGCCCGACTTAGTCGTTAGCTATGTAGAAGGGGATCTGCCTAACGGAGGCTTATTACTCTTGGATGAGGCGCTTGGAGAAATCTCTCTATTGGTTGAAAATCAAGGTGGAGCGGCTGTCACGGCCAGCCGGTCGATTGCCTTTGTATTGCAGGATGCGCTCGGCTTAGCGGATAACAGTATCTTGCGTGAGTTTAGCAGTTCCGAAGTCTTGAGTGGTGCCGCGGGCACCTCTCCAGATTATACTTTCAGTCGCACCTTCGATGCGGTTGGTGAATCTGCGCTTACAGGCTTGCGCTACTACCTGCTCGGTTTTGTGGATTCTCAAGATCAGATTGCTGAGAGTGATGAAACAAATAACCTGACGGAACTCGCGGAGGAGAGCGCAGCTTACATTTTCGCTGATATGGCTCTATGGCAGGCCTTGAGTGTCGATCTGCTCAATCCGGCGGAAACTCCCACTGGATTCCAGCCTTCGGAGAGCATTAGTCTGGTTAATGATGCGACGGCACCTTTTGAGTCAGATCTTCCCTTTGTTGGGGTAGAGGACAGCAGTGTCGATTCTGCTGCTGTTGGGCGCAGTATCGTGCTGGGGGACGGTGAGTCCGCTGCTTTTTCTATCGAATTAGACTTGGACGCGAATGCAGCTCTCGTCTTTCAATGGAAGACCGACGACTTGAGTGCCACTGAGGGGGGCGAAGATCTCTATGGAGATTTTGAATTTAGCTTAGATGCGACTCCTGTTGATTCGATTGATTCATTAGAAGTTGAAAGCGATTGGCAGCAAGAAATCGTGCAGCTCGATGCAGGGGCACACACTTTAACTTGGCGCTTCACGCGGGACACCGAGTTACCAGAGTCTGCTTTCGATGCATTTGCCTATGTCGATTCTATTCGCTTCTTGCCTGATCTAGAAATTGAACTGGACGATGCTAGCGTCACTGATCTCAGTGGTTTGGCTTTAGCAGGACAAATACTGTCTCCCAAGGCAGAGTTTAAGTTTGAAGCGGTCGTGAGTAATCGCGGTTTGGGCGCACTCCTAGATGATGCCGAATATAGCATTGAGGCGAGATTGTCGGTGGATGACGTGTGGGGCAATCTGGATGACTATATCCTCATGATTAACACCGCCGCTGAACTGCCCATTTTAGATGCGTACTCCGACTCAACGGCCATCAATTTCACAACTACGATTCCTGAGGAGACACCTCTGGGCGATTATCACTTGTTACTACGTGTGGATACGGGAGATGAAGTGTTGGAAGTGAATGAAGATAATAACGATGCAGTTTCTGCGCTACAATTGATCTCAATCGATGCAATTACACTTGAAGATGGTTTGGATATTGAGGCAATTGATGATCCGAGTGATCCTGAGGACTCTGTTGGTTTCGCTGCCGGCTATTTCAAATCAGTCTTTCCGCTCATTTCGGAGTCTAACGTTCAACAGACAGTCGATTTGACTTGGGCGGATTCTCCGGACATTGAAGTCGTTGATTCGAGTCCAAAATGGTTTGCCACTGGTGGAGTGAATGGTGCCAGCTCGGATGGGGATGCGATTAAGACCAGCGAACTGGAGGCGGGCACTGCGGCGTCCTTGCTCTTCCGATTGGACGAACCGCGCTTAGTCCGTTTCAAGGTGCAGCCGAATACTGGTGGATCCTCTAATTATTTGTTCTTTGGTGAAAATGGAAACGCATTACGTCCTGAGGGCGGACTAGTCTCACGTATTTCGGGAAATTCTGAAGATTGGGAGACACGCTACTATGTCGCACCCGCTGAGGCACCGATTGGTTTTACTTACGTGCAAGGAAGCACAGCAGAGGCCGAGGAGTTTGCTTACGTGGACGAGTTAATTATCGGTGAGCCACTCGAACAGCCAGACTATGTGATTGATTCACTTCAGTATGATGCGGGAGAGTATGTGCTGCAAAGAGATCGACTTTTCGTCACGATTACGGGCAATAATCGTGGCATCGATTACGCTGAACCATTACCTGATGACTTTAGAGTTCGAGTTTGGCTCTCATCGGATGCAACGAAGTCAGACGACGACTATGAGATCGGCGTCTTGGAGGAGTTCCAGGAACTTGCTGGTGGCACTCGTTTTGCCTATCAGGCAAGCCTGATATTGCCCGAAGACTTGCCGGAGGGGACTTATCATTTGATTGCACGTATTGATGCGGACAATGCGATTGCTGAGTTTGCGGTGGATGCATCCGCCACTGATTTTGCCGATGCAATTATTCCTGAGAATGATGCCGAAGCGTTTACGGCCAACGATAATAATTTCTTAATCTCGGACGAGGATGATATCTTTATCGATCGACGTGCTGACCTGCGAGTAGTGCCTTCTGAAGATTCAGTTTACAATGAACTCCTCCTGGCAGGTCCTGCGCAGCAGAGCTCTGAGGATGTGGTCGATTTCTTTATCATCGAACCTACCACCGAAGAGGGCCCGAGTGAGTTGTTGATTAAATTTGACCTTATAAACGAGGGACTTTCGGGTGTGAGTGCTGCTGAAAGTGATGATTTTACTGTTGATGTTTATGCTGCGACCTCACGCGACGAAGCACCTAATGCAGAGCGTTTGATCTCATCCTTTACGATAGAAAACGGCATCGCAGCAGGCACGCGCTATACCTTCGAGGAGACAACTGCGATTCCTGATAATATTGATGCGGGGGCCTTCTACTATATTAACGTAGTGGTTGACGGCTCTGGCAGCATCGATGAGTCTGATGAAGAAGATAACAGCACATATTCAACCAATGGTATCGTCTTTGTTAGCGATGTCTCATTGGAAGTCGCTTTGAACGATGAGGAATATTGGCCTGGAGACGCACCACGTTATACTTGGGATAAGAGTTTCCAAGTACCGACCCAGACCAATTCGACTCGCCAAGCGCCTTTCTTCGGCACGACAGCAGTGTTTGGACAAGATAATTCGGATTCGGGAGTGCGTGCTTCGGCACAGACAGGCCCCGTTCCAGTGGGCGGCACGTCTTGGCTACAGCAAACGGTCTCGGTTACAGATGGCTCTGAGATACAAGTATCTTTTATGTGGAAAGTATCTTCACAGTTTGAGGTAACTGAGGACGGGGTATTCGAAGATATTCTTTTGTTTAGTGTTCGTTATGAAGGTGATGAAGACTTTACGGAGATCGCTTATATTTCTGGCGAGCAAGATTGGGCGGAGCTCAAATTAACGATTTCGACTCCAGGCACACATACATTGCGCTGGTCCTATATCGAAAACGGTGACGGTATCAGAGGGGGGGCAGATGCTGGCTGGATTGATGATTACTCAGAGTCTTCTTATGACTTCGTGCCTAGTTTTGTGAGTCCGGCCTCGGCCGGGCCCTATGAGGCGGGAGATGTTCTTGATTTACCAGTATTTGTTTGGAATTTAGGCGCACTGACGATTCCGGATACTGGTATTGAGACCACAGTTCGCTTGGCGCGTGAGACCGGAGATACGACTAACTTGGATTGGTCGGTCGAGAACGCCTCAGACGTGAGTCTGCATGCCTTGGCATATAATGCTCTATTATTGGAGAATTTGGTCTATCTGCGTGGGCATATCGATGAGTTGGTCTTGCCTGAGAGTCTGTCTGTTGCAGATTTAGATGCGTTGATGGATGCGGCTTTCCAGCAGCTATTAGCCTCAGAGGCGGATGAGATTGAGCCTGAATTAACTGAGGTCGAAATCGAAGCTCTACTGGATGTCATTGAGACTGATGGACAAAATTGGAGGGATTATACAGATACTCAATTGGCGCTACTTTTAGGTAGCGATCAAACCAGTGCTGAAAAAGCATCACGAAAGCGCTTCCTACCGGTTCGCACTTATGTGGGTGCCAATGAGATTAGTATTCCAAATCTGCTGAGTGAATCTGGTGATTATTATCTGGGCGTTTGGGCGAATTATACCCATGAACTTTCTGAAAGTAATTTGACTAATAATTTGCTCTATTCGGCTGCAGCTGCGGTTCAATTAGAGGTCGCCTACACAATACCCGAGGTCTTGGAGCAAGCGGGAGCTGGAGATCATAATTTGGACCTTCTTGATGCTTCCGAGGATTGGACATTGGGTGGCCAAGGTCGTTGGTATCCAGTGGGAGATGCTGATGAGGTCTTCGATCCAGATGCTGAAAACGATACCTCGCTGCGTTCACCTAGTGAAGGAATGGTGCAAGATGGCGAAGCTTCGATTAGCGCTCTGGTTGAAGGTCCGAAGCTGATACGTTTTAGTTGGCGTGGCGACTTTGGGAGCTCAACTGATGTCGCTTCGTTCTATGTGAATGATGTGCCTGTGACGCGAGAATATAACGGCGCAGGGGCTGGCTCGATGACTCTAAGCTCCGAGGATGACGGTAGTTGGGTTGAAGAGCAGTATTTGCTCCCTGAAGGTCTTAATGAGATTCGTTGGACTTTCAGCCGAGTGGATGATGCGCAAAGCCAAGGGGTCGTTTACCTCGATAATCTGCGCTTTGAGGAGGTGACTGACCGTGTCGATCTCGCAATCTCAAGTGTTGATTATGCGGGCGGTACTTACGCACTTGAACGGGATGCCTTAGCTCTGACGGTGAATGTATTGAACCGTGGTAGTATGCCTAGCGGTTTTGCTTATAACGACCTAGACTTGGAGGTTCGACTTGGCCTCAGTCAAGATTTCGATGAAGCGAGCCAAATTATTGGCAATCTCGCGGTTGTTGATGTCTTGGACGAAGGGCAGCGCTTGATTTTCCAAGGGGATATTGATTTGCCCGTGAATCTTGAAGAGGGCAGTTATTATCTCTTGGCCAGAGTCAAGTCCTTGGACCCTGACTTCGAGGAGTTTACTTATGACACTGGGACCCAACTGCTTGAGAATAATGACTATGCCTCTAGTCTACAAGATCTGAGTATTCAACATTTGCCTCAGTTGGTGGTAAGAGCGACTGATGTAGAGAATGAAAAGGTTTTCTATCCAAAGGAATCTATTCGTTTCGATTGGGAGCTACAGAACATTGGACTTGGCGATATCCCTTATGGCACAGAGCTGACTCAGACCATTGAGTTGTGGAGTGTCGGTGCTGATGTCGTGGACCCTAGCCTTGAGGATGCCGAGAAAATCTTAGATCTTGGCTCTGTTACAGAAGTTACGGCTTTGCCAGGACGTTTGACGGCTGACAATACCTCACAATCCACCATCGCTTATAAGCAGTTATATCGCTTGCCTTCGCAGGCCGAACTTCTTGCGGCTCTCGGTGAAGTGGATGGCGGCTTGGAAGACCTAAATGCTGCTGTCATTAGTAGTTTGGCTGCGCTTGAAGAATATCAGTTCTTCCTTGTTCTGATACGTGACCAGTCGATTGATCAATCGAGTGATTTGAATGTTACGGCGATGATGAGTGAGTCATTTAGAGTATCCGCGTTCCCCTATGATACAGGCCTGGATGCATCATCGGATGTCGATGCATCTTTAGATTACGTATTATGGGATAGTTTTCAGGATGGTCGAATTCCATGGGGGGCGATTGCTCCTTCTTCTGAAAGCTTAGATACGCTCGGAGGTGGCGCTTATGAGCAACTTTACTATTACGCCTTTAATTTGCCATTGCTGACGAATCTATCTACTGCGAGTCCTGATCTGAGTCGCGTCGATAATGTGACTAGCTATAACCAAACTCGCACTGTTGTAGATAGCGGTACTAGTTACCGAGCTATTACGTTTGATATTGTGAGAGGTGCGTCAGACCTTGTTTATCGTGTGCAGCGAGACAACGGATCTGGTTGGGAGACTTGGATTGATATTCAACCACCCTACTTGGATACATTATATGGTCTTTCTGCAGGTTATGTGGGATCGCGCACCTTAAGTGATGTGAATGCCTCTGATGGTATTGATAGTTTACTTGAGTTGGATGAGGTCATCGTTAGTGCAGTGGATAATAATTACACCGCTACGGTAACTGTGCGGGCGGACGATAATAGCAGTAATATGCGTGTGGTGGTTATTCCGCTTGAGGAGGAACCGCTTGAACAGTTTGTAATCGATTACTTTACAGGTAATGACGAATATAACTACCAGTTGATGGAGCCCCTTCAAGACTATGATAGTGACGGATCCTCCAATATTGTAGAGTTACAGCTCGGGCGAGATCCAATTTCGGATGCGGATGCAAATTCGACCTCAGCTTTAGAAAACTTCGTCGCTGAGGCATTCGCAGTCGACTATGGCCTCTTTGATCCGATACCAGCTGATTTGGCGCCTGAAGATGATTACGATGGCGACGGAATGTCTAACCTCGCCGAATTACAATTGGGGTCGGATCCTACTGACATCAGCGATATCGCAACGACGGATGCCAGCGATTCTGCCTTGGCTGAGGCATTTGCTGCGGAAGGCATCTTGGTGGGAGAAAGCTATGACGGTACGATCGTCGAGGTCGCCGATTTGGCTGCCGATGCCGATTTTGACGGCGACGGTGAGTCGAATCTTTATGAGTGGGCACTCGGCGGCGATATGATGGCTGATGGGGCTCAAGTTCCTGCCTTGCAGACTCAGATGGTCGGCACCGATTTCATTGTAACCTACGTTCGCTTGATTGCATCTGAGCAACCGTCCAACCTTGATATTTCAGTCGAATGTGCGCTGCTGTTGACTGGGCCTTGGTCAGATGTTTCGAGTGTAGGTAGTTCGGAAGGTCTTAATTTGGATCAAAGCGGGCTGCCTTCAGCGCAATACGAGCGCATTGATTTAACAATCGACACCACAAGCATCGATTGTCCTTTCTTCCGTGTTTCAGTGACGCAGGTTCCTTAGTCTTGAGTATCTCTTGCCAAGCGCGACTCCCATGCGAGAGTCGCGCTTTTTTTTATTTCTTAAAGACGACGATGCGGTTGCTGTTGGTGCCGCGGGTGTTGTTGCGCACGCCCCAGCAGTTGGCAGTCTTGGTGAAGCTTTGGCTGTTGATGAGCGTGTATTCGACTTTCAAGCCAGCAGCTTGCCCCGCGAGTATGATCTGTTCTTCCAGCTTGAGCTTGCCTTTGCGCACTTCGCCCACTTCCAGCGCAATGCGGCCAGTGGGCTTGAGCACACGCGCCATTTCTTGCAACGAGGACGTCATCTTTTCAGTCCAGTCTTCGAGCTTGCGCAGTTGCCATAGCTTGCCGGGCTCGGGTTCGCATTGGCAGAACCAGTTGCGTAGCCAGTTGTCGCCCACGTAATTGACGATGTCCAAGAAGGGGGGAGAGGTCACAATCAGTTGCACGGATTCGTCTTTTATCTCCGGAGTGGCATCGGCCGAGCGGCAGAGTAGGGTGGAGGAGGTGCTGTTGTAATTCTCGGGCAATGCCTGACGCAAGAGGCTCTTGGATTTCTTCAGCATCAGCTCCTTGGTATTGCGATACTCTGGCTTCTGCTCGCGCTTCGCATTGATTTTACGTTGGGCATTGAGTGTTGTCGCTTGATTGGGTGGTAGCGTGTAGACGGAGAAAAAGCCCTTGGAGTGACCTGTCAGACGGTTGCAGGCGACCATCTGTAGCCATGTGTCGATCGTGTCGAAGGTGCCTGCTTTGTGACGTGTTTTAAAGTAACTGCGCCAGCCGTAGAGTTCACGTAGGGTCCTGGCTTCGAAGAAAACCAGCAAGTCCTCGTCTTCGATCTTCATCTTGGGGAGCTCGATAGACTCAATGCGGTGCGCGATTTGTTCTAAGTTTTGTTCGCACAGGCGTGGAGCCGTGAGGATGGTACTGAGTGGATTAACATCGTTGCCGATTACATTGTGCCCGAGTAACTTGGCTTCGATCAAGGTGGTGCCGCGGCCCATGAAGGGGTCGTAAATCAATTGCCCCGGCTCTGCATAGCGTTGGATGAAGTAGGCGGGCAGTTGTGGTTTGTAGCAGGCGCGGTAAGAGATTTCGTGTATTGAATGTCCATCACGCTGTTTGGCGGTCCAGAATGCGCCTTGTTTGATGAGGTTACTACTGCTGCTGCTGCTGCTGCTGCTGCGAGGTATGGCTTGTGTGGTCGGCATGTTTCCGACGATGGAAGCTCCAGCTAATAGTACAAGCGTAGAATGTTGTTTTTAATAAAAAATAAAGCCAGCGATGCCACTACCGATCACCACTGCCCATGCGGGGCATTTATACCTGTAAAGTGCTAAAAAGGCGATTGATGCGAAAGCAAGGTCGCTCCAACTTCCGATGCCATGTGTCCAGACTGGGTGGATGAGCGCAGCTAAGAGCGCGTAGAGTATCAGTGCCGCCAGAATGACTGTTTTTCGGGTGGATGCTTGTCCGGCCAAGAAAGATGGATGCGGAGGCTCGATGGCTGGTTTGAGCCATTGTCCTATGAGTGCACCAATTATGATGGCAGCGACTGGACTTAAATGACTGGGGCAGCTTAGGACAATTGCCGCTGCAAGTATTGCAATGGTTAGGCGTGGAAAGTCGGGACAGAGTTTTTTGCCCAGCCCGAGTGTGGCGTGGGCCACCACTGCGACCGCTGCAATCAGTAAACCATGGGTGAGTGGTTCCACGAAAGCGCCGAGTGCAAAGAGTCCGTAAGCGAAGCCGATCATCAGTAGGGCTGAGGGTAGGGTGAAGCCCAACCATGCGCCACATGCGCCTGCCAGTCCAGCGCGGTACCAACCGATGGCATATCCGAGTTGGCTGCTGGATGGTCCCGGTACGAATTGGCAAAGTGCCAGCAGTTCGGCATAGCTGGCGCTGTCGAGCCAACGGCGACGAGTTACAAATTCGTCTTTGAAATAGCTCAAGTGTGCGATCGGGCCACCGAAGGAGAGGCAGCCCAGGCGAAGATAGATGAAGAAGATCTTAAAGAGCCCCGTGCGGTCGCAGCATGCTGTCATTGGCGCTGTGTCTGTGGTTATTGAAGTGGCTGCGCGAGAATAAATGGCCGCACGATCATGGCCCGAAACTGTGTTTTCTCTTTTTGCCAGTGTGCCGCATGCAAATCGCAAGGTTGCACCAGATCACCACAGCGGAGCCATTTTTGCACCTGTGCTTGATTGTCTTCGGAAAAGGCGAGTCCGGCGGTTTTTAAGTCGAGGCAGGGGTCTACATAGATCATGTTTCCAGCTTCAAAGTGGGGGCGCAGGTAGCTCCAGTCGACTTCGCCAGAGTATTTTTCTAGTTTTTCACTCGGAGTGAGTTTGTCTTCGGCGGGGCTGAAATCGTCGTTAAACATTTGTCGTGTAGTGAGATGCGATCTTGTGGTGTCGCGTAGCTGCCAGGGTGCAGGATTTGTATGAAAGTTTTTTTAGATTTATTGAACGCAGAGCAAGGTCGTGCGTCTATATCTATATAAATCAGTGTAATTTGTAATTGTTAGTTTGTTGTTTGTTAACAGAACGCCGCCCAAGCGATTGGGCGGCGTTTCTTGTTTCATCACTTATACATCGATCTAGCAAGCGACCAGTGCGGCGGCTCCGATGATGGCTGCGTCCCCCATCGGGAGGGCAGACTCGATAATTTTGATCTTATTTTTGAAGGGGGGGATCAGGTGTTTCTCGAAGGAGCGACGTGTTGGTCCGAGTAGCACCTCGCCGGCTTTGATGGGGCCACCAAATAAGAAGAAGGCTGCGGGACTGGTGATTAGTGCGCTGGAGGCCAGCGCTTCGCCGAGTAATCGTCCGGTAAAGTCCATAGTCGCTTGAGCAATCGGGTCTCCCTGATCGGCTGCGTCGGCGATGTCCTTGGCGGTGATCTCGCCGAGCGGCATATGGTCGAGTGAAGTGGTGCCGCCGCGTTGGGCGATCATTTCGAAGTAAGTGCGGCGGATTCCAGTGGCGGAGCAGTAGTTTTCCAGGCTCCCGCGGCGCCCAAAGCCGCAGTAGCGACCGTCGGGTATGACGCTGATGTGCCCCATCTCGCCCGCAAAGCCGTCGTGGCCGTATACGAGTTGATTATTTACGAAGATGCCACTGCCGAGGCCAGTGCCCAGCGTGATCATGATGAAGTCGCTATAATCCTTGGCGGCGCCATAGATTTTTTCACCGATTGCGGCTGCGTTGGCGTCGTTGGTGAGCTGGATGTTGGGCAGATCGAGGCGTTGCTTCAGCAGTTCCACTAGTGGTGTGATACCCTTGAAGCGCAGGTTCGGCGGTTCTTCGATGCTGCCGCTCAGGTAGTTGCCATTGGGGGCGCCGATGCCTAGCCCCGCCCAGCCATCTGCGGCGATTGCTGTGTCGCCTTGCATGACCTCGCGGACGGCTTCCGCCAAGCGATTTGCATAGGCGATGCCATTGTCGTACTCATCCGTGCGGAATTGTGCGCGTTGGTGAACGGTTCCGTCTGCGCTGACTGTGCCTACGCAGGTGTTTGTGCCTCCAATATCGACTCCAATAGATTGTTTCATGCGGGTATTGATCGTGGCATCTATGACGCTGTCGAACTAAATTTTTACCCCGCGAAACTATAAAGTGAGGTTGCTAGAATCTCCTTCCAAGTATAACATTCTGAACATGCCCCTAAATCAAGTTTCTGTATCTATTCTCCTCAGTGAAAAAAGTGCCTCCGTTATTTGTGTGAATGAAGAATTTACTGTGAGTGCGGCCGTTGCTGAAATGAATCGACAGCGTATTGGTTCACTACTGGTAAAGCGAGAGGGGCAGGTCTGTGGCATTTTTACGGAGCGCGATGTTCTAACCCGCGTGGTTTCTGCTGGTCGCGATCCGAGCGTCACGCTCGTGCGAGATGTTATGACGGAGGATTTTCAGTCGATTCGTTTGGAGACTTCAGTCGAAGATGCGATGCAGATTATGACGGATAGACGTGTGCGGCATTTACCCGTATTGGATGATAATGTCTTGCTTGGTATGGTTTCGATCGGTGATGTCACTCGTTGGTTGCTTAAGGTGAATGAGATGGAAGCTGAGAACCTGCGTCGCTATATTTTTTCGGAGTACCCAAGTTGAATGAAATTTAGTATTTATACTGTTTAATATGAAAGTTGAAAAATTTCCGGCAGGTAAGTTGATCTTTGCAGAGGGGGATTCGGGGGACGAAGCCTATCGAGTGCAGCAGGGGCGCGTTGAAATCTCGATTAAGGAAGATGGTAAAAAATTGATTTTAGCGATTCTCGAGGAAGGGGAGATTTTTGGTGAAATGGCAATCGTAGGAAGTTGTCCACGTTCTGCTTCGGCCCGTGCTTTAGAGACGACGACCGTAAGTGTGCTTGCGCGTGATGATTTTGAAACCACGCTGAGTAATCGTGAGGAAGAGCTGGTGCCTTATCTCTCGACAATTTTTGATCGTTTGCGTGTGACTAATGATCGATTACTAAACGCCTTAGCCCGACTGGATGAGTTGGAGCCGACACAGCCACACCGCAACCCTGAGATCTTGAGTCCATCGAAGTCTGACTGCGTTGTGTTGGTAGAGCCGGCAACCGATGAAATTCGCCAGCAGACCGCGCTGCGCAGTCGAGTGGTCGATAGTTTTCCGGTTCTATTCGGGCGGCGTGGGGAGCTCGCTGGTTCCGAGGCGGTGATTCCAAATCAGTTTCTAGTGGCCGATCGTGCTCCTTTTCGCGTGTCTCGTAAGCATTGTGTGATCGATAGCAGTGCGGATGGTGTCTACATCGAAGATCACAGTAGTAGGCTGGGGACGATTGTGAATGGCATACGGATTGGCGGCAAAAGTTTAGAGTCACGTGTGCGACTTTCAGCGGGGAGTAATAGTTTGGTGTTGGGTGGGGGCGAAAGCCAAGTTCGTTTTTCGCTGACGGTGACTGAGAATGGTGTGAAATAGTGGCTGTATATTTATAATGGCTATAATGGCTTAGAGTTTACTGCTATCGGCTTGACTCGACACCTTTTGTTTAAGGACACTGCCGTTTCACATTTTTTAAGAACCCCTTATTTAGAGATCATATATTATGGCAGGCGTCGGCAAACTACTTAAACAAGCGCAAAAAATGCAAAAGCAGATGGAGGCCGTGCAGGCGGAGCTCTCCAACACCATCTTGGAGGTTTCCAGCGGCGGTGGTGCCATCAATGTCAAAATTAACGGGCAAGGCGAGTTTCAAGCATTCAAGATCGATCCCGAATTTTTGAAGGAAGATGCCGAATTTGTCGAAGAGACACTTTTGGCTGCTGTTCAAGAAGCAGCGACTAAGGCCAAAGAAACCAGCGAAGAAGCCATGGGCGCCGTGACCGGTGGCATGGGGGGCTTTCCTGGATTGATGTAGTTTTCTTGGAGGTCCGCTTCGTGGGTTGGGCCGTCTGTTGGCTTTCTGACTTTTGTTCGCTGCCCTCCGTCTTCTGATAATGACACCTGCCTACGATTCACTCTTGCAGCAGCTGAAGCGTTTACCCGGTTTGGGCTATCGCTCTGCGGAGCGTGTCGCGATGCATTTGTTAGTGGAGAAGCCCGACGTGATGGGCGAACTGCTGAATGCTATGACGACTGCGCGCGATGCGGTCGGTCGCTGCAAGAATTGTGGTAATATGGCAGAGAGCGAACTCTGTGCCATTTGCGAAGATGCCAATCGTGACCGAAGCACGCTATGTGTGGTGGAGCATGTGCCTGATTTGATCGCGATCGAGCGTTCCAGTGCATGGAAGGCACAGTATCATGTATTGCACGGCAAGCTTTCACCCATCCACGGGATTGGCCCTGAGCAGTTGAACTTTCAAAGTTTGCAGAGTCGGATCGAGTCCGACGAAGTGACTGAGCTCGTGTTGGCGCTTTCAAATGATATCGAAGGTCAGGCCACCTGCCACTATATTCAAGAAGAGCTGGTACAAGCGCGGCCAATTAAAGTCTCACGCATCGGATTTGGACTGCCGAGTGGGGGTGGTGTGACTTATGCCGACTCGGTCACCTTGCGCAGTGCTCTCGAAGGCCGGCGCACGTACGAATAAAATAATGATACACTTTTCAATTTTTGGTATTCCCGTGCGTATTGAGCCGTGGTTTTGGATCACGATGGCTTTGATCGGGGGCGGCTTTAGTGCGGCTAATTCGCTGGATATCATGCTGGTGCTGGTATTTATGTTTGCCGCCTTTCTTTCGATTTTAATTCATGAATTGGGGCACGCATTGACGATTCGCAAGTTTGGTTTGCCCACCTCGATTACGCTGCAGTCTTTCGGAGGCTTCGCCGCCTATCCCGCAGGGCGATTAAATCGCGTGCAGTCATTTATCGTAACCGCAGCCGGTCCAGCGGTGCAATTTGCGCTCGGCGTCTTGCTGATCGTGCTCTCACGCTATTTAGCGATTCCCGAGGGCTCGCTTTTTGGGCCTTTCATGAGAGACTTGATTTGGGTGAGCATCGCCTGGTCCATTTTAAACTGTTTGCCCATTTATCCTATGGATGGCGGGCAAATGTTAGCCGCCGTGCTGGGCCCGCAGAAGCAGAGCTACGTGCACCTTTTTAGCGTCATCGTCGCCGTTTCCATCGGACTGGCTGGTTATTTCTTTTTAGGCACACTCTTTTTGTCCCTATTCATGGGACTTTTCGCCTGGCAAAACTGGCAAGCTTATCAAGCCACACGCTAAGGCTGTGCCATGCGTAGCTCGAAGAGCGAAGCTCTCACGTTGTGCTAAGGGCTGTGCCATGCGTAGCTCGAAGAGCGAAGCTCTCACGTTGTGCTAATTCTACATTGTTAAACTTTCACCCGGTTGAGCCCAGCGACTGTTTTCGATAGTGATGCTCAATAGATTTGAGCCTGGCGGTATGTCGTAGGGCCATTTGTTTGAATATTTCTTGCTCGGAGTTCTTTTTCGATGGCAGGTAGTAACTCAGTAACTCGACGATATCATGAGTGCTCAGTAGAGGCACGCAGTCGCGGTAAGCTAATTTTTGCTGCAAGGCAAACAGCATCGCCAAGGTTACCATTGCGATATGTTGGTGCCAACCAAACCAGCCACGCACTTGATACTGCGCCATGCCCACTTCACTTTTCGCCTCTTGGATCGCCCGCTCGATCCAGTAGCGCTGATGTTGACGATAGCACAGTTCACGTGCGCTGCCCTGTGCATTGGTGAGACTGTATTTGATCGCCCCAGTCCCATCGCAGCTGATCACCAGACTACGGCCATTTGCGGCCCCGTCCTTGTCGCATAGGGCAATCACGAGCACTTGGGCCTTGAGCGTGCCTTTCGTTGCATTACGGAAGCTGACGCTTTGCGCTAAGCTGGGAGCATAGTCTCGCCAGATTTTATCCACCCGCTTCTCATACATCGCCCCGTCCGGATCTTTAAAGGAAAACTTTTGGTTGCTACGCACATCGGCTAAATAGCGTAGCTTTTTATCTTCCAGGGCCTTGAGCAGCTGCTTGTTCGCCCCGTAAAGACTGTCCATGCCAACCCAGCCGAACTGCAGTTCATTGGCCACTGCAGTCTCAACAATCTTCAACGCCAGCTCTGGCTTGGTGTAAAACTCCCGCTCATCCTCCGGCACCTTGGCCCGATTCAATCGCGCTTCATCGCTTGTCCAGCTCTCGGGCAAATACAGGCGGTAATCCACCAACGTGACATCTTGACCACAGCCCAAGGCTCCAAGCACTGCAACCTGTCCATTCTCGATCTTTCCAGAGCAACCACAGTATTGACGTGCGACTCCAACGCTATGGCGGCCTTTTTTCAAAAAGGAGGTCTCATCTAGCAACAGCATGCTCTGCGCATTGCCACCGAGTAAGATGTTCGCATCTTTGGCAACCTGATCCACCAAGGCGCGATAGTCCCATTGCGATTCGCTGACAAAGTTGTGCACCGACTGGTAGTCGATCTCCGCGACTTCCTCGCCAATGCGCTCAATGTTTTTGCGCCGAACATCACCCAACAAACCGCTTAAATACTGCCTGGCATGTAGACTGCGGTTGCGCCCTTGAGAGATGAAGAAGCCCGAGTAGTTTTCGCAAAAGCCCATAAACGAACGCGCTATAGAGCGCAGGTCTGTAACGTCATATTTTTTTAGTTCGCTACCCCATACGGGGAACTCGCGAACGCTTTAATTACTGTGAGGAACGAAGTCAGGAGATTGCGAACAAAAGACAATATATGCAAGAGTAAAGTTTAACAATGTAGAACTAAGGGCTGTGCCATGCGTAGCTCGAAGAGCGAAGCCCTCACGTTGTGCTAAGGGCTGTGCCATGCGTAGCTCGAAGAGCGAAGCATGGTGCGGGTAGAGAGAATCGAACTCTCAGCTCAACCTTGGGAAGGTCACGTGTTACCACTACACCATACCCGCATTTCCTATGCTTGTTATCTATCATGAACGACAAGCTGGAAGCTCGTCACTACTTTTTTAACTCTCGCCTAAAATGAATGATAAGCTGGACGCTTGTCACTACTTTTTAACGATTGCGACCACGGCTGCGGTTGCTGCGTTGACCGCTGTTGCCGCCGCTACTTGCTGTGCTGGCAGTTTGGGGGCGTGGGCTGCTTGAGGCGCCTGCGCTTCTGGGCTTGCCACCACCGCCGCCACGTGGGCCGTTTGGGTTGCTCTTGCGTGGACCGCCACGACTGTTGCCGCCGCCGCGTGGGCCGCGGGCACCGCCGCCACCTCCGCGAGGGCCACGGTTGCCGCCGCGTCCGCCGCCTCCGCCGCCTTGTTTGGGCTTTTGTGCGGGCGCGCCGCTGGTGTGGTGATGCTCAATCGGAGCAGCGTGGTATTCGTGGGAATACACGGGCACGCTGCGCTTGATTAGTTTTTCAACTTCACGTAAGAGTGCGACTTCATCTTCGGAGCAAAAAGAGAGCGCTTTGCCGCTGGTGCCGGCGCGGGCTGTGCGACCAATTCGGTGCACGTAGGCGTCGGACTCCATCGGCAGGTCGAAATTGATCACGAGTGTGATGTTTTTAACGTCGATACCGCGCGCGGCCACATCGGTGGCCACCAGTACTCGAACTTCGCCCTTTTTGTATTGGTCGAGCGTCTTTTGACGTGCGTTCTGTGATTTGTTGCCGTGCAGGGAGTCGGCTTCGATGCCGAGGCTGCAGAGTTTGCGAGCTAAGTTTTTAGCGCCGTGTTTGGTGCGGCTGAAAACAAGGCTCAACTCTTGATTATTGGCATTGGCCTGGTGTTCTTGAATGAGGTCGAGCAGCAGGTTTTGTTTGTCTGCTTTTTTGACGAAGAGCACGTGTTGATCAATCTTCTCAGCGGTTGTGCCTTGTGGCGCGATGCGTATTTCCTTGGGATTGTGCAATAGGCCGTTGGCGAGTTTGGTGATCTCGGGCGCCATGGTGGCGGAGAAGAGTAAAGTGTGACGCTGCTGTGGTATGGCGGCGGCAATCTTTTGAATGTCGCGGATGAAGCCCATGTCCAGCATGCGGTCGGCTTCGTCTAGGATGAAGGTGTCGACCTGTGAGATGTCGATGTGGCCTTGTTGTTTTAAGTCTAATAAGCGACCGACGGTGGCAACGAGTATGTCCAGGCCGCCATAAAGTGCTTTAATTTGGGGTCTCTCAGAGACGCCTCCGAAGACCATGCCTACTTTCAGCCCGAGGCCTTCGCCATAGGTTTTAAAGCTTTCGGTGACTTGCACTGCTAGCTCACGAGTCGGGGTGAGGATTAGGCAGCGCACGCCGCGACGGAAGGGCTTGCGTGGGTTACGGGCAAAGCCATCAAGCACGGGCAGTGCAAAGGCGGCGGTCTTACCGGTGCCGGTTTGCGCGCAGGCGAGCAGGTCGTGGCCTTCCAGTAAGACTGGAATTGCTTTTGCTTGGATGGGAGAAGGCGTAGTGTAGCCCTTCGCTTTGAGTGCACGTTGGATCGGATCCGCCAAAGCAAGATCCTGAAATGTAATTTCGGACATAGTATAGACTGCGCCATTTGAAAAATTGCAGGCACGGGAGCAATCGATGACAGTTGTTTGTTGCTTAAATCAACCGCTCATCGATGACGGACCGAAACAAGTTGGCGCTGCGCGACCTCGCGCATCTGCCAGAAGGGGCGGGAGAAAGACGTTCTTCTTAAGAAATAGCAAGCTTTCTTTGGCAGCGCCTTCACGAGTATCTTAAATTAACCATATGAACAGTGTCCAAGTAATCCGGATCAAAATGCAGCGATATCTTAAATTAACCAGGCTATAAGAAAATGGTTGACCAGAGTATGGGGAGTGTAGGAGTATAGGTGGAGTCGAGGAGAGCTGTATGAAAATTAGACGCACAAAGGTTCATGGGAGGGATGCGGTTTACCACTGTATGACGCGAGTTGTGAATGGAGAGAGGCTGTTCAAGGATCGGGATAAGGAAATGCTGCGTAAGATGATTTGGCAGATTGCGGATTTCTGTGGGGTGCAAGTTTTGACCTATTGCGTGATGTCGAATCACTTTCACGTGCTGCTGCGCGTCCCGGATCTACAGAATGTGGATGATGCGGAACTGCTGCGCCGCTACCAGGTGCTCTATCCGAAGCCTACGAAGTATCAGTCGGCCTCCGCGAAGGTGCTGGCTTCTGAGTTTGCTAAAGATTCAGAGGATGCGGACGAGGTTCGTCGCAAATTGCTGGCGAGGATGGGGGATGTCTCTGAGTATATGAAGGCCGTAAAGCAGCGTTTCTCTGTCTGGTTTAATCGAAATCATCAGCGTTATGGCACGCTATGGGCGGATCGCTTTAAGTCAGTCCTGGTCGAGGGCCATGGGAACCCATTGCAAACGATGGCTGCCTATATCGACCTCAATCCTGTGCGTGCGGGTTTGGTGGAGGACCCGAAAGATTATCGTTTCTGTGGCTATGCGGAAGCGGTGGCCCATTCGGCGGGCTCAGGGTCGGCGGCGAGGGAGGGGTTGCTTCGTATCTGGGCGGCGTATGCCGACGGAGGCTTGCGTCATAACGTATCGAAGTCCGGGGCGCTACGGATGCACCGCGAATTGATCTTCGGTAAACGTGTATCGGAGGCGGGCATCTCTGAGATGTCGCGTGAGAAGGCTCTTAAGCTGTTGGAGCAGGGCGACGGCAAACTTTCTAAGGCTGCTGTGCTGCGCTGCCGGGTGCGTTATTTTACGGATGGGGCCATCCTTGGCTCGGAGGAGTTCGTCCGCGGGTTTGTCGGAGCTTGGCAGCGGGAGCGTGGGCGTAAGCGCCCGCCGAAAGGGCATGCGTTGCAGGGAGCCGACTGGGGAGATCTCTCAGTGATCCAAGGTTTACGCAGTCAGATCTTTAGTTAGTTTGCCCGTATCCAGGCCCAAAGGGCGGTGAGTGACATTTATTCCTGCAACTCGGCCATCTCGTCGGCGATATCTTCCAGCGGATAGCTCCAGATTTCAGAAAGGGTGGGGTGGTACCAGTGCACTTTGAGCAGGTCTTGCACGGTAGCTTTGAGCGTGACGGCGACGGCCATGGCATGGATGAGCTCGCCGCCGTCTTTGCTGACGCATTCGGCGCCCAAGACGACGCCGGTCTTTTTGTCGGCGAGCACTTTGACGTAGCCGTATTTGGCTTCCATCAGGATGGACTTGCCATGATCGTCGAAGGGATAGTCGGCGCTGAGATATTCGATCCCGCGCTCTTTGAGTTGGTTCTCGCTGAGCCCGACGCTGCCGATTTGCGGATCGGTAAAGACCACTGCGCAGAGGTTGTCGTAGTCGACGCGTTCGGCGGGGCGGCCAGTGGCATGTTTCGCGGCAACTTCGCCCTGCATGAGGGCGACGTGCACGATTTCGTGCGGGCCGGCCACATCGCCGCAGGCGTAGACGCGCGAGTTACTGGTCTGCTGCATGGCGTTACAATTGATGTGTCCGCTATGCAGGGTGCTGATGCCTGCTTCGGTGAGCCCGAGCCCTTTAGTGGCGGGGCGACGACCGAGTGCATTTAGCAAGTGTGGTGCAGTGACGACGACCGTTTGTCCTTGGTGCTCAAATTCGACTGTGAAGCTGCCGTTCTGCTGCTGCACAGAGCTAAGTGCCGTGTCCGTGTAAAGCTGAATGCCTTCATCGCGGAAGGCGCTTTCAATCACGCTGGCTGCTTCGGGTGACATCTCTTTTAGAATGTGAGGACTGCGTTGAATTTGTATGACTTCGCTGCCTATGCGGCGTAGGAATTGGGCCAGTTCACATGCGACGATGCCGCCACCGAGGACGATGACTTTTTCGGGCAGGAAGTCGAGTTCGAGCACTTCGTCGCTGGTCCAGTAGGGCACATCGCTTAGTCCGGGTATTGGCGGTTCGGATACGACGGACCCGGTGGCGATCATGAAGTGATCCGCTGTGAGCTCTGTGCCGTCGCTGAGGCGGATGGTGCGCGAGTTGATAAACTTCGCGCGACTACGAAAAAGGGTGAAGCGCTCGCTCTCCAGTTGCTCTTGGCGGTATTCTGCGAATTCTTGGATAGTATCCAACTTACGTTGATGCAGTGCTGCCATGTCTGCTGCGGCAGTCGGAATCTTGAGGCCGAATTGCTCCGCTTTATGTGCCAAGTGTAATACTTCTGCGGAGTAGATCAAAGTTTTGGAGGGCATGCAGCCGCGTAGGATGCATAGGCCGCCGAGCGTTTCGGCGTTATCAATGATGGCGACGTGCTTGCAACTTTCGCGGGCGGTGCGCGCTGCGGCGTAGCCTCCGCTGCCGCCTCCGATGACGATGTAATCAAAGTGTGTTTGGCTCATTTTTCTTTCTCGTTGTATGGTTGATTATAGAAGGGGACGCGTCGTTGGCTCTCGGGGGTGACTAGTCGGGGGCGTGCGGCGTCCACTTCGTCGACTTGATTACGGCTTACTTCTGCCCAACGCAGGGAGCTGAAGAATATAACAAAGAAGCTAAACAGGACTGCGGGTGCCATAAAGGGTGAATCGCATAAGGCTAAAAGTAACACTGAACTGCAGCCAATTAGCAGGTGGTTAGTCAGGCGCACATTACGTGCATCGCGAAGATAGCGGACAATGAAAGCAGTCAAAAAGAACAGTATTACGATGAAGCCGATTAGACCAAGCTCTGCGAGGAGTTGAAGCCAATCGGAGGCGGCGCGTTCAGATCTTTGCCCGAGTAGCATGTCGTTACTATAGAAGGGGAGTAATCTTTCATAGCTATCGATGCCCCATCCGAAGACTGGGCTGTCTTTGAACATGTCGATCGCGGCCATGCGAAGCGCACTCGCATTGTCGGTCACAGCTTGGTCTTGGAAAATACGAAAGATGCCGCCTGCAAAGCTGAGGCAGGCGGTCAGGCCGCTACAGGTGGCGATGGATCGGTGGTGCGGGTCTTTAGGGTTGGCGATGAATTCCACCGCGACGATGAGTAGCATAGCGGAGAGTGTGAGCAGCAAAATAGCAGCTGGAAGCGGGGCTTTAACTAAGAACCCAGTAGTTCCTAGTAAGGTGCCACCGGTTAGATACCAAGGGCCAGTGGAGTTGATGAAGCCGGGATTGTCTTCGTAGCGCGTTGTGAGCAGTGACATTGCGATACAGGCGCAGCACCAGAGTGAGGCAAAGGCCGCCCAATGTCCGTCATAGGGAAAGAAGGCAAAGAAATCATTCGCACCCGTGCCAGGCGTGAAGAGGGGCTTGGTGAGTCCGAGCCCCTTTTGTATGTAACCGAACACGCCCACTAGCACGGCTCCTAGGCATAACCAAGGGAAGAGGCGTTCGAAAAAGGCGCGTGACTTGGGCACGATGTAGAGCGAGGTCGCCATCAGGTAGGTGCCGCAGTATGCGAAGGTAGTTAACCACGCGGTATTATCGACGGCGGAGATCGGGCGCCACAGGCTGATTGGGGCGAGTGTGTGGTATAGATTGTTATCTATCGTGACGCTGTTGAGTGGATTTTGGGTGAGTCCGAGCACAAATTGCAGTGCTAGTATCCAGGCGGGCGCGGAGCATAACCAGAACTTAGGCCAGAGTAAATCGACGAAGAAGGGGTGCGTGTGCTCGTGTGTTTTTAAGACTAAGGGTGTTAGACAGCCGATGATGAGTAAGCTGCCTAAGAGCCAGAGGGAGCGTGGATCACCCAGCCAATTGACAATGCTCGCCATGATTAAGATCACGCCGAAGAGTATCGCTTCGGCAGGCGTGAAGCTGTCGCGTAGTAGTTGGTCGCGAGGGCGAATGGGGGTGGATTCTTGCACAGTCAGAGGGGCGCTTGAGGCGTGAACTAAAAGCTATGTGGCCAGCAGATTGATTCAGCAATCTCTTGGGCGCAATTTTCGTCGCAAAGTGCTCGCACAATGCTCAGGGCAAATTCGGTCGCAGTGCCGGCCCCGCGGGAGGTGATGACAGATCCGTCGCGCACGACGCTTTGCTGGCGGGCCTCAGGAAGTTCATTCAGAGTGCTGGGGTGTGCTGTATAGGCGATGTTTGGGCTGATCTCTGCATCGAGTAGTAGCAGCGGCGCGGCACAGATACAAGCGATGAGCTTGCCGCTTTGATGATTACGCTGGAGGCATTCGATGATCTGTGGGTTCTTGCGTAGCTGTAGTATGCCGGGACCTCCGGGGAGAATGACCGCGTCAAATTCGTCTGCGGCGACATCGGCGAGTCGGTGCGTGGCCTGCATGGTGATGCCGTTGCGGCCTGTCACGAGTGTTGCATTGCTGGTGGAGGCTTGCACGACTTCGATCTCAGCACGTGCTAGGAGGTCGATCGGTGCGACGGCTTCCATTTCTTCGAAGCCGGGGTGCAGGAGTATGAGTGCGCGTTTTTTCATAGTAGCTTTCCTTGAATAAATGGGAGGGTGATATTCCAATAGTCGGGGCCAGCGAAGTCAATCAGACCTCCGTGGCCCGCGCCTTCGACGAATAGTTTGTATTTGGGCCCTGTGATCGCGCGCCAGTTTTTGAGGGCGTGTTGAAAGGGTACGATGCGATCTTCGGTGCCGTGGATGATGAGGACGGGGCATTGTATCCGAGGGAGGCGCGCGTAATTGTCGAAGCGATCCCATGGGAGTAGCTTGATTTGAGTCATCACTCGAAATGTCGAGGTAAAAGCGCCGTCCAGTATGAGTCCTGCAACTTGAGTGCGTTCCGCCAACCAGGTGGATGGACCGCTGCCCAGGGAGCGACCATAGAGCGTGATTTGTTGGGGGCGATAGCCTAGGGTTTCGGTGACATATTTATAACTGGCATGAATGGCTGCGTAGCAGCCCGCTTCGCTGGGGCTGCCGAGACTGGTGCCGTAGCCGGGGTAATCGTAGGCAAATACGGAGATCCCCTTTTGCTGCAGGTCTTGCAGCCAAGGGCGAGCCATGCCGATGTCTTCGCCATTGCCATGGCTATAGATTAGAATGCGATCGCTGTTGGAGGCCTTTAAATAGTAGGCTGAGATGCTCATGCCTGCGCTGCTTTGTAGTTTCAGGATGCTCGCGTCGTCTTGATAGCTACTGGGCGGGGCGGGGAAGATCAGCGTGCCCGAGCGTAGAGCGGCATAAGCATTGATTCCGGCGTAGAGGATACACAGGCTGGCAATCAGTAAGATGGAAACATTGGCAATCATTTGCTTGTGGGGCGTGCGGAGAGGCGGCACGCTTTCTTTTTACAATATCGGATCACTCGAGAGATCAAATGCAATTCCCTTATAATGGTTAATTCAGAGACACCCATATCTTTCTCACGGCAGGGGCGCGAAATCGCGACGCCAGTGATTGTTGATTTAATGGCGCGCGCGTTGGCAAACCCAGACCTGCTTTCTTTGGCGGCTGGTTTTACCGATAATGCTGTGCTGCCGCGCGAGCTGGTGGGGCGCTTTGCGGCTGAATTGACACAGTCGGGAGTGCCCGAGGAGCCCCTGCAGTATGGGCAGAACCAAGGGCGGCAACGCTTGCGTGAACTTTCTTGCGCCGCGATCGAGTCGCATCCCGGTGAGCGGGCGGGTGTATTTGATCCGGCGGCGATGTTTGTGAGCAATGGCTCACAGCAAGCGCTCTACCTAGCGGTGCAAGCGATTTGCGATCCAGGCGATATCGTCTTGGTGGAAGATCCGAGTTATTTCGTGTGCTTGGAAATGTTGAAAGGCCTCGGGCTGCGACCGGTGGGGATTCCTTGCGATGCGGAAGGGGGTATTTTGCCGGATGGTCTGGAGGCGCGCTTGCAGGAGTTGGATGCCGCGGGGGAGCGCTCCAAAGTGAAGGCGATTTATTTAGTCAGTTATTTCTGTAATCCGAGTAGTCGCTCGTTGGCTGAGGCCGAGAAGAGGGCCGTGGCTGAGGTCTTGCTGCGGACGGGGTATACTATTCCCGTTATTGAGGATGCGGCCTATCGCGATCTTTATTTCGATGCGCCGCACCCGGCGCCTTCGATTATTAGTATGCCTGAGTTTGAGCCCTTCCCTAAGCTCTATTTGGGCACTTACACTAAACCCTTCGCTACAGGGCTGAAGATCGGTTATGGCTATTGCACGCATGAGGTCTGGAAGGAGAAGATACTTTGTATTAAGGGGCATCAGGACTTTGGCTCGCCACATTTTGCGCAAGCGATCATTGAGCGCGTGCTCGACGCAGGGCTCTACCCCGAGCACCTTGCTCGCATTCAGGCGCACTATGCGCGCAAGGCGCAAATCCTTGACTCGGCATTGGCTGAGGGTGGCTTGCGTGAGTCTGGCTGGGCATGGAAGGTCCCGCAGGGGGGGCTTATTTTCTGGTTGCGGGCTCCCGAGGGCATGGATTTGCGCATGCAGTCAGACTTTTGCCAGGGCTGCATTGAACAAGGCGTGCTATATGTGCCGGGCGATCTATGTTTCGCAAGTGGGGCGCCTTGGAATTGTGCGCGCCTTTCCAGTGGCGCCTTGCCCGAAGCAAAATTACGCGAAGCGGCAGGGCGTTTTGTAGCGCAGGCAGCTCGTTCGGTTGAGTGCCTTGGATAGTTTCCAAGGCTTCTGCCGAGTCTTAGGCGTCCGCTTTTTTGGCGGGACTACTTCTTGTATTTCAGCGCCGAGGCGATGAAATTGGCAAAAAGTGGATGCGCTGCGTTGGGTTTAGATTTGAATTCCGGGTGGAATTGCACCGCAACAAACCAAGGATGGTCGGGGATTTCTACGATTTCCACCAAGTCGCGCTCTGGATTGATACCGCCGATGCGTAGGCCTGCAGCGACTAACTGGTCGCGATATGCGTTATTAAATTCATAGCGATGGCGGTGACGCTCATGGATGAGTTTTTTTCCGTAAGCGTGAAAGCTGAAGCTGTCATCTGCGAGCTCGCAAGGGCAAGCGCCGAGGCGCATATTGCCGCCCTTAGTCGTGAGGTCCTTTTGGTCCTCCATGATGTCGATCACCGGAAATTTTGTTTTAGGATCAAACTCAGTGCTGTTGGCTGCTTCTAATTTGGCTACGTTACGGGCATATTCGATCACCGCGATCTGCATGCCGAGACAGAGCCCAAAGTAGGGAATGTTGTTTTCGCGGGCATACTGTGCAGCTGCGATTTTACCTTCTGTGCCGCGGTCGCCAAAGCCTCCCGGGATTAGAATGCCGTCAAGTGTAGAGAGGTACTTCGCGGGATCGTTCTCGATGACTTCTGCATCCAAGCGCACAATGCGCACGTTGGTGTCGTTAGAGATGCCCGCGTGGAGAATGGACTCATAGACTGATTTATAGGCATCTTGCAACTCGATGTATTTGCCCACGACGCCGATCTCGACTTTGTGGCTGGGCGCCTTGAGGCGGCGTACGACATCGTGCCAGACCTTCATGTCGCTGTCGGGCGCATCGAGCTTTAAGTGCTCGATTACCAGATCGTCTATTTTCTCTGCTTTCAGCGCGAGTGGAAGTTCGTAGATGGAAGTTTCGACATCCATCTCTTCGATCACAGCTTTAGCGGGCACGTTACAGAACATCGAGAGCTTTTGGCGCATCTCATTTGTCATCGGCTCTTCGGTGCGGCAGACGAGGATGTCCGCTTGGATGCCGATTTCGCGCAGTTTGGCGACTGATTGTTGGCTGGGCTTCGTCTTGAGCTCACCTGCAGCTTTGAGGTAGGGAAGTAAGGTGCAGTGAATGAAAAGCACATCGTCACGTCCCACTTCGAGTGCAAATTGACGCATTGCTTCCAGGAAGGGGAGTCCTTCAATATCGCCGATTGTGCCACCGAGCTCAGTGATGAGCACGTCCACATCATCACCGCCACCTTGGTAGATGCGCTCTTTGATCACATTTGTGACATGGGGGATGACTTGCACGGTTGCCCCGAGGTAGTCGCCGCGGCGTTCCTTGGCCAGCACGGTCTCATAGACCTTGCCTGAAGTTAGATTGTTTAGGCGCGAGAGCTCTCCTGAGGTGAAGCGTTCGTAGTGCCCGAGGTCGAGGTCAGTCTCGGCACCATCGTTGAGCACGTAGACCTCGCCGTGTTGGAAGGGACTCATAGTGCCCGGGTCGACGTTGAGATAAGGGTCGAACTTTTGCAGACGCACTTTTAAGCCACGCTGTTCGAGTAGGGCGCCGAGTGCTGCGGAGGTCAGTCCTTTGCCTAGCGAGGAGACGACGCCGCCTGTTACGAAAATATATTTCATGTGTTCGAACTTTGCTGTTTGGGAATGATGTTGAAAAATGTAAATGAAGCACTGGGTGCAGTCGACCAAGTTTATAATGTTGCATTCAATTCTGTGGCATTCACGCATGGCAAACATTTTCCATGCTTTATCGCTAGAAGTTGCGTGGATAAGCCTAGCTGCTACTGTGTCTCATTTAGGATAAGAATATTTAATTTTAAGATGGACAGTATGGGGATATGGGGCTTTAGAAGTGTATGCAAGTGGTTGAGGTGTGCTTTTTCCTTAGCTTAGCTAATTTTGTTCTCTATCTAGTCTAATAGATGGGTTGCAATTTGCTCCGTGTTTGAAAAAGCTGCCAAACTTAGTTGCAACATTACCTTTGTTAATAGCTCCCGACATTATTATGTGCTCATTATGTAGTTTTATTAAATCCACCATCGGTCGTAAGATCTTGATGGCGTTAACTGGCCTTGTGCTTGTGCTCTTTGTTATGGGGCACATGCTGGGGAATTTACAGATCTTCCTCGGTGCCGAGGTGATCAATGCGTATGCATACAAGTTGCATCACTTGTTGCCTGCGGCTGCGCTCTGGGGGATTCGTATCTTCCTGCTCGCTAGCATCGCAGTCCACATTTGGGCAGCGGTTACCTTAACTTTGGATAATCGGAAGGCACGCCCTGAAGGTTATGACAGTGACAAGGTTGTGCAGGCGAGCTACTCGTCACGCACCATGCGCATGAGTGGTATCATCTTGCTCGCTTTTATCGTGTTTCACATTGCGCATTTCACTGTCCGCAATGTGCCTAGCATGCAATACAATGAACCGGGCGTGATCGAGCCTTCGGAAGTGCCCCTCGTGAAGCACGGCGAAGTGGTCATGAAAAACGGCCATGCGGTGATGACTTTTAATGTCAACGACATGATGGTGGCCGGCTTTAAGGTCTGGTGGGTCTCTGCTTTCTACATCATTGCAACAGGTCTACTCTGCATGCACCTCACACACGGTGTTAGCAGCATGTTTCAGAGTGTCGGGCTTCGCAATTCACTTTGGCGCAAACGCTTGGATCGCGTCGCATTGGTCTATGGCTGGGTCGTTTTTCTCGGCTTTGCCATTATTCCAATCGCTACCATGGCTGGCCTGCTCAAAAAGGATCCGACCGGTGGTTTACCAGTCGCTTCTGTTTCCGCCGCTGCCGAGATCACTGAAACACTTCACAAATAGGAACGCCGAACAATGAATCTCGATTCCAAAATTCCCGAAGGCCCACTCGCACAGAAGTGGACGAGCCACAAGTTTAACATGAAATTGGTCAACCCGGCCAATCGACGTAAATACAACGTGATTGTGGTGGGTTCCGGCCTAGCTGGTGGCGCTGCTGCCGCAAGCCTCGCAGAGCAAGGTTACAATGTCTCTTGCTTCTGTTATCAGGACAGTCCACGCCGCGCACACAGTATTGCGGCACAGGGCGGTATTAATGCCTCTAAGAATTATCAAAACGACGGTGACAGTGTGCATCGCCTCTTCTACGACACCGTGAAGGGCGGCGATTACCGCGCTCGCGAGGCCAACGTGTATCGTCTGGCTGAAGTGTCCTCTGATATTATCGACCAATGTGTCGCCAATGGTGTGCCTTTTGCGCGTGAATATGGTGGCTTGTTAGCGAATCGCTCTTTCGGGGGCGCGCAGGTTTCTCGCACCTTTTATGCGCGTGGCCAAACGGGGCAGCAATTGCTGCTCGGTGCGTATTCGGCGCTGAGTAAGCAGATCGGTCTCGGTAAGGTGAAAATGTATAACCGCCACGAAATGTTGGATGTGGTTAAGGTCGACGGCCATGCCAAGGGGATTATTGTTCGCAATATGGTCACGGGCGAAGTGACTCGCCATGCAGGGGATGCGGTTGTGGTCGCTACTGGTGGTTATGGCAACGTGTTCTTTCTCTCTACCAATGCGCAAGGCTGTAATGTGACGGCTGCACACCGTGCCTACCGTCGCGGTGCGGGCATGGCAAATCCTTGCTATACGCAAATTCACCCGACTTGTATTCCTGTTCATGGCGACCAGCAATCGAAGCTGACCCTGATGTCGGAATCGCTTCGTAATGATGGTCGTGTTTGGGCGCCTAAGGATCAAGAGACGGCTAAGAAAATTCGTGAAGGTAAGTTGAACCCGAACGATGTTGCTGAAGATGATCGCGATTATTACTTGGAACGTAAATACCCAAGCTTCGGTAACCTGGCACCACGTGACATCTCTTCGCGTGCTGCTAAAGAGGCCTGTGACGATGGTCGTGGCGTCGCGACTACCGGTCTCGGGGTCTTCCTCGACTTCCGCGATGCGATTAAGCGCGACGGCCAAAAGGCGATCGAAGAGCGCTATGGTAATCTGTTTGAAATGTATCAATGCATCACCGGCGATAACCCATATGAAACGCCTATGATGATCTTCCCCGCGGTGCACTACACCATGGGCGGTCTTTGGGTGGATTACAATTTGCAGTCCACGATCCCTGGCATGTTTGTCGGCGGAGAGGCCAATTTCTCCGACCACGGAGCCAATCGCCTCGGTGCTTCGGCACTGATGCAAGGCCTCGCGGATGGTTATTTCGTCTTGCCTTACACGGTGGGCAACTACCTCGGTGAACAAGGCGTGGCAGCTGCAGGTCAAGTGACGACGGATCACCCTGCATTTGCTGAGGTCGAAGCCGACGTTCAGTCGCGTATCCAGAAGTTGATGTCAATCGGTGGCACCGAATCACCACGTTCTTTCCATAAGCGCCTCGGTAACATTATGTGGGAGAAGTGCGGCATGTCCCGCACTAAGGAGAGCCTGACCGAAGCGATTGAAGAAATTCAAGCTTTGCGCAGGGAGTTCTGGTCCAACCTTAAGGTTGTGGGCGATGCGGACAGTCTCAATCCCGAGCTCGAGCGCGCCGGTCGCGTTGCCGACTTTATGGAGTTTGGCGAGATCCTTTGCCGCGACGCGCTCATGCGTGAAGAATCCTGCGGTGGCCACTTCCGCGCGGAGCACCAAACCGATGATGGTGAGGCGATGCGCGACGATGATAAATTCGCCTTCGTGGGTGTTTGGGAGTATAAGGGCGACGACGTGCCCCCCGCATTGCACAAGGAACCGCTCGTTTACGAAAACATCAAGCTCGCGACTCGCAGCTACAAGTAATCCAACTCAATACGCACGATGGAAAAAACAATGAATCTTACAATCCGCGTTTGGCGTCAAAAGAACCGCCTGGACGTTGGTAAATTCGCCGAATACAAGCTTGCTGACATTTCTGAGGACTCTTCCTTCCTTGAGATGCTCGACATCCTTTCGGAGCAACTTGTCGCCGATGGCCATGAGCCGGTCGCCTTTGACCATGATTGTCGCGAAGGTATTTGCGGCATGTGCTCGATGACGATTAACGGTATTCCGCATGGCCCCGAGAGTGGCACGACGGCATGTCAGTTGCACATGCGCCACTTCCACGATGGTCAGACGATCACAATTGAGCCTTGGCGTGCCAAGCCTTTCCCTGTGATTAAAGACCTCGTGGTCGATCGCACACCATTGGATAAGATTATCCAATCCGGCGGCTTCATTACTGCGCGTGCCGGCAGTGCCGTCGACGCGAATGCGATGCCGATCGCGAAGGGGATCGCCGACTACGCGATGGACGCCGCTGCATGTATTGGTTGTGGTGCCTGTGTGGCCGCATGTCCCAATGCATCTGCGATGCTCTTTACCAGTGCCAAGGTCGCTCACATGAACAGCTTGCCGCAAGGTAAGGCTGAGAAGGATCGCCGCACTTTGGCGATGGTCACGACTATGGACGGCGAAGGTTTTGGTGGTTGTACCAACATCGGAGAGTGCGAAGCTGCGTGTCCGAAGAGCATCCCGCTTGATATGATTGCGCATTTAAATCGCGATTATGCGACCGCTCAATTTAAGAACTTTTTCAAGCCTGTAGCTTAGTTGGTACATAATTGATTATTTATTAGCGTGCTTCCCATTGATGGGAAGCACGCTTTTTTATTATCTAGGAGGTAGCGGTTGCTTGTTCTTGGTTAAAACAGAGCTAATGTCGAAAATTTCATACATTTGACTCGATTTAGTACTAACCTGTGCTAGGGTATTTAGTTCATCTTCTTATTTAGATGTGCGGACGCCATCCGTTCGCTTCGAAAAATAAACTAACTACACAAACAGAACATATGAATATCATGAAAAAGTTCCTTGGAGCTTCTGCACTTGCAGGATTCATTGTCTTGGCCGCATCTCAGCTTTCAGCTCAGAGAATCGTGGACGAAGGCAAGAATTTCACAGTGTCAGACTCCCCTGAAACCACCGTTTTCAATCTGAAGACGCCCTCTGACAATCGTCACATTCACGAGTATAATAACCCTAAGCCAGCCAAGGCAGCCCCTGCACCCGCAGCGGCGCCTGCTTCTATGGATGACTGCGCACCTGGCACAGTTACAGATTATGTAGATAAGCACCTCGTTCGCCTTGAAAAGTCCGCTCCCGATATGGTGGCGATCAACACTCCTTATAACTACGACTACACAGTTGTTGCTAAGGACAAGGTAAAGAAGGTAGTTGTTGAAGAGCAAATCCCAGCTGGCACAGTATATGTTTCCAGCACACCTGAAGCCGAAGTGAATGGCAGCAGCGTTACATGGACACTCTACAATGTTGAGAGTGGTTCTCGCACTCCTCTGCAGTTGACTGTAAAGCCAACTCAAGTTGCTGACCTTAGCAACTGCGCAACGATCGTTGCTTACCCGGAAGCTTGCACAACGACACAAGTGGGCGCTCCTGAGCTCGCAATTGTTAAGACTACACCAAACGAGCAAGTTCTTCTCGGTGCAGGTGTACCTTGGAACATCACAGTAACCAATGTTGGTAACTTCTGCGCTTACGATGTTGTGCTTACAGACACATTGCCTGCTGGCGTTTCTCATGACAGCGGTAACAGCACACTCACAACTAACCTTGGCACATTGGCTCCAGGTGAAAGCCGTGACGTCACAGTGAACACAACTGCTACAGCAACTGGTGAGCACTGCAACACAGCGGTGGCTTCTTCCTCGAATGCTGGTTCCGTTGAAGACGACGCATGTGTCGTCGTCGTTGAAGCTGGTATCGACGTTGTTAAGGAAGGCACACCAATGCAATTCGTTGGTAAGAAGGCTTCCTACACAATCACAGCCACCAACACTGGTGACGTGCCTCTTGCAGACGTAGTTGTTGTGGACACATTTCCTGCACAAAACAAACTGCTTTCTGCTCCTGGTGCACAAATCAATGGCAACACAGCTACATGGACCACAAGCCTCGGTGCTGGTGAGTCTAAGAGCTTCGACGTTACAGTTCTCGGTCTACAAGAAGGCACTTACTGCAACCAAGTTAGCGCTGCATCGGCTGAATACGGCCTCAGCGGAAACGACGACGCTTGCACCGAATGGCGCGGCTACCCAGCCTTGCTGATCGAAGTGATCGACACCGAGGATCCACTCCTCGTAGGTGAGCAAACTACATACGTGATCCAGATCACTAACCAAGGAACCGCACAAGACACCAACGTCGGCCTCGAAGTTCAACTTCCAAGCCAACTGAAGGTTCTCTCTGCTGCTGGTGACACTCAAGGTTCGATCTCTGGCAACAACGTCAGCTTCGCTCCTTACGGTGTATTGAAGGCTAAGCAAATCATCGAGTTCCGCGTTGTCGCACAAGCTGTCGCCGAAGGTGATGCACGCTTCCGCGCACAAATGAGCTCGGATCTTCTTAAGACTCCAGTTCCTGAAGAAGAAGCGACTCAAGTATATTAATACTTGATTCTTCCGAATCTTTCAGAGGCGTCCGCGAAAGCGGACGCCTCTTTTTTTTGTAGCTATTGCCGATGCCTCGGTTCTCTGAACCGGGGGAACGCCGTGCCGAGCTGGCCGCCCTCCAAACTTTTGAGGCAGCAGTCGTGCGTGCCTTGCACCCTCCGTAGCCTCGGCTCTCTGGACGGGGGGAGTGTGACGGCTCCAAAAAAAAGAGCTTGAGGCGATGGCCCCAAGCTCTGGATGAAAAACGATTCTGTCTCGCTGATTTACTTCTCGATCGGCTGGCGGCCTAGTGTGCCGACTAGTGTTTCGAGGTATTTCTTAGAACTGACCTTATCCAGCTCTTCCTTGGCAGCGGTCAGGCGCGACTCGATATTGAGGCGTTTAGCCACTCCGGAATGTGATTCACGCTGTAGGAAGTTTTGCAGATACTGCACATTGTTCTTCCACATCGCGATATCGTGTGATTGCTGGCTTTGTAGGCGCTCGGCATACCAATCGCTGGCAAGCATTGACTCGCGGGTGAAGAGCTCGCGCACCTTAGCAGAATCGAGACCTTCGCCCTCGTAGTGGCCGTCCTTCATGATGTGGAGTAGGGCCTTGAGCGGTGGGCAGGCATCCTCAATGGAGCCGTCGGCGAAGTAGTTTTCGGCGGCTTGCTTGTGTGCCGCGATGATGGTCTCCATGCCTTCGACGAAGGTATCCATATCTTGCAGCTCAGGCTTGAGCATTTGCTCGTCCAATACCGAGGTCGGGTTGTTGAAGACACGACCGAAGAAGATACGCACGAATTTTGCAGTGATCCGGTAGCCGATGCGGCTTGCGAGCACTTTTTTACCATTGTGCTCGAAGTCTTCCACCTTCTCTAGGTAGCCGTGATCCAGCATCCATTTTGGATCGGTCTCTTGATCCTTCAGGCGGCACCAGATTTCGGGCACCAGTAGGCTGATGTCGTGATCCACCCGGAAGTTGGGGCCGACATAGCCAGCGGCTGTGATGAAGACCGGCTGATCGGTCGCGAGGTAAGAAACCAGCGCGTTGTTCATGTCGTAGATCGGAGGCAAGGCGTTGAAGGGACCCTTGGTGAGCGCGCCTTCGGAGCCGGCACCTGTAGTGGAGGGCGACTTGCCAGTGATACTTGCGATATACTCCATGAACAGCTCTGGCAGCTCCATGTGGTGGATGGGGCTGAATACGCAGAGTGGCTTCACGCCTGCGTCTGGCTCGGCTGGATTGTTGCGACGCCCTGGTAGGATCGAAGTGACCGGACGCAGGAGTGCGGACTGTGAATCCTGGCGGCGGAAGAGGCGTGAGCTCATTTCAGCCAGATAGACGGCACGTGGGTCTTTTAAGTCGGGACGGACTTGCAAGTAGCGCGGATTCTTAGTGGGGCTGCCATCGACGATGCGTGGGTAGGCATTGGTCGAGTAGTAGTCCGGTGAGTTGCCGTAGCTGAAGTCGAGCACCATATCGCGCATGGGCTCCGTGTATTGGCCGAAGCGGATGGCATCTTCTGTCTCGTTCTTGGCAAATTCGCGATCCAGTGGCTCGTAGTTACTCAGGAAGCTGCCGAAGGAGCTCAGGTCTTGTTCCGCGCCCTTATCGTAGCCGCGAATGATGGCGTCGTCGGGGCGTTGGAAGAAGCGGTATTCGCAGTTATGTACGAATTTAGCTGAAGGCAGCGACCAACCCGGAGGTAGGCTGCTCAATTGCGAGCTTGGCGCCACCACTGATGCGGTGATGTCGTCTTCCAGCGAGATCTTGGCTGCGGGAATGAAGTCCTTGCGCAAACCAAAGGTGCGCCAAGATCCGTTCTCGGTGTAGCCGATGCGCAGGTATTGCGTGAGCATTTGCTGTTCGCGATAGCGCAGAATGTTACCCGACTCTCCGTTGATTAGATCGACGCTGAAACGCTTGCGCCAATCGCTTCCCCAGTCTTCCTTGTAGAAGCGCTTGATGATGAGTACCAGCTCTTTGACCTGCTGTGGGATCGATTTGAGCCAAGTATTGAATTCTTCGGTATATTCAGATTTGGAAGGAGTCAGTAGCTTGATGACTGAACCGAGCGAGCGCTCATTACTGAGTAGTGGGCGTCCCTTTGTTTTGTTCTTGGATTCATCCAAGAAGCGCTGACCATATTCTTTGTTTATGATCTCTTCCGCGAGGTCGAAGTCACCTTCAAAGTCGCGCACAAACACGGGGCCGGAAATAATTGCGTCCGTGATGGGCTTGGAAATTTCGGATTTACCTCCACCGGATACGGTGCAGGGCTTGTGACATACGCGGCTCTCTGCGGTGTAGCCTACCAGACGCCAGCGGCGACCTTCGGCGGGCTTCATCATTTCGACCTTGTAGCCAGAAGGCAGCACGTAGGTGTTACCCGGCAGTAGTTTAATCTCTTGGGGCTCACCTTCTTTGGACCAGCTGATGCGCTGCGAGTTGAGCTCAATGCGGGCATCTTCGGGGATGTAGATGATATTTTTGAAGGTCTTATCGATCGCATAGCCTTGAGGCTTGATATCGATACGATCGCTGTAGCGTGCTGCCACACCATCGAAAGTTTGATCGACGACCGGATAGTATTGGCTGAGTTGGAAGTCTTCGCCCAGGTCGTAGCCTGTAAAGGCGAGTGTGCCCCCGGCGTGTTCTTCTTCCGCCAGACCGTTCAAGTTTGCGGAGTAACCGATCTGCGTTTTGACCTCCTTCTTGCAATAACCGAAGTAGTTGTCGGCGATGGCCGTAACCACCACACCGCGCTCGTCGCGGCAAGTGATCTTAAAGGCGCCGCCATCGTTATACAGCTCGTCTTCCTGCTCCCAGCACATGCCATCGCGAATTTGGCGTTCGGTGGCATCTTTGATGTTGGGCAGGCCCAGCTCCTTCTTGGTGGTGCCCATCAGATGTGGCGCGAGGATCACGCAACCGCTGTGGCCCGTCCAGTGTGCAGGGTCGAGGGCCGCGTCGTTGTCGGCGATGAATGGGTCGCCAGCATTGCCGAAGATCGATTCTACGAAATCCAGGTTGCAGACCAAGTTGCCCGGTGCGAAAAAGCGCACTTCCATAGTCTTTTCTTGGCTGAAGCCATCGACTTCAGGAACCACGACAGGGCGTAGTAGTAAAGAGACCCATGCGCGCGCTTTTTCTTCTTGGTTGGCGAGGAAAGGTAATGTCTGTAGTGATTCAGGCGCTCCTTTGAGTGCTTTGGCAAAGAGACGTGCCGCGGCTAGTTTAGGAACCGCTTTTTTATCGTTGGGAATTGGGAGTCCCCCTTCGGTGACATGGAACACCCCCTTCGTGGTGCGGCGATCGCTCTTGGGGTTGTGTAGCACTCCTTGTTGGATGCGGTAAGAATCGATGATCTCGGAAGAGAAGTGGTCGCCCTTCGCTGGAAGCGATAGCGTGCGAGCCACTCCATGACGGTCTAGGATCAAAGTGTTGTTAGGCAGATGTGGCATCTCGCTCAGGTCGAGATCGCTGAAGTATTCTGCCAGAAAACCTTGCACCCGCTGGTCGCAGGGAGGCAAGTAGTCGGCGAGTAGTCGGGATTTTTCTTGATAGCTAGCCAGCAGTGACTTGCTCAAGCTGCTGAAGCGAGAATCGCTAACGTCCTCGAAGGTCGGTTGACCGATTGAGGTTAGTTTTAAATTCACATATTCGAGGAGCGATTGCTCATCCTGGGCGTAAGCCGCAGTGTTTGGGTCGAGTCCGAGCTGTGTGGTGAAGTCCATTGTATTGGTTTTTATTTTCAGTTGGAAGATTCGGGCTTTGTCTATGAGGCAACACTCGTGCCTATTCTTGTGTATTTATTTATTTTAAGTAATGGCAAGTGCAACCGTGATGTTGCTTCCTTTCTTTAATGGTAGGATGGTTAATGATAAGCTTTGCTAATATTTGATTTGGGGTGCTATTAGCTTCTTTCGGCGGTGTTTTGAGTGGTGAGTATACGCTTTGAGCCAGCACTCTGTAGTTTTCCAAGACTTATAATAATGAGGAGAGTCTTATTTATTCAACTGTCAACTGTGGCGTGGTCTGTTGTCTGCGAGCTGGATGCTTACGGTGGAGTGAAAATATCTGTCTATGACTTTTCGCCCCTCCCCAGTTTTCTGCCTCAGATGTGCCTGCTGCTTGCTGTTTGCCTTGACGGCAGCCGTGCCCAGTCAGGCTCAGTCGTATATCGCGGCAGAGGATGAGGCGTATTATGAGGTCTATGCGGATGGTTGGCAGACAGGCGACTCGGGGGGGCGGGGTTTCAAGAGCTGGCAGCTATTGTCGCCTGAGTATGGGGCCGCGGGGGAGGCGCAATACACGGGTTTCTTCATTGCACAGGCGGCTCAAGAGGCAGATCTGGCTGAGTCGGCGCGTGAGGGCCGTGCCTTTGGTATTTTCGCCAATGGCACTGGCTTCGAAGAGACGGCGGCCTTTCGCGCCTTGGAGCATCCCTTGGCGGCGGGAGATGTGTTTTCTTTGCGCTTCGAGTTTGATGGCTTTGGCACTAAGTTTGAGCGAGATGCTGCAGGCATCTCTAGTGTGGGGATCGCATTGCGTTACCCCGAGACGGCTGCAGATTTGAGTGAACTGAGCACTGGACGCGCGCTGGTGCTGGCTGTGATCGAGGGGCTGAGTACCTACCAGATTATGGATGCCGACGGTCGCTTGAATACTCGAGTATTTTTAGATGAAGCGGGCATCGAAGTTGGGGTGAGTGTGGGCGAGGCAGGACAGTACGACCTGCAAATCACAACTTTGAGTGATCGTGTCGTGCATACTTTTCCCCAGCGGCGTATGAGCCCGCCCGTAGCCGAAGCAGGGGATGCCTCTGTGCAGATTCATAGTTTTGCCCTCTTCAATTTGAATGGTGGTGCGCATAACGCCTATTTCGGGGCTTTTCAAATCTCTCGTCAGGAAGGAAGTTTCTAATGTCTACTCGTCTCTTTAAGCAAGATTGCGGTCTACTCATGCATCCGAGCTCTTTGCCTAATCAGTTTGGAATCGGTGATTTCGGCCCCTCTGCGCTCCGCTGGGTCGAGCAATTGGCGGCGCATGGGCAAACCCTGTGGCAAATTTTACCGCTCAATCCAGCAGGTTACGGAGATTCGCCCTACCAGGGCTTGTCGGCCTTTGCGGCCAATCCTGTCTTTTTGAGTCCGGAAGATCTACATGCGCGGGCTCTGCTGGACGATCAAGAACTGTTGGCGCTACGTATGCCACTGCAGTCGCGTGTGGATTTCGCCCAAGTTTACGCAAACAAGGCGGAACTGTCCGAGCGGGCCGCGCGTAAGTTTTTTGCTTTGCCAGCTACGCATCCGCTCCAGAGTGAGTATGCGGCCTTTCTCGCCTCAGAGGACGACTGGCTGCAGGACTTTGCATTGTTTAGCACCTTGAAAGCTCATTTCAATCGTGTTGCTTGGACTGATTGGCCAGCTGAATTCCGCGACCGGAATCCCGAGGCCTTGCAAGAGATCGCCATCAAGTTAGACTCCGAGCTTCAGCGGGTGTGTTTTGAGCAATTTATTCTGCGTCTGCAGTGGTCGCGTGTGCAGCAGCGCGCGCAGGATTTGGGCGTTCGCTTGGTGGGGGATCTCCCCATCTTTGTGGCACACGACAGTGCCGATGTTTGGTGTCAGCCTGAGCTTTTTCGTCTCCAGGCCGATGGCAGCCCTAGTGTGGTTGCGGGGGTGCCGCCCGATTATTTTTCTGCGACGGGGCAGCTGTGGGGAAACCCGCTCTACGATTGGGAGGCGCATCGTCGTGAAGACTACGGATGGTGGCGGCAGCGCTTGAGTCGTATTTTATCCTGGGTGGATGTCGTGCGTATTGATCACTTTCGCGGCTTCGATGCTTGCTGGGAAGTGCCAGGTGGGGCGGAAACCGCCGCCGCGGGTCAATGGATCCCTGCGCCGGGCAGGGAGGTGTTTGATGCATTTGTCACTGATCATGGACTTCCCCTGCCTGTGATTGCGGAAGATTTGGGGGTGATTACCCCCGAAGTTGAAAAGCTCCGCGACGATTACAATTTACCAGGTCTGCGCATTGAGCAGTTTGCTTTTGGCACCGACCCGATGAGCTCGACCTTCTTGCCTGAAAATTACGTGCCGAACTGCGTGGCTTATACGGGCACGCATGACAATGATACCGTTCTCGGCTGGTTTTCTAGTCAGGCGGGGGAGGGCAGCACGCGCACCGCAAAGGAAATCGAGGCGGAGCGTGCCATGGCCTTAGCGTATTTTGCCAGCGACGGTTCCGAGATTCATTGGGATTTTATTCGCAGTCTCTATCGCTCGCGGGCGGGCGCTAGTATCGTGCCAGTGCAGGATTTGCTAGGCCTCGGATCCGATGCTCGAATGAATACGCCGGGTAAAGCCTCTGGCAGCTGGGCTTGGCGCCTGACGATGACGAAGCGACTCGACGAAGCGCTACAACATCTGGAAACCCTCACTCGCGAAACCGCTCGCGGGCGAACCGTCCCCAGAGGAACGCTTCCTCTGGGATAGTCGCACCATCTCTACGACAGTTACATTATGAATAAACCAAAACTATCATTCTGGCAAATTTGGAACATGAGCTTCGGCTTTTTTGGCATCCAGTTTGGCTGGGGGCTGCAGATGGCCAATATGAGCGCGATCTACCAATACCTCGGCGCTGATGAGAGCACGATTCCTTTTCTCTGGTTGGCAGCGCCGCTGACCGGATTGATCGTGCAACCCTTGGTCGGTTATTATAGTGATCGCACTTGGACGCGGCTTGGGCGTCGTCGGCCATACTTTCTGGTCGGTGCGATTCTCGCCAGTCTTTCCTTGATCGCGATGCCCAATTCCAGCTCACTCTGGATGGCGGCTGGCTTGCTCTGGATTTTGGATGCCTCGGTTAATATTAGTATGGAGCCTTTCCGGGCCTTCGTCGGCGATAAGCTCAATAAGAAGCAGCGCAAGCTGGGCTTTGCGATGCAGAGTCTATTGATCGGACTGGGCGCGGTGCTATCTTCCTCTTTACCTTGGATGCTCTCCAACTGGTTTGGTGTCACCAATGCGGAAGGCGCCACCGGGGCGATTCCGCAAACCGTAAAAATTGCGTTTTACGTGGGCTCAGGTGTCTTTTTTGCCGCGGTTTTGTATACGATTTTGTCCACTAAAGAGTATCCGCCGGAGGATATGGAAGCGTTTGAGCAAATGAAACGTGAGTCCGCAGGGGTGGGCAATGCGTTTAAGGAAATTTTCGAGGGTATTGGCTCGATGCCCAAGGCAATGAAGCAACTCGCCGTGGTGCAGTTCTTTACCTGGTTTGGCCTCTTTTGTATGTGGATTTATTTCATTCCAGCGGTGGCGACGCATATCTTTGGAGGCACGGACCATGGCAGCGAGGCGTATCAGGCTGGGGCCGAATGGGGCGGCGTATGCTTCTCGGTGTATAATGGGGTGGCTTTCTTTTTTGCGTTCTTACTGTTGTTGATTGTGCGTAAGTTCAGCGCCAAGGGCATTCATACCACTTGTTTAGCGATCGGTGCGCTGGGCTTGCTGTCGGTGGCCTTCGTTGGCGATGCGAAATTGTTATTGGCTTCAATGGTTTGCGTGGGCATCGCATGGGCCAGCATCCTTTCGATGCCCTATGCCATGCTGGCCAATGTGATTCCTGGCAGTCGGATGGGCTTTTACATGGGGGTATTTAATTTCTTCATCGTCCTACCGCAGATTGCCGCCTCACTTGGTCTCGGCTATGTCATGGCCAGCCTGCTTGGTGGCAATACCATGAACGCGGTGCTGCTGGGCGGCGCTTCGATGTTAATCGCCGCCTTCTGTGTCCGCTTTGTCGATGACGACGAGTCCGTCGACGGAGCGGCCGTCTCCTTGGAAGATTGATTGTAAACTCATTGAGTTTGAATAATAACCTTCATAGGTTTAGTTATGATGTATGTGGTTAATGCTACGCAAAATTACGCAACTGATTGTCATTCTTGTTGTTTCAATCGAGTCTTCTGCTTCTGTAGCAGAGTCATCTCTTGAGACTGTTTCCGTTTGGGATGATTCGTCGCCCATATATAAAGCCACGGCGACGCTGCTGGTCACCGATAAATTTTTTCGTCAGGATTACTTGAACTCGGAGCAGAATGTGAATCCCACCAAGGCGGACTTTTCCTATCATGTCGCCGTTGCACAGTCGGATTCGGTTTTAAAAGGAGTGGATCAGCGTCTCCAAGATAAAAAACGTGATCGTCTGATGGCACCAATCCCCGTTGCTGGCAGAGGTGACTCAGCTCTGTCACTCTATGAAGTTTTGCGAAGAGGCGTAACGGTGGATGCGGACGTGGAGTTGCTGACGATACGTGTCAGTTATGAACATCCGGATCCCATCATGGCGGCAATTGTTGCTAACCTTTTTGCTGAAGAGGCGATCAATTATCAGTTAAAGCTGTCAGTCGATACCTTGATGAAGCGCGTGCAGGATTTAGACGCTCGAACAACAATTATTGGAGAGTATCTCGATGAGTGGTCGAAGAAGGATTTATCAAATGAAAGACTTAGCGTTGAGTATGCTTCAGCGAAGAAACTCTATACGGATTTGGTCGAACAACTGAGGTATTCTGAGACTCAGGTTCATCTCGTGAATCCGAGTGCGCGGATATTGGACGATGCCATTCCCCCGTTCTATCCAGTGCGACTCGGTTCGATGTAGTGCGCCAGTGAATATCCCAAGGGGGCTTAGTCCGCCTTCCTTGCTTCGTGGATTGCCACGATGGAAAAAGTCAGTCCCTTCGCTGCGACAGTTTCGTAGCCAGCAAGTTTGAGCTGTTCAGAGAGTGCCTCCTTAGTGGGGAAATTTTCAATCGTGCCGGCGAGGTAGTCGTAGGCACTCTTGTCGCCTGTCGCGATGGCCGCCACCCAGGGTAAAATATATTTCAGGTAGAAATAATAGATCGGGCGAAACCAGCGGTCCGGCTGCGAAAATTCCAGCACGAACAGACGTCCACCTGGGCGTAGCACGCGCAGGATCTCCTTTAGCCCCCGCTGACGATCTTCAAAATTGCGCACTCCGAAGGAAATGGTGACCGCATCGACGGAGGCGTCCTCCAGTGGCAACTGCATGCAGTCACCGAAGGCGAATTCGATGTCGGCATATGCTGGCTTGGCCGCGCGCTTGCTGCGGGCCTCGTCCAGCATCGGCTCGCAGAAGTCCAGCCCCGTCACGGGCACGGTAGTGCCCATGCGGTCGCGCAGCTTGAAGGCGACGTCGCCACTGCCTGTCGCGAGGTCCGCTATATCCTTGGGCGCACGCTGCTGCACCATGCGTGTGAGCACGCGCCTCCAGTAAAAATCGATCCCTCCGCTGAGGAGGTGATTGGCGACGTCGTAGCGCCCGGCGATTCCGGCGAACATTTGGCTGACTGCTTTTCCTTCTGGCATCTTATTGAATGGAGAGTAGGGAGTGGGAACTTTGGAGCGCGTTCAATCTCAATCTGAGCTTCCTTTGACGCTTTCGATGCTGCGAACCACCCATTTAGATAGCTCCCTATCTGGGTTTTCGATCGCGAGCTTGCCCAGTTTGAAAACGGTCTGGCCTGTGTTGCGATTGATGATGCTCAATCCGTGCTCAAAATCTTCAAACTTGTCACTGCAGAGTGACTGGATGCTTTGGTCACGTTCTTCGGCTTCTAGCAGTAAGGCTTCCACCGCCAGTGGTTTGAATTCCAGGGTGAAGCCGTGCTGCTTCTCGAAGGCCGTAGCGTAGCGTTTAATGTCATTTTCCCAGACGGCTGCTTGTAAGTGGGCGTTCTCTACTTTGAGGGCCTGTAGGCTGGCTGCGGGGTCGGCGATCATTTCGGGCGTAACTTCAAAGTGCTTGATCGCAGTTGAGGGCAGTTCGAATTTATAATCGCGGAAGAGGCGTTCCATGACGGTCATAATGCCGCGGGCACCGGTGCCTTCTTGGCTGGCAGCCTCGGCGATGGCCATGATGGCTTCGGGGCCGATGTCGAAGTCGATTCCATAGCCACGGAAGTCGTCGCGATACTGGTGGAGCACGCTGCCTTCTGAGGTGGTTAAAATGTGCGCCAAGTCGTTGGAGCTCAGTGCGGAGCAGGCGCAGCGCACAGGGACGCGGCCAATGAATTCGGGCTCGAAGCCGTATTTGATAAAGTCGCTGGTCTCGGCGTGCTGCAGGTAAGCGGAGAGGTCTTCCTCCTCGTCGCTCACACTGGCTCCGAAGCCCATCTCGTTTTGGGAGAGTCGTTTTTTGATCGATTCGGCCAATTTATCGAAAGCGCCGCTCACTATAAACAGAATGTTTTTGGTATTAATCGATTTTCGCTTCGGCTTGCCGCCGCGCTGGATTTCCATCGCGGCCTGCATCTGAGCCATCATGTCGGTCGGGCTGAAGAGGCTGACCTCTGTCTCCTCCATTAGTTTGAGCAGGTTGATTTGCACGCCGCGGCCGGATACGTCGCGCCCTCCCGCGCCGGCTTCGGCGGCGATTTTATCGATTTCATCGACAAAGATGATGCCCTTTTCTGCCAGTTCGGTGTCGCCATCGGCTGCTTTGACTAGATCGCGCACCAGATCTTCTACATCGGAGCCGACGTAGCCAGTTTCTGAAAACTTGGTGGCGTCGGCCTTGACGAAGGGCACGCCGATCAGGCGCGCCACATTTTTCATCAGGTAGGTCTTGCCGACTCCGGTCGGGCCGAGAAAGAGTAGATTTTGCTTACTATATTCGGTGGCTTCCGTGCTTTCGCCGGAAAGTGTGCTGCGGATATGGTTGTAGTGATCGCAAATCGCGACCGATAGAACTTTTTTGGCCTCATCTTGACGGATGACAAAGCGATTTAAATAGTCGCGTATCTCCTTTGGTTTGAGGTGGAAGTTACGAATATTGTCCAGCGTTTGAGCGCTCTTATTGGGTTCGTCCGGTTTTTCCGGTTCGGACTCCTCGGGCTCGTCGGCAAAAGGATCGCTTTCGGTGAAACCATGGGTTGACACTTTTACATTCGAGTCCTTGAACAAATCTTTTAATTGACGTTGAATTTCCTCGAAAGGATTTGGTGGTTCTTTATCACTCATATTTTTTCTAGTTTGACAGTGTTTTCGCGATCCGAAGTATCGCAGCAACAGTAACTTTTGATTTTTCATTTTCGCAAGCCACCTAGCATACCCAGGATGTCCAATAACCTTACAAAACGCGATATCGTTCTAGATATCTACGATAAAACTGATTTTCCGCAAAAAGAAGTGCGAGAAACTGTGCAACTGACTCTCGACGCAATCGCCAGAGCGCTGAGCGAGGGACGGAATGTTGAGCTGCGCAACTTCGGTGTATTCGAAGTGCAGATTCGCAAATCTCGCATCGGTCGCAACCCTAATAAGCCGGAGACCGATGTCGTCATTCCTAAGCGTGCCGTGATCAAGTTTAAGGCTGGCAAAGAACTGAAAGCTAAGCTTCAGGATTTGGACGTGGATGCTCTGTAATTAGAGCTTATCTGCGACTCGGAAGATTTGATTTTTTTCAATAATTCAAATCTTTGGACGGATCGTGAGGTCTAGTCGTTTAGCATCTTTCTAAGGGAGATTTATTATGCAGTTTGAAACGCTACCCGGATTCCGGGAATTTTATCCGGAGGCCTGTGCGCGTCGGAATCATGTTTTTGGTCGCTGGCGTCAAGTCGCGCGTGCCTTTAACTTTTTGGAATACGATGCCCCGGTGCTGGAGCCACTGGAGCTGTATATCGAAAAATCGGGTGAAGAAATCGTCAGCCAACTGTTTAATTTTGAAGACCGCGGCGGCCGTGCGGTGGCTCTGCGCCCGGAAATGACGCCTTCGTTGGCGCGCCTGATCGGTGCCAAGGCTAATAGCCTGAAGCGTCCCGTCAAGTGGTTCAATATTGGTGAACACTATCGCTACGAACGTCCGCAGAAGGGGCGCTTACGTGCCTTTTATCAGTTCAATGTCGACATTTTCGGCGAACAAGGCCCGACCGCCGACGCCGAACTGATCGCGCTGCTCTGTCAGGCGTTGCAAGCCTTCGGTCTCAGTGCGGGTGACTTTAAAGTGCGCCTCAGTGATCGTGACCTATGGCTGTTGATGTTGGCAGCCGAGGGGCTCGACGAGGCGGGCAGTGCCACCGTGTTGGGAATTATCGACAAGCTTGAGCGCACCGATCGCAGCAAGACCATTGAGAAGCTGGCACCCGTGCTCGGTGAGCAAGCGGAAGCCTTCCTGGGCCGCATCGAGGAGGCGATCGCGATTCGCGACTTTGACCGTTTGCGTGCGTATATTGAAAATTTACCACTCGAAGGGGATCTCGCAGCTCAAGCTAAGGCGCGCATGGAAGACTGGGCGCAGCTACTGCGTAATCTCAAGGCAGCCGGCGCAGGTGATTTTATTCAAATCGATCTCGGAATCGTGCGTGGGCTCGCATACTATACAGGCTTTGTTTTTGAAGCCTTTGAGGCCAGTGGCGCCGGGCGTGCCTTGGCCGGGGGCGGGCGCTATGACGCGCTGGTTAAGAAACTAGGCGGGCCCGATATGCCGGCGGTCGGTTTTGCGATGGGCGATGTCACATTGGTGGACCTGCTCGAGAGCAAGTCGCTGATGCCGGAATATATGCAGCGCCCCGAGTTTATTGCCATCATCGGAGGGGACGACGAGCGCGACGCCGCTTTGGCCGATGCTGGTCAGTTGCGTGCGCTCGGTTATCAAGTCGATTATCCGCTCAAAAACCAAGGCTTCGGCAAGCAATTCAAAGCAGCCAACCAGTCCGGTGCCCGCTTTGCGCTCATCTACGGGAGCGAAGAGCTGGAGCGAGGCGTGGTGAAAGTCCGCGACCTCACCGCTGGTAATGAAGCCGAAGTCGCTCGCGATCAATTGCTACAGCAAGTGCCCGCTTTGCTCGAAAGCGGTATCGAACCACGGAAATCGTAGCTCGTTCCGAGTCGCAGGCGACAAGGCCGGCAGCGAAGCAGACTGGAACAGTCGTGAGACTTTGGACCAGCCGTTGTGGAGCAGCGGGTCGAGAATACTATTCAGCCTGTCCATAATCTTACGATTTCGGTTATACATGTCGATTTTCGTAGCCGAAGTCGTGAGACTTTGGATCGTGGCAATGCAGAACGAGCTCTGAACGTCCAACGCTGAATTTTGAATGAGTATGATGTGCTCGATGCGCATGGACGATGTCGTCGCGTCCTTAGTCGCTTCAGTCTGCCTATTACTTAACGATTCAGGGGCTGACTGCGCTTGAGTCCAATTCGAGGGTTTATCGAGGATCAGCTTTGTTGATGGCAATTGTGGACTTTTTTACAGTAATCGCGTTGCAGTTCTATCTTGGCTCGACATCTTTTGACTGTAGTAACTTAGTTGCTGTATTGTTATGCCTAAATGTCTAAAAGAAATCGCACAAGTGCAGGTTGGATATAGCTTCCGCTCTCGTATGGAGGTATGTGCAGGCGGTGTTTCGGTTGTGCAGATGAAGGATCTGACTTCGGACGATGTTGTGGATTGTCGCGAGTTGCAGCGTGTGAATGTGGGGGAGGTCAAAGACTCACAGATTTTGCTACGAGGTGACTTGGTCTTTCGTTCACGGGGGATGGATATGAGTCCCGCGCTGATGGTGGATGAGCCTGGTGAAGCGATTGTTTTGGCGGCGCCACTCTATCGTGTGCGTGTGAATTCATCTCTGGAGGTTCTGCCTGCTTACTTGAACTGGTATCTACACCAAGACGAAGCGCAGGCCTATCTGGCGAGTCGCATCAAGGGGACTGCGCAAAAAATGGTCAGCAAAAACAGTTTAGAAGGCCTGCCAGTCGATTTGCCAGATCTGCCGACACAACAGGCAATCGTCGACATGGCGGCGCTTTTACAGCGCGAGCTTACTTTACTCGAAGCTTTGTCGGAGCGTCGGAGGGCACTTATTTCAACACAACTTATGCAACTAGCGAAAGAGGACAGTTAATTTTTTATGGAAACTCAAATCAATCAACGTGACATCAATCAAGCCGCTTGGGCCGCTTGCGATACTTTCCGTGGTACGGTCGATCCGGCTCAGTATAAGGACTACATTCTCGTCATGCTCTTCCTTAAATACATCTCGGATGTGTGGCAGGATCATTACGAGACCTATCAAAAGCAGTTTGGCGACGATGAGGCGCGCATTCTCCGCAAGCTGGAGCGCGAACGCTTTGTGCTGCCCATCGTGACCTTGACAGAGACCAACGAAAAAACGGGCGTGGTGACGACCCTCGATACCTTTCCAGCGAATTATTACAGTCTCTACGAGCGCCGCTCGGCGGCCAACATCGGTGAGCTGATCAATATCGTGCTGGAGCACGTTGAATCCAACAATAAGGCTAAGCTTGAAGGGGTCTTTCGTAATATCAATTTCAACAGCGAGTCCAATCTCGGTAAGACCAAAGACCGCAACCGCCGTCTCAAGACGCTCTTGGAAGACTTCCACAAGCCGCAGCTCGATATGCGTCCGAGCCGTGTGTCGGAAGATGTGATTGGTAATACCTATATTTACCTGATCGAGCGTTTCGCAGCAGACTCTGGCAAAAAGGCGGGCGAGTTCTTCACTCCGTTGCAAGTCACCGAACTGGTCGCGCGCTTGGTCGAACCGAAGTCCGGCGACCGTATTTGTGACCCGACCTGTGGTTCCGGTGGATTGCTGGTGCAGGCATCGCGTCAGATTGAAGGGCGCGACCTCGCGCTCTATGGTCAGGAGTCGAACGGCAGCACCTGGGCCTTGTGCCGCATGAATATGTTTTTGCACAGCTTCGACAGTGCCCGCATCGAGTGGTGCGATACTTTAAACGGGCCGCTCTTGGTCGAAAACGACCGCTTGATGCAGTTCGACTGCGTGGTGGCCAATCCGCCTTTCTCGCTGGACAAGTGGGGCGCGGAAAATGCCGAAAGCGACACTTACAACCGTTTCTGGCGAGGCGTGCCGCCCAAGAGCAAGGCCGATTGGGCCTTTATCAGCCACATGATCGAGACAGCTTTGGAGAAATCCGGCCGCGTCTCGGTGGTGGTGCCACACGGTGTGCTCTTCCGTGGTGCAGCCGAGGGGCGCATTCGCCAGAAGATGATTGAGGAAAACCTGCTCGACGCGGTGATCGGCATGCCGGGCAATCTCTTTCCCACCACTAATATTCCCGTGGCGATCCTCGTTTTCGACCGTGCCCGTGAGAAGGGCGGTCCACGCGAAAGCTGTCAGGATGTGCTCTTTGTCGACGCCAGCCGCGAGTTTGTTTCCGGTAAAAACCAGAACAACCTCTCCGCCGAGCATTTGGACAAGATCATGGCCACCTTCCGCGCGCGGAAGACCGTCGATAAATACGCCTACCTTGCGCCGCTCAGCGAGATCGTGGAAAACGACTTCAATCTTAATATCCCACGCTACGTGGACACCTTCGAGGAAGAAGAGCCGATCGATATCGACGAGGTGCAAACAGAAATCGACGCCCTCGAAGCCGAGCTCGTCGAAGTGCGCGCGCAGATGGCTGAGAAACTGAAACAGATTAATCGAGAGGGGACACGATGAATACGACGGCTCACATTCACCAATTTCGTGACGCCACGAAAATGGTTTTATCAACTTTTAGCTGGAAGCTAGAGCGATGAGCGAAGAAATCGAAAACCAACATCATCAGACCTTCGAAGGCATAAAGCACACCGATTCTTCCGGTGCTGAGTTCTGGATGGCGCGGCAGTTGTCCAAAATTCTGGATTATGCCGAATTCCGGAATTTCTTGCCTGTCATCGAAAAGGCAAAAAAAGCCTGCGCCAATAGTGGACAACCGCTCGAAAACCATTTCGTGGAGATGCACGAGATGGTCCCAATTGGTTCCGGAGCAGGACGTGAAATGTCTTCCTATGGCCTCTCGCGCTACGCCTGCTATCTGATTGTTCAGAATGGCGATCCTACCAAGCCTGTGATTGCCAATGGGCAGACCTATTTCGCCATTCAGACACGTCGCCAAGAGCTGGCGGATGATACCGAGTTTAAAGATCTCAAAGAAAGCGAACAGCGTCTCTTTCTTCGCAACGAACTCAAGCAGCACAACAAGCAGCTAGTCGAGACCGCGCAACAAGCAGGCGTCGAGACCAACCTCGATTTCGCCATCTTTCAAAACCACGGCTACAAAGGCCTTTACGGCGGGCTCGATGCCAAGGGGATCAAGGCGCGCAAAGGACTCAAAAAGAGCCAACACATTCTCGATAACATGGGCAGCACCGAGCTGGCTGCCAACCTGTTCCGCGCCACCCAAGCCGAGGAAAAACTCCGCCGCGACAAAGTCGAGGGGAAGGTTGCAGCCAACCGAACCCACTACGAGGTCGGCAAAAAAGTCCGCGAGACCATTCGAGACCTTGATGGCACCATGCCCGAAGATTTACCCACACCAGAAGAGGATCTTAAAAAGCTCGAACGTCGCGTGAAGTCGGAGGAAAAGCAACTGCTCAAGGGCAACGAGCTTCCTAAGCAGAAAGGCAAGCAAGGATGAGAGTGCTTTTTCATTTTTCATGTCGGACGATTTTGACTCGTTTTGGTCAGGCACTCGAAAACCATCTCGTGCAGCTGCACGAGATGATCGTTGCGGGGCTCTCCTTAAACCATTTTTCCCACATGGGGGAAATGGTAGACTGGAACTTCGGACCGCAACGAGAGGCTCCACTTTCAGAGTCAGGAAAGCTGTTGGAGCGCTTCAAGTTCATCGTAGGGGCTCCACTTGTGGAGACCGCGGGAGCGTCTGTGGTAGGGCGGTCTTCAACCGTGAAACCCCAGTGCCGATCTGCGCTAGACGTCATCCAAATTCAGAAAATAGGGGAGAAATGAGGACGAATAATCAACATCCATCAGACTGGAAAAAAGAAACAGTTGGTAAACGTTTTGATGTTCAACTGGGTAAAATGTTGAGCGCAAAGTCGAAGACTGGAGAGCAATATCCATACCTTGCAAATTACAACGTTCGTTGGGGGAATTTTGAATTAGGTAATCTTAATTCGATGCATTTCACTGATCGAGAACGTGAAAAATACGAATTGAAAGATGGAGATCTTTTAATGTGCGAAGGTGGTGAGATTGGGCGATGTGCTGTTTGGATTGGGCCCAGCAGAGGTATCTATTATCAAAAAGCGCTTCATCGAATTCGGCCTAAATCAAGTCAGGATCTTACTTTTTATCTGTGTTTCTACATGCAGTATATTGCTTCTCAAGGGAAGCTCACCCGATTGGTTGGAGAGAGTAGTATTGCACATTTAACGAGAGAGAAACTAATAGGTCTCCCCATTCTCCTCCCCCCGCTTCCCGAGCAAAAAGCCATCGCCGCGGTGCTGTCCACCTGGGATGCCGCCATCGAGAAAACCGAGCGCCTGATCGAGGCGAAGGAACGCCGGTTCCGTGGGTTGATGCAGGAGTTGATGTGCGAGAGGAAGGGTTGGAAGAAGGTCAGAGTGGGATCCTTTCTTACGGAGAGTCGTATTGCTGGATCAAATGGTTTAGATGCCAAGAAACTGACTGTTAAATTGTATGGGAATGGAGTGATCGCAAAGAGTGAAAAAAGGTTAGGAAGTGAAACTACCAAGTATTTTGTCCGGAAATCAGGACAATTTATATACAGTAAACTCGATTTTCTTAATGGTGCATTTGGCATTATTCCCAATGAATTGGATGGATATGAGTCGACGCTCGATTTGCCTGCATTCGACTTTTCTCTGAATGTTTCAAGAGAGTGGTTTCTCTATTATGTCATTCGTCCTGAGTATTATACACAGCAAATCGGCTTAGCCAAAGGTCAAAGGAAAGCTCGACGTGTAAGTCCGACTGAATTTCTTGGTTCTAAAATGCCGTTTCCACCAATTGAAGAGCAGCGTCAGATTGCTGACGCGTTGTCTTTGGTTCAGAGAGAAATCAAAGTGCTTCACCAAATCCTTGAGCAATACAAAGCCCAAAAGCGTGGGCTGATGCAGAAGCTACTCACGGGAGAGTGGCGCGTTGAAGTGGGAGATTCTTATGATGGATGATGAAAAGAGGAACGCCGAGCCCCAGCTCGGCTCTACCGCTGCCCAGCTCGGCCCTTCCGTCGCAGCCAAGCTGGGGCTTGGCGTTCCCGTTCCCGTTCCCGTTCCCAGATGGTATTCTCGGGGGTATTTGCCGCATTATGATGATGTCTCTCGGCTGCAGTTTATTACGTATCGCTTGGCCGATAGCTTGCCGCAGTCGGTCTTGCACTCGATGGAGGCGGAATTGGTGGAACTGCCTGATTCTGAACAGGCATCCGAACGTCGTCGTAAAATAGAATCTTATTTAGATGCGGGTATGGGGTGTTGTGCCTTGCGGCATCCTGCGGTCGCCGCAGTGGTGCAAGAAACCCTTTTGAAATTTGATGGCGAGAAATACCAATTGATGGAGTGGTGCATCATGCCGAATCATGTGCATGTGTTGATTCATCCAAAGATTGAGTTGGGTAGGATTTTGCAGTCGTGGAAGTCGTATACGGGGCGTTGGGCGCTGGCGAGAAATGCCGAGCTGGGGCTCGGCGTTCCCGGCAAAGCATTTTGGATGCGAGAGTATTGGGATCGCTATATCCGCGATGAGCGACACTTGCTGCAGACGATCGAATATATTCACAATAATCCAGTGAAGGCGAAACTGTGCCAGCAAGCACAAGATTGGCCCTGGGGGAGTGCGGGAGCGCCGAGCCCCAGCTCGGCCACTCCACAAAGAAAGGAAAACTCATGAAGGATGATTTAAGCAATAACTCAGCACTCGCTTCCAGCGAATCCCAGAACATCGAATTCAAGCAATCCTGGCACGACGACTATTTGAAGTGGGTCTGTGGTTTTGCCAATGCAGTGGGTGGCCGAATTTATCTGGGCAAGGATGACCATGGGCAGGTGGTCGGGTTGAAAAATGCCAAGAAGTTATTGGAGGATTTGCCGAACAAAATACGCGATCATTTGGGGTTAATGCCGTCCATCCATTTGCAGGAGGTAGCTGGCAAGTCTTTTATCGAAATCATCGTCGAACCGTCGACGGTGCCGATCTCCTTGCGCGGAGCGTATTACTGGCGCTCGGGCAGTGTGAAGCAGGAGCTCAAGGGAACCGCGCTGAACGAATTCCTTTTAAAGAAAATGGGGCTGACGTGGGATCGTGCGATTGAGGGAAATGCGAGCTTGGACGACATTGATGAGGCGACGATTGAGTTGTTCAAAAAAGAGGCGCTCACTGCGGGGCGTTTGCCGGATATTTCTGAACTTTCGCCCGCAGACCTGCTGAAATCACAGACTTCCTCAGGCACTGTTGCGGGAGGCAGCGAGGATGATTTCAGACCGATTACAGATGGAACGTCGGGAAAGCGTCGGGAAAGCCTTGGGAAAACGTCGGGTAATGGGTTGGGTAATGGGTTGGGTAATGGGGTGGGTAATGAGTTGGGTAATGAGTTGGGTAATACGAAAGTGAGAATTCTGTCGGAGATGAAACAGTCTCCGAAAATTACCGGATCTCAACTAGCAGAAATTTTAGAGATAAGCACCACTGCGGTGGAGAAGCATATTAAGCAACTTCGAGAAAGTGGACTGATTCAGCGCGTGGGTGGAACACGCGGCTACTGGGAAGTTTTAGAGAAAAGCTAACTATCATGACCGATTTCAACACCGACGAAAAACTCGCTTCGCAACTGCCGGCCGTGCAATTGCTGGTGGCGATGGGCTACACTTATCTTTCGCCCGAGGCGGCTTTGCGGGAGCGTGGCGGACGGCGCTCAAATGTGCTGTTAGAGTCGGTGTTGCGGACGCAGCTCAAAAGGATCAATCGTATCCGCTACAAGGGCGGGGAGTATCTTTTTAGCGAGGAAAACGTGCAATCGGGGATCGAGCGGATCAAGCACGTCAAATACGATGGCTTGTTGAAAACGAATGAGGCGATCTACGATCTCATCACCCTTGGCACGGCGCTGGAGCAATCGATCGAGGGCGACGTAAAAAGCTTTAATCTGAATTACATCGATTGGCGCAATTGGGAACGAAACCGTTTTCACGTCACAGTGGAATACGCGGTCGAGCGCACGCGTAGCAATGAGACCGCGAGGCCGGACATCGTGCTGTTTGTGAACGGCATCCCTTTTGCGGTGATCGAGTGTAAGGCCCCGGGGATCGACGTGGCGCAGGGTGTCTCGCAGTCGGTCCGTAATCAGCATGAGGATTATATTCCGAAGCTGTTTACTTATACACAGCTGCTGCTGTCGGTGAATATGAATCAGGCCTTGTATGCGACCACTGGCACGGCCGCGAAGTTTTGGGGCGTGTGGAAAGAGCCTGCCTTGGATCAGAGCGGGGCCGCGCTGACCGAGTTGGAAGCACTGGTCGAGCAGTCGTTGTCCCAAGCCGTGGATTTCCAGTCACTCAGCCCTCATCATTCAGCACTCAGCACTCCAAACAGCCGCCTTGTCACTGAGCAAGACAAGTCGCTCTTCGCGCTCTGCCGTCCACAGCGCTTGTTGGAGCTGGCTTGGAAATATACAGTCTTTGATGGCGGGATCAAAAAGATCGCACGCTATCAGCAATATTTTGTCATTCAATCCACACTGCAGCGTATTCGGAATTACGATACCGATGGTGCGCGTCGTGGCGGCGTGATCTGGCACACGCAAGGCTCCGGCAAGTCGTTGACCATGGTGCTGCTGGCGCGTAATCTGGCGCTCGATCCGGAAGTTCTCAATCCGCGCATCGTGCTGGTGACGGATCGTGATGATTTGGACAAGCAGTTGAGTAACACCTTTGCCGCTTGTGGCTTGGAAGCCTGCCGCGCGACTTCGGGGCGGAATTTGCTGGAGTTGGTGGCAGAGAAGCAGTCGGGCATCATCACCACGCTGATCCATAAGTTCGACAAGGTGGGTAACAAATACAGCGATGACTCGCCGAATATTTTTGTGTTGGTCGATGAAAGTCATCGCACCCAGTTTGGCTCGTTCTCGGCGCGGATGCGGCAGATGTTTCCGCGTGCCTGCTATCTCGGCTTTACCGGCACGCCCTTGCTCAAGAAAGAGAAAAACAATTTCGCCAAGTTCGGTGATTTGATCGACCCGCACTATTCCATCTCGCAGGCAGTGGAAGACGGTGCGGTGGTGCCCTTGCTTTACGAGGGGCGCTATGTCGAGATGACGCAAAATCAGGCAGCGGTGGACCTCTGGTTTGAACGCCATACTCAAGGGTTGACCAAAGAGCAACAAGCCGACTTGAAACGAAAATACGCTCGCGCGGAAATGCTCAGCAAATCCGATCAAGTGATCTACATGCAGGCCTTTGATATCAGCGAGCACTATCGCGAGACCTGGCAAGGCACAGGCTTCAAGGCGCAGTTGGTCGCGCCCAACAAAGTCTCGGCGTTGAAATATCAGGAATATCTCGACGACATCGGGATGGTGCGTGCCGAAGTGGTGATTTCGCCCCCCGATAGCCGCGAAGGTTACGAAGAGACCGATGATGAGCCGAGCGACGAGGTGGTGCGCTTCTGGAAAAAGATGATGGCCCGCTATGGCAGTGAGGAGGAATACACCAAGCAGTTGATCAACCAGTTTAAGCACGGACAAGAACCGGAAATACTGATTGTAGTGGATAAACTGCTGACGGGCTTTGATGCGCCGCGCAACACCGTCCTGTATCTCTGCCGCGTGCTGCGCGAGCATACGCTGCTGCAAGCCATCGCACGGGTTAACAGACTGCATGAAGGCAAGGAGTTCGGCTATATCGTCGACTACGCCAACGTGCTGGGGCCGCTGGATGAGGCGTTGACGATGTATAGTGCCTTTGAAGGCTTCGATGAGGCGGATATCGAAGGCACCTTGTTGTCGATTCACGCGGAAGTGGCCAAGTTGCCACAACGCTACTCCGATCTGTGGGCGCTGTTCAAAACGGTGAAACACTCCAATGACTCGGAAGCTTACGAGCAGTTACTGGCCGACGAGTCGATCCGCGATGAGTTTTATACCCGCTTGTCAGAATACGCCAAGACGTTCTCCATCGCGCTGTCCTCTGAGAAGTTTCTGTTTGAAACCGATGAGGCCTTGCTGGCCCGCTACAAAAAGGATCTGAAGCAATTTCAAAAGTTGAAAGCCTCGGTCAAGCTGCGCTATGCTGAAGCCATTGATTATCGCGACTACGAACCGAAGATCAAGAAGCTGCTGGATACGCATATTCAGGCGGATGAAGTGATTCAGCTCAACGAGCCGGTGAACATTTTTGACGACGAAACCTTTAACGAGGTCAAAGAAGAGCAAGGTGTTTATGGCAAGCAGCCACGCACCGCCGCCAAGGCCGACACGATCGCGCATGCCACTAAGAAGGTGATCACGGAGAAGATGGATGAAGATCCAGCGTTCTATGAGAAGTTTTCTATTTTGATCCAGCGCGCGATCGAAGATTTTAGGGCGAAGCGTTTGTCGGATCTGGATTACCTGAATCGCGTGGTCGATATTCGCAATAAAGTCGTTGGCAAGGTCCATGATGATATGCCGAGCGTGTTGAAGGGCAACGAAGACGCGCAGGCTTACTTCGGAGTGGTGAAGCCTTTCTTCATCGAGCACGAGATGACAGCCGAGGCATTAGTAAGCATTGCGGCGGATACAGCACTGGCGGTGGATAATATTTTACAGCAGCACTTTAAGGTGAACTTCTGGAACGACAGTGATGCGCAGAAGGCGGTGATCGATGCGATTGATGATTATTGTTTTGATGAACTCAGAGCGAAGCGAGGCCTGGAACTATCGTTGGATCAAATGGATGCCATGATTGAAAAAGTCATGCAAGTGGCACGTTCCCGCGGCTAAATCGATGCAATCTACAGCAGAAATAATGGAGGGGAGTATTCAATATGGTCAACGGGTGATTGATTACACCTGTTCAACTGTAGATCGGAAAACATTGGAGATCGCGGTGCATCCAGACGCTTCCGTGGTGGTGAAAGCCCCCGCAGGCACGGATGTCGTGGCGATTGAAACCAAGTTACGCAAACGCGCGCGTTGGATCGTGCGGCAACAAGATTATTTCAAGCAATTCAATCCCCGCACGCCGCTGCGCCACTACATTAGTGGCGAAACGCATTTGTATCTCGGTAAACAATATCAGCTCAAGGTCAGTGTTGGAGATGCAAACAAAGTGCGTTTGAAGAATGGAGTCTTTGAAGTGACTTGTTGGCAAAAAATAGCGCCGCATATGACGAAACGCTTGATGGAGCGCTGGTATGCGGAAAAGGCGGCCGAGCAATTTGAGCAGAGTCTCGAACGTTGTTGGCCGAAGTTCAAACGCTACGGTCTGCATAAGCCCAGTCTTGTCATTCAACGGATGGAGAAGCGCTGGGGCAGTTTATCCGAAACTGGTACCTTGACATTGAACCTGTCTCTGGTGAAAGCCTCAAAGGAGTGTATCGACTATGTCATGATTCATGAGCTCTGTCACTTGAAGCATCATGATCACAGTGCTGATTTTTATCGATTGCTGGCTGCACTGCTTCCAGAGTGGCAGAACCTAAAGCAAAAGCTGGAGTTGCGATTGGCGTAAATTTTCTGGGCAGGGGGGCTGCATGTGCTATACGATTTTTTCGAGGGTTCGCACTTGCCAATCCTTTGAGTAGCACTACTAATTCTGAAGTTCACTTAAATTAGAAAGTTAAATCATGGCCAAGCCCGCACCTGAGTTTCATTACCAAAAGCAATTTCCGCTGGGAAAAGATAAGACGCAGTATCGTCTGCTGACGAATGAGTTCGTCGAGACCGTTGATTTCGGGGGCGAAACGATGCTGAAGGTGGATCCCCAGGCGCTGACATATTTGGCTGAAAGTGCAATGAAGGACATTTCCTTCAAGCTGCGCACGGAGCACTTGGAAAAAGTGGCCGCGATTCTCGACGATCCGGAGGCGACGGAAAATGACCGCACCATTGCGCTCACCATGTTGCGCAATGCGGAGGTGTCCGCGCACGGCGTGCTGCCATTCTGTCAAGATACCGGCACCGCGATCATTTTAGGCAAAAAGGGCCAACGCGTGTGGACCGGCGGGGGCGACGAAGCCGCGCTATCGCAGGGGGTGTATAATACCTACACCAAGGAAAACCTGCGTTACTCGCAGATGGCGCCACTTTCCATGTATGAGGAGACCAATACCGGTTGCAATTTGCCGGCGCAGATCGATCTGCTGGCCACGGATGGTGCTAGCTACGATTTCCTTTTTGTCGCCAAGGGCGGCGGCTCCGCGAATAAGACCTTTTTCTTTCAAGAGACCAAGGCCTTGCTCAACCCGGCCAATCTTGAGAAATTTTGCATCGAAAAGATGGGCACCCTGGGCACTTCTGCCTGCCCGCCTTATCACATCGCATTCGTGATTGGCGGCACATCGGCCGAGACTTGTCTCAAGACGGTGAAGCTGGCTTCGACTAAATACTACGACGAGTTGCCCACCGAGGGGAATGCGTACGGTCAAGCCTTCCGCGATACGGAACTCGAAGCTAAGCTGCTGGAATACACCCGCAAGATGGGGTACGGTGCACAGTTTGGTGGTAAATACTTTGCTCTCGATGTCCGTGTCATCCGCCTGCCGCGTCACGGTGCCTCCTGCCCTGTCGGGCTCGGTGTTTCTTGCTCGGCCGACCGAAATGCCAAGGCGCGCATCGACAAAGATGGCCTGTGGCTGGAGCAATTGGAAGAAAATCCCGGTCGCTTCATCCCTGCCGACGGCGAGATCGCGAAGCCCAAAGACCCCGTCGCCATCGACCTGAATCGTCCGATGAAAGACATTTTAGCGGAACTGACCAAGTATCCGGTCGCCACGCCGCTCTCGCTCAGTGGCACCATCATCGTGGGCCGCGACATCGCGCACGCCAAGATTCAGGAGCGCTTGGATAAGGGCGAGGGCATGCCCGAGTATTTGAAGAACCACCCCGTTTATTATGCGGGGCCCGCCAAGACGCCCGCTGGCAAGCCTTCCGGCTCTTTCGGTCCTACGACCGCAGGTCGGATGGATAGCTACGTGTATCCCTTCCAAAAGGAGGGCGGCTCCATGATCATGCTGGCCAAGGGCAATCGCTCGCAGCAAGTCACCGATGCGTGTAAAGAGTTTGGCGGTTTCTACCTCGGCTCCATCGGTGGGCCCGCTGCCTTGCTGGCGGAGCACAATATTAAGAATGTCGAAGTGTTGGAATATCCAGAACTCGGCATGGAAGCCATTTGGAAGATCGAAGTGGAGGACTTTCCGGCCTACATTTTAGTCGATGACAAGGGCAACGACTTCTTCGCCGACGTTCGGACCGCCTGCTCGCAGTGCGCGCTGAGTGCCTATGAAAACGCTCGTGCGGAAATGACTAAGTAGCTGCAAAATTGCTTCGATTTCAATTTGCTTGTGAGCTTGCAGTTCGGGGCGAACACGCTTCTGATTTTCGGCATGCTTCTCGTAATTGATAATTTTGACTCTTTTACCTATAATTTGGTGCAATATTTTGGCCAGCTGGGTGAGGAGCAGCAGATTTTTCGCAACAATGCGATCACGGTGGAGGAGGCGCTCGCGCTGAATCCCGACCGTGTCATGATCTCGCCCGGTCCCTGTTCGCCCAACGAGGCAGGCGTCAGCTTGGCGATGATTGAGGCATTTGCGGGCAAGAAGCCTTTGCTCGGGGTTTGCCTGGGGCATCAGAGTATCGGCCAGCACTTCGGTGGCAAGGTGGTGCGCGCGGAGCGTTTGATGCATGGTAAGACCAGTCCCGTCACTCACCGCGATACGGATATTTTCCAGGGTTTGCCTAATCCGATGGTGGCCACCCGTTACCATTCGCTGCTGGTCGAGCGTGAAAGCTTGCCCGATTGCTTGGAGGTGACGGCTGAAACAGAGGCGGGCGAAATCATGGGCTTGGCTCACAAAGATCTTCCCATCTGGGGGGTCCAGTTTCACCCCGAGTCGCTCGCCACGGAGCAGGGCATGAAGATGCTCGAGAACTTTCTTAAGTTGTAGCCTCGCTACTAAATATAGGGATTGCAAATCTAGTGGGCTATATATAGTAGTCTGCTGCAAATTATTGTTAGTAGACCTTCTCTCTACTGATTTTTGAATTCATATTGCTAATCATGCGTTGCCCTAAATGCGCTTCTATTGAGACTAAAGTGCTTGATACTCGAACCGGTAAAAACGAGACTTCGATTCGTCGCCGTCGTGAGTGTCTGGCATGTGGGTATCGTTTTACGACGATTGAAGAGGTGCTGCGTGCGGATTTGCAGGTGGTCAAGCGTGATGGACGCCGCGAGGACTTTGACCGCGTTAAGGTGCTGGGGGGACTTAAAAAAGCGGTAGAGAAACGGCCCATTGATGTGATGCAGATTGAGATGTTGATTGCTGATGTGTTGGCGTCTTTGGAAAAGGAATTTGATCACGAGATTCCAGCTTATGCGATTGGGGAGCAAATTATGTTGCGGCTCAAGCACTTGGATCAGATTGCTTACGTGCGCTACGCATCGGTGTATAAAGACTTTCGGGATCTCGCTGAGTTGGCGCAGGAAATTAACGAGTTAAAAGCTTCGTCGGATAATGCCTAAGGCCAAGTTGATTGCAGTGGAGCAACTCCGCACGCTGAATGAGTTGCTCGGCCGTGTGTCCGACCCCGAGCGGGCCGAACATGCGCGACGCGCCCTGGAGTTCGCCTATAAGGAGCATCCGGAGGATCTCGAGCGGGTGCCGCTTGGGGATTATGTGGATAAATTGGCGAAGCTACATTTCGGGGGGGCGGGGCATCGAGCTGATTTTGCCTTTGCGCACTGGCATGTGCCTAGGTTGGAAGATTTTAGTCCGCTGTGGATACGGCAGGCGATCGTAGTGGAGATGAAGAAATTGGCAGGTCGCCGGGAGTGTTTGTTATTGGTGACTGGTTTGCGTGAGGCGGTGTGCCCTTCGGGTAAATATTGGACCAAGCAGCGCGAGGCACAGTATCAGCGTGTGCGTGACTGGATTGATGAATTGGTCTGCGCCTGGGCCACGCGTGGTTCGCGCTTGCAAGTTGTGGTGCTGTAGTCGCTCGGGCGGTCTCTAGGAACTTTGTTGTGAGAGTATTGTCTGATGCTTTACAACAAACTTTGTGTCGTTTAGTTATTTGTATTATGCGCTACTTACTCTGCTTACTCCCTCTTCTCGTTGGCTTGCAGTTACAATTGCAAGCGGTTGAAAACGCCACTCACCTGCGAGGAATCAACTTTCTCTACATGAACATCGATAGTTCATTTGCGACCGAAGTTACGGCGACAGAACGTCTGGATTTGAGTGACATCATGGAGCTCTCTTTGCGGCGCGGTGAGATTGAATTGCGTAATTTCATTGCGAATAAGCCGGAGCTCAATGTGCCACTCATTGTGCTCTCGATCGATACCTCTAATCGCGTGTCGACGGGGCAGTTTGATTTGATTCTCCAGATTCGTGATCATGTCACCATCGACCGTAATAAAGATAAGACGGTCGCGACGACTTTTGAACTGCGCCGCACCGCGCGTTCCGATGTGAACGAGGTGGATACTATCAAGGCGACCCTGCGTGAGCTGATGGCTGAGTTCGTGGCGATTTACACTAAAGAGAATCCTTAATCCAATGAAGACCTTATTTGAACGAATTATCGATCGCGAGATTCCTGCGAAGATTGAACACGAAGATGATTTGTGCATCGTCCTGCATGATATCGACCCTCAGGCACCGACGCATTTTCTCGTCGTTCCCAAGCAGGTGATCCCCTGTATCGCACAGGCTCAGGCGGAGCACCAGACGCTTTTGGGCCATCTGATGCTGACGGCGGCTTCCGTAGCTCAAAAGTTGAAGCTGGAGGGTGGCTATCGTGTCGTCATTAATAATGGTAAGGACGGTGGAGAGACTGTGCCACATTTACATTTACACGTACTGGGTGGCCGTCAAATGGCTTGGCCTCCCGGATGATCGTTATTTAGCTCATTTATTTTTTAAAAGGACGCATTTTATGCGTCCTTTTTTATTTTTTAGAGAATATTTATCAATCCTTGTAAGTGTCTGATCGTTAGTTGTATGTGTTGCAAATAGGTGAGAATTTGTAGTTTTATTATGAATTAATAGGGGGTTATGTCAACTTGGCATGCTGAGTGCTAAATGTGTGTTGTTCGCGTTTCCGCGATCTACTCGAGATGCCCCCATACGAGGGTGCTCGATTTCAATTCCTGAACATAGCAATCAACCTGACTAAATAATACATATAATGAAGATTAAGAAATACCTTCTCGCTCTGTTGCTCGGCAGCTCGGCGTTTCTGATGGCCGGCTCGCTCGGCGCACAGGACATGCCGGTTGCAGAAGCAGCTGAAGCTGTCGAAGCCGTCGCTGATGCGATTCCATTTGACGAGGCCTATGCGGCCTTCATGGAAACTCCCGGGGCCGCCTTCTTTACTATCAGCAACCTTTGGCTGCTGATCTCTGCCGCTCTGGTGTTTATCATGCACCTCGGCTTCGCTACGGTTGAGTCTGGACTCGGCCAAGCTAAGAACACAGTGAACATTCTCTTTAAGAATGTGTTCATCATCAGCATGGGTCTGATCTCATACGCGCTCTGGGGCTTCAATGCGATGTATCCCGGATTTGCAGAAGGTTCCGCAGGTGTGTTCGCCATGGGTTCATGGTTCGATGTCACCGCATCGGTTGACCTGATGACTTCTGAGTATGCCGATTACACTTGGTATACCGACTTCATCTTCCAAGCTATGTTCGCTGCAACAGCGGCGACTATCGTTTCGGGTGCAGTTGCTGAGCGCGTTAAGCTTTCTTCTTTCATGATCTTCGCAACACTGCTTGTGACTTTCGCTTACCCCATCACTGGCTCATGGCAGTGGGGTGGAGGTTGGTTGTCTGCTCGTGGTTTCTACGACTTTGCAGGTTCCTCCCTCGTTCACGGTTTCGGTGGCTTCGCCGCTCTAGCTTGTGCGCTGATCCTCGGACCACGTGCTGGTAAATATGTCGACGGTCGCATCAAGCCGATCCTCGGTCACAGCATGCCACTCGCTACGATCGGTGTTTTCCTTCTCTTCCTCGGTTGGTTCGGATTCAACGGTGGTTCGGTTCTCAATGCCGACCCTTACTTGGTATCGCTTGTATTCTGCACAACTGCACTTGCAGCTGCGGGTGGTGGTCTCGGTGCAATCTTCACTTCATGGGTATTCCTCAAGAAGCCTGACCTTTCCATGGGTCTCAATGGTATCCTAGCTGGTCTTGTCGGTATCACAGCCGGTGCGGACTCCATCATGCCATTCTGGGCCATCATCACAGGTCTGATCGCTGGTATCCTGGTTGTCTTCTCGATCATCTTCTTCGACAAGATCAAGATCGACGATCCTGTCGGTGCCATCTCCGTTCACGGTGTATGTGGTATCTTCGGCACACTTGCAGTGGCTCTCTTCAGTGACGCTGCCGGTTTCGGAATCCAATTGATCGGCACACTCTCCGTTGGCGCATTCGCCTTCATCTTCTCGATGATCGTCTTCGGTCTCTTGAAGGTCACTATCGGTGTCCGTGTATCACCTGAAGAAGAGGCCGAAGGTCTTGACATCGGTGAGCACGGTCAAGAAGCCTATCCTGACTTCGCAAACAGCTCACGCTAAGTTTCGCCTAGCCAATTAACAAAAATAACCACAGATTACATAATACTATGAAATTGGTAAAAGCAGTCATTAAGCCCTTCAAACTTGAAGAGGTCAAAGAAGCTCTCGCAGACATCGGCATCGAAGGTATGACCGTCACGGAAGTCAAAGGTTTCGGTCGCCAGAAAGGCCACACCGAAATCTACCGTGGCAGTGAATACACAGTTGATTTCTTGCCTAAGGTAATGATCGAAATCGTTGTTGACGATGCCGACGCGGAAAAGACGACCGAAGCGATCGTCAAAGCCGCTAAGACCGGTAAGATCGGCGATGGTAAGGTCTTCATCATTCCCGTCGAAAGCGCGACACGTATCCGCACCGACGAGACTGGTCCAGAGGCTCTCTAAGCTCGATCTAAACTGATCTAAAGCGAAGGCTTTAAAATTCAGCGGCCACCCGATTCGGGTGGCCGCTTTTTTTTGCGCTTAAAGCGGACTTAGCGTGAACCTAGCTCACATTCCATTTCTTTGACGATCTTGGCGAGTTGAGCGGCGAGTTCTTTGCGGTCGCGGTTCTTGAAATCCTCGTAGGGAAATACGAGAGCGAGGGCTAGTCGTGGTAGTGGTATGAAGGGTTCTCTTAGTGCCATGGCTATGGATGCATAGTCGCTATCCGATTCTCAAGGCAGGGGGCAAGCTACTCTATCACTCTATTTTATCGAATGTCTATCGAGACGGAGATCTGTGGGTCGCTGAATTTTTAAGTAAAGGTTCCCGTGTGCGCATTCGTTGTCGTTATTTGATTGATGCGACTGGCGATGCAGACCCATCGGCCATGGCGGGGGCGAGTCTTTTTCATGGTAATCAGTCCAGTGGCGCGACTCAGCCGATGACTATGGTGGTGCAAATGGGTGGTTTTGATCCGCAGGCATGGGCGGCATCGGGTCGGCGTTTGATTGAAGGTCGCTACGTGGCGGAAGGGGATCAGTATGCCGCTCAGGTTGCGCTCGCTCGCAGCGCAGGGGAGTGGTCGATCCCACGTGAGAATGTCGCGGCGGCGGGGCGTTGTATTAGTGCTACACATGAGGCCGCGGGCAGCTTTCGGGTGATGCCGACCTGTATGGGCTTAGGTGAGGCTGCGGGTACTGCAGCGGCGCTTGCCTGGAAAAATAAAGATACGCTGCAATCGATTGCAGGCGCAGATATTCGTCACGAAATTGATCGTGCACATGCGGCCGTAGGCAATTTGATCCCATCGACACAATTTAGTTTTGGCCCTCAAATCCACTTGGTTTTACTCAAGGCACTATTGAGACCTTGGATCGTAAGAGTGGTGTTGTTACCTTTAAAGTTCATGACGGGTATCCGGATTTGGCGTCGCATTATTTGAGTGGCCGAGCGTTTGCATTTTCACCAGAGACGCTGAATTGGAAAAAGGACACCCCCGTTATGTATGCGCAAAAAGCAGAAGCGATCAATCCCAGAGAGGGACGCTTGCAATTCTCTCGCGGAAAGATGGCAACGTTGAAGACTCTGAATGTTGGCGATTACATCGTTCTCGATTTTAGAAACTCACGTGGTATTCGTATTGAGAGAGGGAAGAATATCACTCTGAAGGAAGTGACCATGTGGAGCCTGCCTTCGATTGGTGTGATTTCTCGATTCATGGACGGAGATAATTATTTCTCATACACAATTGAACGTGGTCCCATGCCTGAGGGAGCCGAGGTGCCGCGTCTGCTCTCTATTTCCGCTGATGGGTTTAATTATGCATATGCCCGTAAGGGGCCGATTGTAGAGAACTGTGATTTTTCCTTTATGGGAGATGATGCAGTTAACTTGCATGGGATCGCGTTCTATGTGGCTCAAGTCAAAGACGACATGCTGTATTTGATACGTCCCTACATTGGAGAGTCCTTCACCTCGATTGTGAATTCGGGTGATGTGGCGATGAGTATTGCGCCGGACACTTTCGATGTAAAAGATCGTGCGTTCATTCAGTCTTTTGAGTTGGAGCCCAGCGCGTCGAAGGATTTGTTGGAAATAGCAGAGGAAATTTGGCAATCCAAAGCTGTCAAGTCGGGGCGGATTTCGGTCTATGCGATGCAAGTCGACAAGCATGCGATGTCGGTTGAGGCCGGAGACTTTATTGAGATCCCCGCGATTGCGGCCCCCAATTACACGATTCGTAATAACCACTTTCGTGATCATCGTGGCCGTGGCCTGCGCCTAATGAGTTCCAATGGACTAGTTGAAGGGAATACCCTTGAGAATATTAAGCAGTCGGCGATTTCAATTGGCTCCGAAATGACCTTTTACCGTGAGGCTGGTTGGGTGGAAAACGTGACTATTTTGAACAACACAATCAGAGATGTTGGCTTTGACCCCGTCATGCACCTCTCTGGAACCCATGTGCCCGGCGCCATTTCGCTCTTCCACCGCGGAGCGACACCTGAAACTGCACGGCCCAATATGCATATTCGAGCGATTAATATTTTGAGAAATACAATTGAGGAGGTCGGCGGGCCTGCGATACATATTAATCAGTCGGAGGACGTGTATGTTTTTGGAAATACAATTAGTGGCTCCAATCTGTTATCTCAAAGCAGCACTGGCTCTGATTACGATCTTGATACGACGCAGCCCATCTCAATCGACTTTTCGAAAGATATTCATGTTTACCCAGCTCCTTCAGTGAATCCATGAGAACGTTTGCGTATGCTTCTTGTGGCTTGCTCTGGGCGCAGTGTGCATTTTCTGCGACTGTAGTCGTCAATCCGAATGCAAGCGACGCTTATCAAGATTTGGCTTCTGCTGCCGCGGCGCTGTCTGCTGGTGATACCTTATGGCTTGCTCCAGATAGTGGGCCTTATCGAGAGGTCTTGCATATTCGTGCTTCGGGCACTGAGGCGCGCCCGATTATCATCGAAGGAAATGGTAATGAGATTACTGGCTTCGAGCCTCTAGTTTTTGTTGAAGGGCGTTGTTCCCCGTCAGTGGCTTATCCATTTGTGCTGCGACATCAGGGGCAGCGTGTCATGGAATCGGAGGCCCATGGATTCAGCCATGGCATTCGTTATGACGCCAAGCAAGGCCGGCTTGAGTTGCTTCCAGGGATCTCACCCGAGGGATGGGAGATTTCCACTCGCGATTTTGTGCTTCGTATTCAGGATGCTTCGTATCAGCAATACCGAGACTTAGTTGTCAGTGGATCCTTGAATGATGGTATTAATCTACACGGAGAGGGGCGCGACTTGTCTCGCCCGCATCGTGATGGGGGCTGTGGATCTCTCCTTTGCTCTGTGAGCTACGGTGGACAGGCTGCGGGGTATTTTAGTTGGTAATTGGCCCCAATGCCATGGCATTGGGGCAATCGTCCTCGCCCTGTCTCCTGCGCTAAATCTCCTTCGAATGTGTTGAGAGACATCTTTTCAATAACTCCAGTACGAATGACGATTCAGCGTTACCAGTCGAATGCCTCTAACTAGATACAGCATGCGCTAGTCCTGCGCGCTTCCAAGTTCGAGTCGATAGAAGTGCTCTGAGGAAAAGTAGGATCGTCCTCCTAAGCCAGGAGTGGGGGACATCCAGCTCTTGGGGCCCTCGCCGTCGTTGTCATGCACTGCAAAGTTGAAGCGTATGCCCTGCTCGAAATCGCTTTCATTTAAGCCCATTTGGCGCGTGTCGAGTGTCAGTTCCCATGTGGTGGTCTTGCCCTCACGAGTGATTTGGATGGCACTGATCAGCGGGCTGTCCATGCGCTCTGTACCTAAGTAGAATTCGTTGCGAGGGGATGCGCCGAGGTCGCCAGCTATGGCGACATGCCCGCGGAGGCCCTGCTGGTTTTCCCAGCCGATTTCGAGTGCATCACCATCTAAGAGGGCTTCCTCTGCTGTGGCGGCATAGTGCTGATTGTCGGTGACTTGGCAGGTCACTTTTACGAGCCGCGAGGCGGGGCTGGAATGTATTTTAGCGCGGACACTTAAGTCCGCAGGGCTGCCCCAGAGTAAATGCAAAGTATGGGGGTCATAGTCCTGTTTGTTGAGCACTTGATTTAGGCTATTCAACTCAATACGGGTGCTCGTGTCGGTTCGGATGCTATTGTAGACGACTGGGATTTGTAGGCTGGGGGCCCATGCGAGCTCCTTGAAAGACAATGCAGCATCCACTGTCACAATTTCCCCGAGTGCCCCTTGGCCTACATTGAAGCGCAAAGGGAAGATTCCAGTTTCACCTGTTGCAATGTTACGGGTGATTGTTTGCGGAGAGTTCGCGCTCGCTTTTACTTGAGCCGTCGCAGTCACGGTGACCGTACGTTGGAGTGGGTTCTGTAGTTTTAACTCCAGTGAGGCTATGCCGTCGGCATCGGGAGACACCGTTTGGGGCAGACGGACCAAGGGTCCTAATTGCTCTGGAGCACTCTTAGAACCGACAAAGTCGTAGTAGTGAGGGGCGCTTAGCGTCACGAGTGCGACACCGTCAATCAAAGGGAGCTCAGTTGAGTTGCCAAATAGATCGGTTTGAATTAGTTTTTGCGCATCGGTGCGCACGGCCCAAATGGCATCTGGAATTTGGGGGTCCTCCCGCCAGGCGACGAGTAAATGCTCATCTGCGCGGCCAAATAAAAAAGCGAATAAGCCATCATTCTCAGACCAAATGTCGAGCGCGGGCAGACGGCGTAATTTCGGGATTGCGGTGGCGGCGGCGACAAATGACTCCTTGGCGTCGAGTTGAATCGTCTGCGAATGTAAGCTTGGTTCGGCCCCTATGCGGTTGAGCAGTAAGTCCAGTCTGAGGTCGCGGGGCTTGCGGGTAGGTGACTGGAGGCCATTAGACACAGTGCAGCCATGAGTGATTTAAAGGAAGGGCGTTTCATGCTATGTATTGGGAGAGGGGCGCTGCAGTCGGGCTCGATTAAATGAGTTCGCTCAATTGCACACTTTCCGGAGAAAGTGGGTATAGGTCAGTGATGCGGATTGCTTGCCCGGTTGCGATGGATCGATTCCCGGCAGCGCCCACTAATAGAGAGGCCGCACCTTGTTGATGGCCGGCATTGCGTCCGTAGGATTCGGGTGCCGGGTTTTCGGAGAACATTTGTTCCTGAATGAGCGGATCCGCTCCGCCATGGCCACCTTCCGGCATATTGATCGGGATGACTTGCGGTTCTTCGAATAAACGATGGACCTTTAGTGAGGCACCCCGAGAGGCGGTGGGCTCGAACTTGATGTCCCGATCGCCTGTTATGATATGTGCCGCGTGGGTTTCTGAGTATTCGAGACGTCCTTCGTCCCCCGTGATGGCAACTCGAAACCCTTCCGCGGGGCAATAAGCATTGAGTGAATAGCTGGCAATGACACCGCTGCGATAGCGAATGGTGGCGCTGAGCGAATCTTCAATGTCGATGCCTTCGCGGAAGACATTCTCGTCGCGAATGTAGCCACTGTCTTTTTCAGCTTCGAGGTAAAGGCCTTTCAAAGTCGGGTCGCCCTCTAGATTCATTCGGAACGGGTCGCCTTCGGATGCTTCGACGCCGGTATAACGATCATAGCGTGTCAGTGCTTCCTGACCGCGGGCCACGGCATTGTCTTTGCCATAGAATGCGAGGGCGCCCATAGCAAAGACGGTTTCTGGGATCGCATCGATCCACCAGTTGATCAAATCGAAATGGTGCGTGCATTTGTGCACGAAGAGCCCGCCCGACAGTTCTTTATAGCTGTGCCAGCGGCGAAAGTAATCGGCACCATGCGCAGTGTTGAGCATGTATTCGAAGTCCACGTGTTTGACCGTTCCGATCGCCCCCTCGGCGATGAGTTTTCGAACTTGGGTGGCGCCAGGAGCCCAACGATAATTGAAGGTTGTGCGCACGCGTTTTCCAGTGCGACGAACCGCATCTTCAATCACAGCAAATTTGTCCGCATCGGTGGTCAACGGCTTTTCGCAGATGACGTCCGCTCCAAACTCTAGGCTGCGCACGATATACTCATGATGCAGGCTGTCTGGCACGCAAACGACGACTGTGTCGGGCTGGCCTTCAGCTAGCATACGGTCGAAGTCTTCGATCCCGTAATCGGGGATCGGATCGATTCCATACTCTTTGCATAAACGCTGTTGGTGCCAGCGGCGTCGAGTGGCGCTACTATCGCAGAGACCCACTAATTCGCAACTCTGGCGATAGGTGTCGGCAATCGGATCAATAAATCTACTTTCAACGAGCAGAGCGGTTTGGGATGGGTTGGTGAGGCTAAGTAGCCTAGGCGCATCGACGGTGGGTTCGGCCCCTGAAAGATTGAGCGCATAGGTTCGGTAGGCGTCTTGTGGATACGTGTTCCGATGGGATGGGCAGATGAAAATACTCTTGTCGCCTCTTTGTGCGAAGGGGACATCTAATTGCCGCATCATTAGAATTTGCCAAGAGACAGTCCCATCGTCGTCCGGTTTGCGTGGATCCGGTTGGATTGATAGGGGGAGTTGTCCCTTGTTATCTTGGGTAAAATTGGAGCTGGGGATCTTGTTATGAATGGTGGCACGTTTGATATTTCAGCGATCTCAGGTGCTAGCTTTACGCATAGTGCTTCTCGTAGCGTGCCTCTCGACTTCACTATTTTTTAGAGTTTACTTGTCGCTAGTGAGACTCAATCTTATTTGAAGGTATGGCATTCACGAATCTACAGTATCAAGAGGCGGTTGAGGCGGGGCAGGTTCCGATCCTTGGTCACGACGATTTGTCGTATTGTAAGATCTGGGAGTTTGAGGGGCACTCGATCCCGGAGTCGACGCGGCAACCACATCGGCATCAGGTGATGGAGTTACTTTATTTGCATCAGGGCAGCGCCCACTTTTTTAGTGAGACGGGGGAGTGGCCCGTTGCGTCGAATTCCTTGGTGCTGGTGCAGCAAGGGCAGGTGCACGCCTGGGAATTTTCAGTAGATGCGTGTGGCTATGTGGTCGTGTTTGATTATGAATTGATCATGCGTGCCGGTTATTCCAGCGACAGTTTAACAGAGTTGTTGTTTGTGAATACGATGCTGCATTCGCCTGTGGTGTCATTGAGTGCGGCTGTGGCGGAAGAGGCGAATTGGCAATGTCGCTGGCTGTTGCGTGAATTTGCCTCGGATGAGGCCTATCGGGAGAAAACGATGTGTGCCCGGCTTAAGCTTTTGTTGGTGCATTATAATCGCCATTTTGATGGCTTAGCTGCACCGCAGGAGGGGGAGGCGGTGCGGGTGGCCTCGCGGTTTGTGTCGTTGCTAGATCAGCATTATCATGCGCAGCATAGCTCGCGCTTCTATGCGGAGCAGCTGGGGATTTCGACTTATTTACTGGAGAAGCACGTGCATGCCAGCACGGCGCAATCTCCGATGCAGTGGATTCGGAAGCGCTTGCTCTTGGAAGCACAGCTCAGGCTTCAGCGTCCAGAACTGAGTATTGCGGAGATTGCCTATCAATTGGGCTTTAAGACTCCCTCTAACTTTGGGCGCTTTTATAAGAAAATGATGGGGCACTCGCCCGGCGATGCACGTCGGGTCGGCAAGCGCGTGACGCGTCGTGAGCAATTGCAAGGTCTGTGTGTGTGCCTGGGCGAATTTACCCGCTCTTTGGGGATTTTGGACATTCCTTTGGGTTTTTGAATATAAATGTGGCTGGACTTAAGCTTAGAGACTGAGTCTCAATAGCGTCTTATGCAAGCTAAGCAGATCAACGATTCAAAAATAAATGTAGCCAGAGTGTTGGCGCTGGGGGGCATCTTTGCCTCTGGCACAGCATTCTCTGAGGAGGTCCCGGCGATGGATCCTGTTCAGTTCGAGGAGGTGGTGATTTCCGCTTCTGGATTTGAGCAGGACATTACCCATGCTCCCGCCAGTATTTCTGTGGTTTCCAGGCAGGACTTGGAAGAAAAGCGAGTCAACTCGTTGGCAGAAGCTTTGTCTGAGGTTGAGGGGGTCGACGTGAGTTCTTCGGCTGGAAAGACGGGTGGTCGCGAGATCAGTATTCGCGGCATGCCTAGCGACTACACTTTGATTCTAGTGGATGGGCGTCGTCAAAACGTCGCAGGTAATGTGACGCCTAATGGTTTTGGCTCGACCTCGACGAGCTTTCTGCCGCCGGTATCCTCGATCGAACGGATTGAGGTGATTCGCGGCCCAATGTCTACGCTCTATGGTTCCGACGCGATGGGCGGTGTGGTCAATATCATCACTCGCAAGGTCAATTCGGAGTGGGGTGGCAGTTTGACTACGGGCGGCACCATCCAAGGCGATAGCGATTTTGGAAATACGTCCACCAGTAACTTCTATTTCAGCGGTCCTTTGATCGAAGAAACCCTGGGCCTGACTTTGCGCGGAAGCTATTATAAGCGTTTTGAGTCGGATCTGGAATATACAGATGACGCGGGGGATCCGGTTGAAGTGAGTAAGCGTGGCCCTAGTCCTGTGGAAGCCGACATTTATACTTTGGGCGGTCGTTTGACCTATATGTTAAACGAAGATCACGACCTATGGTTCGATGCGGACATCGCTCGTCAGAGCTACGACAATAGTGAGGCTCAATTGGGAACTTTGGGCGTTCGTGGCTACGAGGATGAGCTTCAATTCAACCGTGAGCAATATACGTTGGCGCACACTTGGCGCTATGATCAAGGTCAGTTGGACTCCAGCTTGATGCACAATGCGACAGAAACCATCGGTCGCGTCCTGCCCGCGGGCACGGCTAATGTCGGTGGTCCACGTGAGTTGGAGAATACTAATATCGTCTTTGATACCAAGGCCGTTTATAACCTAGGATCGCATCGTGCGACACTGGGTGGCCAATGGTGGGATGCCGAGATGATCGACGGGGTCGCGGATGCGCCCTACGAACACACGCAATGGGCTTTGTTCCTTGAAGATGAGTGGCATATTCTGCCGGATCTGGCTCTGACCTTTGGCGCGCGCTATGATGATCACAATGTTTTCGGCTCACAAGTCAGTCCACGTGCCTATGCTGTGTGGTCTGTCACCGATCAGTGGACGGTGAAGGGGGGCATCAGCTATGGCTACAAGGCGCCACGTCTCGATCAACTTGCGGACGGTATTACTGGCTATCGTGGACAGGGCACGATTCCCCTGATCGGTACGCCGACTTTGACGCCGGAAACCAGTGTCACACATGAAGTGGGCGTGGTTTATGACAACCTCGATTGGGTGCGCGTGAGTGTGACAGTCTTCCACAATCAGTTTGATGACAAAATCGCCAATGGCCCCGGCTTGCTGAATTGTAGCTGGGCGGGGGATCCGAATCGCCCCGGTTGCGTAGATTACGGCAATTGGCCCAATGTGGACGAATTCAGACAGACTGTGAATGTCGATGAAGCGATGTCACAAGGATTGGAGCTTTCCACTACGATTCAGTTTGCTGAAGACTGGACCTTGACCGCCAATTACACTTACACCGATAGTGAGCAGCAGAGTGGTGATTCCAAGGGAGACCCACTCTACGACACACCCGAGCATATGGTGAATGCCCGCTTGCGCTGGAATACCACCGATAAGCTCTCGCTCTGGTTGAGCGGTGAATACCGTGGAGAACGTTTCCGCAGCGAGGGCGAGGCGAAAGATGCTCTGGGCGACTATAAAGCCTATGTCCTCTTCCATCTCGGCGGTGTGTATCAACTCTCTGAGAATGTGACATTGAACGCGACCATCAACAATTTGTTGGATAAGGACTTTGTCGACTATCAGGCCTACGATGACGGTGGCAGCACCAGCTACTCGAACGTCTATAGCAATAACGAAGAACCGCGCCGCCTCTGGCTCTCCGCGACTTATACTTTCTAAAATCTATATCCATACGTCCAATCAGACAGCTCCCGCGGGTCGCAACGACTCGCGGGGGCTTCTTTACATTAAACCTTCAACTCACTCCTAAACTGACGCACATGAAATTGTTCACGCTTATGATAGCCTTTGCCGCGGCTGCGCTGATGTTGCCTCTCTTGACTGTTGCAGAGACAGTGGACCCATTGTTGGGCGCCCCGTTTGCCTTACGTGAGCGGCCTTTTTTCGGCGAAACGAATGCACCGGTGGTCGTGATCGAGGCGCGAAGTTTTCGTTGTCAGCATTGTCGTCAATTTCAGAATAGCATCTTTCCCACTCTTAAGGCGGAGTACATTGATACCGGCAAGTTGCGCTGGGTGATGCTGGATTTGCCGGAAGATCCCGAAAAGGACGAGAGCCGTTTCACCGCGTACGCGCGCGCCGGCTTGCGCAGCGGGCAATATGCGGCTGTGGAGGAAATACTAGTGGAAAATGGCCGCAAGCCGGCCTATCGTTTGGATAGTTTGCTGCGGAGTCGTGATTCAGTGGACTTTCCCGCTCTCGAGGCGGCCTTAGATTCCGCCGCACTGCAAGCCGAGCTCGCAGCCGACCTAGCTGAGGGGCAGCAATTGGGCCTGAAGACTTTGCCAACTTTTATTTTGCGCAAGCGCCAGCCCGACGGGACTTTCTTGGAAGCACGCATCGACGGGGTGGGAGACTTGGCCTATTTCCGGCATGTGCTGGATGCCGCCTTAAAGACGGAGGGCGCGCAATGACTTGTCTGCGCCGCTTTCGGACACGGCTGATGCAACTGCGGCCTGCACGTTTGCTTGTGCTCTGTGCGCTGGCACTGTTGGCTGGGCTGGCGACGGACTGGTTCAGTGAGCAGCGGATATTTTTCCCAAGAAATGACTTTCCGGTCTTTCAAACATTACCAGCGGCTGGGGGCGCGCTAGAGCAATGATGCATGGGGACACAGGGCGCCGCTGGAGCGTGCGCATACTCCGCATACTGCTTGGTGCCGTCTTTGCTTGGTCCGCGGTGGCGAAGCTGCAGGATCTGTCCGGATTTCATGCGGCGCTGCTTGCGTATGAACTGCCCATCCCAGACCGAGGGCTGCGTTTGATTACCTTATTCGTGCCATACTTGGAGGGAATCTTGGGGCTGGCATTGATTGCAGACTTTTGGCCGGAAACTGTCAGGCCGGCGGTTTGGGGGCTCTGCTCATTATTTGTTGTGATCTTGTTGTTGAGTGCGGCACGGGGCCTGGACATCCATTGCGGTTGTTTTGGAGGTCGCGGTGCGCCGTTGGCAGTGGCTTTGGGACGGGCGGGGCTGCTGTGTGTATTGGCTTTCTGGCTTGTCTTGCAGCCGTCGCGCTTACATGCGTCGCCAAAGAAGAATTAATTATATGAAAGCTAAGAAACGTCGTTGGAAAGCACAGTTGACTAAACAGCTGTATCTTTGGCATTGGGTCAGTAGTGCGATCGCACTGGTGGGCATGCTGCTCTTTGCCTTTACCGGCATTACACTCAATCATGCCGGCAGCATCGGCTCGGAGCCGGAGGTGTATGAACAGGATGCTCTATTGCCCAGCGAATTGCAGGCAGACTTAGCGGCCGCCACAGATAGTTTGCCCTACAGCGTGGTGCGTTGGATTGAGGAGGAGTTTGACCTGTCGGTGGCCCATCAGTCCAGTGAATGGTCGGAGTATGAGATTTATGTGAGTCTGCCGCGCCCCGGCGGGGATGCTTGGTTGCTGATCGACCGCGAGAGTGGGGAGGTGATGTATGAGCGCAGCACGCGTGGGATGATTGCTTATTTAAATGACCTGCATAAGGGGCGAAATACCGGTTTTGCCTGGTTCGTCTTTCTCGATGTATTTTCCGTGGCGACGATTATTTTTTGTATGACAGGCTTCTTCCTCTTACTGGTGCATGCCAAACGACGTCCGAGCACCTGGCCGTTGATTATCTCGGGATTTCTGCTCCCGTTCATTCTCATCATCTTTTTTGTGCACTAAATCATTATGAAAACCAAAACACAGAGCGCGCTCAAAGCGGCGCTACTTTCCACGGGTTGTTTGCAATCGACGGCAGCCCTGCAACTTGAAACCACGATCGAGATTCCCCGTCTGTCGGTGGCGGAATACCATCGGCCCTATGTGGCGGTCTGGATCGAAGATTCCGGCCGTAAGGCGGTGGAGAATTTGTCGGTGCTCTATGATGTAAAAATGAGCAATGACGAGGGGGAAACCTGGCTCAAGGACCTGCGTCAATGGTGGCGTAAAAGCGGTCGCTCGCAGGATATGCCGATTGATGGCGTCAGTGGTCCAACACGTCCCCCCGGCATCCACCGCATCGTGTACCGGCAAGGCGAGAGCGGCTTCTTTAATCTGCCCGCAGGCAATTACGCCTTCGTGGTGGAGGCCTCACGTGAAGTGGGCGGCCGCGAAATGATCCGCATCCCCTTTGAGTGGGATGGCCAAAACTTGCCTGAGCTGAGTGCCCAAGGATCGCGTGAACTCGGCACTGTCACTTTTAAACTACAAACCAATCCAGAAAGTTAGTTATTATGAATATACGATATCAAAACGCTCTCAGTTGTTTCCTCGGCCTGGCGCTGGCTGCTTCCACTGCCAGTGCGCACCGCCTATGGTTGCTGCCTTCTTCTCATGTGCTCTCGGGCACGGACCATTGGGTCACCGTGGATGCGGCGGTGTCGAATGATCTCTTCTTCCCTAACCATGTGGCACTCTCGCCGGAGTCGATTCAGATCATCGAGCCCGATGGCGAATTTGGCACGATTGAAAATGCCATGAAGGGGCACATCCGTGGCACTTTTGACTTCCATGTCAGTAAAGAAGGCACTTACCGAGTCTTGAACCAGCGCGAGGGCTACTTTGCACGCTGGACAGAAGACGGCGAAGGCAAGCGTATGCGCGGCGATTTGGCCGAGCTGAAAGAAGCCGGTGTGTTTGCGAAAGAAGGCGTCGCTGTGATGAAGAGCCTCAGTCGCTTGGAAACTGCGGTCACGGTGAACAACCCCACCGTCGATGTTTTCGCTAGCACTGGCGAAGGCATTGAATTTGTGCCAGTGACCCACCCGAACGATCTCTTTGCCAATGAGGCCGTCACCTTTGGATTCTTGCTCAATGGCGAGCCTGCGAAAGGTCTGGAAGTCGAAGTCGTGCGTGGCGATGATCGCTACCGCGATGAGCCCGGCCTACAAACCTTGGTGACGGATGCCGAGGGGCAAATCGAAATCAGTTTTGATCAACCAGGGCGTTACTGGTTGGACACTAGCAGCAGTCAGGATGCGGGCACGCTCGAAGGCGCTCCCTTGTCCTTGCGCTATGGGCTAACGATGACTTTTGAGGTCTTGCCTGAGTAATCGCGACAGTGCGCTGCAGAATCGCCGATGACTTCATCTGCTAAATCGGAGCGCACTGTGCTCATTCCCCCCGAGCTCGATCCGGACGCGCTGGCATGGCCCGCGGCGGATGCCGGAGTTTGGGTGCTCGGGGGGAATACGATGGGCACGGTGTGGCAACTGCGCGTGCCAGAGGTGGCGCATACCTCGCCCACGGAATTACAGCGGCGGGTGGAAGCAGTCTTTCAGCGAGTGATTCAAACGATGAGCCCCTGGGAGCCCGCATCGGATCTTGCGCGTTTGAATGCGGCATCAGCGGGTGAGCGCGTGAGCGTGGATGCTTGGACCGGGCGGGTCCTGCGCCGTGCACTCGCCTACGCGGCCCAAACCGATGGCGCCTTTGATCCGACTGTGGCCCCGCTGGTGAATAGCCTCGGCTTCGGTCCGCAGATCGTGGACGCCTCGTCCGCAGAGTGTCGCAGGGAGGCCCAGCGTCAGCTGAGACGACCCTCGTGGCAAACGATTCAAGTGGAAACGGACACTCAGGTGCTGTGCCCGGGCGGCCTGCACTTGGACTTATGTGCGATCGCCAAAGGCTTTGCCATTGATCAAGCAGTCGAGGTGTTGCATACGATCGGATTAAATAGTTATTTGTTAGAAGTCGGGGGGGAGGCCTTTGCCCGCGGCTGCAAGCCAGATCGCCAGCCATGGTGGCTGCTGTTAGAGACGCCCAGCCAAGAGGAGACGGGGGCGACCGTTCCCGAAACCGTGCTCGCATTGTGTGGCGAAGCGGTGGCCACTTCCGGAAACTCACAACGTCAACGCAGCGATGCCAGCGGCAGCGTCGGACACATTGTAGATCCACAACAAGTCGATCTACGCGATGGCGAATTACTCAATGTAACAGTCGTGCACACGCACTGTATGGATGCCGACGCGCTGGCCACCGCACTCTTTGTGAAGGGCCGCAAGCAGGGGCTCGAGCACGCCAATGCGCATGGGAACCGAGCGCGTTTTCTCTCACGAGTCGCCAGCGGGCGCTTGGAAGTGAGTTATTCGCAAGCGCTGGCGGCATATTTGTAAACTGTAGCCGAGTCCTTTAGGCTCGGTTCCGTTGGTTTGTTGCATCCGGCGGCTATTCGCCGCGTGCTTGTTGCATGGCGCGGGCGGCGTCCTCTGGGCGGTTGAGTCGAGTGTAGGCGAGCGAGAGGTTATACCAAGCACGGTAGAAGTCGGGCTGCATGGCAACGGTCTCTTCTAAGTAGCCGACAGCGGATTCTAGATCGTTGGATTCGGCGGCTAGCAGTCCAAGCGAATAGGGGAAGCGTGGATCATGCGGGGCATATTCCCAGCCTTTGAAGAGTTGCTTGCGTGCTTCTTTATTGAGACCTGCACTGCTGAGCAGGATGGCGCCTTGGTGATACATTTCGGGGTTGAGCGCATCGAGCTCGGTGGCGCGTTGCACGTAGTTTAAGGTGTCTTCCGGGCGTGACTTGCGCGCGGCGGTGTTGGCCTTGATCAATAAACTTTGTGGACGATCCGAATTGAACTCTAAGTATTCCGCCCATTCTTTTGCGGCGACGGGATCGGCGACTGCTTCGTTGCGTGAGGCCAAACTGCGGCTGGCAGCGATGCGGACGGAGCGGCTTTTGTCCTTTAGCTGATCAATGAGCGCCTCGCTGCCGGATTCGATCATGGCGAGGCCGCTGGTGGCACGCACGCGCACGAGTGGGCTCTCGTTGTCGAGCTCACTACGAAGGTGCGCTTCGGCGGCAGCGTTGGGGAGATAGTTGGCAATTAGGCCGGTGTAGGTGGCTTGCCATGCGGCGATGTCTTCGTCCTTGGCCAGTTCCAAGAGCGCGGGGAGGGCGGCGGGATCGTAATTATAGGCCTTGCTGATCGCGCGGGCGCGTTGACGTTGACGGCTCGATTCCAATTTTTCGCCATACCAAGCTTCGGCGTGTTCCACCGCCCAGTCGACTGTTTCGTCCGTGTGGCACTTACTGCAGGCATTGGGGATGCCCAGTTCTTTGGTCATTAATGGGTCCGGGGAGTGGAAGCCATGGTCGGCGCGCCAGTCGACTTGCATATAAACGGTCTCAGACATGTGGCACTCGACGCATTGGTTGCCGGTGCTGCCTTCGGCGTGGAAACTGTGCTTTACGGGTTCGATAATGGGCGCTTCCATGACGCCTGCTTCGTGGCAACGCATGCAGAGCATGTTGTTTTCGACCGGTAGGATGTGTTCCAGTGTGTGGGGGTTGTGGCAATCCATGCAGGTGACGCCTGCGTGGGCCATGCGGCTCATTTCAAAGGAGGCATGGACATAATCTTCGTCCAGGATTTGGCCGTCGGCGTAGTAGAGGCCGGGTTGGTCGGGTAGAGAGACGGAAAAGTGGTCGTCAAAGCGGTCGCCCAGCGCAAACTCGTCGGCGGTGAGTTGATCGCGGCGCGAGTGGCAGGTTAGGCAATTTTCTTTGGTTTGTAGCGGATCAAGACGACTTAGGCCACTGGTATAGTCACCTGCTTGGGAGGCGACCAGGTGCTCTTCGAGGCCGATATGACATTCGGCGCAGGCGATGCCTTGCTGAATCCAGGTGGATTGGTAGAGGTTGCCGTCGAAGTCGAAGGCTTTGTCATATTCCGTGGTGTGGCAGTAGGCGCAGTTGGCATTCCAGTTCATGCCTTGGCCGGCCCAGTGGCCCCATTCACCCGGTAGGCGGTCTTCTCCGGCAAATACATCGACCCAGCGATCGTTCAGCACATCGTAAGTGGCGCTGATGGTTTGAAAGCGATTGCCGGGAAGCAGGGCGAGGTATTGGCGGAGGGGCGTTTCGCCGATCACGCCGACTAGGTCGTATTCGAGTGTGGGGGCATCGTCTGCAAGTACGCGGAGTTTGAAGGCGTCGTCTACTTGCACCATTTCATAGGTGACGCCGGATTCTTTAATGCGGCGCGTGGGGGTGAAGGCTGCTGCGTCTTTTTTTACAGATACGGCTCGATTGGCCTTGGCGTGGTGACTGCTCTTCCACTCAGTGACTTCTTTTTCGTGGCATTTTACGCAGGTGTCGGGACCGAATTTTGCCAAGCGTTGCGGATTGTGAGAGTAAGGGAAAACTTGGCCCGGCTGCTTTTGAGCGGGGGAGGATGACTTCGCCGTGTCGCCTAGGTCTGCGTTGTCACTGCAAGAAGTTAGTAGTAATATAATTGGGGCAATGACTACAGAGATAAGGGACTGACGGCTGAACTTTAGCATGCGTACGTATAAGACATTCGGTTGTGCCGGCGGGGACAATTCAAATTGTAAATGTATTACCAGCGGCTCTTTAGGGCAACTGGCAGCGCTGCTGCGCTGATAATTCGAGCGTCTGCTGTAGCTTTGCTACGCTTGATCCTGAGGGCAGCTATAAAAAACGCCGCCCTTTGCGTGGGCGGCGTTTTGTAGCTGCGCTAAGTCTGCGTATTAGAGTAATTCTTTAGCAACCGCTGCGACGTTGTCGGCAGTCATGCCAAGTTCGGCCATTACAGTATCGCCCGGAGCGGACATACCGAAGCGGTCGATGCAGACAGTTTTGCCGGCGAAGCCGACATACTTGCCCCATGTGCTGGAAACCCCGGCTTCCACGGCGACACGTGCGGTGCAGCTAGTGGGCAGCACGCTTTCGATGTAGTCCGCGCTTTGGCGTTCGAAGCGTTCGAAGCAAGGAAGAGATACCACGCGCACACCGTCGCCGAGTTGCTCGGCCGCGCCCATGGCGTGTTGTAGCTCAGAGCCCGTTGCCATTAGGATTAGTTTCAAGTCGCCGCTTTCTTTCTTGGCGATGTAGCCACCCTTGAGCACACCTTCGCGGCGATCGCTCACGCTGATGCTGTCTTGGGCTGGGATGTTTTGACGTGTAAGAATCAGCGCTGTGGGGCCGTCTTCGCGTTGAACAGCTGCGGCAAAGGCTGCAGCGGTCTCTTCCGCATCACCAGGGCGAATGACGTCGAGATTTGGAATGACGCGCAGGCCACTCACGGTTTCTACCGGTTGGTGAGTGGGGCCGTCTTCACCGACACCGACGGAGTCGTGCGTGAAGATGTAAGTGACAGGCAGCTTCGCGAGTGAGGCGAGGCGAATCGAGCCGCGCATGTAGTCGGCAAATACCAGGAAGGTCGCGCCACTGGCCTTAAAGATGCCGTCATAAGCGATCCCGTTGCAGATGGCGCCCATGCCGTGTTCACGAATGCCGAACCAGATGTTGCGTCCATTGAAGTTGGTGGGACCGAAGTCGCCGCCGTCTTTGATGTAGTTCTTGGTTGATCCGTAGAGGTCGGCCGAGCCGCTGATGAGGCTAGGCACTGCTTGGGCGACCGCTTGAATGATGGTGCCTCCGGAAGCGCGGGTCGCGGCTTTGGTGCCTGCGTCGAATTCTGGAATCTGGCTGAGTAGGTCGGCCGGCACTTCGCCCTTGAGCTCCGCAGCGAGTGTTGGGTTGGCGGCGCTCCATGCGTCAAAGACGCCTTCCCACTCCTTGTAGGCGGCGGCGCCTGCTTGGGCGACTTTAGCAAAGTGGGCACGCACTTCGTCGGATACGTAGAAGCTTTCTTCTGGCAGGCCGAGTCCTATGCGGGCGGCGGCTGCAAACTTGGCACCGCCTTCACCGTGGCCGGCAGAGGTGCCTTCAACTTCTGGGATGCCCTTGCCGATAGTCGTCTTGGCGATGATGACCTTAGGCTTGCCGTTGTCGTTGGCTTTGGCTTCGGAAATGGCGGCTTCAACTGCGGCGAGGTCGTGGCCATCGATGGTCACGGTGTCCCAGCCTTGGGAGATGAAGTAAGCGGAGGCATCTTCGCTCTGGGTCTGATCAGCCATGGCGTCGAGGGTGACGTCGTTGGAATCGTAGATCAGGATCAAATTGTCTAACTGGTTATGACCTGCAAATGCGATTGCTTCTTTGGCCACGCCTTCTTGCAAGCAGCCGTCCCCATGGAGGGCGAACACGTGTTGATCGAAAATGGTGTGCTCGGCGGTGTTGAACTTTGCGGCGGCACGTTTGCCGGAGAGTGCGTAGCCGACTGCGTTACCGATACCTTGACCGAGTGGGCCTGTGGTGGCTTCGACGCCGACAGTATCACCAAACTCAGGGTGGCCTGGAGTTTCGGAGCCCAGTTGACGGAAGTTTTTCACCTCTTCTAGGGAGAGCTCGTAGCCCGCGAGGTGTAGCCATGAGTAAAGGAACATTGAGCCGTGGCCACCGGAGAGCACGAAACGGTCACGATTCAGCCATTTGGGCTCTGCTGGATTGTAGCGGAGGCCGCCTGCGCCATAGAGCACGGCGCCGATTTCGGCACAGCCGAGAGGGAGGCCTAGGTGGCCAGAGCTGCAGGCGTGAATCGCGTCGATCGCGAGGCCGCGTGCTTGAGTTGCTGCTTGGGAGAGAATCTCTGTTTGCATAATGTTTCTAGGTTATGGGCCCTGAGCGGGCGGAATTTTGATAATCTGAAAGCGCCGAAGATGAACGGATGCCACCTAATGAAAAGGAAAAATGGGGAATTCCGTATGAATTTGCTTCATTACAGTCATTCAGAACTCGACTCTCAGCTGTCAGGGCTCTAGCTCGAAGGCATGACTCATGAAGAATTAGAAGAAGGCAAGGTGCTCAATCTCGATTTCGCAAAGCTGCGCAAGGTGGCCAATTGCGAGTCCGACGTGCTGCCTGCGATCGCTCAAGATATGCAAACCGGTGAGGTGCTGATTGTCGGCTACGCCAATGAACTGGCGCTGCAAACCGCTCTCGAATGCGGCATGGCGACCTTTTGGAGCACTAGTCGCAACGAGCTCTGGATCAAGGGCAAGACCAGTGGCGATTATTTGAAAATCGAAGAGATCCGCGTCAATTGTGAGCAAAATTCGATTCTCTACAAGGTGACGCCGGCGGGCAAGGGCGCCTGCCACACCAAAAACCAAGCGGGCATTGCTCGCTCAGGTTGCTACTACCGTCGCCTCAAAGAGGACGGCAGTCTGGAATTCGTGGACGAGGCGCAAGTTTAGAGCGCGCTGACGAGGCCCTTTAATTCTCGTCGTCCGAGATGCCTAGCTTTTGGCGGATCTCGGGGAATTCGTTGAGCTCGGCAAGGAATTCGTCGACGTCGAAGTCGGCCACCATGAAGTCTTCATATTCGAAGGTGGGCGTCTTGGTTTGCCCGCTGAGGGCCACCATGGCGTCCATGTCCTTGGCGTTTACATTGACATCACGCACATCCAGATCGACACCTTGCGAATTGAAAAAAGAAAGGGCTTCACGGCACCAAGGGCAACCGGATTTGATGTAGAGAATCGGTAGTTTGTTTTTGCTCATAATGTAATTAAAAACCTATCTAATGGAGCACTGATTACAACGCAAATACGTCGATTAATAAGTTTATATGGCGCGGACTTGCGCGTTGGCGGAAACTGCGATATAAGCGGCCTTTCGTCCCATTGATCCATGAGTTCTCACGAAGCATCTGTAATGCCTACGCAAGTGGCCGATTCGATTTCTGTTAAAGGCGCGCGCGAGCATAACCTGAAAAATGTGAGCGTGGACATTCCGCGCAATCAGTTGGTGGTGATCACGGGCGTCAGTGGTTCGGGTAAATCCTCACTGGCCTTCGATACCATCTATGCGGAGGGCTATCGCAAATACATCGACAGCCTCTCGACTAAGGCGCGTATGGTCCTGGAGCAAATTCCGCGTCCGGATGTGGACTACATTCAAGGTCTCTCGCCCGTCATCGCGCTGGAGCAGCGCACCGGGGGCGGGGGCAATCCGCGTAGCACCGTGGCAACGGTGACCGAAATCGCTGATTTTGCCCGTGTGCTGTGGGCGGTCTGCGGCACTCCTTATTGCCCGAAGGATGGCGGCATTATTGAGCGGCGCTCGATGGACGATTGCCTGACGCGCATTTATGCGGAGCCGGAGGGGAGTCGCTTGATGATTCTCGCTCCATGGATGACGGCCAAACCTGCGATCTTGCGCGAAGAATTGCCGCGCTTGCAGCAGCGTGGCTTCCAACGAGTGCGCCTTAACGGCGAGATCCGCCGTCTGGATGAGCATGATCTGATCGATTCCAAGGCTGCGTCGATTTCTGTCGAGATCGTGGTCGATCGCATCGTGCTCAAGGCCGACCAGCGCAGTCGGCTGGCGGACTCCTTGGACTTGGCCTTCAGTGAGGGGGAGGACCGTGCGCTGATTTTACTTGAGGATGGGCAGCAATGGCGTGAACTCCCCTTGAGTAACCGTCTGGCTTGCGTGAATTGCGGCGATGTGTATGAGCCTGTCTCACCGCGTCATTTCTCCTGGAATCATGCCGAGGGCGCCTGTTCTGAGTGCGGTGGGCTGGGGGAGACCTTGCAATTTCAGCCCGAGCTGATTGTGCCAGATCCGAGTATTTCTGTCAAAAAGGGGGCGATTAAGCCATGGCGGCTCGGCTCCAAGCAGATGATCATTCGGCACAACGCGATTCTCAAGCAGTTGGCCGAGCAATTGCCATTTGATCCCAACTTGGCCTGGGATGAACTTGATGCCGATGTGCGCGCGCAAATCCTACACGGCGCGGGCGAGCGACTGTTCAGTTTTAAGCTCAAGGGCGGCAATACTAAGCCTGAGTTGATGCCATTTGAGGGTGTCCTCGCCGATCTTGAAAATATTCGCCGCCACACCACCAGCGACGGCCTGCGCGCCCGCCTGATGGCCTATCAAACCAGCAGTCGTTGCGAGGCTTGCTCCGGTCGCCGGTTGCGTCCGTCGAGCTTGAGTGTCTTGATCGAGGGGCGCTCCATTACCGATTTACTGGCCATGTCGCTGCAAGAAGCGCAAGGCTTCGTGGATGCGCTGCAAAGCAATCCCGCCTATGCGACTGTGGGCGACGCCGTGCGCGGTCTCGGTTCGCGACTCTCCTTTTTGAATGAAGTCGGGCTCAGTTACCTCACACTCAATCGCACATACACCAGCTTAAGTGGGGGCGAAGCGCAGCGCGTGCGCCTGGCGACTCAGCTGGGCATGTCGCTGGTCGGCGTGGTCTATCTCTTAGATGAACCGAGTATTGGACTGCATCCATTGGACAATCGTCGATTGATTCAAACGCTCATCGGTTTACGTGAGCGCGGCAACTCCGTCGTCGTAGTGGAACACGATGGTGAAACCATGTTGGCGGCCGATCATCTGATCGAGCTCGGTCCCGGCGCGGGCGTTGAGGGGGGCGAGTTGATTTATCAGGGCAGCCCCACAGATGCGTTTAATGATACATACAGTCGCTCTGGCATGTTCCTCAGCGGGGAGGCGCGTGTTGAAAAGAATGCGTGCACGCTGCGTCCTAAGTCCGACTGGTTGAGCGTCGAGGGGGCCTATGAAAACAACCTCAAGCAGGTCGATGCGAAGTTTCCCGTTGGCCTGCTGAGCGTGGTTTGTGGGATGTCCGGCTCCGGGAAGAGCACCTTGGTCAACGACATATTGGCCAAAGCTGCGGCTTTTAAACTGAATCGCGCCAAAGCGATTCCCGGCAAGCATAAGAAGATCGCAGGGCTGGATCATTTCCTCTCTGTCATTCAAGTCGATCAATCGCCGATCGGTCGCAGCCCGCGCTCCAACCCCGCGACTTTTACCAAGCTCTTCGATCAGTTGCGGGACCTTTTCGTTAAATGCTCGATCGCTAAGATACGCGGATACAAGCGTAACCGTTTTTCCTTCAATGTGAGTGGTGGGCGTTGCGAACGTTGCAAAGGCGACGGCGTGATTAAGCTCGATATGCAGTTTATGGCCGACGTGTATAGCGAGTGCCCCAGTTGCAAGGGGCGTCGCTATAATCGGGAAACACTCGATGTGCGCTTTAAAGGCTATAATATCGCGGATGTGTTGGAGATGAGTGTGGACGAAGCCTTGCAAGTTTTTGCGAAGCAGCCACGCATTGCCGAGAAATTGCACACTTTGGCCGATGTCGGGCTCGGTTACATCAAGCTGGGCCAGCCCGCCACCACGCTCTCCGGCGGTGAAGCGCAGCGGATTAAACTGTCCTTGGAATTGAGCAAGCGCCAGCAGGGGCAGACGCTCTACATCCTCGATGAGCCGACGACTGGACTACACTGGCTGGATGTGCAGCGCCTCATGGACCTGGTCTTCAAGCTACGTGATGCGGGTAACACCATCCTGATCATCGAGCACGACCTGGATGTGATTCGCATGGCTGATTGGATCATCGAGCTCGGTCCCGAGGGCGGAGAGGCCGGCGGCGAAATCGTCTTTCAGGGCGAGGCTGATACGTTCCGCGAAGGAAATTCGACACCCACACAGCAGGTGCTGTGCTGATTGCAGGGCTGAGTGGTTGTTGCAGCGATTAAGTTATTGGCCTCTGACTTCTTGCAAGAAGGCTTGGATTGCGCGCAGGTGCCCCAGGGAGTCTCCACTATTCGTGTCGTGGGAGGCGGGGGAAACTTGCTTGCGGAAATATTCGATGTGCTTGAGTAATTGACGGATTGAATCGCAAATGTATGTAGACTTACAGGATCTGCTCTGCTCAAAGCGTTCGATTGCAGCTTTGGCCTTAGGGGGGCCTCCGAGCGAAATGAACTTTTTGCCTAAAGAGAGCGCAGCGACTCCTATGTGTAGCTTCGAGGAGATGACTAAGTCGGTATTCTCCGATAAAAACTCTAATGTTGCGCTCGGGCTTTTATAGCAGTGGTTGGGCAGTTTCGGAGATCTGATTTCGTAGCTATGCGGCGAGTCCTCGCGGTGGGTGGTTAAGTTTGTCAGGCTGGCATTCCTGAAACGTGCGTAATAGCGCAACACGCAGAGCGCTTTGTAGTGGTATTTGGATTTGTTTAAATTAATCGCGATGCGAAAAGGCCTATTGGTGTCCAGTGGTAGGGGTGCTTTTTGAGGGATTTGTAGCATCTGGGGCGCGGATAGCACAATGTCGTCAAAATGTGATACCTGTAGTCCCAATTTCGTTAAGGTGTCTGCGTCTACTTTCAATCTTGTCGTCGCTCCGCGTACGGAATTACGTGTGAGCATAAAGATGCTAGAGGCACGTGTGCAACAGACCGGGTTTCCGTCTCCCCCAATGGAAGCAAAGAAGGTCGGTATTTTTTTATCTTGAATGTAGCTACCCAGCTTGAATTGATCGGCTTGAAGCTCTTGTGCCCATGTTTCTGAGGTTGAGTTTAGGGTCAGCATGCCGCCACCACCGTAAATGCAGCAATCTACATCTTGTAGTAATTCTTCCACACTGAGACAGCGAGTTAGCTGGTATTGCTGGCAGAGGTCTGTGGGTAGGCGAAAGACTTTGACCGTGCAGCCTAGCGAGTTCAGCCAATGCCCGATCTGAGCTGCCATTAGGTCATCGCCGAAATTGGCTTGGTCATAGGCTCCGAACAGCGCGACTGTAGTATTTGAAAATTCAGCCATCACAGAAGTTGATCTCAGGTTGGATCCGGACGGGGCCGTTTTTGGTTATTGTTAGATCGGTTGAAACGCTGCCAGCGTGTGCTGGGTTCACCTCAACAGTAATGGGGCCGGTTTCGATCAGCTTTTTAGTGTTGGGGATGCCTAGCCAAAGGATTAGATTGAGCTTCCCTTTGTTGAAGGTGTTCGTGAAATCTTTGATGACCATTGTCGCCTGAAGTCGACCGCCTTTGCAGACGCGAGTGGTTTTGGTTTCCATCGCCCCCAGGTTGGCTAGTTTGGTTCTGTTCTCGTCTTCAATTCGAATGCCTAGGCCGTAAGGTGCGGTCGTGGTCTTTTCCTCGATCTGAGCAGCGATTTTTAAGTCACTTCCTATCTGCTCGATGGAAATGTGATGAATCGCGACAGTCTCGTTTTCGATGACTTTGAAGGGGCGTGAGCTGTCGACGAGTGTTTGCTCGCTCGATAAGTGTCTTGAAATGACATCTGAGGAGTCGCCAATGTGGGCGATTTCCCCAGAGGAGATCAAGATTGATTTGGGGCACAGGTTGGAAACGGCCGCCATATTATGACTGACAAATATGACCGTGCGGCCGTGGCCGGCGACGTCCTTCATCTTGCCGAGGCATTTCTTTTGAAAGTCAGCATCGCCCACTGCTAGCACTTCATCGACGATCAAGATCTCCGGCTCCAAATGGGCGGCTACCGCGAAGCCCAGCCGGACATTCATTCCGGATGAATAGCGTTTTACTGGAGTGTCGATGTGCTTTTCGATACCTGAGAAATCTATGATTTCATCCAGCTTTTGGTCGATCTCACGCTTCTTCATCCCCAAAATCGTGCCATTCAAGTAAATATTTTCTCGTCCAGTCAGCTCGGGATGAAAGCCCGTGCCGACCTCTAACAGGGCTGCGACACGGCCTCTTAGTTTTATTTCGCCCGCGCTGGGTTCGGTGATGCGGCTGATCACTTTGAGGAGCGTCGATTTGCCAGCACCGTTGTTGCCGATGACGCCGACTACCTCGCCGCGTTGGATGTCGAAGGAGATGTTCTTGAGTGCCCAGAATTCTTCCTTGTTGGTCTTCGCTTCTCGGTTTCTTAACTTTCTCCAGAGCCTCGAAGTTTCCTCCCGTAGCGAGGTCATGCCGATCTCGCCTAAGTTGTAGACCTTCGATAGGTTGCGGACTTCAATAATTGGTCTACTCATTGTCTTAGTGCGTGGGGAATATGCAGGCGGGTGACGCGTGTCTGGTAAAGTGGCGCTGAGTGTGGGCTCATGAGTAGTCGACGAAGTTACGTTGGATCCGGTTGTAGACGATGACGCCCGATAGTAGCACAAAAATGGTAATTACAGCGGATTGTACCATCAGGCCACTATCGAGGGTGCCTTGGCCTAAGAAGAGCAAGCGGTAACTTTCCACTACAGTCGTCATCGGATTTAGGTTCACGACCCATCGCCAATGCTCTGGGATAGAAGAGAGCGGATATATGACGGGGGTGATATACATCCAAGCCTGGATGATGAAGTTGGAGACGTTGTGCAGATCGCGATATTTGGCCGCGAGTGCGGACATCCATAAGCCAATCCCTAAACTCAGTGCGCCAGTTTGCAGCACCAGTACTGGAAATAACCAGGCCCAAGGAGAGAATGCAAAAGTATTTGCTGCTTCTGTGAAATACTTGAAGTAAATCCAAAACGCTCCAAAAGTGATTAATTGTATCGTGAATGCGATGAGGTTACTGATGGTCACCGATGCTGGGACGATAATGCGTGGGAAATAAACCTTACGAAACAAGTTCGCATTGACGATCAAGTTAGAACTGGTCGCTAGGAAAGTCTGGGCGAAATAGTTCCAACCTAGTAGCCCGCTCAGGTAAAAGAGGGTTTGTGGTAAGCCGTCGGTGCTAATGCCGGCAACTTTGCCAAAAATGACGGTGAAAACCAGTGTCATGAATAGCGGCTGGATTACGAACCATGCTGGGCCCAATACCGTTTGTTTGTATTTAGATACAAAGTCGCGAATGATCAGGAAGCGCAGCATATCACGGTATTCCCAGAGCCCGTGCCAGTCGATGGATAGCCAAGATCTGTGGGGGCGAATGATTAGAGTCGAGCCATCTTCGGTCAGGGGGGTAGAGGAGTTACCATGCTGCTGGCGACTTGATTGGGCTGGAGTCTTCTTGTCTCGATTCACGTTTGAGCTAGATGTCGAGTGTTTTTCAGGTGGTCAAATGCAATTTTAGTAAATGTCACCGGACTGATGAGTTTAGCCTGAATCCGTGAGATAATTGTATCCGCAAGTCGGCGTGCTTGGTTTTCATTGGCGCCCCGTAATTTTCAAGGCATTGGCCTTCAGGATC
>PBYS01000020.1 GCA_002729725.1 Puniceicoccaceae bacterium
ACATCAGCAATAAGAAATAAACTCACCAATAACACGTAATAACAATCAAGCACTCTCAGCCTGATTAGACGAATTTACAGACGGAATTTTGCGCGGCCAACTCGGCTCCATTCTTATAAGTTTCATTTATCCAAATACGACCTCCCATCAGTTCGGCAAGTCGCTTACAAATAGCTAGACCTAGTCCAGTTCCTTCATATTCACGCGTATCCGAACTATCCAGTTGCTGAAACTCTTCGAAAACTAGTTTGTGCTGCTCAAGTGGGATCCCTGGACCTTCATCTCTTACTACAATGTGCAAGTCCTGGCAGCCATCTCTACCAGCGCCCAGTCCGTCTAGGCTAATCAATACCAAGATTTCTCCCTGAGTAGAAAACTTAATGGCATTGCCCACCAAATTTAACAAAATTTGTCGAGTTCGCGCAGGATCGATCAAGCAATGTGAACGTAATTCAGGTGCAATACGATAGTCGAGAGAGAGTCCTTTCTCACGGCTCGAACGCTTAAAGAAATTCATCACATCATCGATAATATCTTGCACTAAAGTGAGGCTAGCTTCGATCGCCAAACGGCCCGCTTCAATGCGGGCAATGTTCAAAATATCATCAATTAGAAGCAATAGATCAGTGGATCGCGACTTAGTAATTTGCAACCATTCCATCTGCTCCCCAGTTAAGTTATCAGCCACCAACATTAGATCCGTAAAGCCTATGATAGGATTTAAGGGTGTTCGTAACTCGTGACTCATAGTAGCAAGGAAGACATTTTTCGCCTGACTGGCCGCCTCCGCCCGCTCCTTAGCCTCAATCAGCGCTAGCTCCGACTCTTTCAACTCGGTAATGTCTATGTGTGTTCCATAAGCCCATTCAGCTTCTCCGGTCTCGGAACGTATACCAACCTGCCCTCGGTCTAAAATCCAGACTTCAGAGCCATCCTTATGCAGCATACGAAACTCACAGCTATAATATTCTGATTTTCCAGACAAATGATTTTCGACGCGCTCCCAAGTGCTCTCCAGATCCTCCGGGTGGCATAACTTCTTCCAAGTTTCAAGCGTAAGGGGCTCCAACTCTTTTACGGTATATCCAAGCATTTCAGCCCAGCGCTCATTGATGTGTACTTGACCACTCGGTAGGTGCCACTCCCATGTCCCTGCATTGGTGGCCGAAAGTATGTTAGCCAGCCGCACTTGCTCCGCCGCAAGGCTTTCCTCTACCCTACGCTGAGCAGTTGTATCTCGCACAATTGAAAAAAACACTGGCTGCTGTTGCCGCTGAATACAGGTAAACAAAATTTCAACCTGCCTCTGCTCTCCATTGCGCAACTGATGTTCCGACTGATAACTCTCACATTCGCCAGTACTAATACGATCTAGGCGATGATCCATCTTAGCAAAAGTACCTCCATCGAGTTCCGCGATATTGAGCGCAATCAACTCTTCCTTTGAATAACCATAATAGGCTAAAGCTGCCGGGTTCGCATCGAGAATGCAGCCCTCGTTAGGCTCTATTAAAAGTATAGGCGTGTAACTATTCTCAAAAAGGCTGGCAGTTTGGCCTTCACTTTCTCGTAATTTGCCGAGCAGGCGACCTTGTCGCAGATACATCAAGCCCAGGATCTGGCCGAAGACCGCCATTAATACTGCGACTACAAAAGCAGTGATACAATAGGTCTTATACTTAGTAAAAAACGAAATAGGCTTCCCCAGCACAATAGATCTGCGAGGCAACTGACTGGGAGCAATCCCGTAACGTAGCACTTCCTTATAATCGAAGTAATTTATAAAAAAATCTCCCTCTACGAATCGTTGCTTCGGCAATACTCGATCTCTCAAGTAATTTTCAGCTAACTCAATTGCCTTTTGAGCCATCTGAAAATGCGATATCACACGCCCTCCCAAAAAACCCTGTCCAATGCCATGCTCATAGGGGTGAATCACGGGGATCTGAGTATGTTGTCTCAACCAAAGTACCGACTCTAAAAAATCGAAATGATCGCCGCTAGCATCTAGATATGCAGATAAAAATAAAATGACGTCATCTTCTGGGTATGTGCGCATGCGCGTCTCCACTTCTCCAAAAGTACTTAAGCTCAGATCTTCAATGACAATACGTTTCGCAAGATCTGGAGATAACTCGGATTTTAAAACTTCTAAATCCGCCTGGCCACTCACACTGGCCCCCACCAACACACGTAAATTTCCTAAACTCGGAAATAATTCAAACGCAAGTTTCACATTATCAAGCAGAGATACCTTTTCAATAACCCCCGCATATTCCTCTCGCTCAATGGCTCTCGCTGCGAGTTCCGTATCATTAATACCAAAGAAAATGACAGGAACATCCCCCGCTAACTCATCTTTAAACTCCAATAAGAACTCTAGCGCATTATCATCTGATGATAAAATCAGATCAAAAGGTCCAAACTCATGTATATTGACTTGAATATGATCATAGGTTTGCGGAAAGCGCAACTCGACAGCCTCACGCTTGGTATCCATATAAACCACCTTCAAATGCCGGCCCTCTACTTGTAGTAGATCTGCCACAGCTTCCAAATGATGCGCCGCAGTAGGAAACTCAGAGTGATAGGAACTTAGAAAAAGTATGCGTGTCGCCGCTGCGTGAGAATACACCGCGAAATTCACCAAGAAAAATACACAAAAGAATATCAGTTTAACGAGAATCAAATAGGGCATACACACCTAAGCATATAGATAAAATAACGTATCTAAAGACAAGAAAACAAAGTAAACTTTTTTTCTTTAACTACAAACCCACTGTAGATACGATCACAGCTTGATCACTCGTGGATCAAGCAATACTGCGAATAAACTATTCGCCCTGATAACTTAGCACGATGCGTCTCTGATGAGAGCGCTCGCGGTGCTCCCACAAAAAGACGCCTTGCCAAGTGCCCAGACATAGACGCCCACCCACAAAAGGAATGACCTCGGCCGTGCGAGTGAGTGCCATCTTAATGTGACTGGGCATGTCGTCGGGCCCCTCGTAGGTATGCGTAAAATGAGGATCCTCTTCCGGCACCAGCCGATCGATAAAGCCCTCCAGATCGCGCCGTGCGGACGGATCCGCATTTTCCATAATCACCAGGCTGCAACTGGTATGACAGCAGAACACCGTTACCGTGCCCTCCCGCAGTCCCGAGTCCCGTAGCGCGGCTGCAATTTGATCCGTAAACTCAGCCGTGGCCTTACCCGGCGCAGTGACGACTATCTCTTTGGTGAATACTGGCATATTGGTGTCCTCAATGTTTCTTACCTGCTCCAGACTTGGAACCTATCCAAGCAGAGCCCTGCACATCCTCGCATAGATTTCCCATACAGTCAAAGGCACGGGGAATGGTGAGCCACAAATTGAGATAAGCGCCGAGGCTCAGCGATACGAAAATTGCGATCATAATGGCTAACTGATACTTAATCGCCACCATGGGCATGGCGCCGCCTAAGATTTGCCCCGTCATCATACCCGGCAGCGCAACAATGCCGACCGTCGCCATCGTCGCGAGATGCTGACGACAAGCATTATTCATTGCCGCAGCCAACCATGGGCGCAGAGCCTCAAAGCGCGTAGCGCCCATCGTGAGTCGTTGCCGATAGATATCCACATCCTTCGAGATTCCCGCATAAAAATGCTGCACCGATAAGATATTACCCCGCAGACAATTACCTAAAATCATCCCAACAATCGGAATCAAATAACGCGCATCATACCAAGGGTCTGGGCGAATCAGACTGAAGATCATAACCCCCGCCACCGTCAAAGTCGTCGCACCCAGCGCCCACAAGCACGGCAGCACAAAACGGCGCAGCCCGATACCACCATCCCCCAGTATTCTGAAATTGGCCACAGTCAACATCACCAAGAGCCACATCAAGTTGAGCCAGAGTGAGTTCGTGCTAAATAAGAACTCCAAATACAGCCCCACTAAAAACAATTGAACAGTCATCCGGACAATCGCCCACAGCAGACTACGAGTCAGCCCTAGACCTAAACTGTGAAAAATCGCCAGCGGAATGAGCAGCATCGTGTAATAGAGCAAGAGTGAGCCCCAGCCGATGTCGATAAGTTGACTATTCATGACCGCCCGCCTCTCCAAGCCGAACCACTCGATTAAAACGTGCGAGGAACTCGGCATCATGTGAAACAGCCAAAACCGTCCGCTGAGGCGAGCCAAGGATACAGTCCATCACCATAACCTTGCTTGCCGCATCCAGCGAGCATCCGCAAACTCAGCTGTGTTTGCTTAGTTGCAGCTAAATTCCAAGGGCAAACACAGCGCCGCATGCACGGTATCTGCCCCAGGTTCGGCTTGTTGTGGTAACCAACTAATGCCTTGTCGCAGCGCCGCCACATGGGCCGCATCCACAGGCAAGCCCGCCACAGAGAGGGAGCCCGTCGCTGGCATATGAAAGCCCAATAGCGCACGCAACAAAGTCGTCTTCCCCGAACCGGAGCGCCCAGATAGCACCACCTTTTCCCCCGCTCCAATCTCTAGATCGAAGCCACTGAGCAGTGTTCGCCGCTCAAACGAAAGACTCAGCTCACGAATCATGAGCGCAGGCACTGAGCTATGTATCAACTTATTCAAAACACTAAAAAACCAAGCGTATCCCACCCACAAGACAATCTAAACCTCGACTGAATGACTGACTATTCCAAGCGATAATACACACTCTGCGTAATCATTGTAATACCCTACACATAAAATTAAGCATGTGATTACCAAAGCCCCAAAACCACCGATATCAAAGCTTTCCTTCAAACAAATCCGTACACACAGCAATCTCCGTCTAATTATAAAAAAATGATAGCATGCATTCGTTTTGAGAAACCCCGTTGAATGCATGAATCGCCGGAAACAAAAACCTTGCTATACAACGTTCGATAGAGTTAATTCTTAAAATCCAACCGCCAGCAATCCCGCACTATCACTACAACAAGAACGACTCAAACTAACCGCATGAAGTGCAGCGCCCACAAGAACAACACACCTTGCTCCCATGTTATCATTCATTGAATGAATGATATAGCACTGATCACCCGAAAGAGAAAACTCGACAAAATCACCTATGCCGCTAGATTTTACCGCATGAGTACGGAAGTTCAATTCATCACCGATGACAAAGGAGAAAAGAAAAGCGTAATATTGAATATCAATGATTACCAATCTCTTATGGAAGAAATTGAAGACTTGGCAGCTTGTGCTGAGCGAAGAAATGAAGGAACGATCCCTCATGAGGATTTTCTTAAAGAACTGAAGGAAGATGGCCTGTTATAGAATCGAGTGGCGCCCCTCGACGAAAAAAGACCTGAAAAGAGTCTCTATGTCAGAGATTCCTAGAATTATCAAAGCAGTCGAAGCACTCTCCGATACGCCTAGACCAAGTGGATCGACCAAATTATCAGGGAGCGATTCTACATACAGAATTCGCATCGGCAGTTATCGGGTAATCTACGAGATTTATGATGACACGCTCCTGATCGAAGTCGTCAAAGTCGGACACCGTAAAGACGTCTACAAAAAATGAGGTGATCCAGACGACACAGGCAACCCATTTAGCCCGCCCGTAAAACTCTAAAAAGCAACTGGACGACTAAGCCCACAGGCTGGGTGTCTGGTCTCCACGATCGGTAAAAGAATGAATCCCCCTACCTACATAACTCACTACTTCGAGCGGGAGTATGGGCCATTTCTCAACATATGTGATCTCGATGAAGAATCCGTCGAAGCCCTTTTCAAAACTGAGCGAGACGCAAAAACTAAATTCAACAGATTCTCCATCGGTTCAGACTTCATGAAGTGGCGTCGAAATGCTGATGATCTATTAATCGAAGTATATACGGAAAAGTTTGGATTCTCCCCGATTGCGCGACCTTACTTTGCACTCTTGGGAAGTTTTGATAAAACGTTAACGATGTTTAGAGATGCTCAGAAAACGACACTCAACGTGAGCGACTTTGAAGAACATGAGCTTACATTTATGTATCCTGACCATGCTCACCTGACCACAGTTCGTGGTGCTGAACCGCCTCATCTTTTTTATCAGCCACCTGAAGGGTGGGAAGAAGACCCGCTGTGGGGACGCCTATTCAGCTTTCAAGAGCTTGTTGCGGAGTATCAAGAGCACGATATAGAAAATCGAATCAAACGACATAAGGATAGAGATGGCTGGGCAGGTTGCTATGTCGAAGCCCATATTTGGTGTCGTGACCAACGGACGAAACAGAGCGATCCAGGCGAGAGTGGATAACTCCGTTCCCCCCGCTCACTACGTGCCACCTTTTGACACAAACTCACGTTAGGCAAAAAATGAAGAAGCTACTAGCCATCCTAACCATTACTGCACTGCTGTGCGTGACTGGCCTCTTTTTATTTGCTCCAATCATTCCTAGCTCATGGGATGTGGCTTATCAGCAAGATGGAAAAGAGAAAAAAGAAGGAATTACAAGATCACTCCTATTTGTGAGTGACTACATCATAGTAGAGCTTCCCAAATCTCTGAGCGACCCAAACCAAGAAGGACGAAATAGAATATGGTCTTCGGTTTTTTTAATTAGCCTAGATCGACAGCGGGTATTGATTCCAGTTGCCTATGGCAGAGAATTTCTAGGCTTCAAATACCTACATAAGGATCAACTAAAAGGAGTCGATATTACTGGAGGTAAAGTTAACGATGGCTGGACTGTTTTATTCGAAGAAGATCAAATCACGTTTACCAACCCCAAGATTACCGTCATATTAAACAAACGAGCCTAACCAGTAGGCATGAGAAGGCGTAGCGAGTAAGCTCAAAAAATGAAGCTCAATCGCATAGAACTACGCCACTATGAATACAGCAAAAAACACCCACACCATCGGCATCGACCTCGGCGACAAGAGCCACGAGACTTGCACACTCAACGCAGAGGCCGAGATCATCGAACGTAGCACCGTTCTAAACAACCGCGCAGAACTGATCCGCTTCAGCAAAGCCAACCGCGGCGCGACGCTCATAATGGAGGCCGGCTGCCACTCGCCTTGGATTGATCGTCTCTTTCAAGAGCGTGGGCACAAGGTCATCGTCGCGAACCCGCGCAAACTTCGCGTCATTTACGACACAGACAACAAGAACGATCAACGCGATGCCGAGATACTGGCTCGAATCGGACGCTGCGACCGCAACCTACTCTATGGCATCGAGCACAAGAGCGAGGCCCACCAAAGAGCTCTTAAGATCGTTGACGCTCGCGATATCCTCGTCGCCGCTCGCGTCAAGCTGGTCAACCACGTGCGCGGCTCACTCAAAAGCCTGGGTATCTTTCTGCCCACAGGCATCAGCACCGAGTCTTTTGCACGTCAAGCCACCAAGCACCTAGAGCCAGCCGACTACGATCTGCTCGCACCCGTGATCGAAACCATCGCAGAGCTGTCAATGCGCATTAAAGCCGAAGACAAGCACATTGATACCATGATCGCAAAGGACTATCCAGCCGCCCAGAAACTAATGACTATCCCTGGTGTAGGCCCCATCACAGCATTGTCCTTCGTGCTGATTATCGGCAGCCCTGAGCGCTTTGCAAAGGCTAGAGACGTAGGGCCCTTTCTCGGACTCGTCCCCGGGCGTGATCAATCTGGTGACGTCGATAAACCGATGCGAATCACTAAGGCTGGCAACCGCATGATGCGACGATTACTCGTCAGCTGTGCACAATACACACTCGGACACTTTGGCCCACCCAGCGCCCTCAAAGAAGCTGGCGAGCGCAAAGCCAAGGCTGGCGCAAAGATCGCTAAGAAGAAAGCCGTCGTGATGACCGCACGTAAGCTGGCCGTGATGATGCTAGCACTCTGGAAAGATCCCGAGTCCGAATACGATCCTTTTCCCGGTAAAGCCAAAGAAGAAAGCAAAGTAGCTTAAGATGAATTTTGAGACCATTCCCATGTCCGGTCCGGATGACTGCGGTGTGTCGTCAGCTTCAGCCACACCAAGGCAACTAAAATGAAAGCGTGAACCAGTTAGCAGCTCCGAGACAGGACACCCACAAGCACCGAGCCTGGTAAACTCACAAAAAAAGAGTGCGTATGGAAGTCTGACATAGGGAATCCGTCTCGACATCATCTCAAACATACATCATCAAAGAATTACAAAATTGAAATTTTCACATTA
>PBYS01000021.1 GCA_002729725.1 Puniceicoccaceae bacterium
AGAAACAAAAAAGGCGAGCCTCTTATTAGCTCACCTTCAATGCTCTTCATTAACTTCTCGTGTAAGGTCAGTGCCTGAAGACACTTCCTCCAATCCTTATTTTAGGGCAGTAGTACCTTCATTTGTGCAATGATTTGATTCATCACTTCAGAATCACCATCTTCGGTTTTTCTCTATGATCTATGGTTGATTGAGGTTAATTAGTTAAAAATTGATTCTAAAGTCAGAGAAGTGCTAGGTAAAACCGTGTTGATAGAAGGATTATAGCTACTAACCTTAGAATAAAAATCACTGACCGACATATTAAATGTGGTCTGAAATACATCTGGCCAGTTTTTTTTATTGGGGTTTGCTTGCATAAAATCTTTGCACATGAGCCTAAAAGATTTTGATTCAGAATGCCCCGCTAATTGCAATTCTTTTGCTAATACCCAAACCAGAAATAAGGATGAGGCACCATTAATGTCCTTATTGTCGTTACCATAATTTTCAAAGATACTTGGATTTTGCGTAGCAGCTGAATCAACTATGAATTGATTTGATGAAAATTTATTCTGGCTATAATATTGTTGAATATAAAGACAATCAAAAGAGCTAGCTGTTCCTTCAATCAACCATTTGGTTTTAAAACTGGTTGGATGGTCATCATATTTATTCATATGACTATTTAAAGTCATTTGGTAGGTATGAAAATATTCATGGGCAATAACTGAATAACGATTTATATGGTTCCAGAGAAACTCATCGTTATTGACTTCAATTACAAATAATTTTTGATGATCATCGTTATTCTTAACTGATATGTAGGCGCCACCGTCGATTCCTGGATAAGGGTCAGGCACTTTATCATTCCAAGCATAAATATCTATACAGTTATAGTAGGTTTTATATAGTGGTAGTAGGTTTTTCAGGTTGGTCATAATTGTATTATATTCATTGATCCAATCGGCGGGTAAACTGCTGTGAATATGTTCATTAATGACAACAAACGTTGTTGGATCCGAAATAGAGGGCGAGTTTGTATTTGATGGTGATGAACTATCTTTTCCACATGATAGTAGAGTACAAGTACTTATTATGAAGAAAATAAATTTCACCTTTTCAACGATATTCATAGCTCGACTGAATCGCTTGATATTACTGGACTGAGAAAGTTCTATAAAAGATGAACAGATAATAATTCATATTTCTCTACTTGAGAATCACCATCTTGCGAGTTTCTGTATAACCTACTACTTGAATCTGAAAGATGTAGATTAAACTGATTGCTAATTTTACATTTTTAAAGTTGCCCATTTAGTTGCTAGCTTCTCCGATGGATCAACAGAAAACGCTGATTCAAAACCTTTTAACAATTCCTTTAGTTCTTCTGTACTGAGCGCACGGTCATAAATGAATACTTCGTCAATCCCACCGATATAGGTCTCTGCACCATACTTGCCTAGACAGAGAGGGTCGTCTGGATTCGCAATTTCACCATCTTTCTTGACACTGACATCTAATTCTCCGTTGATATAGAGTGAAATCATTTTTCCATCATAAGTGCCTGCAATGTGTGTCCACACTTTCTGTTTCACTTTCTTATTTCCCCAAGCCAAACCAATACCACTATCGGTCCAAACGGCAAAAACCCAGCCGTCTGGGTTTTGTTCCCCTCGAGCTTGGTCTTCTAGTAAATATGAACCATTTCGACGGTGTCCGGTATCTGAGTCTTCATCAATACGAAACCAACCACCAATAGTCATTTGTTCTTTAAGACTGTTTAAACTATCAGAGAGTGGTACATCGACACCCTGTTGCGGTTTGGTTACGACGGATTGTCCAAATTTACCTACATCTCTTTTGGCCCCGTTATTTAGTTCCCCATGATTTTTGTTGCCAGAACTATCTTCAATCACCTTACCTTTTGCAGTATCAAAAAGCCATAAGCCAATTAACCCATCTTTGAGATCCGCTCCAACTTCTAACGACAAAAAACAGAAGCTAAATAATAACGTTAATAGATTAGAGGCTGTCATAATGGACAATCTTTTCATTTCAAATCTCCTGGGATCAAAATAATTTCCCGGCTTCGGCCATTTTAGCAAATAAAAATAAAATCGTTAGACATGGGACAAAAGTAACGTAATAATTTCTTGAATTCTAGTTCGTTCTCCACTCAGATGCTTGCTATAAAAATCGATTATAAAACGACGTTTAATAGCTGTCAAATACTATTTAACAATAGAATGAATGAGCGATCGTGTGAATCAATCAGATAAGATCTAAAATGAGAATAGACTAGCCTCAGTCATTGCCCATTCCTCCCACTACCAACCAAATGGTAATTTGTATGGGTTAGTGGAAGGTTGTGTTTTTCTATGCGTTTTCTGATTTTTGTGAGAAGAAAGAGATTGAAAGCAGAATTAATACTAGTTTGGAATTGTTAGTAGATGGCAGAGTACCTAAAGAGAAAGTCATCATCAAAATGCAACAAGATGAGCAGAGATTGAGAGATCTACAAGACAAGATTATTTTATTAAGGTGGAAGAGATTAAAGCACCGACAGCAGAGGACTTAGAAACATTCAGGAATCAGTTGAGAATACAGGTAGAAGGGGAACTTGGTATAGATACAAAGAAGTCCGTCTTGAACAGCCTCATTAAAAAATTGAAGGTGGATCAAAACGGACTTCTAGAGATCGACTTTGGTGTCGTTCTCGGTAATACCCCGTAGGATCAATACTCCCCGTGCGGGTTGCTTTCAATTATATTCACACTTGGCAGTATGTTCCGCTATCTACTAGAGGCTAATGATTGAATCACCATCTTGTGAGTTCTTATATAATCAACAGATTCAATTTGATAGAAGTATATTCCCAAGGACAATCGTTTTGTTTTCAATACTTCCATCCAGTAGGTAATAGTGGTACTGAGTTTAGTTGGATCTGAGCTGATAAATTGTATGAGTCAATTGTCTGACATCCTTTTTACCGTTGAAATATATGAATACAATCAGTTTGAAGTCTTATTCTGTTAATCATATTATGAACCTACATAATGGCTAAAAGTCAAAGTCAATTTCATCTGTTGTTTCAGCTTCTATTTTAGAATTGATTTTTCGTATTTCTTTTGCTGCATAACTACGAACATCTGCATACTGATCATCTAGAACTTGGATAAGGGCTGGTACTGCTGGCTTAGCCTCTGGTCCAATTGCTCCTAGTGCCCGCGCAGCATTTTGGCTAACATCTTCATTCTGATCGTCTAGAGCCTGGATAAGAGAACATACTGCTGGCTTAGTCTTAAGGGGCCATACTGCTGTCTTAGCCTCAGGCCCAATCTTGCCTAGTGCCCATGCGGCATTTGCACGAACGATTTTATCCCTATCCTTCAAAGATTGGATAAGGGCTAGAACTGCCTGTTTGGCTTCAGGTCCAATTGCTCCTAGTGCTGATGCTGCATACCTACGATTCTCTATATCCTTATTATTTAATAATTTAATTAATGCCTGCTGGTCATTTAGATTTTTCAACAATCGGCAAAACTGATTCTTTACGTGTAGTTTCTGATCTTCTAATAACTCCAATATTTTGGAGTACTTTTTGACCGAAATCTTTTTATATAATTTCTTGAGTTGGATTTCGTTATATTCATCTCTGATTTAACTCATCAATCAATTTTTGATATTTATTTCTGAGATCAAATTCTCTCTCCAGTATGCCCAACGAAACTATTCCTTTGAGGTGCAGAATTTGTATCCCTTCCTCAGACATATCTGCTCGCTGTAAGTCGTTTTGAATCGACTTCATATCTACGATTCCCGAAACTATAATTTGGTAGTAGAAATTGAGGAAAATAATAACGGAAGCTAGCAAAATCAATCCTTTACACAAAAGTAATAAAGATGATCTACTCTTTTTTGTTATCTTCGATTTTTGAAATATGTCTGAAACAGCAACTACCTTAGTATCAGTTGCCCATTCACTCAACCTTCTTCCATTCAGCAACATAGTTAAACAGTCAATTAAATTAAAAGGCGGAATAAAAAACAGCAGATTTCTCAAAAAAGACCTGATGGGTCCTGCCGGTTGCCCATCACTGATGTTAATGACCTTGATTCAGAGAACCTTTTTGGACAGTTGATGTAAAACAGGCTAGATTAACAGAATAGAGACAGCTAACCAAAGATTGAAAAGATTGAAAAGATTGGGAGTTATTGGTTCGCAGGAATATACAACAAAAGAGCCAAGATTAAAGAACTAGCAACCCATCCAATATACCTACTTAGTAATAAATACAACTGCTGAGGATTAAGCCAAATTGGTTTAGGGCTACTCATCTTGCTAATAACGGGATTAATATAATCCAATCTCGTCTTCAAAAAAGTTTACAAGAATGAAACAAGTTGGTCAATAAAGAATAGATTAATAAATTAAGTAAGAGAAGGAAAGAAGAAAGAGGGTAGCAACTGATGCTGATACCCGCCTGATTACCCCGTACCTGCTATGTTCCAGATACCAGTTTCAAACTTCTAGTCAGGGGAAGTCCTGTGATTAATAACTACTTTTAATTAAACAAAATAGTTATTAATTGTTCGAATAGTTCTCAGAATGTAGAGCAGCCGTCTACAACAGTAGAAACCACATCTTTCGTACAGGCATACCGCGCAAACATACAGCCGAGGGTGTATGACCTGACAGAAGATGTGGTTTTTTTATGCCTGCTCATAGCTATACTAATTATTAGGATATCAAAGTAAAAAACTGATAGGCAAAAAAAGAAGGTGAGCCAGAGGAGTTGACCCACCTTACAGAAGGAAGTTTTGAAGATACTACTATTATCGTCTCATTTAGCCATAACTTGAGTCTAGAAACAAAAAAGGCGAGCCTCTTATTAGCTCACCTTCGATGCTCTTCATTAACTTCTCGTGTAAGGTCAGTGCCTGAAGACACTTCCTCCAGTCAGATAAAATAAACTAAGTCGGTACTTGGATGCAAGGTCTATTGAAATAGTCATCCAGTTTCAATACCATACTGGTTCGATTTAAAGACTACAAAATCTTTTTTTAATCTTTTGGTTTTCGCCAACCGAGTGCTGCACCAATTGCAACACCTAACGCTATCCATACTGGTTGATTTGTTATAGCAAAGACTGCTGCTCCGATTCCTACACCTGCACCAATCCAATTTCCAGTATTGTCAAAAATCTTTGGTTTTTTATTCATTTAATTTTGCTCTAATTTTTTTAATAAGCAATTCCTTAAGAGAATCCAAGAAAAGTCTCTACAATTAGATTTTTTTGTACCAAACCATCGCAGTATTTATTTTTAGGACAATAATCAGTATCTTAGGATTTGGAAAGAGAACACTATTTCAAACTAAAACCCTGAATTTATACTCTGCAAGCTCAAAGGTAATATACCACTCGGTAAAATAGGTTTATTTAGATAATCCCACTATATAACAACTGACTAAGATTAGCAATCATTCAAATCCCAACCTTTTAATGTGTATTTTACAGGGTCGTTTCAATACCATACTAATTTGAATGACAAATATCAGAAGTGAAGAAAAAATATTCATTCAAAGATTAGGCAAAGCTGATAAACAGATTACATATAATTCACTACCATGATAAATGGAAAGAGAAAACTTGGTTAGTCGTTCAGGACTTTGAAAAAGAAGACTATTTACCCATACATCCTTGGAATGAAACAACCCTTCACAGAGATTCCAGAAAAGCGATAAGTGCGTTTCTGTCTTGTTGAGACATTTTATGTACTGCCTCACGTGAATCCTCGGCCTCCCCACCATGCCAAAGAATTGCTTCAAGTATTCCTCTCGCACGACCATCATGGAGCAAGTTGGTATGACCATTGACGGTTCTTATCAAGCCAAGCCCCCACAATGGTGGTGTTCGCCATTCTGATCCGTTAGCCAAAAAGTCGGAACGATTATCTGTTAATCCTTCCCCCATATCATGTAATAATAGGTCAGTATAAGGATGAATCGTCTGATTTGAGACCGCAGCCACATTAAGCAAGGTTGATGTGGTCAAAGTCGGAATATGACATGCTGAACATTTGGCTTTTTCAAAAAGTTCTTCACCGAGTTGCACCTTGGGATCGCTTAGATTTCTGCGAGCGGGGACGGCAAGAGTTTGAACATAAAAAGTAACTGCTTCCAAAATTTCATTGCTCAGTTCTGGTTCGTCACCTCGTGTGTCATGCTGAGATTGACCAGCTGAACTTTCTTTTGGAAAAATAGAAGTTGTGATACCCATGTCATCATGGTAAGCGGATGCCACTTGTTGCAATAGATTTGGTTGATTTGCCTTCCACCCAAATCTGCCTAGGCGAGGTTGATTTTTACGAACATCCCAAACAAAGTTTGCTTTTCCTGAAATTCCATCATTATTAGCATCCTTCTCGTCTGCCAAGGCAAGAATGGTTGATTCTGGTATTGCTTCTAGCAGCCCCAGCCCAAATACAGCAGGAGCAACACGTGGAGAAACTTCGATATCGTCAGGTAACGGCAAGTATGAATCGTAAATAGTATATCTTGGTGTACGAAGGTGAACGATTGCTCCATCTTCTGTTGTGATTTGATCTTCTAAATAATTAACAGAGACTTTCCCTTCTGGAGACACTCCGAAAATTGCTCGGTCATTCAGTTGCGTACCAAAACCTGGTACTGGTATCGGCCCTCCGGTATAATCTCCGTCTGAACTTGGAAGGCTTACACGGAAAAGCATTGATGCAAATTTCTCTCTAGATATTGGCCCACGACCTCTTCCATCTCTAGAATGACAATTAATACAAGAGATATTATTGTAAACTGGACCTAATCCAGGATTTACTTTTGATGGTACCGTGACAAAAACAGCCTCAAATTCAGCGTCTCCTACAAGATGTTTGTCTAATCCCTCAACTGAAAGGTTTGGGGCAGGTGTAGAAAATGCGTGGCTGGTAGGATCAAAGACTGTAGTATCCCCCCCAGAAAGTGCTTTATTTGTTTCGATGATTTGTTCGGAATCAAAAGGCCTATCAGAGTCACAGGCGGACATTAATACAAAAAAAGCCAAAATAATAGAATCAAGATACCAAACTTTGGACTTCAATAGACTAATGGATGGAGAAATCCGAGGACTGATTTTAAATTCACAAATAAACAAATAATATTCATTCTTGCAAAAAATGTAATCTTGCAATTTTTACCAGCAGCGTATCTAATGAATAATGATCAGAATTCATAGTCAATGTG
>PBYS01000022.1 GCA_002729725.1 Puniceicoccaceae bacterium
TGCCAGATCATCTTACGCAGCATCTCCTTCTCACGATCCTGGAACAAGCGCTCCCCATTCACCACCCGCGTCATGCAATGATACACCGCATCCTGCCCATAAACCTTTTTGCGACGAACCTTCATACCCCCCACTACCATCGGCATTCTCGCAACTAAGTCAACCTAAATCTTATAGCCTGGTTATTAATATGGATGGTTATTAATATGGAAGGAACTGGGCTTATTGATTGAAAAGTAAGGGCATCCCGAACTAGATGCTTCTCATGACAGATACTCTAGCACCTTTTGCGCGGCCTGATGGTCGCGCTGTTGACCAACTTCGTCCGATTTCTTTTGAAACTGGTATTGCTCCACACGCGCTGGGCTCAGTTTTGGTGAGCTTTGAAAATACGCGTGTGATTTGCGCGGCTTCAGTGGACGAGCGTGTGCCCGGCTGGATGCGAGCGCAAAAAGTTGAAGGTGGTTGGATGACCGCGGAGTATTCGATGCTGCCCTATAGCACACTGGACCGCAAGCAGCGTGATATTAGTCGCGGGAAGGCAGACGGTCGCACCATCGAAATTCAACGTCTGATTGGACGCTCGCTACGTGCGGTCTTCGATCTCAAAAAATTAACAAGCAAGACGATTTGGATCGACTGTGATGTGCTGCAGGCCGACGGTGGCACGCGCACGGCCTCAATTACGGGCGCTTATGTGGCGGCACAGATCGCAGTGCAAAAGTTGATCGCGGACGGCAAGCTGAATGAGAATCCGTTTGTTGATTCCGTGGCGGCGGTCTCTGTGGGTGTTTTCCAAAATACGCCGATTCTGGACCTGAACTACGTAGAGGATAAGGACGCCACAGTGGATGCGAACCTTGTGATGACTGGCTCTGGTAAATACGTGGAAGTCCAAAGCTCTGGCGAAGAGGCTACTTTTGATCGCGAGGAAATGAATACTTTGCTCGACCTGGGCGCTAAGGGCATCGCAGAAATCAATCTGCTGCAAGAAGCGGCAATCGCTGAAGGCTTAAAGGCCTAGACGCTGAGCGCTAGCCGAATGCAGAGTTGAGCAAATCGAGGCCCATCTCGATATCTTTGCGGCGTTTTTCATCTTTGCTTTTCTCTTTTTCTTTGGGCTCTGTATTGAGCTGCTCTCCTTCGGCTGGCTGCGCTGAATTTGTATCCGAAGCGGGCGATGTCTGCTGGCCTTGACTCAGTGCGCGACGTGCCGCGTTGTTGAGCAAATTCTTAAGAGCGCTGGTGTTGGGGTCTCCAAGGCTACCACTGATATTGATGTCTTGATTCCACTGACGAAAACCATCGGCATCGGTATTGGAACTAAGCAGCTGCAAAGTTTCGAGATAGTCAATTAGGCGTCCTTTGGCGCCGAGCCCCAGCGTGAGCTCAAGAGGCTGGCTCAAAACTTCACTTAAACTACTGGCGGCAATGACGCCTGCCCCATTAATTAGAAGATTATCGCCGACAAAGCTGAGTTCAGGAATGCGCACCTTCTTGTCCTGCTCGCGACTTAACTGGAGTGTGAAGTTCGAAAATCGCATATTTTTGAAGTAAGGCACTGCTTCGGCCATGGCGGTAATGCCAGGGCGATCGAGACTTTGCCCCAAGATGCTGGCACCGATGAGACCGAGTTGACTACGCTCATCGAGCTCGAATGCAGTCAGCACGCCCTCACGACCAGTCACGAGTAGATCAGCCGCAGAATCTTCTAAGGCGGCTTCGAGGCTCGCCCCGCTGCCAGTCAACTTGAAATTACCATCAAAGAGTCCTTGAACCGGGAAGCTACCAAAACTTTTCTTAGAAAAAATGGCCGGATCGATGTCCTTAAAGCTCAATTCAGTGCGCAACTGATAGGCTTGCGCCGCCACGCGGGGATCGAAGACAACCTGAGCCTGACCGCTCAAATTGCCCCCCTCAAGTGTTGCTGCGAGATCGCTCAGTTCGAGCAGAGCCTCAGTGATCTTGGCTTGTGCATTCAACCCAGTAATGGTCTGGCCAGAGTCTAGTATCAGCGAGTCGATTAGTATTGTCACTTCGCCATCAAGATCGGCCCATGGAGGAGGACCTGCAACTTGCGCCAAGCGACTGTCGTCAACTGGTGCCTCACTCATGCCTATAGAGGATACGCTCGTCGCGGCTGTGCGATCAGTCCCCTTGGCGATATCGTCAGACTGCTGCATGCTCGTAGTTGTCGTAACATCGGACTGCAGTGCAGCCATCAGTAAGTCAAGATCGGCCTGCAGAACCTTCGGACCTGTCAGTTGCAGCTTAAACGGCAAGGGTAGTAATTCTGGGTTGGCTTGGCCGTCCAACTGAATGTTCGTGCTGGGGCGGCTTTCCGAGCCAGCCTGAAAACTGGACTCGACCGAATAGTCACCGGCATTTGATTGCTTCAGTTGCGCCGCGAAGCGGTAGTCTTGCTGCGCACCGGGGAGCTCACGTGCGCGCAAGCCAGTGATCAGCGCCTTGATTTGAGCGGGATATTCGGCGGCACCATCCAAATCAAGATCTACTTGAGCCTGACCGGCGAGCACGCTGCCGATGCCTGCCAGCGCGGGCTGCTGCAGCAAGTCGGCCAGTCCCAGCTCGAAGCTGGCTTCGGCTTGGATGCCTGCCAGCGGTGAAGCATCCGGACTCGAATTTGCTAGCCCACTCTGCCTGCCACGTAGACTGCCACGAATTATCGCGCCATAACGGTCGAGCAGTTGAAAGTCGCCTAGATCATAATGCAGAGTTTGATCTGCTTCGACACGGATCACTGGATTCATGCGTATGCTCACTTCCTGCAAAAGCGCTTGTGGGCCCTGAGCGAGTGAAAGAGGCCCCAATTGTAGCGGTGCCATTAGTTTACCTTGCAGCGCACCATCGCTCTCCCCAGACAAGACAATCTGTGTCGATACGGGAGCTCCGGTAATTTGTATTCCATTGCTCAACCAAGGATTCACCCAAGCAAGCGGTAATTCGATCAGTTCGACCTGCATCAACTCGCCAGTAAATTTTTGCTCTGCACCCAGCGTGAGGCTTTGCTTTAAATTGACCGTAGCAACGGAGCGCCCATTGGCAGTGGCGTCGAGGTCTGCAGTTTTCAATACTAGCGCACTCCCTTTCGCAGAGCCCTGTAGCTCACCTTGCAAAGAGAGGCCTTGTAGAGCAATCAGCTCGGGCGCAAACAGTTCCGGATGCGGCAACTCCGCATTAAAGCTCAGCGCAACATTGGCAGATTCCTCGAAGCCGTTGATCGTTAATTCGAGGGTCTGTGAAACTGCCAGTAAGCTGTCTCCATTAGCATCGGAACCCAAAGTCTGCGAATCCAAGTTAATTTGCTCAAAGCCACCCGATTCTTTCTGAGTAAAGCTAAGGCGCATATTGGAACTGAAATTCTTGAGCCCCCCTTGTAGTGCTTGCTGCGACTCGAGCTGCAGTGTCGCAGACATCTGCGTGCTCTGTCCCGGAGCGATGGCGTCGGATTGCAGTTCAAAGGTATAACGATTTCTAGAAGCATCGATTAAGGCTCCATTAATTTGAATCGAATCGATATCAAACAGCAGCTCAAGCTCCCCCATTTCATACAATACATCGGTCGGGGCCCCTGCCTGTTCTGCGGACGAGTCGGATGTTTCGCGAGGCGCTGGTATATGGCTGGACGTAGGCTCCACTGCTGTGACTTCACCCTCCGCAGATGAAGTCACGACTTCTGGCAACCTGACCACCAGCCCATCGACTTCCAAACCGCGCAATCTGATGGTATTGTCAAAAAGCGCCGCCATGAGCGAGAATTCCCCCCGGAGGTGCTCCAATTTTGCGCGACTGCCATCGGACAACTGCAAATTAAGATTTGTCAATTCCAGGCTGCGAGCGCTCACCTTCACAAACTGAACGGAACTGCCCTCGGGCAGTTGACTCTGAACCAGCCGCTTTTGAAAGGCGGGACGCGTAACGACCACATAGCCCGCAAGTGCAGCTACAACGGATAGGACCAAGAGAACAAGAAAAATGCGAATGAGGGTTTTCATAGTATGCAGAGTTAACTGCGTGCACTATATCCGCTATTCCCGAATGCGCAAGGTTCCTCAGCGATCTAATCGGCTTTATCTAACTGGTAAAACAAGAGAGCATTGAGTGCCAAGGCATGCCCAATACGACACTCACGTGCCCATTGCATAACAGTGGTTTCGGGCAAAGCGCGCACCTCGATTTCCTCATGTTCATCCCAGTCCGTACCACTCACACTGAGCTCCACTTCCTCGGCCAACACGATGTGGCAAAAGTTATTCAAGATCGCAGGATTCGGGCGAGCATGTCCGATCAAGCGACCACTTTTGGCGACATAGCCCGTCTCCTCCTGCAGTTCACGTAGACCTGCAGTGACCACATCTTCACCGGCATCAATGATGCCCCCGGGCAACTCCCACGAGAGTTCGTCCGAGCCCCAACGAAATTGCCGGATCAGCACCAGTTCGCCCGCAAGCGTTCGGGCGACCACGATCACCCAATCCCTAGAATCGAGATAGTAAAAATCGCCTTCTTTGCCAGTATTAGGGTGACGGTAGCGACGCTCGCGCAAGTCCCAAACTCGGCAAGCATTGAGCAGGCGATCGTTCACGATCTCCCAGCGTGGCGGCTCTTGGCCAGACGAATGGGCAGCCATCAGTTTGACGGAATGTTAATTTCTTGGCCGATGCGTAAACGACGCGGATCCGCATCTGGATTGGCTTCGAGCAAAGCATCTAAGCTCACACCTTTGAGACTCGCAATTTTACCAAAAGTATCTCCCGACTGTATTTGATAAACCGACGCAGACGCAGACGCAGACGCGGACGCGGACGAAGACGAAGACGCCGGCGAATTGGAGTTCGCGGCCTGAGTCGTCACCGACGAGGAAACCACACTCGGCCTCGCTGAGCTGAGCGCAGCTGTGGACGTAGTAGGCGCAACTGTGCGCACGCCAGCGCTCGCCAATTCACTCATTTTCTGAGCGAGCTTAATGAGTTCCCCACGATTGGACTCCACACCAGAGCCCGCTTGATTGGCTAGGCGCAGCGTTTGCGAGCTTTCACGGCCAAGGCGCTGAATAGTCTCTTTCAGCTTCACATTCTGAGCGGCCAATTCGGCAATGCGCGTGTCTAGAGTAGAAAGTTGCTTATCGATACGAGCGGCCGCACTACTGCCCTCATCCACCGACTCCGTGAGCGGAGTGATACGCTGATTGGCATTTAGCCCAAAATAAAGGCCCGCCCCCCCCAGAAGAATGGCGAGTAAAGCAAGTGCAAGTGGCACCATTGAGGCACCTGTAGATTCATGATCGTCTTCCATAAAAAACGCAGGCTAAGTGCTTTCGAGCCAGTGGCAAGCCAGCGTTGCAAGCCAGATTCGCGATGAACAACAGCTATGAAGATACGATTGACATCGCGATACGACAAAAATCTAGACGGTGAGTGTAAAACCCTACAAGGTGCGCCGGATGGCAAATCCCTCCGAGCACACACGTAGACTGCGGCGCAATCTCGCGCTGCTGTTGATCCCTGCAGCCTTCTCGGCATTAGCGGTGTATTTACTTTGGCACAGCCATCCCGATCGCGAATATTGGCTGGATTTGCTGCAACAAGGCCGTGACTTTCTGGAAGCCAACCCATGGGCTCTGATTGCCTTACTGGCCACAATGCCAGGAATCGGCTTCCCAATCAGCCCGGTGCTAATACTATTCGGTATCGTGCTAGCCCCCGAGTATGGCTTACTCGTCACCCTGGCATTGGCGATCGGCGCGCAAAGTCTCTGCACTACGTGGACCTATGCACTGGCAGCCGGCCCCTTGCGCGAGCTACTCACACGCTATGTGCTGCGCCACCGCGAACTGCCGGAAATGAGCGAAAGCAACGCAGTACGCTTAGGATTCATCATGCGACTCACTCCCGGCATTCCCTACGCGCTGCAAAACATCGTTTTGGGCATACTCGGCATGCGCTTACGCCCCTACCTACTGGTTTCGATCCCGACAACCAGTATTTGGACAGTGGGCTTCGTAGTGACAGGTGGCGCCATTTTCAAAGGTCAAATTGGGTGGGCCATTACTGGAATCGCTGTATTAATTGTGCTGGTTCTTGCCACACGCATGTGGAATCGCAAAAATTCTGCCAATGTTGAATAATTTACTTCCCCCCACAGCCGAGCAAGTGCTCAAAGTCACAGCACTCACACGCCTGATTAAAGGTCAACTGGAAGAAAATTTCTCGCGCGTCTGGGTGCAGGGCGAGATTTCGAACCTGCGCAAGCAAAGCTCGGGACACATCTACTTCTCACTCAAAGACGCGGGCAGCCAACTCCCCTGCGCTCTCTTCGCACGCGATACGGCCCGTCAAGACTTCGAACTCAAGGATGGCATGGAGGTACAACTACTCGGCGACATTTCTGTCTTCGAGCCGCACGGACGCTACCAATTGATCGCCAAAGTCGCCATCCAAAGCGGTCAAGGACGCCTGCAAATGGAATTTGAACGGCTCAAGCGCAAACTGGCAACCGAGGGACTCTTTGACGCTGAGCGCAAACAAGCGCTGCCCGCCCTACCGCGCAAGATCGCAGTGATTACTTCCCCCACCGGTGCAGCCGTGCGCGATTTTCTACGAATTCTCCGCCGCCGCGAGTTCGCGGGCGAAGTTGTGATCTTGCCCTCAAAAGTTCAGGGCCAGGGCACCGCACAAGAGGTCACTAACATGCTAGAGTATGCCGGCGCCAGCCAAGGCTTCGATTTAGTAGTCCTGACCCGAGGCGGCGGCAGCATCGAAGACCTCTGGGCATTTAATAAAGAGCAAGTAGCTCGCGCAGTCGCTGACTGTCCAATCCCCGTCATATCGGCCATTGGTCACGAAATCGACACGGTGCTCACTGACTATGCTGCCGATCAACGCGCCGAAACCCCATCCGGCGCAGCCGAATTGATCTCCTCACTTTACATCGAAGCACGCGCACGCTACGAAGATGCACGCAGCGATTTAAACACGTGGGTGGATCATTATATTTCCGAAAAGAAGACCCAGCTGCGCGAACTCGACGCCCAGATGCGAATCATCGCTCCCGATCGTAAGGTGCAGCACTTCGGGATGCAGTTGGACGACTTAGAAAACCACCTTAGCCGCAACTTGTCGCGACGGATCACCAACGAGCAGCAAGCACTCGCCCGCTACGCCCAACGGATCGCGGAGCAACACCCCAAGACCAGACTCGGCATCGCCGATCAACATTTAACCAATTCTGCCCGCCGTCTCAAGCGCGCCACAGCGCAGGCTACGGCTCAAAAAAAGGAAAAACTCGAAGCCTTACAGCACCGCCTCGACAACGGCAGCCTACAGGCGAGCCTGCAACGCGGCTATGCCGTCGTTCAAAACAGTAAGGGCAAGATTATCGATCGCGCCGCACTAGCCGAGAAAGAGCCCACACTTAAAGCGCGTTTTATCGATGGCGAAATTCAGCTGCGAACAGAGCCCCACAATAAATAAGCGATCCTAAACTACAATATACGAGAATCACTTGATAGTAACATTTGTCATAATCATGTATTATGCTTAAATGCCTGCATCCAACAGTAGATTAAGCCTAGGCTTCGAGTCAGACTTCGGAGGCTTCCGAGTTGAGCCGAACCCAGAGACAGAAAACATTTACAACCTCAGCTACTACACGACGAGTAACGAACAGATCGAGCTAGAAAAATACTGCTCGATCAGCGACGCCGTTTCTGCCGTCGCACAACAGCAGACTGGCTGTGCTGCATGGGACCAACTACCCCCCGAACAAGTGCCACCACGGGTCCACAATCTGGCAAGTTGGAATTTTTCACAAAAAGAAGGAACATTCCCCCGCGCCGCATGTTCCCAATAAGCATAGATATTTTTTCATTGAGTTAGTTAGGGGTTATTAGGTTAGTGAAAGGCTCGCTTCCGAGAAATTGGAGGCGGGCCTTATTCATATTTAGACAGCGCAAAAGCACCACCTCGCATAAGAATAGACTTTGCCTACGAGTTAAAAGCTGCAAACTAAAAGTCCCCGATTACTATGAGCGATGATTCTAAAGACAGCCCGCCCGCCAAGCTGACGCTCTCGCGCGACCTAAAGACAAAAGTTTCTAAATCTCAAGCAGACACCGGAGCTAATTCAAATACGGCCAAAGCGCTTCCAGCGATGAAGCTGAGGCGCATGTCTGACATAGCACAGACAACTGATACAGCAAATGCTGGCACTGGATCAACAGACACAAGGATCGTGCCGCCCACAAAGCCCGAGCCAAGTCCTGCGGCCGAACCACCGCAACCCGCCAAAGCCAAATTCGACCCAAAAAATCCTTTCGGTGGCAAAACTGCGAAAGCAGGTGTAATACAAAGCAACGAGATAAAAGATCCAGACAGTCCCACACCGACAAGACCAAGCCCTCCTCCACCACATACACGGTCTCAAAACCCAAGTTCCACGAAATCATCGGTATCTGCTGCGCATATAGAGGAGGTCATTCACTCTCTAGACAAAGAAAAAGCGCCTAAAACCCAAAGGAGCAGTATGCTGCCGAGTATCGTTATGATCCTGATACTGCTGCTGGTATTAGGCGGTGCTGGCTTCGGCTTATGGAAGGTTCTGCTAGTTTCGAACGACACGGAGAACAATTCAGGCTCCACAACAAACAGCACTGCCACCGCCTTACCAGCGAAGCCAAAGTCCAACACTCCCATACAAAAAGCGAAAGCGACGATCGCCAAAGTTCCAGAGACTGACTTGGCAGCGATCATAGGCGATCTTCCGCCTACGCCGGATCGCAACACAGCCAAACCAGCGAACATCCAGCAAAGCACGCCTTATGAAGTGCTGCCAGAGCAGCCCAGGCTCCCAGCGTCCAATCAATTGATCGAAGCCGACAAACAAGCAGCTTCAAGTTTTCTCTCGAACATTCATATTGGCGGAGTCCGGACAGGAGAGCGGCCCATCATTATTTTAGATGGCGAACGCTATCACGTAGACGACGTTGTGCACGTAGAAACTGATCTAAAATTCCATGGTTTACGCGACGGCCGGCTTGCGTTTCGGGACCGAAACGGAATCATATATCTTAAAAGCTTCTGATTGCACTCTCAGTAAAATCACTTACAAAGCTTACTAACTTATGAAATCAACACTCATTACACTCCTCGCAATCTGCGCCATGATCGTAACTGGCTGCACAACACCCGTAGCGATCGACCCTCAAACAGGGCAAGAGCAACTCGCCGAATACCGCGCCGGCTACCTCTATGCACCACTGGATGCACCGATTCGGACAATTTTCAAAACAGCCATTCGTGAAATCGACTCGATGGGCTATTTCCGCACAGGCGAACTGCACAAAGAAACCGCCATCAGCATCTACGCACGTAAAGTCGGCGACGAAAAAATCACCATTCGTATCCGCCAAACGGCCGAAGGTCAGGCAGAAATCCGCATTCGCGTGGGTAAGCTTGGCGACCTCGCAGAGTCACAAAGCATTTACGCACGTATCCGCGACTCACTATAACCGCGTCACCGAGCCCTCCTCTGCGAGACTGGCAGACCGCCCCTCCTCTCGGAGCGGCGGGTTTTCTTTTTGTCACAGATACCCAGAGTCAGCAACACAGCTATGAAAGAAACATTTACTATCATCGGAATCGGCAGTCCTATCGTCGATGCCATCGCCTTGGTTGAAGAGTCATTTATCGCACAAGTCGACGGTGATAAAGGCGGCATGGTGCTCGTCGACGCACCCACGATTTCGGGGCTCATAGAGCGCCTACCACAAGCCGCAACCGCCGCGCCGGGTGGCTCCGCGGGCAATACACTCTTTGCCCTCGCTCGCATGGGTGCAGCCACCCGTTTCTTGGGTAAGACTGGCAACTGTCCGCAAGGTCAATTTTACCGCGACCGCTTTGCCCAACTCGGCGGCGACAGCTCCCGCTTTAAAATTGGCCAAGTGCCCAATGGCCGCTGCCTCTCGCTGGTCACCCCCGATGGAGAGCGCACGATGCGCACCGATCTCGGCGCCGCCATGACACTCGCCCCTGAAGAGATTTCAGCAGCCGACTTTACAGGTTGCCAGCATGCACACATCGAAGGCTATTTACTCTTCAACGAAGCACTGATGCGCCGCGTGCTCGAGTCCGCCAAAGAGGCGGGCTGTAGCATCAGCCTCGATCTGGCGAGTTTTGAAGTCGTCAACGCCACAAAAAGCATACTGCCCGAACTGTTGAAAGAATATGTCGATATCATCTTCGCGAACGAAGAAGAAGCTAGCGTCTACACGGGCATTAGCGACGACTACCCCGCAATGGCAATCCAGCTGGCCGAGTTGTGCGACATCGCCGCCGTCAAAGTCGGCGCCCACGGTTCCTACGTGGCCCATGCCGGCAAGGTGGATAAAATCGAGCCCATGCACGCCGCCAATGTCATCGACACCACCGGCGCCGGCGACCTCTGGGCAGCGGGCTTCCTCTACGGTTGGTCCCTCCAGCGCCCACTCACAGAATGTGCACACATTGGGTCTATTCTGGGTGCCGCCGTCGTACAAGAACAAGGCAGCGTCCTTCCCGAACATATCTGGCAAGATATACTCGCGAACATTTAAATTTATCTGTTTTCAAAATGACTACCGATCCAATCACAGAACTCGTCGTCGACATCGCCAAGCGCGCCCGTACCGCTTCGCTCGAACTCGCAGCACTCGACACGGAAACTAAGAACCGCTTTCTCAACGATCTGGCCGAACGTCTGGTCGCCGAAACTGACGCAATTCTAGCAGCCAATGCACAGGACCTAGAGAACGCCAAGAGCTCGGGTCTATCACAGCCCATGACTGAACGTCTTAGTTTTACCCCCGAGCGTATCAAAGCGATGGCCGAAGGCGTGCGCCAAGTCGCCCAACTACCCGACCCTGTTGGCATTGAGATTGAACGTCTCAGTCCGCCCAAAGGCTTTGATCTACGCAAAGTACGTGTGCCAATCGGTGTGATTGGCATCATTTACGAATCACGCCCCAATGTAACCATCGACTGCGCGATCTTATGTCTAAAGTCAGGTAACGCCTCCATCTTACGTGGTGGCAAGGAAGCCTTCCACAGTAACATGAAACTGGCTGAGATTATTCAAGCAACTCTGCGGGCCAATGACATCCACGAAGATGCGGTCCAATTCATCCCCACCACCGACCGTGCGGCGCTCAACGTGCTGCTCAAACAAGATGACACCATTCACTGCATCATTCCCCGCGGCGGAGAGAGCTTGATCCGTTTTACAGTCGAGAACAGCCGTATCCCCGTGATAAAGCACTACACCGGCGTCTGCTCTGTGTATATTGATGCCGCAGCCGATGCCGACATGGCCGAGAACATTTTGATCAATTCAAAATGCCAACGCCCCAGCGTGTGTAACTCTGCGGAAAACCTAATCGTGCACCAAGATGCTGCTGCGCAACTGCCTCGTTTGGCCAAAGCGCTGCATGACCATGGGGTAGAACTACGTGTCGACACCCACGCAAAAGCCTTGTTACAAGCCAGTGGCTTGCCTCTCGTCGATGCCAGCGCCGAAGACTTCGCGACCGAATATACCGACCTAATCATCTCCATTGCCATCGTGGCTGACATCAAGGCCGCCATCGAGTTGATCAATGCCAACAGCTCAGGTCACACCGAAAGCATCGTGACCGACGACGCGGCGGCGGCACAGAAATTCCTAACTGCAGTCGATTCCGCAGCCGTCTTTCATAATGCCTCCACTCGCTTCTCGGATGGCTTCGAATTCGGACTCGGCGCTGAGATCGGAATTTCCACCGACCGCTTACACGCGCGTGGCCCCATGGGTCTAAACGAGCTGTGCACCTATAAGTATATTATCAACGGCACTGGCGAAACCCGCTAATACAACGGCATGAAAAGCAGCAGTGGATACAGTACCCTCCTTCTACCAGGACAGCTCCGGCTCATTCTCGCGATCTCCCTAGTGCACATTGTGGTATGGTTCTCCTATTACAGTCAGCTTCCTGCGGGGCAATACCTCGGCACAGAAGCCCGCGACACATTAGAAGCCGCACAAGCACTCGCCATAGGTCTGCCCACGCAAGACTCCTCACATACTCTCTATACATACATACTCTCCTTCCTCGCACGTTTTTTCGAAAGCGATCAGAACTTAATTACCGCAGCTCGTGTTCTGAATGCCAGTGCACTCATTTTAACGACGGGGTATTGCGCCTCAGCAGCGGGGCGCTATTGGCGCCGTAATCGTACAGTCTGGATAGCGGGCTTACTTGTAGGCCTAAATCCGGTTTTAGTCTTTTGGGCAGGCCAAATCAGCCCCAGCCTACTCGCCACAGCTTGTATTAGCATCGCCCTCTGGCGTGCGCAGCGATGGCTGCGACGCCCCAAAATTCGCGATAGCATAGGCGTATCCATTTTTCTAACACTATCAGCCGCACTGGAAACTAGTCTACTACCTCTAACTTTGATATGGCCTGTGTTAGCCTATTTCTACCCGTATCGCAAACGTGTACAGCATTGCACGCTCGCCTGGCTACCCACCACTCTATTACTTGGACTCATTTTAGTCTCTAGCTGGCAGCTAGAAAGCCCGCTCCAATGGCATTTCAAGCAAATTGGCGTTGGTATTTATCAAGCGCTAGGAAACCTCGAAGGCTATGATGGTAAAAGCTTTGCACTCTACCGAGAACTGCACCTAATTCTACTCTTCAACCCGATTCACTGGGGGCTACTATTCATATTGGCAGGCATGGGGATGTATGCCCGCCTCAAGGATGGGCATCGCGGTGACTATATTCTACTAGCAATTAGCACACTCGCAATTTTCGCGATCAGCAGTGGGCTCAACGAAGCCGGCAGCCAAGCGCGCGCCACCATGATTCCACTACTCGCAATCTTTGCGTCTGGAGCCTCCATGCTGCCTAAAATCTGGCGAAAAGCCAGCACGCGCACACGACGTAAAATACAAGTTGGAGTCGTGTTACTCGCACTATTTGTATATGCGGGGCACTTCCTTCAAGAGCAATCTCAAACCTGGGAGCGCGATTACACTTATCTAGCCGAAGCCAATATACAACTGGGCAATAACGACCGCGCCACCACATGGGCAGAAAAAGCTCTCGAGCTCTCGCCTGCCAATCAGAAGATGCAGGAGGTGATCGCCATGGCCCAGTTCAATGATTGGGCTATGGGCACGCGCCAGCGCGGCCTGCTTATCGAAGACATCCAAGACTATTTAAAAAATAGCCAAGTTCAGGAAGCCACTGCCACGACGCAAACGATCTACGCCATATACAAGTATAAGCTGCGCGACCTAGAAGCTGCTGTAACGATTTGGGAACTTCAGCAGGAGAACAGTGCACTCGCCCGTCTATGCCTCTATTGGACCGGCCAGATACTCGAAGTTACGCCCGGGCAACTCAAGTCCCACACCGGGCAGCCCTACTACGATCTACTCAAAGCAGCCACCAAAGTCGACCGCAATGAGCTCGACTACGGCAAAACTGAAAAGCAACTCGATAACATTCTCGCCTTTGCCTACTAGGCCGCAGCTTAACGCAATTTAAGCGTCGCAAGACCCACCATCGCGAAAATCAGTGAGAGTATCCAAAAGCGAATCACTACCTTATTTTCGTGCCAGCCCTTGAGCTCAAAGTGGTGGTGAATAGGTGACATGCGAAAAATGCGTTTGCCACGCAGCTTGAAGGAGCCGACTTGCAAGATGACCGATCCCGCTTCAATCACAAAAATCCCGCCCACGATAATCAAGGTAAAGGGTTGATGCACCATGAATGCAATCACACCGATCAAGCCGCCCAACGCAAGTGAGCCGGTATCGCCCATAAATACCTCGGCCGGGTGACAATTGTACCAAAGAAAGGCGAGGCTCGCACCTAATAAAGCCGCACACACAACCGCCAACTCACCGACACCAGGAATGAAGCTGATGAAGAGGTAATCTGATATAATTGCATTCCCTGCCGCATAAGCCATGATAGCAAAGGCTAAAGCAACCGTCACTGTGCAACCGATCGCAAGGCCATCCACTCCATCGGTCAAATTGATCGCATTGCTAGAGCCAGCCAAGATAAGAAATAAAAAGGGTGCCAGCATGAAGATCGACATTTGAGAAATGACCACATCTTTATAGAACGGCGCCCAGAGCTCGCGCATCTTAGCCGCAGAGTCCGGCGAGCTCAACAAAAGCAGCAGTGCGATACCAGTCAGCACGGCCTGACCAAGTAATTTCCAACGGCCTGGCAGACCTTTGCTATTGGCCTTGGACACTTTCAAATAGTCATCCAAAAAACCAATCACTGTAAGACCAAGATAAATAATGAGCGCCGTATAGACATAGACATTGGGCTTGGCCCAGAGCACCGCGCTGGTGACCACCGAGATACAGATCATGAGGCCCCCCATAGTAGGCGTTTGCGCCTTACTCGCATGCAATTCAGCCAGCGCTCCGACTTCGTCCTTGCCGCGAAAAGCTTGCTTAGCTCGCAGCTCACGCAGCTTCATAAAAATCCACGGCCCGATTATAAAACCGATTCCCATCGCGGTGATACCGGCAAAAGCGGCTCGTAACGTCAGATAGCGAAAAAGACGCAACGGACCAAAGATATTTTCAAAATCGGCAAGATAAGAGAGCATTGTTTAGTATTAGGAATTAGGAATTAAGAATTAAGAAAAATTGAAAACTAGGAACTTGAAAACCGAGCGTGAGAAGACCAAGCCTGTGGTCTCAAGATGCCCCGCAGAACGCCAGTGAAACCTTGTAGCCTTTACGAATTGCAAATCTGAGGCGGCAGCAGCGTTTCCAATTGATAGCTGCGGCTGCCCTTGAGAAAGATGGCTCCGGCAAATGGAGCAACGCTGGATTTTATTTTTTCGATCTCCGTAACGCATTGCATTTGAGCCTCCGCCGTGCCTGCCGCCAATGCACCGGCTTGGTAAGCTTGCGTCAACGAATCGGGCCCAACGAAAACGATACGATCTTGTGGGCGCAGCTGCAGGATGCGCCCAATGCGTTGGTGCTGCTCCTCTGCGCTCGCACCCAATTCATTCATAGCGCCTAGAATATAGAAATGTGCGACCTTTGACGGCGCACTATGCTGAAATGCCTCCAATGCATCGGCCATTGAGGCAGGGTTGGCATTATAACAGTCGATATAGAAAATTTGTTCTCCGATACGCTCGATGCGGCCACGATTCCCCTGTGGACGCCAAGCCTCCATGCGCTCTTGAATGATAGATTCGGCGACGCCGAGTTGGCGAGCCGCCACGATGGCCAGCGCGGCATTGCTCGCAATACCACGACTCGCGCTAGCGATACGATAGCTACGACCTTCTAAATCCAGTTCCTGCGAACTCTCCAACCTACGAATCGAATATCGCACACTTTCGCGAGGCACGACCACAGGCTGATGCGCGCCCACTGGCAGCAGTGCTATCGCACGGCTGGCGAGTTGCGCGTAGGCAGGATATTCCAATGCCTCGGCAGGCAAAATGATCGGCGAATCAGGCACGGCGCATTGGGCTAATAAAGATTTTTCCGCGGCGACATGCTCCAAACTACCTAATAATTCAAGATGAGCAGGTCCAATATTAGTCAGCAAATTTAGGTCGGCTTGTATCATTTGCCCCAGCGCTTGCATTTCATCAGATTGATTGATCCCCGCCTCGATCACCGCGTAATCTTGCTGGCGGGCGTCGAGCCCGAAGAGCGTCATGGGCACACCAATACGGTTATTCCAATTCCCAGCGGTCGCGTGTGTGCGAGCCTCCCCCAATAGACAGCGCAACATCTCCTTCGTCGATGTTTTGCCACAACTTCCAGTCACCGCAACAACAGGGGACCTAAATTTCGACCGCCAGGCCGCAGCGATCGCCGCCAGCGCGCACAGTGAATCGCTGACTTGTAGCTGCGGCAAAGCAATCGGCTTGGCGCTTTCCACGATTGCCGCGATTGCCCCCCCCTTCGCTGCCTGCTCAATAAAGTCGTGCCCATCGCGAGCACCGCCACTCAAAGCGACAAAACATTGCCCTGGCTGAATCTGACGCGCATCAAAGCAAAAACCCACGATGCCTTGCTGTGGCGCATTGAGCCAAGTGCCTCCCGACCATTCGGCCATTTTACGTGGTTCAAACGAAGGCATAACTCAGCAAAAATCCTTCATCCGGATCAAATCGCGTGCGACATGGCGATCATCAAAGGGAATCACAGTACCATCGAATTCTTGATACGTTTCATGGCCCTTGCCGGCGATCAGCACACAATCGCCAGTCTGCGCCAAATCCAGGGCCAACGAGATCGCATGCTTGCGATCGTTAACATAGTGCGCAGCTTCACTCCCTGCAGCCTCTCGCATATCGGCAAAGATTTGCTCAATCGACTCTGTGCGCGGATTGTCCGATGTCACAAAAACCTCATCTGCTCCGTCGAGTGCAGCCCGCAGCATGGGTGCCCGCTTACTACGATCACGATCCCCCCCGCAACCTAGAATAACAATTAGACGCCCCGAAGTAATCTCACGCAGCATAGAACAAGCATGCACTACAGCATCATCCGTGTGTGCATAATCCACTAAAACATTAAAGTCCTGCCCTTCGTCGATGCGCTCCATGCGGCCAGGCACTCCTGGAAAAGAGGCAACACGTTTCAAAATAGATTCGATCCCATGCCCCTTGGCACGCGCAATAGCCAATGCGGCTAATAGATTGCTAGCATTATAACGTCCGAGCAATGGCGATGTAACCCTTGCTTGCCCCTCTGGCCACGTCAGGCGAAACACCGTGCCATCAGGTAAAAGTGAAACTTCCTCGGCACGCACCAGCGCGTCCTCTGCCTCAATGCCGAAAGTCGTCACATCTACCCCTGCTGGTAACTCAGTCAATAAACGTCGGCCATAAGAGCAGTCTACGTTGATCACAGCGGCACGAGGGCAACGCCCCATTTCCCCGGTGAAGAGACGCTTTTTAACTTCGTAGTACGACTCCATCGATTTGTGATAGTCGATATGATCCTGCGTAAGATTCAAAAAAGCTGCCACATCCACTTCCACTCCGTAAGTACGCATCTGATCTACTCCATGTGAGCTGACTTCCATCACAGCTTCGCGACATCCATTTGCCACCATTTGCGAGAGCAAAGCATACACATCCACCGACTCTGGCGTAGTGCGAAAGGATGGTAAAGTGCGCTTACCAAGATCGTAACGGATCGTGCCCAACAGTCCGACCACATCTTGCCCACCGATCAAATGTTGCGTGAGCATTGAAACCGTAGTTTTGCCATTTGTTCCGGTGATACCCGTAATCCCCAACTTCGCATCTGGCGCATCATAAAACTGCCGCGAAATAAGCGAAAGCGCCTTGCGCACATCCACCACCTGCACGTAATCAATCGGAAAATGCTGCCCTAAGTCCTCTTCCGTAATGACCGCCACAGCCCCACGATCAACGGCTTCTTCCACGAACAAATTCCCATCGGTGCGCAAGCCTCCAATCGCAAAGAACAGCGCCCCAGGCACAACTCGACGACTATCGGTAATCAAGCTGGAAACCGGGCTATCTTCGCGCAGCTGGCGACGAACCACATCGATGCTTCGTAAGAGCTGACTTAATTTGGGATTCATAATCGAAAGTTGAAATCATGGAGCAAAGCTACTGGTAATCGAAGCGTCTGTGACAGCCGCCGAAACGAAGCAAAAAATATTCTACTAATTAGAAAATCGTCCCGTTTGATCATAAATTGAAGGTTCTAGATTTACAAAAGAGGCATCGGACCTCGCAGGACGAATTCCAAGATACGCAATACAAGCTTCAGCGATATTACGAAAAGCAGGTGCTGCCACCGAGCCTCCATAGCCCACACCACTGGACTGCGGATCATCCACTACGACCGTAATGACTAAGGCTGGATTTTTTGCAGGAAAGAAACCGCTAAATGAAGCCACGTGATGGCGGCGCGAATACTGGCCATTTATAATTTTCTGAGTCGTGCCAGTCTTGCCGGCCACATCATAATTCTCAATACTGGCGCGCCGCGCGGTGCCTTGATCGCCTACCACATCTGACAGCATAGCCGCTACCGTGTGCGCAACTTCTGTCGAGATGACACGACGTTTCGCCTTCGGCTTAAAGCGAACGACCTCTTGACCATTCTCGTCAAAAACACGCTTAGCCAGCATCGGCTCCATCAACACACCCTGATTGGCAATCACAGATGTTGCAGAATGTACCTGCATCGGCGTCGCACTCACGGCATGCCCCATTGGCATACGTGTGATCGTGAGCCCATCCCAATTGCGAGGCTCATGAAGTGTGCCCGTAATTTCTCCTCCGAGTGCACAACCAGTCGTTTCACCAAAGCCGAAACTCGCCGCGTAATCATAAAGCCGCTTCTCCCCGAGCAATAAACCCAAATGAGCCGCACCTCGGTTGCTGGATTTCATTACAATATCATGCACAGATAAGCTGTCATATATATGGTGATCATCTGGCAACGAAA
>PBYS01000023.1 GCA_002729725.1 Puniceicoccaceae bacterium
CGGCTGGTTCGGCGGGGATTGTGCCTGCTTGTTTACTCAGCTTGGAGGACGACGAAGGACTGAGCCTTGAGGGAGCGGCGCGTGCGCTTTTTACGGCGGCAGGCATCGGTGTTATCATCGGTAAGAACGCCAGTTTCTCTGGTGCGCGTGGCGGTTGCCAGGCTGAAGTCGGGAGTGCCTCTTGTATGGCGGCTGCAGCGATCGTTGAAGCAAAAGGTGGCACGCCGAAAGAGGCGATCGATGCAGGTGCTTTTGCGCTGATGAATACGCTTGGTCTGGTCTGCGATCCGATCGGTGGCTTTGTGGAGGTGCCATGTGTGAGTCGTAATGGCATGTTTGCGATGCACAGTTTCGAAGCCGCTGTGATGGCTTTGGCGGGTGTGCGCTGTGTGGTGCCATTGGATGATGTGGTGATTGCCATGCGTGATATTGGTCGACGCATGCCGCGCGCATTGAAGGAAACATCAGAGGCAGGGCTGGCTAAGACGCCGACTGGACTTAAATATCAATCGGGTAAGATCGTCCCCGATACACGACGACCCTAACGAAATTATGAAAGAAGTGCCTACAATTGAAGAGCTGCTTGCACGCTTAGTGCGTTGCCCTAGCGTGAACCCGGGAGCCAAAGAAATTACCGAAGACTACGAGGGGGAGGCTGCGATGGTGGACCTGTTACGGGAACTCTTGGAGGCGAGTGCCGACCATGTCGAAGTGGTGGAAGTCGTTCCAGGTCGTCCGAATTTGATCGCGCGTTTTGATGGCGCTGCAGGTTCTCCTTGCTATGCCCTGGAGGCGCATACCGATACGGTGGGCATTGAGGGGATGACAATTGTTCCTTTTGCTGCCGCGGTGCGCGACGGTCGCTTATACGGGCGTGGTGCTTGCGATACTAAGGGACCGATGGCTGCGATGTTGCATGCCTTGCTGCGAGCGAAACAAGAGTGGGGGACGTTGCCTGCGACTTGGTATTTTATTGCCAGCTGCGATGAAGAATTGGGCGGCAGTGGAGCGCGTGCGCTTGCGCAGAGTGGTTTCTCTTGTGACGGTATCATCGTGGCGGAGCCAACTGAGCTCAAAGTGTTGATTGCGCATAAGGGCGTTGTTCGATTCCAGCTTATCATTAATGGAAAAGCCGCGCACAGCGCTTACCCGGATCGGGGGAGTCACTCTATTCACGCAGCAGGTTCATTTATTCAAGGAGTCGAAAAGCTCAATGCCAGTTACCGAGAGCAATGGTCGGATCATCTCTTGGGGCCACCTTCGGTCAGTGTCGGCACGATCCGTGGAGGAGACCATGTGAATCGGATTCCCGACCGCGTGGAGATGGAGATCGATTGCCGTATTTTAGCAGAGCAGGGCGCAGATGATTTAGTTGAAGCCCTGCTTGAACTTGCCGATGAAGCGACCGCTGGTGATGCAGGGTTGAGCTACACTTTGAATGCGACACAGAAGTATCCTGGGCTGGCGACAAGCTCAGACTCGGCGGCGTATGGCTTGGCTGATTCGCTGGCTGAGCTGGCTGGCCATGGTTACGATCATGCCAGTTACACCACTAATGCAGGCTTCTATTGTGAGGCGGGCATACCTGCTTTTGTGTGGGGCCCCGGTTCGATTCGACAAGCGCACACTGCGGATGAGTGGGTCGATCTGCGAGAAGTCGAGCAGGCGAGTGAACTACTCTTTCAGTTGATTGGAGCGACGCATGCATAAGGTCGATTCAATCGATCGTCGTCGTTCGGTGACTTTGATCGGCATGGCGGGAGTGGGGAAAAGCACCATCGGACACTTGCTGGCTCAGCGGTTAGGGCGAGCATTTGTCGATACGGACGATCTTATTCGTGGAGCGACGGGGCAAAGTCTGCAGAGTTTGATCCAACAGAACGGCCTGGATGGCTTTCTGGCCAAGGAGGCCGAGGTGATTGGTTCTATGGCAATATCAGATATGATTATTGCGACAGGGGGGAGTGCCGTTTATGGAGAAACCGCGATGGCGCATCTCAAGCAACACTCATGGGTTGTATGGCTGCAGCAGGATCAGTCGACGATCATCGAGAGAATTGGTCATTCACCAGGTCAACGTGGCCTTGCGATGCGTCGCGGGCAAAGTATCGCTGATGTCATCGTAGAGAGGAATCCGCTCTACGCACGATACGAGGATTTTTCGATTCAATGTGGAGATCAAAGTCCGGAGGCAATTGTGGATGCGATTATTGATTCGCTGAAACTGGTGCATTAAGGGCTTTATAATTATGGGGAGTCAGTTGGCGATGTTATGCACACTGAAGTCAGTTATTGAAATTCCACTGAACCTTAAAAACGTACAGTTTTGAGCCTGTGAAGCTAGATATCGATTGACCCTTCAACTTATTCAAAACGAACTAATGCTGTGAGTCGTATTTGAGTTTCGCCTAATACAATTAGTCTGCATGTGTCGGCAACAATTGAAATAGTATGTTCAATTTGATCAAGATAGTAACCCTGACCCCTTCACTTATACGATCAGTTCAGTGCTGATGCGCCTTGACGGCCTTTTCTCAATTTCCGAACTTCGTCCGCTTGAATAGACAAGTCCAGATATATTTAGCGGTTTTGGCGGGTTGGATGAACCGCAAACAGCAGAAGGTGATCGCTACCGAGCGATAGTGACAAGCGCAGCAATATCTTCTGGAGGAGAACCGGATTTTGAAACAGCAGTTCGAATCGACGGGCAAGAAGCTCCGTTTGGACAATCATCAGCGTCGTAATCTGGCCAAACGAGGCAAAGCCATGGGTTGGGCTCAGTTACAGCAATACGCGACTTTGGTTCGACCGGAAACGATCCTCGGATGGCACCGGAAGTTGGTCGCTCTAAAGTATACGAGCCGGCGCGTGGTAAAAACTGACAGGCAGGAACGGATGGAGGTGATTCGAGAGCTATGCGTGAAGTTCGCCGAGGAGAATATGGGCTGGGGCTATGGTCGAATCCAAGGGGCTCTTTCTAACCTTGGTTACAAAGTCAGTATGACGACTGTTGGCAATATACTCAGAGCAAAAGGCATCATTCCTTCACCAGAGAGGGGAAAGCAATCCAACTGGACGGAGCACGATAGTGCGTAGATGGTGCATTGTAGATGTGCCCGTAGGGATGTGAATACGGGTGCCCTTTGGGCGGCATGAACAGCAAAACTTTCGTGCGTTCTCACATGGATGTAATGTCCGTCGCGGATTTCTTTACCGTAGAGGTTTGGACTCTACGCGGGTTGGTTCGCTACCATGTGTTCTTTGTTATAAACTTGGCTAAGCGTCAGGTGGAGGTTGCTCACATTGGCTGCCAGGTGAACGGAGCGGTGATGGCTCAGGTTGCCCGCAATATGACTGACAGTTACGACGGCTTTCTTAAGGGCAGGCGTTTCTTCGTGTGTGACCATGATCCATTGTACACTAAAGAGTTTCGGCAGATACTGACGGACTCAGGAGTTGAAGTCATCCAGACTCGGGTAGGGTGCCCGCAGCAGAATGGATATGCGGAGAGTATTGTTTCGGCCATCAAGCGTGAGTGTATTGATCACATGATTTTCTTCAGTGAGAAGTCACTCCGTCGGGCTGTCGGACAATACGTTGAGCATTTCCACCACGAGCGGAATCACCAAGGATTGGATAATCTGATACCGTTTCCAAATAGCCCACAAGCTAGTAATTCCTCTGGCATCGATGATGGACTCGGCTTGTTCAATTTCGCAGACCAATATTTAGGCAATGCGCCGGACCAAGGTGCGATAGAACATGGTGATAGCTCATTGTTTCCGATCCGGCCGATTGCCATCAGTACCGACAAATACTTTGTCGAGTTGAGTGGCAAAGTCGGTGGTTCGAGCACTCCAGTGAATGTCGTTCTCACGACTGCTGCCTTGGCTGGTTCGCTGGCTTATGAAGTCCGTATGAATAATACGGTGGATTGGCTGAGTGTCGCCCCGTCCACCGGTACGCTCTCACCGAACAGCACTCAAATGCTAACCCTGACCCTGCAAACCGCAAGTTTGAGTTCCGGTGATAAGCTTGAAGCGACCATTCTGGTGAGATTCGATGACGGTTTCTCCATACCAATTACAGTAAACGCTGAAGCACTGTAGTGTGGCCATTTCTTGCGTGCTGTGTTTGTGGCTTGTCTATAATTACCGCGACTATTTTCTCCGGGGATTCTAGTGTATTGATTTTCGGCTTGTTCAAGGAGGTGTGTTGTCTCATTTTTGATTCTTTTTGTCGGCGAGTTGCCTCGTGGCTTAGTCAATGTGTGTTTTAATCTTCAGTCTCAACTAGTATGCCTCCCAATAAGGTATTTGCAGTTCGTCATCATATTCTCTCGATGTTGGAGAGTGGAGCTATTGTCACTGGAGAAAAAATACCCGGCGCCAGAGAGATCGCTGAAGAATTGGGTATATCACTTCTCAAGGTGCAACAGGCTGTGGAGTCGCTTTGTCAAGACGGCGTCCTTCAGTCTCATTCTCGTAAAGGGACCTATGTCCAAGCGAACTGGCAAATTCGGGTGCTGAAGGAAAATCTCTGTGTCTATAGTCCAGTAGATCATTTTCCATGGATACGTGGGATGTTCGAGTTGCTCGAAGATACGATTCCTGGCTTGCGGAGTAGCTATGCGTTTAAGCGGGGTATGTTAGAGCTTCGAACCACCAGTCATGTTTTGACTCAGTATGACGATTATATGGACCTCTCCTCGATCTTTGAAGAGTGTTATCCAGATCGTAATCTCTTTTTTGAGCGCCCCTTCAAGCCCTTTGTGGTGAATGGTAAGATGGTGGGGATTCCCTTCGCTTTTTCGCCGCGCGTCATTTTCTTTAATCCGAAGGTGTTTGAAGAGGCGGGCTGTTCTTTGCCGAGCGCTGGTTGGACATGGAGTGATTTTATTGGGTGCGTGGAGCAATTAACAAAAACCTTGCCGAAGTCTCAAATCATCAATTGGCGGCCCGCAATTTTCCTTTTTATGAACTTTATTATGCGGGCAGGGGGGCGGTTGTTCTGCCCCGAGCTTGCAGATCCTGTGACTTTGGATAGTCCACAAGTACTCAAAGGTCTTCAGTTGTTTCGTCAACTGGGAGATCTGTTGACCGGTGAGGAGATCGATGATGGGCAGTATTTGGACGATTTTTTGAATGGCCAGGCCGCCATGCATCTTTCCGGGCGTCATATGATGAATTTTATTCAGCGCTCAGGTTTTAAAGATTGGCAGACAGTGCCCATGCCGCTTTTCGATAATGGTGTGGATTGTTCCGCGCAGGCAACCGACCTGATTTGTGTGCGTAAGAATTGCACGTCAGTTGAACTGGCGAAGCGATATGTGACCGCAATGTTGTCAGAGCCCGTGCAAGATTGTATTGGCCAATGGAAACATAACATACCCATTCGCAAAAGTTCGGCATTTAAGAGCTTGGATTTGGACGATTCAAGGGATGCGCTTTTTGCCACTGAGGTCGCAAAGATTTCGACAGACTTTAATCTAGAACCCCCTTATCCAGGGACGTTTGTGCTTGATGGGCTTGAACGCATCTTGACCCATAAGATTGATTTAGAAACTGGATTGTCCGAGTTGGCTCAAGCAGCCAGAACTATTTTAGGAGTGAGTGGCTACGGTTCGAATGGGGAGGTCATTAAGAGCTTATTTTATTCTTCGGAGCAGGATCCTGAAGTTATTAATCGCCTGAAGCCGCATTGATCGTTGATTTTTAGCCGTCAGATAATGGCCTCGTCATCAAGGCGCGGCATGCGAATGCGTGAAGCTTTTTTTGTATTGTGCGATCGTTTCTGGCAGTTGTGTAGTAAGCCTTACAAAATGCACGAATGGGCCTTTTTGCAATCGAGCAATCTGCACGATTTAGGCGAGTGCGATGCTTGAAACCTAGCTTGTGCGCAGTTGGCACGCACTTTGCAAAGCAGTTGCATGACTTCTGATATCGATTCTCTTCTCGCCCCAATTTCTTGGGACTTTCTAGAACTTCGAAACCGTATCGTCATGGCTCCGATGACGCGCGGACGATCTCCTGATCACGTGCCTGGGATTCTACTGCCTACTTACTATGGACAGAGATCTTCGGCGGGCCTGATTATTACTGAAGGGACCTTTGTCTCCAAGCAAGCAGTCGGATGGGTGGATGCGCCAGGTATTTGGTCCAAGGAGCAGGCCGATGCGTGGAAGCCTGTCGTCAAGGCTGTGCATAAAGGGGGCTCTCGTATCTTTCTACAACTATGGCATACTGGGCGAGCTTCACATAGCGACTTTCAGGAGGGGGCGCTGCCTGTGGCTCCGTCTGCTATTAGACATGAGGGTGCTAAAGTGATTGTTCCAAGCGGCGAAGAGAAGACGCATGAAGTCCCGCGTGTTCTGGACACCCGAGAGGTCAAGGCCATCGTTCAAGATTACAGTAAAGCTGCAGAAAATGCGCAAGAGGCGGGTTTTGATGGAGTCGAAATTCACGCGGCTAACGGCTATTTATTGGATGAATTTCTTCAAAGTAAGACCAATCATCGTAGCGACGAGTATGGTGGCACACTGGAGAATCGCTTTCGTCTCCTCAGTGATATTGTTGAAGCTTGCTCGCAGGTCTTTTCGAGTGAGCGTATTGGAGTGAAAATATCGCCCAATGGTTCATTCAACGATATGGGCTCGCCTGACTATCGTGAAACTTTCACCTATGTAGCGGAGCAGTTGTCGCAACGACAACTTGCCTATCTGCATGTTGTCGACGGATTAAAGTTCGGTTTTCATGAGCTCGGTGAACCAATGACGCTTAAAGAGTTTCGACAAGTCTATGATGGGCGTATCATAGCTAACTGCGGTTATGAGCGCGATGATGCAAATGATGCCATCAGTGACGGGCATGCAGATTTGATTGCTTTTGGGCGCCCATATATTGCCAATCCGGACCTCGTCGAGCGTTTTGCGAATGACTTAGAATTCTCGGATAGTGACCAGGCGACTTGGTATAGCAAAGGTAGTAAAGGCTATACCGATTATCCGACTTACGATGACGCAAACGTAAACCTCAGCAGTTGGTAGAATCACTACGCCCTCAAAATATAATTTAAATAACTAATTAAAATGATACAAAGTAAAGCTATAATCACTGTCCTGTCACTGAATCTTTTATCCGCGTCCTTGCTTCCGTCTGGTGCGTATGGTTTCGACCGCGTCGGCTTACGTGTCGGTATTGACACCGAAGCAGATGTTGACGTCATAGGCTATGAAGTTTTCGGGGTGGCTGACACCGCTTGGTCCTGGGATTTCTCTAATGATTATGAGTTACTCTTCGAATTTGAAGGGGTGGCTGCTGTTCTGAACGGAGAGGGTACGACGGGTGGGTTACTTAAGATCGCTCCGCAGCTTCGTTTAGATTCCGACGTGTTTCCGGTGGAACTGGTTGTGAGCAGCGGGCCGTCTTATTTAACTGAGGAAAAATTTGGTGATTTGGATTTAGGAGGCGCTTTTCAATTTACTTCGTCTATCGGTTTAGATTGGCAAATTAAGGAGAATTGGACTCTCGGTTATCGCTATCAGCATACGTCAAACGCCGGCATATATGATGTAAACGATGGGCTAAACCTGCATTCGGTTTCGCTTGATTGTCGTTTTTAATCTCTGATGCAACGTGGAGCGGGGCTGCTGTTCTGTGAGGGCTGGTCTGTAGCTGTGGTTGTTCGGTAGGCTGATCTTATATTTTTATTTGCCTATTTACTCTTTTGCAAGATGCAGGATTTTTCATCTAAATTCATGGACATTTGCATGAGTCGAAATACGCGATAAATCTTTTATATAAGCTATCCTAGTATATCAGCGAGCTCGTTGAGGTTTTTTTAGATTGGCATGGATGCTGCAAAAGTGCTGATGCGGGGCACAACCCGTCTATCACCCAACTCAAATCCTCAACAAAGGAAGTACATACTATGATGTATGACAAAATGAAATGGCTCACCCCTGGAGCCCCATCGCCGCAATGTTCACTGGAGCTACATTCGCGCATGCGGATACTAATTACGAATACGAGTCCTCGGAGGGCTATCACGCCGAGGAATGGTATGACCCTGCTGACTGGTTTAATGGCATGGCGAGCAAAGAGGCAGTGATCAAAAAGCTGCGGATTATGAACGCGACATCAGTGGGCTCTGGGACTTCTGGGCTGAAGATGGTCTCTGGGAAGAGGACTATGATTACGACTACAGCTCGAATGGGAGCCGAGACTATGGCTACCACTATACTTGGAATGACTCCTCAAAATCTTGGCAGCGCGAGTATGGCTATCATGAATCCGATTACGATTATGACCCTGCCAGTTACATGATCGATCAGAGGGCATCGTCTTCTAGTAGTGTTGACAGGTATTGTTCAAGTTGTATTGAAAACCCTTGCACTTGTGATGTTGAGAACGGATCCGCACCAAACCGAATTCGTTGATTTTTATCTCC
>PBYS01000024.1 GCA_002729725.1 Puniceicoccaceae bacterium
GCTGGGCTCGCGCGAGTTTGTGCAGTCGCATGCGGAGCACTGGAAACGTAGCACAGGGCGCAAACATCGCTATAAACCTCAGAATATTCCTGCCGAAGCAAATGCTTCTTTGACGGTTTTAAAGAATTTGCGTGGTTCAGTTTACTCCTGATGAGCTTATAGTAGTCGATTCAGAGACCACTCTTACTGGAAGATTTCTTTTTAAGCTGATAACGTCCCTCTTTAAAATCGACAAAGTAAGAATCGATCCGGGGGTGGTTAATTGGTTGGCCACTCGTATCTTCGCGTAAGTTAGACTGTGCGACGTAGGTGCTTAGTCCTCCGCTATCGTGCACTAATACATGATACCATGGCTGCTCACGAGGAGGTTGCGTCTTATTACACTGATACCAAGTCTCGCCTGCCATGCAGCGTGGATCCACGGCGACGATTACACCTCGGTAGCCATAAAGTTGGTGAATTACGACGACGCCGAGCTCAAAATAGATTCCTGGTGCTGCGCCTCCATCTATATCTGTCAGTCCTATTAACACAGTCCCTAGCTTAACCAGCTTGGGCGAATCTTCAAGTATCGGACCTAAATGCTGCTAGGATTTCTTGCACCGGACGTATCTGGTTAGACGGGAAAAAGCTATTAATTCGGTGGATGACTTGCTGTATGATCCCGTCCGGGCAGGAAGCTCCCCCCGTGAGCAAAATGCGCGGCTTATCGACTACTTGCTTAAAAAGTGGCCGATCTTCTTCAACTGTAGCAGGGGCGGCTGTTAAATTATACGGAAAAATATAGTGCCGGACCGAGTCTAAGGAGCGAAGGTTATCTTCAGACTGAATATAATGTGCGGCCTCTCCAAAGCGCTCCGAGCAAACGCGATAGAGTTGATAGGTATTTGAGCTGTTTTTTCCACCAACAACTAGAGCCGCGTCTATCGATTGTTCGACTGCTTTATGCAGTGCATCTTGATTCACTTGAGTGGCGTAGCAAAGGGTATCCCCCTTCCCTTTAGACCAAAGGTGCTCCGCCACTTCGGATTCGCCATATTTGCAGGCTATAACGTCTCTCAAATATTCAATAATTGTGAGCGTTTCATTGCGCAGGAGTGTGGTTTGGTTCACCACTGCAATTCGCTCAAGATCCTTTAGTGGATCAAACCCTTTGGAATAGAGACCCGCAAATGAAGCCTCGAAAAGAGCCTTTTTCTCGGATGTTTCTGCCTGAATGACTTCAGCCAAGCGGCGAGCATGCTCCATATTTCGCAGCATTAACGCAGGGCCATGACTGGAGCTATTTGAAAAGGTTGCTTTAGTTTCTTCGTGTTCGGATTTACCGTGAATGAGTACGGTATATCCCTCTTGAGCATAGCGCCTAGCTGCTTTCCATACTTTCTCAACAAGCATACAGGTGGCATCATTTTCCCGTATAGAAAGGCCACGCCGAATCAATCGAGCCTTATCTTCGTTGGTGGCTCCGAAGGCGGGGATAATGACGATATCCTCCTCGGTGAGTTGATTCCATAGTGTTGTGGGATCGTCTGCGCTCGTAGCAATGGAGCCGTCTGCCCTCAACGGAAGCCCCTTATCAGTCTGTAAATAGCGCAAGCCGCGAGCAAGTAGATCTTCGTTTACAAAAGGATTGTGGATCAACTCGCTGAGCATGAACACTCGCCGGTTCGGATGCTGAGCTACCGTTTCATAAGCTCGCTCAATTGCGTTCTGAACGCCCAAGCAAAAGCCAAAATGGCTAGGAATTACGTAACTAACAGCACCGAAATCGAGCACCGCGGGTTCACCTGAAGATTTTTCTTTGGTGCGACGGGCTTCCTTTATCGCGAGGCACAAGGCGCTTTGATAGAGAGCTTCCGATTGCCCATCGATATAGACTGAACGATTACGCTCTTTGGTAGTACGAAAGCGATAGATATACTCATTCTCCCCCATTCCTAGATAAGGAATACGATAAAGCTGCTCGTCGATCGCCTGTAGCACCTGCCTCAAGTCACCAGATAGAGTCAGATCTCCCAACCGGTCAATCGTATACCACTCACCAGTGACATTACATTCTTCGAAAACCAGTGCACATAGGATCGACTGCCTTCCTTTAGCTGATTGCAGCTCAGACAAGACGTGCCAGTTGCGCCCTTCTGGCTCTACCTGCGCGAGCGTATAAGATCCATCATCTGAGCTAGTTACCAAAAGGTGATTACTTGAATTAAAGAGTAGTCGGATCGGATCCATTATTAAAAAATTACTGCCAGTGAATCAAGACTGGCTTATCAATCTCGGAACTCAAACTGTGGTGCACAGGGCAGCCTTTAGCCGCGTTAATAATTTTGCGCTTTGTTATATCATCGAACTTCCCTGGCAACCAAATCTCTGTGCTTAGCTTAATAATGCGCCGGGGCTTGTAATTCGACATCTCTTTATTGACCTCAATACGCATACCTGTGAGATCGAACCCAAGTTTCTCCATTTGCATGCCAATAATCGTAGCCATACAAGAGCCGAGCGCCGCAGCACACAGATCGGTAGGCGAGGCAGCTTCGCCTTTGCCGTTATTATCGATCGGAGCGTCGGTGTTGAAAGATTGACCGGAAGGCTCATGGCTGACTTTGCAGCGTAGTGCACCCTCGTATTTAACTGTCATTTGAACCATTTAAGAGAGATTGAGACAATTAGAGTTCGGGTCAATCCGTATGCTACAGAGATCGCTAAAGACTTACCATCAACCATGATATAAGGACTCTTAGTAATACATTCTGCGGTTGCACAGAGAGCGAGTTCAGCTACAGTGCCCGTTTACTACGAGATCCACTCCCGATACGACATCATGTTTCAAGTCAATTTCAGCGAACAAAGTATGCAAGAGCTCAATCAGCTCGACACGCGCTCACAGATGCTACTCGTCGAAGTAGTGAGCACGCTCAAACAAGAGCAGCTGGACAATCCCAATGAGGAATTAGGCTGTTTCCATCGTAACGGGAAAACTTATTATCGTGTCAGAGCCGGCGAATTTCGCATCTATTTTGAGCAACATGGCGACTCTCTATTTGCTCACTACATATTGCATAAGAACACGTTAACCGATTTTATCTTCCGATTCAAACTCCCCTTTACTGAGGAGTTTATGTTAGAACAGGAGGATTCCTTTTGGAAATATCTCGAATCGCTCCGACATAAGGACGAGGTCGAAGATTAAACTGCCTCCCCCTTTCTATGACCGAACCGACTGAACTGAACGAAGCCCCCGAGAAAACCGAGCAATCCCGCCACCAATATGCGGATTCCGGTGAAGCGAGCCATATTTACCTGCTGCCCAATAGTTTAACTGCAGGTAATTTGTTTTTTGGCTTCTTAGCGATCCTACGTTGCATCCAGGCTAACTACGCAAGCGATCCAGCCGTCGTATCGGACAATTATAAGCAAGCCGTTTGGTTCATTTTATTTGGCGTAATTTGCGACGCGCTGGATGGTCGCGTGGCCCGCTTGGGAGGCCGCGAATCCCTATTTGGTAAAGAATTCGATTCAATCGCAGATATCATATCTTTCGGCGTCGCCCCGGCTTTGATGATGATTTTCCTGGTCCTAACTCCAACTGTGGAAAAGTACCCGATCTTCCTACAAATCAGCTGGTTAATCGGCTTCGTATACTTACTTTGCGCGGCCGTCCGCCTTGCACGCTTCAACGTGTTAACACACCCGATGCTACCAAAAGCCGAGCGCCTAAAAGGCACCAACGATTTTCTTGGACTCCCAGTGCCCGCGGCAGCTGGAATGATCGCCTCAATCGTATTGGTTATCACGAGCCTCAAAACACCAACCTATGACTCACGAGGACTCGCCCTATTGATTCCTCCATTCATGCTAGCGATTGCTTACCTGATGGTCAGCAACATACAATATCCAAGCTTTAAGGACGTGGACTGGCAAACACAGACAAAGTTTCGCTCATTCATCGCTCTAATCCTTGGACTGGGCACTGCCTTCTTTTTCAAAGAATTCTTCTTTGCCCTACTATTCTTCACTTACATCGCATACGGACCAATCCGACACATGCTCCGCATTTACCGCAGTCGTAAAAACGACAATTTAAGCCCCAAAACAGGCAGTGAATAAGTTGGGAATAAGTGCGAAAAGTGTGTGAATTTAAAAAAAGTTATTCCCACTGTCCACCGGGCTCAGTTTTAATTCACAATTCTTTTCACACCATTTTCCCTTCGTAAATGACTTGTCTGCATACACTTGATGAGTTGTTCTACTTAATTCACCCCCTTACTGTTACTAAGAGATTTATATATATAAAAAGAACTATTATATAAGCATTGCCAGTAAGTCCAAAAAAACGCCAAATTCTCCACCATGAAGTTCAAGATCAACCAGGATCATTTTAGCAACGGCCTCCAACAAGTTCTCAATGTTGTAGCGACTCGTTCAACCATGCCCATCCTCAGCAATGTGCTGATCGAAGCCGAGGAGGGTCATATTTCGCTGACTACAACCAACCTTGACCTAGGCATTCGTTGCCGAATCAAGGCTGAGGTTTCTGAACCTGGCAGCACGACATTGCCAGTTCGCAAATTGGCGACCATCGTGCGTGAGCTTCCGGTCAACGAGGTATTTGTGGAAACCAGTGATAGCAACCAGGCGAAGATTACATCGGGTGGTTCGCTTTTCAAAATCATGGGTTTGAGTGCTGAGGAGTTTCCACCGTTGCCTACTTTTGAGAATCGTAAAGTCTTTGAGCTTTCGCAGGACAAAATCGTAAACATGCTCAAGAGCGTGTCTTACGCTCAATCCACGGATGAGAATCGCTACATCCTCAACGGTGTATACTTTAACTTTGCGGATGAGAAATTGACGCTGGTGGCGACGGATGGACGCCGTCTTGGTTTGACTGCGCTGGAACTAGAAATCAGCGAAGACAATGCGGGCAGCCTAATTTTGCCTGCCAAGACAGTGGGCGAGCTGGAGCGTTTGATGGGCAAGGGAGAAGCTGTGAAGGTCGCCTTCAACGATCGTCAGGCAGCTTTTGAAATCGCGATCGATGAAGCGGGCGATTCCGGTTTGATTGACCACCTCTATCTCGTATCCAAGATTGTAGAAGGTAACTACCCGAATTATCGTCAAGTCATCCCTAAGGAAACAGAGCACCGAGTCAAAATCGAGCGTGAGTTAATGCTTGAATGCGTGCACCGTGCAGCTTTGGTGACATCGGACAAGAGCAACTCTGTAAAGCTTAAGGTGAGTAAGAACCTGCTGGAAATCTCTGGCTCGTCGACTGAATATGGTGAATCGCACGAATCGATGGCGATCGCTTATGATGGCCCTGAGGTGCAAGTCGCGTTCAATCCACAATTTTTGATGGAGCCGCTTAAGGCTTTGACTAAGGATGAGGTCTTCTTCGAGTTCAAGGATGAGCTCAGCCCGGGGCTATTCAAGACATTGGATAACTTCATCTGTGTGATCATGCCACTGCGCTTGAACTAATTTAAGCGACCATAACACATTTTATGAAGGACGGTCGTTCAGGCCGTCCTTCTTTGTTTTAGACTATGTTTACTGAATCTTCAGAAATCTATCAATGGCTATTATTTATGGTGGCGATCGTGACAGTCTTGTTACCAATGCTTGGTCACCGCCTATCGATGCCTGCTTTTATCGTGTTAGGGCGTTGGACGCGGTGGTTCCTCTTCGCTGCTTTATTTGCCTATTTTCTGAAAGTATTTGGTCTCTCCTATCGTCCAGACTGGGTGCATTTTGTGACAGGCCTGGCTCTTTGGTTTGTATTGGAGACGGGGTATAATTGGATCGCAATTAAAGCGCTCAGTCGCAGTGAATTACCGCTATTTCCAGAGTTTTATGAGAATGTTGACGGCGATGAATGGCCGGCAGATGCACGTTTTATTGAACTCAAGGATTGGTTGCGCACTGAAAAGTATAGTCGGCTTAAAGCTCTGAAGGCAGAACTGTTTGAAGGCACCTTTTTACGTGCATCAATTTATGAAAGCACGGATGGGCTGACACGCATACAAATCTTATTTTTACCGAAGAGCAAAGGCGGTGCGATTGCTTGTTATACGATCAGCACGCAGTCAAAAGATGGTGAGCGCTTGATTACGGATAATCTTTTCCTTCCATATGGAGGCTATTATCCAGAGAGTTGGAATATGTGCCGCAAACCATTAATTGGTTCTTTAAAACGCCTGCTACTTTTACATCGAAAACGTTTGTTGGCTTCTGGTTTTGAACCCGTTCCAGTCGAAGAGGATGCTTTAGTTGAGTTAAATGATCAGCAACGCATACTTGAGCGGCTCAATGTAGAGACTGGGTTTTTAGTGCCACGTCCGCGCCAGGAAGAGGATGGTAAGATTACCTATGAAGGCCGCTGCAGGCTTTGGAAGGAAATGTGGATGTTAGCTTACCTGGGTAAATCAGTGGCCTAGGTGCTTGAAGCTTTGATTTGCGATTTTAATTGTTTGGCGGCCATTGCATAGCCTCCATCTGCGCCGTCTATGAAATGGATGTGATTGCCTTCGTGGATATCATCTACGTAGCAGGTCATTAATGAATCTTTGGAATTATGTAGTCCGTAAAAGAGGAGTCCTTTTTTGTAGAGTGAATCCAGGTAGCAAGTAATCGCTTCACTTTGCTGCGCACTAATATCGATTACCATGCGTAGCGTATCATCAAATTTTCGGTAATCTGCATGCGTGCGCATGGACTTTACGTAACGTTTAGGATCGATAAAGATCGGTGGTATTTTAAAACGGAATATACATACGCAGGCGATGATTTCAAAGATCCTGTAACAATGACGATAGGACCACTTTGGAATATGAAGACGACTTTCTTGAAACAAGCATTCACGGATGGATTGATAGCTGATTTTGGGAATATTAAGGGGATTGATTTGATCAATATCGACTCCGCAAATTTGCCCGATCTGATCTAAAATATCTTGGTAGATTGCATTCGTGGTTGTTTCATTTTTTTGAACTATGAGGGATGCAATGGTACCTCTTATGTTTGGAATTGAATTCCAGCGACAAGATAAGCCTTCTATATTGGTTCGACTCCCTATTTTTACTTCAATTAAATGCCTAGAGTTTGCCTGCTTGATCCATTTCTCGGCAAGTGAAAGACCTCCACCGTGAAAAATTGCTAGACACCGACCGGTGACTAGTTCGTGACGTCCGACTTCAATTCTGCGCTTAGCGGCATATATTTCAGCGACTGGAACGAGCCCGATTCTTAGGACGAAGCCAAAGTTTTCAGCAGCAATTTGCTGTAGACCGCTCATTGCTTCCTGGATGCGTGTAGTATGTTTAGAGTGAAATGCGAACGAGGCCCCATCGCCACCAAAGACGAATGGGATATCGAGGCCGTGTAGTGCATTTTTAGCATCGTAGTGGTACCTCTCTGATTACAGCGAATCTTTTATAGCCACAAAAAAGCCCCCTAAAGAGGGGGCTTTGAAAGTTGAAAGCGCTTAGCTTCTATTTATGTGACCGCTCGTTGCGAGCAATTACATTTCCAATTGTGGGCGATCTGCCTTGGGCCAGTCGATGTGGTAGAACTTGCCACGAGGCTCATCGGTGCGCTCGTAAGTGTGAGCACCAAAGTAGTCACGTTGAGCTTGCAGAAGGTTTTGTGGCAAGCGCGAGCTACGGTAGCCATCGAAGTAAGACAGCGCGGAGCTGAAGGTTGGGATGGATACACCGTGTGTGGCGGCTAGAGCCACGACTTTACGCCAGCTCTTTTGGGCGGTGTGGATGGCTTCGCTGAAGTATGGGTCCAGCAGAAGGTTGGCGAGGTTCGGATCACGCTCATAGGCTTCTGTGATCTTTTGCAGGAAGGCCGCACGAATGATGCAACCACCGCGGAAGATTTGTGCAATCTCACCGAAATTAAGCTTCCAGCCATATTCCTCTTGAGCGTAAGCCATCAATTGGAAGCCTTGTGCATAGGAGCAGATCTTGGAGGCGTAAAGAGCCTCGCGGATGGCTTCGACCATTTCAGCCTTGTCGCCAGTGAAGACTTCGGCCTCAGGGCCTTTAAGGATCTTTTCCGCAGCAACACGTTCGTCTTTAACGGCTGATAGGCAGCGAGCAAAGACGGCTTCGGCTACGGTGGGTGCAGGTGTGCCCATGTCGAGCGCATTGACAGAGGTCCACTTACCTGTGCCCTTCTGACCCGCTGTATCGAGCACGATGTCGACGAATGGTTTGCCAGTTACGGGATCGGTTTGCTTTAGAATGTCGGCTGTGATTTCGATCAGGAAGGAGTCGAGGTCGCCCTTGTTCCACTCAGTGAAGATGTCGCCCATCTCTGCCGGAGAGAGACCCAACACATTTTGCATGAGGTCATAAGCTTCGCAGATCATCTGCATGTCACCGTATTCGATGCCGTTGTGGACCATCTTAACGTAGTGGCCGGCACCGTCTGGACCGATATAGGCGGTGCAGCTGAAACCACCTTCGACAGGCTTGCCAGCTTCGGCGCCTTCGAGTGGTTTACCAGTTTCTGGGTCTACTTTGGCTGCGATCGCTTTCCAAATGGGCTCTAAAAATTCCCATGCTTCTGGAGTGCCGCCTGGCATCAGCGACGGACCAAAGCGAGCGCCTTCTTCTCCGCCGGATACTCCGGAACCGATGAAACGAAGCCCTTTTTCTGTAAGCTCTTTTTCGCGCCGGATGGTGTCGTCCCACTTGGCGTTGCCACCGTCGATGATGATATCACCTTCTTCAAGAAGGGGAATTAAGCCTTCGATCACCTTGTCTGTCGCCCAACCTGCTTGCACCAGAATGATGATTTTACGAGGACGTTTGAGCGAGGCGACAAAGTCTTTGAGCTCGGCTTGACCGACTAGGCCACCCGGAGTGTCGGGGTTAGCCGCGACGAATTCTTCCATTTTGGAAGTCGTCCGGTTATAGACGGAAATCTTAAAGCCATGGTCGGCGATGTTAAGAGCCAGATTTTGGCCCATTACTGCGAGGCCAATCAGGCCAATATCGGAGGTTGCTTCAGACATAATTTGTATGGATTAAAAGTTGAATGAGGAAATCCAGCTCCAAAGTCTACGCAAGGGCAGACTGGGAAAGAGGCATGAATTATCGTCATATCTGGCGATACATTTGATTAAAACGAACCAAAATAGCGCGTTATGCTATGAATGAAAATTATATAATCCCGAGATTTTTTGCATAAATGCGCATTTTGAGGTCCATTAGTAAGCTCTGATTAAAGCGTTGCAGTCATGCGTAAATTGACTATTTGAATTGTCATTCAGAAAAATGCCTTCAAACGTAGCCAGTATGGAAGTAGTGGCAGGTATCTCTAAAGAATGGCGTCGTCGTATGCTATTTATGTTTTTTATGATCTTCGGTATGGCTGCCTGGTTTTTATCGGATGGCTATATCATGTGGCCGAACGAGGCGCAGCGCTATGGAGAGTATGCAGAAATCAAGGATGCTTTGATTGAGTCAGGAGACGCGGTAGATGAAGAAAGTTCTTCAGTAAAGCTCGCTTGGCAACGCCATGCCCGCGAGGCAGGTTATCGCAGTAATGTGCCAAAGGAGCGCACTGATGCAGATATTCATGAACAGCGCGTTATTGGCTGGGTGATGATGTGCGGCTCTTTGTTATTTGGTGCATGGATAGCATGGAATCATACCCGTAAGGTGCGCGCAGAGGGAGAGCTAGTGATCGGTGCTTCTGGTGAACGTGTCGAGTTGGACTCTATTACAGGCATGGACCGTAAGAAGTGGAAGAATAAGGGGATCGCTTATGCCATTTACGATGATGGGGGGAAATCCCGCCGGCTATGCTTGGATGAGCATAAGTTCAAAGGCTGTGAAGCGATCATTTTAGAGGCAGAGAAGCGTATCAAAGCGCGTGCTGAAGCAACACGGTCAGCGTCCAATTAGAGTTTATCGTGGGTGCTAGTAAGGATGCTCGTTTTTGGGCTGAACTTTAAATTTACTTTGCCTAAATCGTGAGAAAGTGCTGAGGCTTGTACTTTGCGGTCTCTGTTGGACCGTTCTGACAGCTCATGAAGCCACACGCTTACAAACCACGTTTCCTTGAATTATTGTGCAATCGTCCTAGTGGCGCCGACATCGGACGCGAGGCCGCCGCGGGGCTCACGGTCGGTTTAATTGCTCTACCGCTGGCACTTGCCTTGGGCATCGCGAGTATTCCAGTTGGGGCGGACACTCCTTACTCCGCGCCGGCATTGGGGATCTATACGGCGATTATCGCTGGTTTTTTAATTTCCGTATTCGGAGGTAGTCGGGTGCAGATCGGCGGGCCGACCGCGGCCTTTATCCCGATTGTGCTACTCATTGTGCAAGCGCATGGCTATGTCGGCCTGTTGTTGGCGACGATGATGGCTGGCATCATTTTGATTTTAATGGGCTTTGCGCGGCTGGGCACTTTGATCAAATATATTCCCTGGCCCGTTACCTCGGGCTTTACCACGGGTATTGCGGTGGCGATTATGGTCACTCAGGTGGTTGATTTTAGCGGTATTCATGGAGAGACTGCGTTCCCGGGCGAGTTTTTTGAAAAAGTAGAATGGCTGTGTCACCATTTGGGAACTATGGATATGATGACTGTTCTGGTCGCACTACTTTCCTGTGCGGTTATATTCTTTTGGCCGCGTATAGGTTGGAAGCGCCTTCCAGGTTCGATTGTGGCCATGTTGCTCGGCACCTTGGCGGTGTGGGGCTTGAATCAGCTGGAGGGCGTTCAGATCGCCACTGTGGGCTCGCGATTCGGCGATTCGGCAATTCCGGCGCATTTGCCCAGTTTTATGATGCCTGTGGTTTCGGTGGAAATGATACGGGAGTTGATTATGCCAGCCACGGCGATCGCGATTTTGTGTTCGATTGAGTCTTTGCTCTCGGCGGTGGTGGCCGATGGTCTGACCAATCAGCGGCATGATAGTAACTCGGAGCTGATCGGCCAAGGTATCGCGAATTTGATTTGTCCCTTCTTCGGAGGCTTGCCTGCGACCGGCGCGATTGCACGCACTTCGGCTAATATTCGTAATGGTGGCCGTACTCCTTTGGCTGGGGTGGTGCATGCGCTTTCATTGTTGGCGATTGTACTGCTCTTTTCCTCTTTTGCGCGATATATCCCGATGCCGACCATGGCTGCAGTGCTGGTGATGGTGGCCTTACACATGGGAGAGTGGCGGGCTTTAAAGGAAATCAAGCGCATGCAAACGGGGGATGCTTTGGTTCTATTGACGACTTTTGCGCTAACGGTGATCTTTGATTTGGTGGTAGCGATTGAGATCGGTATGGTCTTGGCAGCCTTGCTGTTTATTCGTCGCGTTTCAGAGACTACGGAGGTCAGCCGTGTGACGCACAATGATGTCTTGGAATCGCCCGAGCACGTTGCGCAAGGTAAAGCGATTCCCAAGGGCGTGCTGGTGTATCGTATTTTTGGCCCCTTCCTATTTGGCGCTGCCGATAAGATGCAAGACGCGCTGGAGGAATTGTCCGATTATCCTAAAGTGATCATCTTGCGCATGCACTTAGTGACTGCAATGGATACCACTGCGCTCTATGCCTTAGTCAATTTAGTCGAACGCATGCGGGAGAGAGGAACGTCGATCGTTGTGAGTGGAATCCATCGGCAGCCCTTGGAACTTCTACGTAAATCGGATTCGCTGAAAACGCTGGGAATCGATAATTTCTGCGGCCACTATGACGAAGCGCTTAATCGTGCGCAGCAGTTGATCGCCGAGAGCAAATAGCAATTTCAGCGGGCATGGACTTGCGGGATCAGTTTGTTGGTCAAGGTAAGGCCGCCGGAACTGACGCCTTTGCATGCCAGCATTTGATTTGTCAGTTCACGCAGGTTCTGCACCGGGCCCTGGGCTAATACCACTTCCATTATGTACTGGCCCTCAAGTAATACATGTTGGCTACTGATGCACTCTTGCACGTACTGACGTTGGATCTGTGCTAGCTGCTGTAGCAGTCCCGTCTTTCCCGTGTCATAAATAAGAGTGATCGTTCCGGCCATGATGGCCGAGTTGTCTTCTTGTTTATGTTGGATGAGGCTCTCCTCAATCATCTCAGCAATGGCTTGCGAACGGTTTTGAAAGCCACGGGAGTCCACCATGTCGTCCAACGCAGTCGCCAATTTTGCTGGCAGTGAGATACTTATGCGCTGAGCGAGTGTTTTGTTCGTTTTTTGTACAGTCTTCATACGATTTATATTTAAAATTCAAATCGTAATACTTTTTGCAATAATAATATTACTATTTTTTACGCTTATGTGTATTGGCATGCTTCGTGCAAGACCGCAGTGGATCGTTGGCAGCTTCTGTTGACGGTATGTTCTTCTCACTGACACTCACCATCAAAAACACTAGGATTATGTTGAAACTAAAAAATTGGGCTGGAAAAGCCACACGGACAGGACTCTGCACACTTGCACTGATCAGTGCAAACATGCTTTCAGCCAAGGAACCTCTTAAAATCGGCTACAGTGACTGGCCAGGATGGGTGGCATGGCAAATCGGTATCGATAAGGGCTGGTTTGAAGAAGAAGGTGTCGACGTGGAATTCCTCTGGATGGACTACGTGGCATCGATGGATGCCTATGTTGCTGGCCAGGTGGATGCTGTTACGATGACCAATGGGGATGCGCTGGTCACCGGTGGCACAGGTAAACCTTCCGTTGCGATTCTTATCAGCGATTACTCGAATGGTAACGATATGGTGGTGGCTGCACCTGGAATCGAAACTTTGTCAGACTTGAAAGGTAAAAAGATCGGCCTGGAAGAGGGCTTTGTGATTCACCTGCTATTGCTAAAGGGTGCTGAGATGGCGGGTATCGACCCTTCGGAATTTACCATCGTTAATACACCGACCAATGAGACACCACAAGTGCTGGCTTCGGGTGCCGTCGATGCGATCGGCGCATGGCAGCCAAATTCTGGACAAGCGCTCAAGACGGTTCCCGGTTCGAAGCCGGTGCTGACTTCGGCGGATGCGCCTGGTATCATTTATGATTTGTTATCCGTTGATCCTGAAAGCTTGGAAGCTCGTCGCGATGACTGGTCGAAGGTCGTGAAGGTTTGGTATCGTATCGCCGACTTTATCAAGGACGAAGAGAACATTGATGAAGCGCTCGAAATTCTTTCGAAGCGTGTCGCCATTTCTCCGGAAGAGTATGAGCCATTTCTTGAGGGCACATACATCCTATCCCTGGAGGAAGTGCTTCCTATCTGGAAAGAAGCCGAGGGCCTGGGGTCGGTCTATGGATCGACTAAGATTGCAGATGATTTCAATGTCGAGCAGGGCGTTTACGATGAGCCGCTCAACACCGTCCAATACCTAGACCCAAGCCTGACTCTGGAGTATGCTGAGTCGGTGAAGTAAGGCGGACTGGCTCTTTGCCAACTATTTCTAAAGGCGGGCCGAGATCCCGGCCCGCTTTTTTCTACCTAATTGCTTTCCATCAGGCACTACGCTCAACCAAAATTACTGAATGAAGAATAGTTCCCAGTTTAAGGCACCCACCACTCCATGGTTTGCCGTGCGCAAAGAACTCAGCGCCAAACGCCGTTCACTACTGATTGCTGCATCTTTTATCCTTCCGATCTTACTTTGGAGTATCGTGAGTTATACGCCATTTATCTGGCATCCGGATATCAAGCTCGAGATTTCAGCGGATCGGGAAAATGTGACGACGGTCTTTACTGCCGGTAATCATCTGTCCAAGGAATATTTCCCAGGATTTGTCGAAGCTGTCGAAGCAGAGAATAGTGATATCCTGGCAGCACGTGCCAGTGGTGAGTCGACGACTTCAGGCTTTCGTGCGCGGCGTGCAAATTTGAAAATCCTGCGACACATGGCGCCCGTGGCGATTGCTAATGGCTGGCTGACGCGCGAAGAAGCTGAGGACGACAGTCAACTGTATCAGGTCTGGCAAGGCGTGGCCGAAGGCACGCTAGTCGGGAGCAAGGTCAAATTGAGCGATCAGAACATTGCGCTGATTAAACGAAATTGGGAGCTACTGAGTGCGAAGAGCCCGACCTTTGTTTCGAAATCATTGCCGGAAACGCCATTGGAAAAATTGGTGCCACAAGGACGTCCAGCGAATCCAGTCTATCTGCCCGCGCCGCATGAGGTGGTCATCCAGGGCTATCATGACTTCACTCAAGAAACGGATCCCGATAAGCCTAGCATGTGGCAGCGCTATAAGCACTCTTTGCGCATTGTCTTTTTTGGATTTATGCTGTCGGCCTTGGTGGGGGTTCCTATTGGAATCCTTTGCGGCACCTTTGACTTCTTTTCAAAACTCTTTGAGCCATTTATTGATTTCTTCCGCTATATGCCGGCTCCCGCCTTTAGCACATTATTAGTGGCGGTCTTCCTTGCCCACGATGCGCCTAAGATCGCATTGGTTTTCTTAGGCACCTTTTTTCAAATGGTATTGGTGGTCTCAAATACCACGCGCCAACTGGATGCCTCTTTGATTGAAGCGGCTCAAACCTTGGGTGCGAAAACTTTTACCATGATTCGCCGTGTTATCATTCCTGGTATTACGCCAAATCTTTATAACGATATGCGGATTCTACTTGGCTGGTCATGGACTTGGTTGGTGATCGCAGAATTGATCGGTGTGAAGAGTGGTCTGACGGAGTTTATCGAAACTCAGGGTCGCTGGCGTAACTTTGACAGTGTCTTCCCTATCATTATTATGATTGGTGTAACTGGGTTCGTGACCGATCAAATTCTCGCATCCTTACGTAAATATTTTTTCCCGTGGACTCCTGAATCATCCGAAAAGAAACACGGCTTTATCGGTCGCTTTGTGCTCTGGATGCTAGATCGCAAGGTTTATGATACACCTAAGAATGGAAAGGCTTAAAGACGATGAGTGATATTATAGAACTACCCAGTTATAAAGAGCAGAGCGATTCTGTTCGCGCTCGTTTTGCGGATATTTATCAGCGTCCCATCAAGCTCGAAGTGAAGGATGTCAGTAAGAGCTTTAATACTGCCAAGGGGCAAATTGATGTATTGAGCCCGATCAGTTTCAATGTGCATCGTCGCGAGTTTATCTCGGTGATTGGTCCGTCGGGCTGTGGTAAGTCCACTTTGATCCGCATGCTGGCCGGCTTGGAAACTGTATCCGGTGGACAGTTCTTATTGGATGGAAAAGAAGCTTCCGGCCCCGGTGCAGATCGCGGTATGGTCTTTCAGGGCTACACTTTGTTTCCTTGGTTGACTGTTAAAAAGAACGTAATGTTTGGATTGGAAGTCAATGGACATTCTGGCACTGCAGTGGAACAAGAAGCGATGCAATGGATCGAATTGGTCGGGCTCGGGCATGCCGCAGAATCTTATCCGAGCCAACTTTCGGGCGGCATGAAGCAGCGGGTGGCCATTGCGCGGGCGCTGGCAAATCAGCCACAGATCTTGTTTATGGATGAGCCTTTCGGGGCTTTGGATCCGCACACGCGTTCACAGATGCAGTCGCACCTGTTGCAAATCTGGCACAACGTAGATGTCACAATCATGTTTGTGACACACGATTTAGATGAGGCGATTTATCTCTCCGATCGCATTCTTGTTTTGAAAGCCAACCCTGGTGAAATACAGGAGTTCATCGAAGTGCCGGTGCCACGTCCGCGCACGCCGGAACAAATGCTGAGTACGGAGTTTCTCGCGACCAAGCAACGCCTGGAAGAGCTCATTCACCCGAAAGAGCATACCAGCACGCAAGATCTACCCATCGTTCGTATGACGAGTGTAAATGACAATGTTGAATAGATATTGCATCGAATCGCTGACCTGGCCCAAAGTGCAAGCTTTGCAAGCGGAGTGTACGCTATTGGTCTTGCCGCTTGGAGCGACCGAACAGCATGGCCCTGCCCTGCCGATCAATACGGATACCGTTATCGCCGATGCGCTGTGTCGCGACGCCTGTCAACGTGCACAAGTCGCGATGGCTCCGGTCATCCCTTATACTTCGTCGGCGGCGCACACGGATAAGTGGCCAGGCACGTTTTCACAAACGCCGCTTAGCTTCATCCAAACACTGGTGCAATATGCAAAATGGGCGGAAGCGACAGGTTGGAAAAAACTCTACATCGTCAATGCCCATGCCGGCAATGACGCGCCCTTGCGGGTGGCCGTCGATCAGGTGCGCATTGAACTAATGGGCCGCCTGCAGATTGGTTTTCTTAACACCTTCTTTATTACACCCGAAATCGAGGCGCACTTTACCCAAGATGCCAAGGATCTGCACGCCAACAAGGGCGAGTGTGATCTGATGCTACACCTCGCACCCGATACCGTCGATCTCGATGCGCTTGAAAGCGCCGATGATCCGGATCGCACCGAGGACTTGATTTTCAGCTACCCGGTATCGCAAACCAGTTTGACCGGTGGCACCGGCTATCCCTCTCGAGGCACGGCGGCAGATGGACAAATGCTCTTTGAGAAAATGTGCCTCGCAATCGCCGCCAAGCTAGAGCAAGCCAAACTCGAACAAGCGCCCTTAGCTGAATCAGAATGGGGCAGCGCACCTGATGCCTTTTATTCTTAATCAATAACAGCATGTGGCATATTTTTTGCATTATCCAGTAATACTTTTTGACTAATTCGTAATATTTACTAAACCAAAACATACAAACCAGATGGAAGAACTAAAAAACAAACTCAAAGCCCAAGGGGTTAAATATTGTGTCGGCGCTTACGTAGACATTCACGGCGTGCCAAAGGGTAAGTTCGTACCCATCGATCATTTCGAGCATTTTGCAGAAGGATCAGAGCTCTACACCGGCTATGCCCTCGACGGCTTGGGCCAGCGCCCAAATGACGACGAGATTGCCTCCTTACCGGACACCAATCACATCATCCAATTGCCATGGCAACCGGAAGTGGCATGGATGCCAGCGGACAACACTTTCAAGGGCGAGCCCTACGAGGTCAACACCCGCGTCGCACTGAAGAAGGTGCTGGCGCAGGCTGAAGCAATGGGCTTCACCGTAAATCTGGGCATCGAGTGCGAAGTCTACGTGGTCAAAGAAACGGAGAATGGCGGCATTGAAATCCCCGACCAAAACGATCATTTGGACAAGGTTTGCTACGATGTGAAACGCTTCATGGATCGTTTCACCTGGCTGGACAAGGTGTCCACCACCATCAATGACCTCGGCTGGGACCTTTACTCACTCGACCAGGAGGACGCGACTTCGCAGTTCGAATTCGATTTCAAATACGCCGATGCGCTCACTATGTGTGACCGCTACATCTTCTTCCGCATGATGGCGAAGCAGTATGCCGCCGAGGAAGGTCTCTTGGCCACCTTCATGCCAAAGCCTTTCGCAGATAAGACCGGTAGTGGGGCTCACTTCAATCTATCGCTGGCCGATTCTAAAACAGGCGAAAACCTGTTTAAGGATGCCAACGATCCGCGCGGACTGGGCTTATCAGAGCTTGGTTATCAATTCAGCGCAGGCATTCTCAAGCACGGTCCGGCGCTGTGCGCGGCATTTGCACCGACGGTCAACAGCTACAAGCGTCTCGTGCGCAAGGGCCTGATGTCTTACTACTCATGGGCTCCCGTATTCAATTCATACGGCAGTAACAATCGCACCAATTCGCTGCGTGTGCCGATGAGCGGCGGACGCATCGAATCGCGCAATGCCGATGCGTCTTGTAATCCATACCTAGCCGCCACTTTGATGCTGGCTGCAGGCTTACAAGGGATCCAAGAGAAATTAAATCCCGGCGAGGCTCAGGAGGAAAACCTCTACGAATTCACTCCAGAGCAGTTGGCCGAACGCGGGATCAGCGAACTGCCACGCTCGCTCGACGAGGCGGTGCATGCCTTTGCCTCCGATCCATTCATCGAAGAAGTGCTCGGCAGCACATTACGCGACGAATTCATTCGCTATAAGAGTGAAGAATGGCGTCAATATCACCAACGCGTCACAGACTGGGAAGTCGATCATTACGCGCGTCGGTTTTAGTTAAAAGAATTCTTCTCTCTTAATTCCTAATTCATTATGATACACTCAGAAAAACTCCACGGTGGCACGATGTGGTCCAAAGTGATCGGTCGTGGTAAAACACTCCGACTCACAGATATTGATGGCAAAGCCAATGTTGGCATGTTGCTCTACAATGCACTGGAAAAAGAAGAACGGTATAACATGCCGGATACATTGAAGGGGCAGCATATCTTCTATCTGACCGCGCCCTTTTGTGTGCACTCTGACATGGGGCGTCTCTTTTGCTCCATCACTGCAGACACAGTTGGGTGGCATGATACAGTTTGCGGCTGTTCGGATGCCGCACTGGTGGCCAAGAAGTATGGCAGCAAGCCTTATCAAGAAGCGCATAATGATTGCTATCGTGATGCGCAGCGTGCCTTTCTGATTGAACTGGCCAAGTGGGACATGGGCAAACGCGACTTAGTGCCAAACCTTAATTGGTTTTCCAAAGTCGTATCGGACGAAGCTGGCAAACTGAGCTACGTGCCGGGTGCATCCAAGCCAGGTAGCTACATCGACCTGCGCTTCGAAATGGATACACTGGTGGTGCTCAACACTTGTCAGCATCCCCTCGATCCCAACCCGAATTACGAGCCCGGCGATATAAACTTGGAGGTCTTCAAAAGCGAGGCACCGACTGCAGAAGATCCGTGCTTTCAATCACGCCCCGAGAATCTCCGCGCCTTTGAGAATACCGAAGTTTATCACAAACTGCGGTTTTAACCACATATAAATTTTGTAGCGTGCAGCTTTAGCTAACGAACCAGGGTATCAGCGCTTGCGAACAAAACGTTTGCTGAAGCTGCACGCTACGAAGAAGCCCTAAAACGACCCGCACTCATCAATCACTTTTTAGTCATGTCAAATCTAACAGAAAGCACACTCAATCTCGACAACGCAACTTACCGCGAAGTTATTCCCGCCGGCGAATACTGGTTGCACGAAATCAAAAAAGGTCAGACGCTGCGCATCCTCGACATGGAGGGCAATCAAGCGGCCGACACCTTATTCTACGATGCCAAGGATCCGGAAAATCGCTATAGTGCCTCCGATACCATTCAACGTCAAGCGGCACTGTATTTAACCACCGGCACGAAGCTCATCTCGAGTCAGGGCGATGAGCTATTAACGATTACCGCCGACACCTGCGGACGTCACGACACAGTCGGCGGCGCCTGCTCACGCGAGAGTAACACGATGCGCTACGCGCACGACAAAGAGCACATGCACGCCTGCCGCGATAGCTTTATCTGCGGCATCCAACATTGGGGTCCCGATCTAGGGAAGCGTGACATCACTTGTAATATTAACTTCTTCATGAATGTGCCCGTCACACCTGAAGGAAAGCTCACATTCGAAGACGGCATTTCCGCTCCAGGGCGATACGTCGAAATGAAGGCCGAGCGCGATGTGATGTGCCTGATCTCGAACTGCCCACAGCTGAATAACCCATGTAACGGATACAACCCGACCCCCGTCGAAGTGATCATCTGGGATCAGTAAAAATTGTATTCGTAGGGGCGCCACTTGTGACGCCCGCCGAGAACCTGAACCGAACCAACAACACTGCGGGCGTCACAAGTGAAGCCCCTACAAAAAA
>PBYS01000025.1 GCA_002729725.1 Puniceicoccaceae bacterium
AAGCCAGCAGGTGCCCATTGAACGGGAGATAAAAATCAACGAATTCGGTTTGGTGCGGATCCGTTCTCAACATCACAAGTGCAAGGGTTTTTAATATACCTTGAACAATACCTGTGCACTTGATCTATCGGCCCGCAATAGATTGGGATTATATTCGTATAGAACCGGTGTTGCGCAAGCTATGACGGGGGCGCAGATCCGCGAAGAGTTCCGCCTGATGAAAGAGATGGGCGTAAATTTCATCCGTCTCGGTCATTATCAACAATCTGAGCTGGTGCTGCAGCTTTGCGATGAGCTCGGGATTCTAGTTTGGGAAGAAATTCCTTGGTGTCGTGGTGGTTTAGGTTCGGAGAGCTATCGTGAAATGTGTCGCCGGATGCTGCGTAACATGATTCGTCAGCATCGCAACCACCCCTCCGTCATTATTTGGGGGCTGGGTAATGAAAATGATTGGCCGGCCGACTTTGAAGAATTTGACCAAGATGCCATCCGCGATTTTATGCGTGAGCTGAATGAGCTGTCGCATCAGTTGGACCCTGCTCGAAAAACCGCGATCCGGCGTTGTGCCTTTTGTGCTGACATCGTCGATGTGTATTCGCCGAGCATCTGGGCTGGCTGGTATCGTGGGCTGTATACCGAGTATAAGAAAGCCGCGCTCACCGCGATTCAGGAGCATAAGCACGTCTTGCATGTTGAGTGGGGCGGTGACAATCATGCCGGCCGCCACACCGAAGATAGCGCCAAAGGGCTAGAAGAAATTCGTGCAGGGCAGGGGGCCGATGAACAAGACGGCGATTACTTTCTAGAAGGTGGGCAAGCCCGCGCTAGCAAAGACACTGACTGGACCGAGACATACTTTTGTGATCTGGTCGATTGGCACTTGAAGGAGCAGGAAACCATGCCTGAGCTTACAGGCGCTGCGCAGTGGCCATTTAAAGACTTTTCCACGCCCGTGTGTCCGGAAAATCCACTGCCTTATATGAACCAAAAGGGTGTGCTCGAGCGTGACATGACTCCCAAGGAGGGCTATTATGTTTTCCAAAGTTACTGGGCTGACAAGCCTATGGTGCACATCTACGGTCATTCTTGGCCGACGCGCTGGGGGCAGGCCGGGGAGCGCAAATATATCAAAGTCTATTCGAACTGCCCGGAGGTAGAGCTCTTTCTCGATGGTGTCAGCCTAGGCCGTCGTGAGCGCGATAGTCAGAACTTTCCCGCCGCTAACTTACGCTGGGGCGTCGATCTGCCCGAAGGCCGCTACACTTTGAAGGCCATCGGTTATGCCGAGAGTGCGACCGTTGAGGACGAGATCACTCAGTCGTATCAAACCGAGGCTTGGGGAGTGCCTGCCGCTATACGTATCGATAGCGTGGATACCAAAGAGGGTGTTGCCACCGTGCACTGTCAGATCGTTGATGCAGAGGGCGTGCCCTGTCTGGATGCGAAGGACTTTTATCGTTTCTCGCTCGCTGGTAATGGTCGCATGATCGACAATCAAGGCACAGTTCGCGGGAGTCGCCGCGTTGGCGCTTGTAATGGCCGTGCGCAAATCTCTGTTGATTTAAATGACCGGAGAAATATGCTAGGTATTTATGTCGATGGGGTGGAGCCGAATTTCGTTGATTTATCGCCCAGTGCCTGAGTGTTTCTGATATGCCACATGTCGGGCTCTTGGGGCGGTGCGTTCCAAGGTACATTCCCCATTTCATTATTGTCGAAAGCTTATGAACATTATCGTGTTTTTTACGGACCAGCAACGCTGGGATACTTTGGGTGTAAATGGTAATAATCAAGGGCTGACTCCAAATCTGGATCGCTTTGCGCGACAAGGAACTTTTTTTCGGGAGGCTGTCACGCCGCAGCCTGTTTGCGGGCCCGCACGCAGCTGTTTGCAAACGGGGCAATACGCCACCACGACTGGAGTCTGGAGAAACGGGTTCGGCCTACGGCCTGACAGTCCTAAGCTCGCAGAGTGTTTTAATGCTGCTGGCTATCGGACTGGCTATATTGGGAAATGGCATTTATCAGAGGGCACGGGGCCAGGTGCGGTGCCTGCTAAGAATCGAGGAGGCTATCAAGATTGGTTGGGGGCGAATTGTGTGGAGTTGACCAGTGGTCCTTACTCTGCTCGGCTCTGGGATAAGGATGATCGAGAGCAGCGCTTAAGTGGCTATCGAAGTGATGCAATGGTCGATGCTGCGATACGTTATATTGGTCAGCGAAGTCTGGTGCCGGATCAACCTTTCATGCTGTGGCTTTCGCTCTTGGAGCCTCATCATCAAAATACCGACGATTCTTATCCCGCGCCGCGTGGTCACGAGCGCGATCATATAGCTTCACCACTGCCCCCCGACCTACAGTCGCTGGGAGGTTCGGCGGCGAAAGATTGGGCCGGTTATTGTGCCATTATCCAACGTATTGATCAGGGGCTGGGGCGTTTAAATGATGCACTGGAGTCGTCTGGTCTCCGTGAGGATACAATGATTGTTTTTATCAGCGACCACGGTTGCCATTTTAAGACGCGAAACTCGGAATACAAACGTTCGCCTCACGACGTCAGTTTGCGTGTGCCGATGGTCTTTTGGGGGCAGCAGTGGAATGGTGGTGGTGAACAGACTTGTGCAGCGAGCTTGGTGGACTTAGCGCCGACGCTGTTGGAAGCAGCTGGTTTGGAGGTCCCCCCCGCGATGCAAGGGAAGTCATTACTTCCAAAGCGTAAGGGGCAGGATAGCGAACTGGCCGATACGAGCTACAGCCAATTCGGCGATATTGGGATGGCACCCGGACGCTGCCTACGTACTTCACGCTGGAAATACGCAGTTACGGCTTCGAATGAGTATCGAAGCCAGGGCACGGCACCCGAGTATCACGAAACGCATTTATATGACCTGCAGACGGACCCTTATGAATTAGCCAACTTAGTGGATCTGGAAAGCCATCGTGGTATTTGCGACGGCTTTCGAGAAACACTCTTGGAGCGAATGGCGTCACTCGGGGAGCCGCGCGCAGAAATCTTGCCTCCAGAAAAAATACGCCCAGCTGGGCAGCGGACGGTCGACTATCCCGTTTAATGGTGACGGTGGGAGCTCTGATCAACTCAAACCTTACTTTCAGCCGTGTTCGGTTACGCGAACGCGAGTGGTCCCAAAGGATTTTGAATCTGTTGATTCGAAAAGGCCCGACTGGTCAATACCGGTCGGGCCTTTCTTTTTGAGTTTTTATCTATTCCCTCTAGGTTCTTATGTCGCAGGGGAAGAGAAAACTGTGAGCCGATTAATTCATCGGCTCTAGGCGAACGTTGTCGATATAGAGCGGTCCAGCCATTGAACCGTTGGCTCGTATGTAGAACCCAGCAAAATTTGCGAAGTTCGCTTCAGACGCGCTTGCTTTGAGTTTTGCGAGTGGGATGCTTATTTCTTGCCAACCGGTAATTGAGCCGTTTAGGGTGCCTGGTAGCGGAACTTCTTTGGTCTTAGGGGCTTCGGCCATAGTGAGGGCACGTAGCTCTAGGCCGCTTAGATTCGTGCTGCCGGTGCGAATGGACATCTTGAGCGCCCAATCGCTTTTCTGGAAGTTTGCAAACTTGATGGTGGCGGAGTCGCGCTTTGTTCGATATGTGGCACCGCCGCCCTTGCTGCCATTTGTGCTGACTTCAAGAGCGTTGGAGTCGTTGATTCCTTTGCCCTTGGCGATTTTCATTTTTGCGTTATTCCAGTCGCTGAGATACCAGCCGCTGGGATTTTTTTCAGAGAAAACATTGAGTGGCTTAGTCTCTAGTAGTCGGCCCTCTTTCTCGATACGCGGCTGATGAGGACGCACTTCTGTCAGTAGTATTTGCGCCTCGCGCATATCTTTTTTATAACCCACGCCATTTGCGCTCAGGCCTGTTTCGTTTAGTGGACGAATGACTGTATTGCTTACTGTGTAGTTGGGGGCAGGTAGTTCTTTACCTTCTGGAAGTTCAATCAGGGAATTGTTCACACTGATATTCATATTTGCGATCTGTTCAGGTGTGACCCTCCAGTCGTTGAGGGCAAGTGGTTTGCTGGAATCAACAAAGCTGGAATTATGGATGCGTATCTTACCCTTGGTCCACAGGCCGACATAGTCGGAATTGCCGCCACGTTTGTTGGGCTCTGCTGAGACGCAGTTCCACAAGAGTGCACCTGGAGCGCCGCTCCAAAAGCGGTAGTTCTTTTTGTTGTCCTTGGCGATGCATCCTATGAGTAGGGGGTTGGCGGATTTGTCGTCCCAGCCGCCATCAGTGTTGCCATAAGATTCACAGCGAATGTAAGTCAAATTATAAGCGGTGCCTTCGGCGCAAAAGCCATCGCCATTCCAGTAGCTATCACCGTTGATATGCCAGTTGTTGCTAGCGATACAGTCGATAAAGGTGATGTCGTGATCATACACGTTTGTGCCTTTGGCCCCACCGATTACGTTAAAGCTCATTGGGAAGGCTTCAACATACCATTCTTTGCCACCTGCGTCTGCAGTGCAGTTGATTACTTGGATGTCGTAGCAACCGTCGCGAAAACGGAAGCCGCGTTTGGTGTAGTATTTCACATCACAGTCGCGAATCTCGATGTCATGCGAGCCGATTTCTGGTTTGGCTGCCATGGCTCCACCGCGGAACACAAAGGCATCGCGAGTTTCTTGCACATCAACGTCTACGATTTTACCCTCAGAAACGCGACCAGGGGTGCGGGTTTCAAAGACACTGCGAACTTTGTGTGCTTCGAAATTTTCAAACACCCAGCCTTTAGACTCGGATGTCAGTTGTATTAGAGTGAAGCCGCTCGCTTTGTCCTCTTTCTTCCAATTGCCCGTAAAGACTGGGCGTTGTCCGTTACGATTCACGCCCTTTAGTGTAATCGGATTGTCGGCGGAGGCTGACGCACTTAATTGCATGCTGCGGGCTTGGTATTGTCCACCGCCCAGATAGAGTGTGTCACCGGGGTGTAGTTGTTGCCAAGCTTCTTCTAAGCTATTCTCTGTGGCCGCATAGGAAAGCGCATTTTCCCAGTTTAGCCCGTTTTTTTCGCCAGCTCCTTGCGGAAGCATATACAGATCAGCAGCTGTTGCCTGCAGGCCGATTAAAAATGCAGCAGAAAGCAACAAGCGTTTTTTAGGTAATTTAATTCTCATAGATTAGGTCCTTGATTGGGGATCAGATAGGATCATCATAGGAATACTCGGATTATTCACCCACTGTCCAATTCAACCTATTCAATGAGTGTCCTGCTTGATACGTTTTATGGCATTTGAAGACTTTAAATTGAGGCGATTCGAGTCTGATTACGCTCTTGTGCTGTGTCTGCTGTCTGCTGTCTGCTAGCTCGAGAATTAAATTTTTAGAGGGGCCTGCTGATCTTTCCTCTCTTCTCTTCACTATCGGGCAGAGGGGCTCGGGCTAGGAATGTTCGTTCCTAGCCCGGCTCAGAATTAATTTTTGACGAACAGACTTAACTGCCTGAGAAATGACTGAGTGGTTGTGGGTGGACGGTGCCGGAGACTGTTTTTTGCAGTGCTTCGATTTCGCTTTCCACGGCGGCTACAGCTGAGCTGCTATCCAGTGCTTCAATTGTAATCTGTGTGCTACGCGACTCGCCGCCGGCTAGGCTGATCACGCGCCCTTGTTCTCTTTCGAAGCGTCGGGAATTTGGATAATTGGTCGCAGGCTCAAGTCCGGTTACGTAGCCATCGGCTTCACCAGCGGTGTTTTTCCATTGCGTGAAGCAGGGGAAGTCTTCCAGCGAGAAGCGAAGCAATGAGGCTTTGTCGCCTGCGGCATTGCGTAGCAAGGTGATGGTTTCCTGCCGGTCCTCAGTGCCTACGAGTTGATATAAGTAGGCTTGTTCGACGAAGCCGATTTCAGGGGCACCATAGCTGTCGAAGTGATCGATGCCTTCTACTGAGCGCGGATCGCGCGGGGCCACTTGTTTGTAGGGCGCGACTAGGCGGGCGTCTTTTTCGAGGATGGGAGCCCCATAGTTAATATGGTAGAGCATTTGGTGCTCCTGCGGGTTGTTGCCCAAGTTGGTCACGGTGTCGGTGATACGCAGGGCGCCGGATGCGAATTCGGTGCGGATCTCGGTGTTGAGTCGTAGGGCGGGGCCAAACATCATGGACTCATCGACTTCACCGCGCAGGGTGATGGCCTCGTCGGTGACTTCGATGCTGACGGCGCGGGCGGGCACATTGGCGATGTTGCCATGTAGTGTGAGTGGCACTTCAAACTCGTTGCCGCTGTAGTCGAGCACGGTATCCATGCCGGGAGCGCCCATGCTATTGAGGCCGCAGCGTACGAGCCATTCGTTGAAGCCCTTAAGCCAGCCGAGTCCGCCGCGATCTTGTAGGTTGATAAAAGCGGGGTTGACGGGATCTTTGACGGGGGACTCCCAAGCGAGCTTGACCTCGCCGCATTGTCCTTTCCAGATGCCCATGCCGCGGGTGGGCAGCACGGCGAAGCTGAGCTTGCTGTTATTGATCTCGACTACTTGCACGCCTTCTTGCAGGCCACCGCGCAGGACGTAGGAGTTGACGGACCACTTGGATGGGCTGTCGCCTTTGAGTTGTATGGCTTTGAATCCTTCGGTAGATTGAGGGTCCAGTAGGGGGATTTTATAAACAGTCTTCATCATGTCTTCCTTATTGGGACTTTCTTATTTATCGGAGGCTTTTTCGATTTGAGCGATCAGCTCTTCTTTAGTCGGGCCGGTGGCGTGGGTGACGAAGAAGGCGGTCGCGGCGTTGGCCATGACGAGGCGTTCTTTCAAGGGCAGGTCGCCGAGCGAGGCGCACATGTAGCCGCCGTTGAAGCTGTCGCCGGCCCCCGCGGAGCGGATGACTTTAGTTTGGCGCTCTTGGATGGCATAGGCTTCGCCATCTTTCGCGCTGGATGCGGCAGCGAACTCCGGTGTGTGGACGACGAGCTCATCGAAGCCGATTTTTTCGCGCGCGACTTTTAATGTGGCACCGATCGTTGCGGGATTGAGTTCCGGACGTTCGATACCGACTCTGGAGCACAGTTCTAATACTTCATGCTCGTTGAGGCTGAAAGTCATGGGGATCTTGCTGTTGTAAGCCTTAATCATCTCCAAAGACTTCACAAAGGACTCGCTGGACTTCTTCTTGATATCCGCGAAGTCGAAGAACATGCGGCGGGGCGGGGTGAGCGTCTCATACTGCTGCATGAAGCCTTGGAAGAAGCCGTCGAAGTCGGCGGTGAGCGACCAGTAGCCGAGCCCAAGGATGTCGACATCGGAGAATAGCTCTTTGCGTTGTTCTTCGCTAAAGTGTGTTTCGAAGTCAGCCCAAGTTAGGCTGGAGACCGCTTCGAGGTTAGTCATCAGCAATTTTCCGTCGCCGAATTCTATGGCAATGGTCAATGCGGGATCGCCCATTGAGTAGATGTCGCAGCTGTCTTCAAATTCAACAAAGGCAGGATCGAGACTTGTTTTGCCGTAGAGACCGGGCAGGCGTGGCTTGAGGCCTAGGATGGCGGCGATGCGCCCTGAATTGATACCGAAGCCACCTTCGCAACGACGTTTGGGCACGAGTTCGACGCCCACGCCACCGTCGGCACGCTCGACCAATAGTTCGCCAAATTGTTTGAGGTGCTCAATTGCGGTGAACTCAGTTAGACTTTTTCGTTCTTCGACAATTTCGTAGGTTTCATCGACGAAACCGTCGCAGCCGAGTAAGATATTACCGCTGAGCGTGTTGATGTAACTGATGTATTTTTCCATAACCGTATTCATAATCGTATATTACTATTGATGATAATGCCTGCCACGCACTCGGAATGAGGCGTGCAAGGGTGGGCTTTGGTCGGTATAGAAAGTTGGTAGCTTTCTAGAAATCTAGGAAAGTACGAGCGCGACTTGGATGCCGGGGCCGTGGACGCCTTCGATCAGGATGCCTTCGACGTCGGCAGTCTTTGAGGGGCCAGTCGCAAAGATGATGGATGGATCGTCGCCGAAGCGTTCGATGGCCGCAGGAATGTGGGGCACGATGTCGGCCTCATCGATCACTGCGATGTGAATCCATGGGGCGAGTGCGCCTAAGCGAGCGGAGGTGTCGCCGTCTTTGAGCATGATGGTGCCGCTCTCTGCAATGCCTGCGCTGCCTTTTGTGAGGCCGAAGCTGTATTCGTCGATCTTGGCCGGATCGTATTCAGTATCGAAGCGGATGTTTGCTGCGCCTTCGAGCAGGTGTGCGAGTGCGGGATCGCAGTAGCCGAAGGTGCTATCTTCCGCTTCGAGGAATGCGACCAGTGCGTCGACGGAGTCGTAAAAACGACCACTGGCAAAGGCTAACTTGTCGGCGAATTGCGCCTTAAGGCTGTCGAATTCGCCGGAGGGATTGCAGACCACCAGTGATTCTTCCCAGGCTGGCTTTTCGGTGCGTGTGGGCAGTGGGTCCAGGGCCGCGCGGATGGCGGAAAATATTTTTTCTCTATCAGACATGATGTATGGGTTGTCTAGTGTTCGGTTCTCCAGTTTTCAGCTTTGGCTGCTGATGGCTGGAATTTGTTTACTGGCTTCTGTTTTTGAACCATTTGCGGAACTCGCCCCCTTGGAACTTGGGCAGCTTACGTGCGCCCTGCCAGGATTTGGCAGAGGGGTGCGGCACCATTTCGGTGGGAATATAGTTCATTGTGTGCCCCATCGAAAGGGCGGTCTTCCACATGGTGGGCTGAGAGCAGAGGGTCGCCCACATGCCGAGGTTGGGAGTGCCTTTCATTGCGATCTTGGCACCTTCGCGTTTGGCTTTGTCGCGCAAGCGCAGCAGTAGGTCGGGGATCGGAATGTTGACTGGGCAGACTTCGTTACAGGCACCGCAGAGGCTGGAGGCCTTTGGCAAGTCGGCCAATTCGGGGAAGCGATTGCCTGCCAGTAGTGGGCTCAATACCGCGCCGACGGGGCCGGGGTAGACGCTGCGGTAGGCGTGTCCGCCGGATTGGCGGTAGATCGGGCACACGTTGAGGCAGGCACCGCAGCGGATACAGCGCAGGATCTCTCGACAGTCGCTGGCCAGCACTTCGGTGCGACGATTGTCGACGAAGATAATGTGTGTCTGTTCGGGCCCGTGGGGCTGTCCTTCGGCGCGGGGGCCGGCGATGAATTGATTGTAAACGGTGAGCTGTTGGCCAGTGCCGGAGCGTCCGATCAGGTTGAGGAGGAGACCGAGGTCGCGGTCGGTGGGGACTAGTTTTTCGATGCCGATCACCGCGATGTGAATTTTATTGGCGGCCATGCAGAAGCGGGCGTTGCCTTCGTTGGTGACCAGCACCACGCGGCCACTTTCTGCCGATACGAAATTACCTCCGGTTAGGCCGACATCGGCGTCGATGTATTTTTGGCGCAGGTGTTTGCGAGCACGACGGGTGATGGTTTCAGGATCGTCGTTGTAGTCGCCGAGGCCCTCGCGCTCGAAGCTTTTGGCGATGCCGCGACGGTTTTTGTGCACGATGGGCGTGACAATGTGCGAGGGGTGGTCGTTGTCGATTTGTAGAATGAACTCACCGAGGTCGGTTTCGACGACCTCCTTGCCATGGTCTTCGAGGTATTTGAGCATGTGGGTCTCCTCGGTCAGCATGCTCTTTGACTTCACCAGGCTCTTGGCATTGTTCTCGTTCATGATGCTCAGCACCTTCGCGTTGACGGCCTCGTCGTCGACGGCGAAGTGCACGGTGGCTCCATTGCGCTGAAAGGAGGCTTCGGCTTGTTCTAAATAGGTGTCGAGGTGCTCGAGCGTGTGTTGTTTGATCAGGCCGGCGGTTTCGCGCAGCTTGTCGGGATCGTCGTAGTCGCGCTGAAGTGTGGCGTAGCGGCGCTCGGATTTGAGCTTCGCGCCCATGAAGTTGGAATCGTGAACTTCGGGGTCGAGGTCGCGTGCGGTGCGATCGATTTGTTGTTGTGTCTTCATAGCTTAAATTTTACCGGCGTTTTTAAGTGAGTCACGGAGGATCTGTGCGACGTGCATACGCTTTTGCGGGAAGCCTTGTTTCTCCATCATACCGCCGAAGTGCATCATGCAGCCCATGTCTGCGGCCGCGACGATGTCGGGCTTGCACGCGGTGAGCTTTTCGATCTTGAGCGTGCCCATGCTGTTGGAAATGTTTGGGAAACTGACGGCGAAGGTGCCGCCGAAGCCGCAGCATTGTTCGGTCTCATCGATCGGCTCCACGTGGAGGCCTTCGATCGAGCTCAGCAGGGTTGCCATCGCTTCCGGGCTGCGTGAGCCGCGTAGGTGGCAGCTGCGGTGCACGGTGATCTTGGCGTCGAACTTGCCGGGCCACTCAGTCACGCCGAGACCAAATACGATGAAGTCGAGTAACTCCCAAGTGCGGTTGGCCAGGGCTTGAATTTCTGGCAGATCGGGCTCTTTTTCGAATTCCAAGGGTGCGCCGTGAAAGATCATGGCCGCGCAGGAGCCGGAGGGAGCCACGATCGGTTTGTCGCCTGCAAAGACTTTGGCAGTGTGACGAACCACTTTACGTGAGCTGGCCCAATCGCCGGAGTTGAAGGCTGGCTGCCCACAGCAAGTCTGGCCATCGGGTAGCTCGATCTCGCAACCGAGAAACTCAAGTACTTCGACAGTGGCTTGCGCCACGTCGGCATAAAAGGCGTCGCAAAGACAGGTCGACATCAGTTGGATGGACTTGCCGTAGGGGCGATTGGGAGGTGTGTGGATCATGCTCATGATGGAACTGGTGGAACGATCGACGCTTTACTAGTTGCTTTTGAGTGAAGTGTGTTTCGTTGATTCTTGGGTGTTATTAGTGAATTGCTTTGTTTGTGGCGCGCTCAGTCTGACTGGCTCAGTTGTGCGAAGCGCTCTTTCACCGCATCCCAGTCGGCGGTGTCGACTGGTTCGTAGCTTTCCAGTGGAAAGGATTTAGCGACGATTTCGCGGCCTTGGGCCAGTGTCTCTATCACGCCGTCGGCCATCATTTGTGCAATGATGTTGCCGAGGCCAGTGGCTTCAACCGGGCCTGCCAGCACCTTGGCGCCCAGCGCGTTGGCGGTAAATTGATTCAGAAGCTTATCCTGACAACCTCCACCGACAATGTGTAAGCAATCGGGCGCTTGGTCGGTATAGTTCGGGAGTTTTGCCCACACTTCGGCATAGCGCAGTGCGAGGCTTTCGTAGATGCAGCGGATTGTTTCGCCAGGAGTCTCGGGCACTTGTTGCTTGGTCTCGCGGCAAAAATCTTGAATCTTCTCTGGCATGCGGCCCGCTTCGGTGAAACGGGGATCGTCGGGGTCGACGAGTGAGCGGAAAGGCTCTACTTTCGAGGCCAGCCCTGCCATGTCGGCGTAGCTGTAGTCGTGCCCGTGATTGAGCCAGTAGCGGCGTGATTCTTGAATTAGCCAGAGACCGCAGATGTTCTTTAAGAAGCGAAGGCTGCCGTTGACGCCGATTTCGTTGGTGAAGGCGTCTTGGAAGGACTGTTCTGAAATGACCGGTTTGGCCAGTTCGAGCCCCATCAGTGACCAAGTGCCACTGCTCAGGAAGGCGGGCGTTGTCTTTTGGCTCGGCACTGCGGCCACTGCGCTGGCGGTGTCATGCCCTCCGACTGTGATCACTTTAAGTTTCTTCAGACCTGTGTGTTGTTTCAGGTGTGTGCGTAATTCGCCCAGAGTGTCACCGGCATCGCTAATTTGTTTAAACAGGCGCTTGGGCAGGCCTAGGCACTCGATCAGCGGATAGTCCCAGTCTTGAATGTTGGGATTATAGAGTTGGGAGGTGCTGGCGATACTGCGCTCCTGGGTCTTGCTGCCTGTGAGCCAGTAGCCCAGTAGGTCGGGCGTGAAGAGGAGATCTTCGGCCGCTTCGAGTGCGGGGCTGTTGCGCTGCACTTCTGAGAGTAGTTGGAAGGCCGAATTGAAGGGCATGAATTGAATGCCGGTGGCCTCGTAGACTTCTTTTTTCGGGATGATGGAGAACGCGTGCTCCATCATGCCATCGGTGCGAGGGTCTCTGTATTGGTAAGGGAGCCCGAGTAGGTGGCCGTCTTTGTCGAGTAGTGAATAGTCGACGCCCCATGTGTCGATGCCAACGCTGATGGGCTGTTTGCCATATTTTTTGGCCGCATTCTTGAGTCCGTCCAATACGTCGAGATAAATGCCCGTAAGGTTCCAATGACGTCCGTCGGGCAATTCCAATGGGCGGTTTTCAAACCGGTTTAATTCGTGTAGCTCGATGCGTTCGCCGTCGAATTCTCCGGCTAGGACGCGTCCGCTGCCACCGCCTAGGTCGACAGCGAGGTAGATTTTTTTCTCTGACATGTGGTTGGTAGTTAGGGTTTGGCGATCGTTACGGTGCAGCCAGCAGCTCGCAGGTCTTTTATGAAGTCAGTGGGCGCACCGTCGTCGGTAATGATTTCGGTAATATCGCTTAGGTTCGCGAAAAAGTATTCTGAGTTTTGGTTGAGTTTGGTGGAGTCGACTAGTAATACGACTTTTTGCGATATCTGTATCAGCGTCTCTTTAAAGGCAGCCTGTTGTTCGAAGCCTTCGGAGGGGCCGCGATGCCGGTCGAGTCCGATACAGGATACGAAAGCGCAATTGATGTTGTGTCGGCGCAGCATGTTATAGCTGTCGCCACTGATGAATGTTTGTGTCTTGGGGTGGTATTTGCCTCCGGTAGAGATTAAGTCGATCTGGTCTGTGTGGACGAGTTGATCGATCACCGCATAGGCATTCGTCAATACGCGGTAGGGCAGGTCGGGCAATAGTGTGACCAGTGCGAAGCTTGTGGTGCTGCTGTCGAAGGCGTAGGTCTGTCCGGGGTGAATGCGCTCTAGGGCGACTTTGGCGATGGCCTCCTTTTTTTTGACTTCTAGTAAGTGTCGTTCGCTGAAGGACTGTAGCTTGGGGCGTCCATTCAGACTGCTGGCTCCTCCGTGGACACGGCTAAGTTGTTGGTTGTCCGCGAGGACCTGCAAGTCGCGACGAATCGTTTCGTCGGTCACTTGGAATTCTTCGGCGAGGTCGATCGTGCGCACGGTGCCACGTTCCTCTAGAAGTGTTAGTATTTGCTGTTGGCGTTCAGGGGCAAGCATGCCCACTAATTTTTGATTTATTTGGGAAAACGCAAGAAATATGTTGACTTATGTGGTTAAAATTTGGATTTCTTTTCTAAATTCCAATTTTATAAAGATATTCCTATGAGTCAAAACCCCCTAAATCGTGCTCAGGTTGAGCAATTAGTGCGTCAGAGCCTTTCTCGCTTCGTAGGTCAGGGAAGTTCGCAACAGAGCTTAGCTCCTAACCCTTTGGTTGTTAATGTCAGTGCGCGCCACTGTCACTTGTCGCAGGCCTCTGTTGAGGTTTTGTTTGGTAAGGGCCACACGCTGACACCGATGAAGGACCTGTATATGGATGGGCAATATGCGGCTAAAGAGTCGGTGACTATGATCGGCCCACGCAGTCGCGTGATTTCTAATCTGCGCATCTTGGGGCCTTGTCGTGATTTTGATCAAGTTGAGTTGGCGTATACTGATGCGATCTCTCTGGGCTTTAAGATTCCAGTGCGCAACTCGGGTGATATTGCCGGCACGCCAGGTTGCATGTTGATGGGCCCTGCGGGTTTCCTTGAGATGAAGGAAGGCGTCATTCGCGCGGCACCGCACGTGCACATGGCACCTGAAGATGCCGCTTATTATGGTGTCGAAGATAAATCATTTATGAAGCTGCGCGTCGGCGGTGATATTGGCGTCACCTTTGATCGTATCTTTGTTCGTGTGGATCCTTCCTTTAAGTTGGAGGTTCACATCGACACCGACGAAGGCAATGCCTGCGGCTTTACTCAAGACACCCCCTGCGAGCTAATTAAGTAATCGCTCTGATTTTCTGCAATTTTCGCCACCTTTGGTCGGCGTTCTATTTTACACAACTCTTCGCTTTCTAGCGTTTAATTCAAACACAACACACAACCCACACATATTATGAGTGAATCCATCGGATTAGTAGAAACAAAAGGTCTCACCGGCTCGATCGAAGCCAGTGATGCTATGGCAAAGGCGGCTTCGGTCAGCCTTGTGAAGCAAGTCTCCATCGGCGGCGGTTTTTTGACTGTTCTCGTTAAAGGAGATGTTGGCAGCGTGAAAGCGGCTGTCGAAGCGGGAGCCGAAGCGGCTAACCGTGTTGGCGAACTCGTCGCCTCCCATGTGATCGCGCGTCCGCACGATGACTTGTTGAAATACTTTGAAGCATAACCCTTAAAAATCGGGAGATATATTATTATGGCAAGACAAGCAATTGGAATGATCGAATGTAAGGGGCTCGTGAGCCTCATGGAAGCATGCGATGCCGCACTTAAATCAGCTGACGTCGCAATGACTGGCTACGAAAAAATTGGTTCCGGCCTGGTTACAGGCTTCTTCACTGGCGACGTGGCTGCAGTTAAAGCTGCGGTTGAAGCAGGTGCAGATGCAGCTGGTAGCATTGGTGAAGTGGTCGCTGTGCAAGTGATCCCTCGTCCGCACGACGACCTTAGTAAACTAGGAAACTGGATCGCTTAGGCTCTCCAATTTCCAGTTGTTCAGTTGTCCGTTTCTCAGTCTTCAGTTTAACCACTGAGAAGCAGCCAACTGAAAACTAGTTAACTCAAAAGATATGAAGATTCTTATCGCAAACCTTGGTTCCACTTCGTTCAAATATCGCCTTTTCGATATGAGCGACAGCAATGCTGCACAACTCGCCAGTGGTGGGTTCGAGCGCGTCACTGACTACACTAGCTGCATCGAAGAGATGTTGGAGAGTTTAGTCGGGGAGGGACATCTTCAATCCGGAGAAGAAATCGATGCCGTTGGTTTCAAGACCGTTCTCGGCAAAGATCTCAGTGGTTGTGTGACTGCGGATGCGCGCGTCCTTGAAGCACTTGAAGGCTTCAAGGAAGTCGCGCCCGCCCACAATCCAGCCTATGCCGCCGGCATTCGCTGCTTTGCGGAAAAACTACCAACCGTGCCACGGGTCGCGCTCTTTGAGACGGCCTTTTATCAATGGATGATTCCAGCCGCTTACAACTATGCGATTCCGCAAGCTTGGCGCGATTTGGGCATCCGCCGTTACGGCTTTCACGGTGCTAGCCACAAGTTTGTGGCCGAGCGTTCCGCTGAGATGCTGGGTAACGAAGCTGTCGCTGAGCGTGTGCGTCAACTCTATGTCGACGGCCCTGGTGAGTATGAAGGCGCTCCTCTGCGCGTGCTTTCTTGCCACCTCGGTGGTAGCAGCTCTGTGACTGGAATTAAAAATGGTGTCGCGATCGGCGCCAGTATGGGCTTTAGCCCGCAAGGCGGCTTGCCGCAAAATAACCGTGTCGGCGACCTGGATTCCATGGCGATCCCTTACGTTTGTAAGATGTTAGGGCTCTCTGTCGAAGAAGCAGAACGTCAGCTCAATAAAGAGAGTGGCCTGCTTGGGCTTTCCGGAGTCAGTAACGACGCTCGCGATATTTGCGAAGCGATCGAAGCGGGCAACGAAAATGCTCAACTTGCGATCGATGTCTTGATTGACAGCATTCGTCACTGGGCAGGCTCCTTCTTCTTCAAAATGGGCGGCGCTGAGGCGATCGTATTCACGGCCGGTATCGGCGAGAATGATGCCGATCTGCGTGCTGCAGTCTGTGCCGGTCTCGAAGGTTTCGGTGTGCAAATCGACCCAGAGGCTAACGCGAAAGCAATTCGTGGAGCCGAAGGCGTGATTAGCACCCCTGATTCGAGCATTCAAGTGCTCGTCATCCCTGCCAACGAAGAGCTCGTCATCGCACGAGAAGTCTTTCGCAAAGTCAAAGCTAGCTAAACCCCGCTTACCTAACTTTCAATAATCTAAATTCAGATAATTAACATCAACCTACAAAAATATTATGGCTAAACAAGCAATTGGAATTCTCGAAACTAAAGGACTCATCGGTCTCGTTCAAGGCACAGACGCGATGCTCAAATCAGCAAACGTTGAACTCGCCGGCCCTATGAAGGGTGTCGGTAGCGCACTTGTTAGTGCGGTCGTCACTGGCGATGTCGCTGCAGTTAATGCTGCGATCGAAGCTGGCGCTGAAGCCGCAGGTCGCTACGGCGAAGTCGTGAGCGCTCACGTGATTGCACGCCCTCACGAAGATGTTGAAAACGTCGTGCCTGCTCTTAAGTCCGCTCCCAAGCGCGCTGCTAAGTAAACTTCGATGTATCTCGCAAAAGTCATAGGATCCGTCGTATCGACGAAAAAGGATGAGTCCATGCGGGGGCGTAAGCTCCTCATGGTTCGCCCAATGCTGGTCGACCCAGAGGATACCTCTAAATTCAAGCCAGGCAGCAATACTATTATTGCGATCGATACGCTCGGAGCTGGGGAGGGGGAACTTGTCATGCTCGCGCAAGGCAGTTCCGCTCGTCAGGCCGATGGCTTGAAGCAACTCCCCGTCGATGCTGCTGTCGTCGGACTGATCGATACGGTCAGTATTGGAGGTAAGAAGACTTACGAAGCTAAGAACAGTTAACAAATAGAAAGAACTTTATATGAGTCAGTTGAATGAAGCTGCGATTCGCGATGTGGTGAGTGAAGTGCTCGCACAGCTCCAGTCCAAAGGGTCGATTGGTATGCCAACGATCCAATCACGCCCCGGTAAACACGGTGTCTTTGATGACGCCGACCAGGCCGTCGCCGCTGCACGCAGTGGCTTCGAGCAACTCCAGAAAAAAGGCTGGGCCGCTCGTACGACGATTGTCAATCTTGTCAAAAAGATGTGCGTCGACAACGCCGAGCGTTGGGGCGACATCGAGTATAACGAAACCAAGATCGGGCGTCGTGCCCACAAGCCCTTGAAATTACAAGGGGTGCAAAATGTGCTCGGACCCGAGTTTCTGGTGCCACAAGGCATGAGCGGTGATTTCGGTATCACCATGGATGAGGCTGCACCGTGGGGCGTCATCGTCGGGGTCACTCCTCTGACACACTCGGTGCCCACAATTGCCGGTAACATCATTAATATGGTGGCTGCGGGTAACTCGGTAGTCTTTAACCCGCACCCAGGCGGTGCGGCGGTGGCTGCCTTGGCAGTGAACGAAATCAATGAGGCAATCAAAGCCGAAACCGGTATCAGTAATCTGGTTTGCACCATTGAAAAGCCCACACTCGATTCTTTCAACGCACTGTGCACACACGAAGATGTTGATTTGCTCTGCATCACTGGGGGGCCAGGTGTGGTCGATGCAGCCATGAAGACCGGTAAGCGCGCGATTTGCGCCGGTCCTGGTAATCCTCCTGTAGTGGTCGACGATTGCAGCGCACTCGACTTCGATCGCGTGGCTCGTGACATCATCACCGGCGGTGGCTTCGATAACAACCTTCTCTGCATTGCAGAAAAGCAAATCATCGCCGTTGCTGATTCCTACAAGAAGACACTCGATGCGATGATCCGCCAAGGCGCGGTCTTGCTCAATGCGCAACAACTCGAAGCGATCAAAAAAGAAGTCTTCGACTTCAAGGACGGCGTCGGCTGTGGCAGCCCAGTGCTCAACCGCAAGTGGGTCGGCGCGAACCCCGATGCACTCGCTCGTATCGCTGGCCTTAACATCGACTCCAGTGTCGAAATGCTGATCGCCGAAACGGATGCCAACGATCCATTTGTTCAGGAAGAACAAATGATGCCATTGCTTCCAATCGTGCGTGCCAACGACTTCAGCCAAGCGCTCAGTATCGCCAAGCAGTCCGAGCACGGTGACAAGCACTCCGCAATGATTCACTCCATGAACGTCGAGCGTTTGACACAGATGGGGCAAGAGATGGATACCACCATCTACGTCAAGAACGGTCCTTGTGTATCCGGTCTCGGTATGGGCGGCGAAGGCTTTATCAGCTACTCGATCGCCACCACCACAGGTGAAGGGATCACTACACCGCGCACATTCACACGCTATCGCCGTTGCACATTGGTCAATAACCTAAACATCGTTCGATAAGCTTTCTTAATTCCTACAAATGATACTCGCCCGCGTAGATGGCCATGCTGTGATCAGCATCGGCCACCCCAGCCTCAAGGCTCAGAAGATCGTGCTCTGCACGCCGATCGATGAGCATGGGGCGGACGCGGGATCGCCCTTCGCTGCGCTGGATCCGATCGGAGCCGGTCAGCATGCACGAGTCTTCATTACCACCGATGGTTCGTGGACACAAAATTCCGTTCACGATGACACTTCACCCATACGCAACCAAGTCATGGGCTTGGTCGACGACGCAGAATGAAAGTAGGTAAAGTCATCGGAAATTTAACACTCAGTCACGCAGACTCTGGTCTGCGTGGCGGGCGTTACATCGTGGTCATGCCACAGGGAGCTAAAGAATTGTCAGGCCAGAACCCCAGCGGTTTGTCCGACGCCTGGTCGCTAGTCGCTTACGACAATCTCGGTGCTGGAGTGGGGGACGACATCCTCTACGTCGAAGGGGCCGAAGCCATGCAGCCCTTTGACCATCGCACACCGCTCGACGCCATCAGCGTCGCACTGCTCGACACCTATCGCTACGAACCGCCTCAAAGCGACGCGTAACGGTTCACCAGTTTATTAGTTACCAGTTCACCAGTTTATTAGTTACCAGTTCACCAGTTTATCAAAGAGAAGTGACCGAGCGAAAATCAATTAACTGAAAACCCAAAAAAACTTTAACAAACAAAATCCAACCGAAAATCGACCAAGTGAAAACTGGTCCACCCATTCATATTATGAGCAAACTCTACACCGCAAAAGATCTCGAAAAAATGATCAAGCAAGGCCAGTGCCTCAGCACTGTTCCAGAAAACGCGAAGCTCACGCCGATGGCGCGCGACCTTCTGCGGAAGCATAAAGCCAAGCCAGGCGCTGCTGCACCTGCACCCGCAGCCGCGGCAGCAGCCGCATTTCCTTCAGGTGCGCCTCGCATCCACAACCCGGAGTTGCCCGATGCCGAGTATAACTGGAAGCCAGGCGGTGACCCAAAGACTGCTGCTGAGCTTGAAAAATTCTTCTACTCGCCCGAGATCCAATCGATTAAAGAGCGCATGTGCGGCATCGGTAAGCGCATTTGGAGCAAGGGCTATGTCGATGGCAACGGTGGTAACATCACAGTTCGCGTTGGCGACAACATGGTGCTCTGCACGCCGACACTTATTTCAAAGGGCTTCATGACCGCAGATGATATCTGCATGGTCGATCTCGATGGTAACCAAATTGCTGGTACACGCCCACGCACTTCGGAGGTCAATACACACCTTGCCATCATGAAGGCTGAACCCAAGGCGAAGTCTTGCGTGCATGCACACCCGGTCTATGGCACTGCATTCGCAGTCGCCGGCGTTGTGCCACCTGCTTGCTTGATTCCTGAGCCCGAAGTCTTCCTCGGTGTCATTGGTCTCGCGAGCTACCAAACTCCAGGCTCGCCTGAAAACGCGCGTGAGGTCGGTGCATTGGCTAAGAAGCACCAGTCCATCTTGATGCAAAACCACGGTGTGATTTGCTGGGGTAAGGATGTCGAAGACGCTTACTGGAAGATGGAAAACACAGATGCGTTCTGCCAGACTGTTGCCATCACCATGCAAATTGGTGGTCCTAAGCAATATGGTCCGGATAAGCTGAAAGAACTGATCGAAATCCGCAAAAAGTTGGGCATGCCCGATTCTCGCCTGGACGAGTTCAAAGAGTGTGAACTCTGTGACGCTGGTGAAATCACCGTGCACACGCAGCCTCAGCCCGCCGCTTGCGGCTGCAACGTAGGCAGCGCACCCGCGGCGCCTGCAGCTGGAGAAGTGGATGAAGCACTGGTTAAGAAGATCACAGATATGATCATGCAGAAGCTCGGCTAAAGGGGAGTGCGGTTTTTCTGTTCTCAGTTATTCTGTTTTCAGTTTTTAATCAACCGACAGCCAGTTAACCGAAACCAAACAACTAGTTTATTATGAAATCAAAAGCACCTATCCGTGTCGCCGTTACAGGCGCAGCTGGTAATATCGGCTACGCTCTCCTTTTTCGTATCGCATCCGGTCAAATGTTCGGCCCCGATCAACCCGTCGCTCTAAACCTGATTGAGATCGAGCCTGGTATGGCCGCACTGAAAGGTGTTGCGATGGAGCTCGATGACTGTGCCTTTCCGCTCTTGACGGAAATCGTGCAGACCTCCGATCTCGCAGTCGGTTTCAAAGAGGTTGATTGGGCGCTGTTGGTTGGCTCCGTGCCGCGCAAGCAAGGTATGGAACGTGCCGATCTACTCGGTATCAATGGCAAGGTATTTGTGGGGCAAGGCAAGGCGATCAACGACAACGCTAAGCCAAGCGTGCGTGTTGTGGTGGTCGGCAACCCATGCAACACCAACTGCTTGATTGCGATGAAGAGTGCGCCGGACATTCCTAATAATCAGTTCTTCGCCATGACTCGTTTGGATGAGAACCGTGCCAAGACACAACTCGCCCAAAAGGCCGGCGTGTCCGTGAAGGAAGTTTCCGAGCTCTGTGTCTGGGGCAACCACAGCCCTACAATGTTTCCGGATTTCTACAACGCCAAGATTGGGCGTTTAAAAGCCACCGCCGTCATCACCGACGAGTCTTGGCTGCAGCAAACCTTCGTGCCGGTCGTGGGCCAACGTGGCAAAGCGATCATTGAAGCACGCGGTGCCTCGTCTGCCGCTTCGGCGGCCAATGCGGTAGTGGATACCGTGCGTGATTTGTGCACACCCACCCGTGGCGATTTCCATAGTGTCTGTGTAATCTCCAGCGGTGAATACGGCACGCCTGCCGGTCTGATTACATCGATGCCGATTAAAGTTGATGCCATTGGTAAGTGGCGCGTCGTGGAAGGCATCCGCCTGACAGATTACGCCAAGGAAAAGATCGCTGCTTCCAATCAAGAGCTGCTTGACGAGCGTGAGATGGCCTTCGGTCAACTCGGACTTAGCATTTAGTCATCGTGTTCCAATTTTGATCCTCACGGGCACCCAGATTGGGTGCCTGTTTTGTTTCCCTAGTTAGATATTAACTTTTAACGTCAAAACCTTATTTTGTATGAACGTCAGTAAAGAGCAAATTGATCGTATCGTTCGCGATGTCATCGCAGGAGTCGGTGCGCAAAACGAAGCCTCTCAACCCGCAGCTCAAGCCGCGCCTGCTGCATCGAGCGCCACAGCGAAGACCGCCCGTGCTGCGGTGCTGGTCGAGCCTCGCAAATTTGAGATTCAAGAATTCCCGATCCGTGAAATCGGCGACGATGAGATTCTCGTCAAAGTCGAAGCCTGCGGCGTTTGTGGCACCGATGTGCACTGCTACAAGTCCGATCCCTTCGGCCTCACTCCCAATGTGCTCGGGCACGAAGGCACTGGCGAAGTGGTGCAAGTCGGCAGCGCGATCAAAATGGACAGCGTCGGCAAGGCCGTGAAGGTGGGCGATAAGATCGTGACCAGCCTGTTGGAAACCTCGCCCGATTGTTTAGTGGCGAAATACAACCCTGCCAAAGCCAACTTGAGCGACGACCTCAAGGTCTATGGTCTCTTGCTGGATGAGCCCGACAATCACTTGAACGGCTATTTTGCGGAATACATGATCATCCGCCCCGGATCCTCTTTTTTCGTCGTCAACGAAATGAGCTTAGAGCTCCGCTGCTTGATCGAGCCCGCAGCCGTGGTTTGCCACGCACTCGAGCGCGCTAAGAGCTGTGGGAATAACCGTTTGAATTTCCGTACCCGTGTCGTGGTGCAAGGCTGTGGCCCGATTGGTCTACTTATGATTGCAGTGCTGCGTGCCCATGGCGTGAACAACATTATCGCGCTCGATGGCAACCCCGAGCGCCTTGAAATCGCTCGCAGCATGGGAGCCGACGAAGTGATCAACTACAAGGAGTATTCCGGCATCGACGAGATCGCCGAAAAGGTAAAGAGCCTAACCAAAGGGCAGGGCGCACACTGGGGCTTCCAAGTCACTGGAGTGCCCGCAGCACACGCCAACCTCTATAAGCTCATCCGCCGTGGTGGGGGAATCTGCGAGGTCGGTCACTTCGTCGATGGCGGCGAGTGCGCGATCAATCCACACCGCGACATTTGTGCCAAGGAGATCTCACTCGTTGGTAGCTGGGTCTACAACAGCTTTGAATACCCCAACGCCTATCACTTCCTGCAACGCGCTGAGCGTATTGGATTGCCTGTTTCTTCTTTGATCACGCACAAGTTCCCACTGGATCAGATCGACGAAGCCATTCAAGTGAACCTGCGCCAAGAAGGTATCAAAGTTGTTGTCGAGGCGCAGTCATCGCAGTAATCACTGCAGGCGCCTCTCGTATCCATGGTGCGGAGACAGTTTCGCTGGCGGCTAAGCTCAAGCCCAGAGTGCTCTAGTGATGTTACCATGGCACACATTTAGAACCACATTTTGATGCCGCCGATTTGCATGTGTCGTTCGCTGAGTTCTTCCCACGGGATCCATTCGACGTGCCCGTCTCTGAAGCCTGCGTGGGCTCCTGTCGGTTCGCCGGATGAGTCGTGGTGAGTGACTCCTGTGCCCCATTCACCGCCCATTTGGCGCGTCAAATCAACCCAAAGGTGTTGATATGCTGTTTCATCAGTGACTCTTTTCGCGAATATTGCCAGACCTTCTTCGGTCTTTTCACTTAAGACCGCGCTGGCATGCGAAGTTCTATATTGATAATTCAGTGATTACGCATTCCGTGGCTTGCGTTTCAGCGAAATGGTTGTGCCTAAAGTGGCGAGTGCGAATATGAGTGCCATCGAGGAGGGCTCGGGGATTACACTGCTGGCTGTCAATGTGATATTGTCAAGTCGGTGGGTGCGATCACTGGCCGCGGATCCGTCGTAAAAGTAAAAACGGACTTCCGTGTCGGTGCTTAGGTTTTGGAGCTCGGTGATGCCTGATAGAGCTACAGTGCGGCTAGCTGTAGCAGTATTGCCGTTGGTATATTCGGACCCTAAAATGGTGAAATCGGCAATCGAATCGCTCGCATCATCAAAGTCTGAGGCACTGGTGCCGATGAAGACGGATACGCTAAAATCCAAGGCCGTGTTTGTATTCCAATACTCCTGATCGAAAGTGAGCGATTCTAGGCTAATTGTGGCTCCGCTTGTTTCCAAATCGAGTGTGAAGGTTTGATAATCGTCACCGCTGAGCGCTTCAGTCAAGTTAGAGCCTGTCGCATAGGGGAAGAAGAAGGCACTGTTTGACGAGCTGCTGATTCCGGACCCTGCGGCAGGAATTGTTGCGTCATAGTTTCCAGCAATTGTGGAGCTTTCAGTGTCACTTGAGCTCGCGCTGCCGCCGTCAAAGCTGTAATCGGCGACCACCGAGGAGGCCGAAGCACAGCTCGCCATTAGTCCTAAGGACACTAGGGCTGTGAAGATGGAGCGTGTTTGCTGCTTAGTGATATCTAGTTTGGTCCTGAATCCGTGAGATAATTGCATTTGTAAAACGGTAGGCTCGTTTTTCATTCGCGCCCCGTGATTTTCAAGGCGCTGGCTTTCAGGATCGCCGAGGACTGAGGCATCCGTTCAAGCTTTGCACTGTATGACTTTCCAGTGCGGCGTTATTCAAGTGTTGAGTGCGCACTCACCCCCGCTCGCCCTTGGCGAGACCCTTGTTCGCAGGCAGGGGTTCGGTGTTCGCTAAGTCGGACACGATTTGGATCTAGCGATATCGTCGATGACATTGAACCACGGGCAGGTTTTGCCGAAGTGCAGTTTGATCGTTCTGGCGTGGCGGATCACGCGCACGGCACAGTAGACGATATTTTGCAGAACCGTTTTCAAACGCCAGCGGCGCACCTTCTTGATTTTGACGGGAGCCAGATGTGTGCGGACGAGCACTTCCTGTCCGAGCGTACGCAGCAGGTTGAAGGCGAGCATGCCGCAGAGCAGCACGATTTTGTTGACGCAGAGTTTGCCGGAAGGGAGTTGCTCACTGTCCAGGCGGATCAAGCAGCGCCCGCGTAGCTTCAGAGCCTCCAGTTGCCGCACACAGGAACCGATGAACTGCGGTGTGCCTTCCTGGCAGTGTTGTTTGCCGGGGCGTAGCTCATGGTCGAGCATGTAACCCTCGGCTCCGATGTA
>PBYS01000026.1 GCA_002729725.1 Puniceicoccaceae bacterium
CGTGCTTTCCCAACTTTTTGGGGTAGTAGCTCAGTTGGTTAGAGCGCCTGCCTGTCACGCAGGAGGCCGCGAGTTCAAGTCTCGTCTATCCCGCCATTTAGCGGCGAATCTCTTTGGAGGTTCGCCGCTTTTTTGTGCGATCTTTTTGTGCGACCACTTGGCACAACAGCTATGCCCGACAACTTAATATACTGATTGCTAGAACGCTCTCAGCCTAAGGAGCCTCGCCTTCGAAACTGCAAAGGTGTCATCTGGGTTCGTTTTTTAAACCAGCTATTAAAGTGAGCCGGCGAGGAAAAGCCCAATGAATAGGCGATCGCCTTCATGCTATCATGATCCACCAAGAGTGCATCTTGTGCAGTCTGCAATTTACGCGCATCAATATGCTGAAAGACCGTGCGCGCTGTCTCGGCCACCATCAAGCGCTCGAGATGTGTCAGGCTTAAAGAGACTTGCTTGGCGATGCTAGCACTAGTTACGGACTTCCCTAATTCAGGAACTTCAGCTGCATTGATAATTCCCAAAGCTTGCGCCACCTGTGGCGCGCCTTCGTTCATTGCGTATGGATGCACGCCCTTTGCATGTAGGACAGCCGTAAGCTCCAACAAAAAAGAACGTAATGCATTCTGCGTCAGCATATACTCACGCATGTCTAAAACTTGCTGCGAGCGAAGAAAGCCCGCAGCCACATGACGCTCCATAAGTGGGAGCACTTTCCGCGCCTCCGTTTCAAGCCCTGGTGCGTCCGCCGCCTCAAAGATCAAAGGCAGTCCCGCATCGTAGAACGCTTGTCCCGTAGGCAATTGAAAACGATAAACGATCGAGAGTAGCTCGCAATCCGAACTAAATTGCTGCCGCCGTTGCCCTTGCTTAAAAATGAGCCACTGCCCCGGCTTCGCCAGTTGCTCGGCCTGGGTGTCGGTCCCCACCTTTGCCCAGCCTTTGATGACGAGTGCCGCACTTTGAAAGTGATAATCCATCAGGTCGATCGCTTGCGGTAAATTCCCCTGCTTCTGATAGGCCCAAAGCAACTGTATCCGCAGACTACTCCACTGCTCTAGCCTGTATTCGGGATAAGGGTTGAATTTAGAAATGTTCATAATTTGATATAAAATGTGTAATATTAGATAGGCTGTCCATTTGATTTTTGAAGGGCGACAGTCAATCCTGCTGGAATGAATTCTCGACTCGATTCCCAAGAACTTAAGACAGATGTATGCGTCGTTGGTGGCGGCATGACCGGATTGATCGCTGCGGTCGCTGCAGCTAGGCGTGGCGCTAAAGTCGTGCTAATCCACGATCGACCGGTCTTGGGAGGCAATGCTTCCTCCGAAGTGCGCATGTGGATTTGCGGCGCTCACGGTCATCACCGCAAAGAGACCGGCATCTTGGAAGAAATTCAATTGCTTAACCTCAAGCGCAACACCGATGGCAACTATTCCACCTGGGACTCAGTGCTGCTTGAATTTGCAAAGATGACGCCAGGGCTAACGACCTTACTGAATTGCACCTGTAATGATTTAACGATGGAAGGCGATCGCATCACCGGCGTCAACGCGTGGCAATTGACCACTCAGACTTGGCACAGCGTATCAGCCGATTTATTTATCGATTGCTCCGGCGATTCAATTCTAGCTCCCTTATCTGGCGCTGAAGTGCGCTGGGGGCGCGAGAGTCGCGAAGAAACTGGTGAGCCCATAGCCCCCTTGAAGTCGGATCTAAAGACGATGGGCAATACCATCCTGCTGCAGTTGGAAGAAACGAGCGAGCCGCAAGACTTCACACCGCCTGAATGGGCCTATGTCTTTGATGAAGAATCCAACCTCCCCTCACGCGTGGCAAGTGGATTTGGCCACAATTTCTGGTGGTTGGAAATCGGAGGTCTGAAAAATACGATTACTGACTCAGAAGACATCTACGACGAGCTGGTTAAAGCAGCATGGGGCATTTGGGATTACATGAAAAATCGCGGACCGCAGGCAGAGAAGCTACGTAACTGGCGCTTATGCTGGCTTGGATCACTTCCGGGCAAACGAGAGAACCGTCGCTATATGGGCCCACACATTCTCACGCAAATGGATGTGGAATCAGAAGGTAAATTTGACGACATCGTCGCATACGGCGGCTGGAGTATGGACGATCATCACCCAGCCGGATTGTATTATCCTGGTAGCGCAACCATCTTCCACCCGGCCCCTTCGCCTTACGGAATTCCATTCCGCTGCTTGTATTCAAATAACATTACAAATCTTTTCTGCGCAGGACGAAATATTTCAGCCACACATGCCGCCTTATCTTCCACCCGTGTCATGGGCACTTGCTCGCTATTGGGGCAAGCTGTAGGCACTGCAGCTGCACTCTGCGTGGAACAGCAATGTTTACCAGCAGAGATGAGCAGTCAAAAAATACAAACACTACAAGCGCGTCTAATGGAAGACGATTGCTGGTTGCCGGGCAAGACTCGTCCACTGAGTAAGCTCATGCAAGCGGCACAAGTTAGTGGCTCCAACGGCGAAGCGACCGACGCCCTACTCGACGGCCACGAGCGAGAAACTGACAAAATGCCACACACTTGGACGGCCCCCATCGGAACATCTATCGAGCTGAAATGGGAAACACCCCAGAAAGTGGAATGCCTGCGACTGATCTTCGACAGTAACTTAAATGATGATAAGCGCATGCCCTGTCGCTACGGCTTGAACGACAAAGCCATGCAGGTGCCTGCGACAATGGTGCGTTCTTTTACGGTAGAAATGCAATCAGAACAAGGTGACTGGGTGGAACTGACTACAGTTAAAGACAACCGACGCCGACTCTGCATCTTACCTGTGGAACAAAGCGTAACGGCCATTCGCTGGACGGGCCAAAGCACCTGGGGCGCCAGCGATTTACGCGTCTACAGCCTGGAAGCTTCCGCCACAGCAATGCCGCTTTCGCAAAATCCCCCCGCTGGCAAGCGCTGGGCCGATATCATTGCCGAAATGCCCGCCGAAGATCTCGCCGAACCCGATCACGGCCTAGAGCATAAAGGCCACGGCTCATCGAGAGTGGGCGCATAGTATCATCGAAATGTGCACGGGTGATGAATCGTAAGAAACAAGGCAACCCGCACAGCTTTAACCTCAGTTCTGAGAACCGGGCTTCGACTAATCAACGGTGCCGTCGTCTTCAGAATTGCGCTGAATGGTCGACAGGCGGGCAAACATCGCCTTCAAGTCAAAGTAACCGCCGATCAGGAACCAGATTGTTGTGAGGGTCCCCGTCACCCCGGTCAGGATGAGATTGATGAGCCACCAATTCGCCCACCAACGATCCGGCCATTTGTAAAAGAGTTGCCAGATACAAATACTGATGAAGCTTAAGAAAAAGAAGGCGACCCAGCCTAATTTTAAATAGTAAATAATGCGGTCGCCGCGTGTGAATTCAGCGCCGGGCAAGAGTCCGCGCCAACCGGTTTGCACGGGTGCAAAGTGGTCGGCCCCCTCGGGAGCCTTCACCTGATAGGCGCCGCGATGCAATAGTTTGTCCATGTCTAGTTGTGGATCGGGCGAGAGCAAACTCACGACCACGTAGGTAAGCGTCGCAGAGAGTGAGGCGATGAAGGCCATGTGCACTCCATTCAACCAGAACTTTTCTGGCAGTGCCTGTATCCACTCGCTGGCGGGAAAAGCATTCTGCAAAGCCGGCACGGCATTGGGCCAGATAATGTTAATCGTCAGAATGCCACCGACCGCGAGAAAGGATCCTACAATCATGGAGGCCCAGGCTCCGGAAGTGGTCCCGCGTTTCCAATAGAGCCCACCGATCAGAACCGCTCCCGCGCCACCGGTAAAGATCGCTCCTGTGGCTTGGAAATACATGAGTATATACTCCTTGAGCGGAAAGATCATACTAAAACACCAGGTAAAAGCCGCCACTCCGAAAATCGACCAGCGCAACCAACGCAAATGAGTTTCTGGAGTCAATCGATCCTCGTGCCCGCGCAGTTGGCGAATCGGAAATAATACGTCTTGCACGAAAATACTCCCCCATGAATGGAGGTATGTCGTGTCTGTGCCCAATGAAGCCATTATCATAACAACGGCTAACAGGCCCATCACCCCGATCGGCAGGATCTGCGACATGGCAACCGTAGTGGTCATTTGCTTGGCCATTTGAGGATCTCCAATGGCATCCAAAGTCGCCTGCGTGGCTTGGGTGGCCGCTTCATGCACCGGCGCGTTCATCAGCACATAGGCGCAAATGGCTGCAAGCGGAATCAGCAAATAGGTCACCCCACTGCGAAACTGAGCGAGAATGCCTGCCATCTTTGCTTCGTGTGGACTGGTGGCGGAGGCGTTGTAGCCCTGGCTCCCCTGCCAGACCATATAGTTATAGACCGTGAGGAACATTAGAATCAAAAAGAAGGCTGGGTTGAAGTCTGGCAGCGATCCGGTATCGAAGGGGTTTAATTTAGACGCCCCTGGCGGTGCCTGCATCAGAGTCTCCACAATAGTGCTCCACGGGAACATGTAGAGCATCACTCCCAGCAGTACCAAGAAGGCGATATTGCTGATCTGCCCCTGAATAAAATCTGTGACCATCACCGAGATCTGGCCTCCGCTCAAAGTCACAAATAAGGCCGAAATCAAGATCACCGCCATGACCACCCCGAGCGTGAGGTTCAGCTCAATGCCCGTGCCCGGCAGCGTCCACATGTGCACGGGTAAACCTAAGAAATAGATAAAAAACCGAGCCGTCACGGCCGGAAAGATCCCGTAATTCAAGACACCGCTAAGCCAGCACAGTGCCCCGGAAAAGACGCGAAAGCGGCGACTGTAGCGCATCTCTAAAAACTGGGCCAAAGTCATCGCCCGTGTCTCACGGTAACGATAGATGATCCAGCCAGAGAGTGCCATCAGCAAGCCGAGTGGTGCCAGCATTTGCCCCCAGAACAAGGCTGTGAAGCCCGCCTGATAGAACTTTTCCCAAGTCGCTACGATTGAAATAGCTCCCATACCTGCCGAGCCTGAAGCGACTGTCAATAGGTAGCGACCGGCACAACGGTTTGCCGACAGGAAGTCAGCCACACTTCGCGTATAACGCTGCGAGTAGATGGCAAAACCGATTATAACCGTGAGAATGACTCCGATAATGCCGAGGTCCACTGGGTGGAGGTTGGAGAGAGCTAGTGGGAACATGGTGTTTGTTTAAATCGCTTACGAATGAGCGCTTAGTGAATAAAATAGAAGATGCTGGTGAGAGGCCCCTCGCATAGAACCCTGAATCGGCGCTAAGGCTGTGACGACGCAGCAAAATGGTCTGCCAGCTCCTGCGACAATGGCGGAACCTGGACGGGGCGAGATCCATTACGTAAGGACTCCGTCGCCTTGCAACCAGCGGCCACACTATAGCGAGCCGACACTGGTGAGGTAATGATGGGACCGCCCTCATCACGCAGACAGCGAATGAACTCGGCAATGATCTTGGGGTCAGCCCCTCCATGCGAGCCCGCTTCCTCAGGAATCACGAACTCGGCATCGCCCTCTGCTTGGTAGTTGTGGCGCTTGTTCCACAGCTTAACCACGCAGTCTCCTGACATGTCTCCAAAATTCTCAATGCGCCCCTCGGTACCAATGATGGTGTAATTGCGCCAAGCATCTGGCGTGTAATGACATTGCTGATACGTAGCAAGAACGCCATTATCCAAGCGCATCAACATCATATTGATGTCCTCGACATCAATCACAGGATTCAGCCCTTTCTGGGATAGAGGAGGCCAGTTTTCCATATGCCAGTATGCATCGCCCTTTTCCTCAGGTGCATGCCGATCGGTGATCTGATCATACAGAGACAAGTCGCGCATGGCGGTGATGGTTTGCGTATAGCCGCCACAGAGCCAATGCAAAATATCGATATCGTGTGCCCCCTTTTGCAACAGTAGGCTCGTCGTCCGACGGCGCTCGGCGTGCCAGTCTTTAAAATAGGCATCACCACCATACGAAATGAAATGTCGACACCAAGCGGTCTTGACCTGGCCGATCGCACCGGAGTCGATCAACTCTTTCATCTTGCGCATGACTGCAAAGTGTCGCAAATTGTGGCCGACGTAGAGTTTGACCTTGTTGGCGCGCGCAGTCTCAAGGATTCGGTCGCAGCCTTCAATTGTGATCGCCATGGGCTTCTCCAAGTAGACGCTCTTGCCTGCCTCCAGAGCATCGATGGCTTGCGCCTCGTGCATATCATCAGGCGTGGAAATCACCACAGCATCGATATCGGGTCGAGCGAGCAATTCGTGATAATCCAGGGTTAGGTCGATGTCGCGCCCTAAGGTTTCCTGAAAGGTTTTCAGCGCAGCCGCATCGATATCGGCTGCGGCGGTCAGGTAAACATGCTTTTCAGGCTGATGTATATATTGAGCAAACGCACCGCGCCTACCCGCGCCGATCAAGCCGAGTCTCAATTCTTTTTGGTCATTCATTATAATTTTTTCTGGTTAGCCGAAGATGGCCTTGGAGTTGTGCCCACAACATTCGACGGATCTTGAAATAACAGGATTCCGTAGTGGTCGTGATCGTGGAAAGCGGTGCGCGGGAGTCGAGGCGCGGAGGACAGTTCGGGAGCGGGCAAAATACGCGCATAATTGTAGCGGGCAGCCAATACGCGGTATCCAGACTGTGGATCGAATGGGTGGCCTTGCACGGTGAGCTCCCGTAGCGGAATGACAAATTCCACCGTCCAGCCTTGATCTTTGTCGCTCCACTCATTCAGCGTGCCCTCGACCCTGGCCCCAGTCTCAAGCGCTAGCTGATAATCAAAATTACTGGGCAAGCCAGCACGGCCACGACTGGGAAAGAAGAATGCGCTGTGGCGACTGCGCGGAGTCGCGTGGAATTCCCAATACCATGACGCTCCGACAGGTTTTAGGAAAAGTTCCGCAACATCTCCGGTCCTTTGCTGCTGCAGTTGGTCGGCATCGCCCTCTTCAATCACATCTGAATCTTGAAATTCAAATGCGACATAGAGGCACTCAGCGTCCCACGCCAACCGCACAGTACCAGCTTCAGTCGGCGGCCTGGTGTCTGGACTGTCAGCGAGGGAAAGCTAAGTGGGTATGCCTGCGCGTGCGCCCAAACCGATTCTTGCAGCTGACCATCCATTGTCACGCGTTCACTGGTCCAATACGCGAGCAGTGTAGGCGGCTCAAGCACAGGCACCGAGGCGATGTCCGCAGTGTGACAGCCTCCAAGCGTCAACAGCACAGGCGCCGCCCACAGCAGCAAAACGCGATGGAGCGCGCCATCGGCAAATGGGCTTCTGATAGAATGCTTGCTTCGCCCATTTTACGCTTCGATGCGCGCGGATTGCAGGAAGCCAGGAGCGGCTTCGGGATAGACACGAATTTCGCAGACACGTGCGTGGTCTTGGCCGTGGGTGGCGAGCACTGTCAGACGTAGACGATCAGTGCTCACGACTTTATCCACAGTATGGCATCGACGGCGCAAATAGTTATCCTCCACTTCGGCAATAGTCTGCCAGGCACCGTCACACTCCGCCTCGATTTTGTAGGCGGCGACAGTCTCTTCCTGAGGCTGTCCCCACTGCATGACGTTGGTGTAGCCACCGCTCATACTGAGTGTCAGCACACGGTGCAGACCGGTATCGAAGATCAGTTGAACCTCGCCCACATTGACTGCTTGTTCCCAGGTGAGTTCCAGCGATGCGGGCAAACCTTGGGCGGGATCACTCATCCAACGATGCACACCGGATCGCATACGCTTTGGCGCGACGCCCTTGGGACCGTGGGTGGCACGTGTCTGACCGGAGAGCACATTCACCGCCGCGCCCTCTGGCTGTTCGCTGCTGGCCGAGACAGTAGCACTGCGCGCTAGATCACGCGGGTCCTCATTCTGCGGATCAATCAAAAACCTGAATCCGTGAGATAAATTCTATTAAAAGAGTGGAACCTGTTGGGGTTCAGCGGCTAAAGTAGCCTTGAACAAATA
>PBYS01000027.1 GCA_002729725.1 Puniceicoccaceae bacterium
ATGAAAAGAAGCTCCGAGAAAATATGCCGTGTGGCATTACTCCTTCTTGGGTCTTCCAGCTCAGAGAAAACTCCGAGAACTTCATTTAGATCGTGAGAGAATGTGGGCGTGTCATAGGAATTGGCCATGACACACTATTTGAAAGCCGTTCAAGCCACGTACAAGTCATTAATTGGCGCAGAGCACTCAAAAGCGATTGCCCTGGCAATTTCCTCGCTCAAATAGCGATATCTGGATCAAACGGGTAAAAATCCGGCTTTAGCTGACTATACGCAGGCTTGAGGCCCGACCCCGAGACGACCGTGGGTGGTCGGCTTTTTGCCATTAGCTCAATCGAGTGTCCCGGGAAATTTCAATCGGAGGTGGCAGGTCTTGCGTACCTTCGGAGCGAAAACGTTTCTGATATTGCCCCGCCGTCATGCCCATTTCTTTCTTAAAGACCTTACCGAAATGAATATGATCGGAGAAGCCGCAAGCATCGGCGACCGCACCAATCATTATTTGCGGATTACGTAATAGGCTACGGGCGTGCGCCACACGAACGCTCCGAATGTGAGCACTTAAGCTCACTCCTGTATGTTGCTTAAAGCGGCGACTCAGAAAATCGGGATGACAATTTAAATGCCCAGCAATAGTCTTCACATTAAAGGTTTCCGAGATATTACTATCAATATAACGCATCGCTGCCTTCACGACGAAAGGAACCGGCGAATCCTCATCATGCAGATAGCGCTGAAGACTTTGACCGTTTGATGCGATGAGCTCTTTATAGCAATAGGCCGAATCCTTAAGTGTTCGGGTTTGCGTCGAGTAATCGACAAATATAAGACCATACCGGTGACCATACCCATGCTGCCAATCGAAATGGTCTAATAGAGAGGAGTGAAAGTAGCCACGCACATCGAATCCTTCACTCATCGCCCTTTGCAAGGAGAGCAGGTTTCCAGTAATAAAATCGACTCGATTACTATCATGCACAGAACCGTCTGAACTAATCCAATCAAGCGTGGAGCAGCCGTTTTCGGTCACCACAATCGGCAGTTCATACAACTCATGAATAAAACGAAGGCCCCAGTAGAGACTTTCCGGAGCTTGAGCCCAACCAGCTAAAGACATCGCGCAGCCAACCTCCAACTCAGCCGCAACGGGGAATTGATCCTTTCCGCGATGCACCGCAGTGGATTGAAAGAGGTTACATCCGTAGAAATCGATCGGCTGTTTAATAATATCAAAATCAGATGCAGGCACCTCAGGCACTGCATCTCCGTAAACACGAAGTCCCTCCTCAGGATAGTGCCCTAGCAACACCGGATCGCTCCACCAACGCATGTTCCAAAAGTTTCCTGCATAGATCCCAGAAGTCGCCTCACGGGCAGCATTCACATCGTCCAAGCTATCAGTTGCCGGGCGATAGACACTCCCCGCAGGCGTCCATCCAATCGTCGGAGGAAGCTTGGCAAACTCACGAATCACTTGAACAGAACGTCCGTGAGCCAGCAGCGCATGATGTCCCGCCAGTAGCGTCTCCTCCATACTCAAATTAAGCCCGGGAGCATGGCTACCAATATTGTGTCCCATACCAATAAAACACTGAGGCTCGTTAATTGTAGTCCAATGATCCACTCGATCTGAAAAACGATCCACGATAACCTTAGTGTATTTGGCAAACCACTCTGAACTACTCCGATTCAACCACCCTCCACGCAAAAACAGCGCATGTGGGAAATCCCAATGAAATAGCGTGACCCATGGTTCGATGCCATGGGCTAGCAACTCATCAATCAACGCATCGTAAAAAACCAGACCTGCTTCATTTAAATCCCCATCGCCATTAGGCATCACCCGCGGCCATGATATCGAAAAGCGATACGCCGTCATACCGATTTGCGCCATCAGGCTCACGTCTTCTTTAAAGCGATGATAATGATCGCAACTCACGCGAGCATCCTGCCCTTTCCAAATCTTGCCCTCGCGTGCAACAAAGAGATCCCAGACCGAGCGTCCTTTCCCGTCCGCATCCCAGCCACCTTCAATTTGATAAGCTGAGGTCGAAGCCCCCCACCTAAAGTCTTCTGGAAATTCGGATTTCATCGCGGCAGGCTAAGGTTCCTAAGAGTTGTATATAAAATCATCGTGGATGGTCAGAGCGGGGTTAACATTCCGAATAAGCACAAAATAGCACAGATTGACGACTAAAAAAGTCCATTTTCGACATATCATACGTTAATCGCTGATTAAGCAGAACTTAACCATAAGGATCGACATTCCCACCCCATAATGATAAAATCATTAAAGATCTGCTTTATGGATGAAATCAAGGGGCTTTCGACTCCCAAAACTCAAAGATTTAAAAATAAAAGTCAGAAATAAGCATTTATTCAATCAGCAGGGGGCTAACAGACTCCGGCAAAAAATGATATATTTGCTGCACATTTAGCGTATTCATGGATAATCTCTATCGAACTCGCCTCCCCTTCGCCCATGCCCTCAAAACTTCCAGCTCCTTCGCCCCCATCTAATCAGCTCATGTGCCGGCGAAACGAACGTGGATTTGCCCTAGTCATTGCACTTTCTTTGATGGCCTTCGTTCTGTTGTTACTGCTATCAATGACGAGCTTGGTTCAAGTCGAATCACGGTCCAGTGCCTCTGCATTGAAACAAATGCGGGCCGAGCAAAATGCGTTGCTGGCACTGGATATTGCAATCGGACAGCTACAAAAATATGCAGGGCCTGACCAACGCACCACCGCACGGGCGAATCTTACAAACGGCTCCGACGCGGCGAATGCACAGTGGATCGGGGTCTATGGCAGTGCGGCTCGTGCCGACTATGCGGCACCCCCCGAAACCATCCCTTCCGAACTCACGGACACCAACATCGTCTCCCCAACGGGCTCCCCCGCCCAATTGCTTAACTGGCTCGTCAGTGGCAGCGAAACCACTTCCTTCAGTCCCGCCTGGGTCAGTGGTGACGTCGGCGACATGGGGCAAATCCTCAACGCTCCGGACGACATCAAAGTGACACCAAATGGTGCCATTGATGGGCTGACAGCCGCGACCGCCGCGACCGACACGACACTCACCATGACCGACGCTTCCGGAACCACAACAGCTCGCCTACTTGTCGGGCAAAATAGCGTCATTTCCCCGCTCAACAGTGCCGGCATCCCCGTCGAATACGTCGTGGCACCCACCGTAGACATTCAAGGCAACGATGGCGTGGCCAATCGCTATGCCTGGTGGGTGAGTGACGAGGGCATGAAAGCCCGAGTCAACCTTCCGATTGCCGGCAGCGACAGTTCACTCTCCGCCGCAGAAAAACAGAAACAGCGACGTGACGCCTTCTCCAACTCCCCACGCGAAGCGATCGAGCTCATGGCGCTGAACTCCGATCCGGCACTGGATGCCCCGCGTATTGACACGCTCTACCCCGCCGATGAATCCGTCACATCCATCATCACCCCGAACCAAACCGCCCTTCGCTCAAGCGACTCCGATGCGATGTCCGAGGCGCTCAAATATCGCTTCCACGACCTTACGACAAACTCACTCTCCGTCCTCTCCGACACCTATGCGGGCGGCCTCAAACGCGACCTCAGCATATTGCTCGCAAGGGATCCATCATCTGGCAACACTACAGACAACTACGTACCAAACGCTTACGCGGCCGAACCCAGTGACCCAACTTTCGACACCAACACACTTTGGGTCAGGCACTCGGACGCCATCGATGGCTTTACTGAAAACTACGGAATGCCGACTTGGAAACACCTGCGCACCTACTACCAGACACGCGTCCCCACCACAGGAGGCGACGCCTATAAACTTGATCCTATCCTGCCAGCACACGACAAGTCGAACGCAGTCCCCGGCAATGTCAACGGAGTCGAAGATCACGTTGGCGTCGCCCCCATTATTACCTACTACTCGATGGGGTTTGCCATGGGATTGAATCCGCAGGCGGGTAATCCATCCGCCGGTATTGTCGCTGTCGCGGGTGACGAGTTCGAGCTCAAGCTCTACCCACTGGTGGTTCTATGGAACCCCTACAATTTCACCATCAAAGCCTCCCAATATGAAGCAGGGATGTATGCCAGTGGGCACACCAATGTCAGTATCAGCAAAGCCCCCCCAGGAACCGATGACTGGACTGAAGTTAGCGATCTACTTAAATTCACTCGGTTGCCCGGCACCCCTAATAAAAATAACTTCACCCGCTTTCGGCTCAATTGCCCCGACATTCCTCCCGGAGAGAGCCTTATTTTCTCGCTACCTTATACTTCGAGCGGAGACGCATACAACCAGCAGAATATGCTCGAGAACATTGAACCTGAGTCCACCGCCTATGTCACCGTCCCCTTCACCGAATATATCCCCGGGCACCCAAACCTCGCGATTAAACCCGGCGAAGAGGACTTTAGGTACAAGCTAAATCCCGCGAGTTTCGTCGGAGGCTCCAAAACATACTACAGCGCATTTGCCAATGGAAGTGGTGCCAGCGTTAACCTCTATTTGGGTGAGCCCGTCGATTATTCCGTTCTGGAAGAAAACTACCTACTGGATCCCGGCAGAGGCGGAGACGGCAAGGGGCAGCTGCTAAACCCATCTCGCAGTGGTGATAACAGCCCCATCCCGGATCGCCGCTGGTACAACACACACCAAGCGATCGGCTGGGATAACAGCGTGGGCACGGATCCCCTACAGTCAACGGACCTGCTCACTTACGAGCCGGACGAAGAACCCGTTTACGCCTTCTTAGCGCAAGCCCTTTTCTCTGGAGCCGGCTCCAACGCACGGTTTAACACGAATCAATTTATGTTCACGACCCGCTGGATCGCGCAAGGCAACATGCGAGCAACCCGTACAGGACGCTCCATGCGCGACAGTAATTTCAACGTCCTCTATATTGCGACAGCAGGTTCAACCTCACTCAATGTAAACTGGCAGAAATTCACCCTCTCCCAAGCGGAATCCGAGCGTGCTTCTGCTGGCTCTGGCCATGACGCGTCGGCTGTCGACAACGCTCCGGTCGATGCCATGCTCTTTGATTTTCCTTACGAAGACCAGGATCTGTTCTCTATCGGGCAACTCCAACACGCCAACCTCTCCTTCTACGGCGACTATCCCGCCTACCCGATTGGCAACAGTATCGCAGATTACCACCTGCACAGCCAAATAGGCAGCCAGTCCCCAAACCTGCCCGTCGGACATCAACTTGTCCGTATCGATAAACCCTCCGGCGCAAACAATACGCCATTCAAAAAAGATATGAATGCCTACTATGACATTTCTTATCTACTTAACCGCACGCTCTGGGATCAGTATTACTTTTCCACCGTCCCCGCAACGGGAGCGGTTCCGGATTCGCTCGCCAACCCACGTTACCTGCGCAACGACCCCAGTATCGATCTTCAAGATCCGGATAAATCCGCATCCGCACTCATGATGGCCGGTGGCTTCAACATTAACTCTACATCAGAACAGGCATGGCGCGCCGTCCTCGGCGGCAGTAATCAACTCAGCTACGACCCGGCCAATCCAGACGCCGCTGCGACCACCTCACTCAACCCCTCATTTCCCCGCCACGCACGTCCCAGCGGCGACGATGATGTGGACGACCCGTGGAAAGGTTACCGCACGCTCGACGAAAACCAGATCGCCCAGCTCGCTCGTAATATCGTCACAGAAATTCGTAACCGCGGCCCATTCGTCTCCGTCGCCGATTTCGTCAATCGACGACTCTACGACAATCCCAACACGGATGACGGCTCCTCAACGACCGGCGATTCGTGGGAGCACGAAGATTTCAAAGGTGCCCTTCAGGCAGCCATCGACCGCACCGAAACAACGAGTGCAGGTAATTTTGCCGCCAACGACGCCAATGACACCTTCTGGAGCACCGACGAAATGGCGACCGGCAGCGGCAGCGATGGCAGGCACAATCAAGGAACACAATACAGCATGGGCTACTACGGTAAGGCGATGCTCGAAGGGGGCGACACGCCCACCAAGCCCACCAGTAATCGCGCCATATTCGCGCCTAAACATATCACACAAGCCGACATTCTCGCTAAGATCGGGGCGGGACTGACCGCCCGCTCGGATACATTCACAATTCGCACCTATGGCGAGACCGTTAACCCCGTCACCCAGAAGGTCGATGCGCACGCCTGGTGCGAGGCCGTCGTCCAACGCCTGCCCGAATATGTGGATGACTCCATTGATCCGGAAGACAGTCCTCCCCCAGGCAGCATCAATCAAAAATTCGGCCGTCAATTCAAAATCATTTCTTTCCAATGGCTCTCCTCAAACGACATTTAATCTGCACATTCACCGGACTGTTTTGCCTACTGATGTCACCCGGCATTGCGCAAACATCCCCGGCTCCCGAGGCTCAATTCCGAGTCGTTTCGATGTCGGACGTTGAAACCGTGCTCTTCGATCTCGACAAAGAGCAAGAGGTTCTAATCGCCAGCGTCGGGACATTCTCCCGCCTCTATCCCGCTCCCAAAGATGGCAATGTAGTCTTCTACAAAGAAACACCCAACCCGGAATCAGGGCTGCCACCGATCAAAACCCCTTTGGCAAAGTCACAACTGCCCAGCCAAAGCGTTGGTCCTTATCTGATTCTTCTCATTCCCAATAATTCGCCGAACACGAAACTTAAATTCAAAACGGTCGTCCTCGATCACTCCCTCGAAAATTTCCCCGCCAACACCTATCGCGTTTACAATTACTCAAAGCGTCAACTCGCCGTGCGGCTCGCGGAAGCCAATCTACTCCTCAGCACAGCAGAATCGGGCAGCGTCCCCTATCCCGACGGTCGTAAAGCATGGCTGAAAGTGGCTGCAAATGATCAAGACGAAGGCTGGCTTGTCGTCCGCTCAGCGCCTCAACCTGTGGGCAGCAATACCCGAACAACCGTCTTTCTCGTCGACATCGAGCCCTCCGAACTCGACCCCAACCCACTTGGGATCATGGATCGCCGCATCAGGGAGCGCATCTTCACCGACGACACAGGCATGCAGCACTTAAGGTAAAACCGTCTATTTTAAGTTGATGAAACGAGCTTCTGAATTCAAATTACGGTAGTGCAAAAAATTGTCTGTAAATTCAGTCGAGCCTAGGCGAGACGCCGGTTCCTTCCCTGCGGGGGATGGAGCGTAGCGGAATCCCCC
>PBYS01000028.1 GCA_002729725.1 Puniceicoccaceae bacterium
CATTTAGCCATAACTTGAGTCCAGAAACAAAAAAGGCGAGCCTCTTATTAGCTCACCTTCAATGCTCTTCATTAACTTCTCATGTAAGGTAAGTGTCTGAGGACACTTCCTCCAAGTCTTATTTTAGATTAGTACCTTGGTTTATGCAATGATTTGATTTATCACTTTAGAATCACCATCTTCTTAGTTTCTGTATAATCCCCAGCCTCAATTTGGTAGAAATAAGTACCTGAAGATACTTTTTCACCATCTTCAGTCTTACCATCCCAATATATTGCTTTACTGGATTCTACATAATTCCCTACTGGTATATGACCTAATTCAATCATTCTAATTTGCTTGCCTGTTGCGTCATAGATTCTAGCAGAGACTGCTGAATCTTCAGCTAATTGGAAAGGAATCCAAGTCTCTGGATTAAAGGGATTGGGATAATTAGCCAAGAGTTGTGTTTGCATTGGTAATCTTTCTGGCAGTATGGTTTTTAGAACACCTAGTACCAGTTCCTCAGCATCAGAACGACTTGAATTAGACTCTAGCCCGTCAATAGCTGAAGCAATATGATGTTTCTGTTCGGTAGTCAATTCAACCTTAGAAACCGTTGAAGGTGCTGCAGCTAAAGATTTACCGAAGTTTCCTGCCACTATTACCAAATCAAAGATATTGACAGCATCATCTCCATTGACGTCACCCATGATGCCTTCACCTGTTTTACCAAATGAACCCGCTGCAATTACTAAGTCGAAGATCTGATATGAGCTCAAAAGTAATGTCTAGAATATTCTCATTTCCCATTTACACTTGAAATTACCTTTACAAATGTGGAAGTTAATCTGCAGGATAGGCTAGGTACTGGAGAAATATTAGTAGTTAAACTTAATAATGAATACTCTTTACGCTTTACTGCTAATTCAATGTTGGTTCATGCAAATTCCAAGATTGAAATCTATCAGGTACTTAATTAAAAAAATAAGACATGAGCATTGACGAATTACATGATTTTACTATGTTAGGTGTATGAACGATGACAAAAGAAAGATTAAATCTTGAAACTAAGAGAATCTTGCTGAGACCCTTTGAATTATCTGATGGGCCAAGAGTAAAAAAATTGGCAGAAGATAAGGCGATTGCAGATACAACCCTGAATGTTCCTCATCCATACAAAGATGGAATGGCAGAGGAATGGATATTAACTCATCAGCCTAAGTTTGAAAATGAAGAGGAAGTAACTTGTGCCATTATCTTGAAGCCTATACAAGAATTGATAGGAGCAATAGGACTAGCTATTGACAAGAGATTCAATAGAGCAGAACTGGGTTATTGGGTTGGAAAGGAGTATTGGAATCAGGGTTATTGTACTGAAGCGTCTAAAGTTATATTGAAATATGGTTTTTATGAATTGGGTTTACACAGAATTATTGCCACTCACATTATACGCAATCCTGCATCTGGAAAAGTGATGAAAAAAATAGGGATGAAGAAAGAAGGAATTCTTCGGGAACACGTAATTAAGTGGGATAAGTATGAAGATGTTGTAAGCTATGGTATTTTGAAAAAAGAATGGGAAAATATTATCAAGAAGCCATAAAAGTTGCTTGGAGTAGTTCTTAAATATTCTAATAGATCGAGTATTAGTATTTTTCTACACATATCCCATTCAAGCAGAGAATTCGCACTATCTAGCAGTAAATCTTGTTAGTATTTCAGTATCTAGTTGAAGATCTGATATAAACTCAAAGGATAATGTCTATAGTTCTCACAATTTCTCATTTAAACCAATATAACAATTAATTAGATTTACAAATTACTGCCAATTCAATGTTAGTCAATGCATCTGAAGGATTTAACATGGGCGTGGCAGTAATACAAATAATCCTGGTTATCCGCTATTCGTAGCATCGAAAATCGAACTAGAACCAAACAAATCCCCAACAACCCCGCGCCTATGATGGCATATGTAGGATTACTCGCTCTATTTCTTTGTCAGAACAAAGACTAAACCTAAACTCATAATAAGCTACGCATATGAAATAGATTGGAATTGAGGTGAACAGGTTGCCTCTAAAACGAAGTCTTAGTAGATAGATTAACATTTACTATCGATAAGATATAACCACTGACAGTCACACTTTTTCTTATTGTGACTATGGTATTGTTAACATTACCATCAGGTTTTCTACTTGTCATAAGTAGACTAACAGTAATCTCTTTTAACTTACTTCAAATTTATTTGCCTATTTACTTTTTTGTTTGAACTTAAATTAAAGGTCAATGTGCTTTTCTTTATCATTGACAATTAGTATATAATCTTGACCTATTAAAAAATTAGCTTTAAGTTGAATGCTTTTTGAGATTTCTGTAATTACCTCAGCACAAAATGCATCTCTAGGTCGTTTTGTTGTTATCTCAACAGTTACCAAATTCTCTTTCTGTTTTTGTTTTATCTGATGAAACAATGTACAACTATCAGTCAAATACCCCTCTACACTAATATTAATTGAAGGCGGGATATTCTTGTTAATTTGTAATAAAATTTCGTTTATTGGCAATCTTTCTATTAACCAAGTTCCATCTTCGTTAGTCTCCAATTCCATTAAATTCTTAATCTCAAAGCCTTTCTCGTCATCGGCTATCATTTCCACATAATCCACTGACCCCTTAATCGGATATCCACGATGCGGATCGTAATGTATTGAAATTTGGTGAGCATTTTGGTTATAGGCATCCTGAACAAAACTGAACAAATCATCGATTGTTTTGTAACGACTCAGTTTATCCTCCTGAACCAGAATTTTCGTTTCACTATACATGACGTGGCTAATTACATCATCCTCCACTGTGATAGTAACAGGTGAAATATAATCAGGTTCACAAAAGCAAATCCACTGAAAATCAAATTGGTAATTACTCAACTTATTGGCTTTCCATCTTGATATGTTAGTGTCCAATTCGGATAGTGGTTGTTTTTCAATTTCCTCTTTGATAATTTTACTGATTTCTACTTCATTAGTGGTACAACCAACAATTGTAATTATGGAAAAAATGCCAAGAAAGAACAAGTATATGGGTCTTCTCATCGATTCTCCTTCTGATAGGTTTATTATTGAATCGCTGTAGTTGAGTTTTACTGATTTTTCGGACGAATACTGAATTAATTAAGATTACAATTAGGAGAATAAACTGAAACCTCCAAGTCCTCATTATTCAGTAGTATAGTAATAGCAACCTTTCTTAAACCCGAAAACTCACTACCCCAACTAATATTCAAATATGTAGTATTGTAATTCAGTTGATCACCGCTCCAGCAAAACAGACACTAATTCTGGTAATTAACATCCCATTCAAGCAGAGAATTCGCAGAGTCTACCAGGAGTTTTTTGGTTTTCTCAGAATCCAGTTAAAAATCTAATATAGACTATTCATCCTAAGATTATATCTTAGTCTTCATTAGACCTGTCTCTAATCTGCTGCAAAAAATCCTCCGATTCTTTTCGCGAACGGAAACGAACGAACTCGATGTGAGAATAGCTTTTATCCGACATAAGCAATTCGTATTTCCTTCTAACTTTGTTATGTGTCTTGATGGTAAACAGAACGATGGAATCTTTAGAAAAAAGTTTGCGGAAAGTTTCTTTATTGCCCGTTCCAGCCCATAATTCTTTTTGACTCCAGGCTCGACTAATTGCTCGCCTGATTGCTTGAAAGACTGTTCTGGTAAAGGAGTAATCTAACCAAATAACCAGGTCAACTTTATCCCACTTAATGGGTATACTGCGAGTGTAATTTCCATCCAAGACCCAGCTGGACAAGGGTGAAATTTCAGCAGATAATTTTGAAAAGAACGTGTCGTCATCAGATTCTTGCCAGTTAGGTTGCCAAAAAATAGCGTCCATTTCAACGTGAGGGATAGATAGGATGACTGATAGCTTTTGACTGAAGGTTGATTTCCCACTACCACTTGCACCGACTACATTGATTCGCTGAAGTTGTTGGTTATGCTGTTGGTTCATTTTGTCTAAATAAGTTGTTGATATAAGCTGATTGAATTTTCGTCGATGTGAGAATTAGATATTCTATGGAATGAGTACAAACACAGAATCAAATGGAACAGTTAAGTTTCTTATTTTACCACCAGGGAATTCAAATTTGTACGAAAGGTAGTCGTATTTGTGTTCACCTCTTTGAACACAAAAAAAATTGTTCTTGAATTTTATGACTGCAGCTACAACTTCAATTATTTTCATTTCACCCATTTAACCTAATCAATGAAAACAGGAAAACATTCCATAGGTATTAAGTAATATTATTTGGCTATTGCCTCCTTATCTTTTGTTTCTGAATTTATCACATAAACTCACACTTTCTCCTGACTTATTTGAAATATCAACTCCTCCACCGTTATTATTTATTCCTATAGTGACTGATCTCTTATCTGTTTTAGACTTTGATCGCAAATCGAGAACCATTTCACCATTTTTTTCTTTATTTAACCCCAAATATGCAACTGTGGCTCTCCCGTCATCACCGTATATTTTCAGATTAGCATTTCTGCCGGTATCCAAGCCAAATTTCCCTCTGAAATTAAATTTATCATCAACAAGAGTAATACTTTTTTTGACTACCACACCATCACACTGCATATACCCATTGAATACGGAAAGCTGATGATCACCGTCTCCAACTACTAATCTTTTGCATCGAATTTCCTTAACAGTTAAAACTTGACTATCATCTTGAGCATTCACATCAATTATCAAGATGGAATTCAGCAGCATTCCAAGAACAACTAAAAATCCACCGATCAGCAAAAATACTAAATCACGAACTTTCACATCTAACCTCCTTATTACTTGACTAGATTACTGACAGATTGTTTCGCTTCTTACTTTTTATTCTAATTATTTTATCAATCTTCTATTTTGTATAGACATCAAGCACGGAACAGCTTTTATCACGTGATTACTTCCTCTATCATTCTGTACCCAGTAGTAACTTTGATTTCAATCCTCAGTTTACTGCTTTTTAAATTGAGTTCATTTGTACTATTCTCGCCGAGTTTAACGATTCTTGTTACTCCACTTTCACCCCAGATATGCGGAAGAATATATTTCTCACCCTAGATTTATAAAAACATTCAATAATTTTTTGTTAATTCATATGTGTACTGAATTTGAGAAAACGCATGGAAAAGTGAAGAGTTTTCTTCAGAAAAGAAGGAGGTTAGATTTTCTGAGTAAATTAGTAAAGTTCTATTATTCTTAAGATTCAATAATTTCAGAATTTAGGCATTTTGACTTTATGTTCTTTAGCATACGTTTGGTTCTGTTCCCCGTAACTCGATACAATAGGTCGAGTTGGATTCCGATAGAAACAGATAACTAAGAAATGAAACTAATAACTGATTCAATAGCTGTTCTTTCAGTAAACCTAGATTCAACAAATAACTATTTGTCCGAATGTGAATCCTCTTTTTGTATTGTCATTTTTCATAAACATTAGCCTGAAAGAATCCGTTTTGACCCAGATTGATATTGGATCTACAATATCAATCTGGGTCAAACTGATCAGTTTCATCTTTGGTTATTTTTTTATAAAGCGTAGTTTTATACAGGATGGAAGTTATAGACGAAACTATCGTTATGGTGAAACCAATAATCATGAACCGATCTCTATGGATTCCAAAAATAGTAAATCCCTCTTCAGTTCCGAGACCAGACAAAAAACCAAATATCAACATAACAATGCCAATAAGTTGGGCCGACTCTAGAACGATTACAATCAAATTAGTTTTTCTTTTCATCTGAAATCTACCATCTACTCAAAGTCGCTAAAATAAGCACCTAATAAAAAGAAAATCAAGGGAAACAAAGTGCCGATAAATACCATCAATAGTGATCGAATGTTAATTTTTCAAACGACAGTAATTTTGTATCCGGATTAGTTAACAGAAAGACATAAAAACCAACCACCAAACTGTTTCTAATCAGTATATTAAAAAATGAACAAAGTTACATATTTACTGCCACATTAACGTAAATGGTACTCAAATCACTGTATTACATAGTTTTTGGGTTTGTTGATAAAACCAATCATGATCGTAGATCTATCTCTTTTTTCTCTTGGCTAGATTTATACATAGCCTCAGTAATTCGAGCAACAGTTAGACCAATTGCACCGGTATCAATCATCTCAATACGATTTAATACTCCCCAAACGAAGTGCTTCTGTGAGTTTTCATAACCTTCAATGGAATGTCCAAGAGATTTCATACGCCCTTCATAAGCATCAATGTTGAAGTTTGTATTCGCGTCCATACCATACATGTCCGTATAGAATGTAAATGGCTGTAACTTGAGTCCTCCCCTAGCTCCCATTATACGATCACCTTGGCCACCATCGATGTGTGCAGCCCAAGCTTCTTCTACAAACATCGTAGTATCGCCTTTAAACCGTACAAATCCTGTGCCTAGTTCTTCCACGTCATAGCCGCTCTCCTGCCGACGTTTCTCATCCATATCAAGTTCTTGGAAAGTTGAAGCTGTTACGGTTTCAATTTCTGGATTGTCTAAGAGATATACCATTCGTGCTAAATGATAAACAGCCATATCTACCAATGTTCCACCGCCAGATTTCTCCTTTTGTACAAAGTGTGGTGTAGCGTATCCATCGACATATACTCGTCCGCGGCGGCGGTAGTGGCTTGTTTTGACATAGTAAACTCTACCCAGTGCGCCTTCTTCAATCAGGCGCCTTGCAGTTCGGGTTTCTTTGGAAAAAATCGTTCCCATTTGTACCGACAGATTTTTTCCTGTTCGCTGCGCAGTATCGTACATTGCTTGAGCTTCCGACCCTGTTTTTGCCATTGGTTTTTCGCAGTAGACATGTTTACCAGCCTCAAGTGCATCAATAGCGACTGGCGCATGAAGGAAATTAGGAAGGCAAATGTCAACACCATCTATTTCGTTCATCTTCAGCAGTTCACGGTAGTCCGAAAATACATATGGGATATCGTTTTCTTGTGCAATTTTTTGCGCTTCAACTTCATTAATGTCTGCTATGGCAACAATATCAACATCGTTATTCATCGATTGATAACCGGAAATGTGGCTTTTACCAATAATTCCGGTTCCAATAATACCAACCTTAAGCTTACCAGACATGGTTTTCTCCTAGTCTAAATTCTCTTTTTTATAACAATATTCAAAAAATCTCCTGACGTTAATTTTTCGTACAAGAGATGTTAAGTCAGTGCAGTCTACTTATCATATGTCTTCTATAATAGTCGTTCGATAACCGTGTTGTACCTCGGAATTATTCTTATAGAAAATTAATCCTTTAATTTGTTTTGATTACGAGATTATAAAATTACTCAAGGTCTGATAGATAAAGATAGACAATCATTTATAGAAGATTTTATTGTACTTTGACCACCCATATTATCTTATTGATTAATAAAAGGATCAAGAATAAATTGAGAATCAATTAAAAGCTTTTGAATTTCAGGTAGTCTTGGTCTTTCAGCAGTAAACTTTTTGATATCGAGGGTCAGAAATATCAGTTATGGAAAACTACATAATAATTTTACTGATAGCCAGTTCGTTGATAGCTAAAGTCAAGAGTTAGCCATTATATACAAAAGTGTTTTGGTCTATTTCGAACTAGAACATATACAAGCATAACATTGGTGAATTGTAATAAATAACACGTAATCGACATGAAGGGCTGGATTTTCACAACTCAATTTCCCATTTCTTATGAAACCGACCGACTTATTCGGTGTTTTGAAGACATAGGTATCGACTGTCAAGCCATTGACCTAAACGATGTTGACATTTTTGTTCATCGGGAAGGCTACTGATCCATCCTAATTCAAGGCTAGCAAACACATATTCCAAATTTCTACCTGCCTCGTATTGGTGTAGAAACCACCTATTACCAGAATGTGATTTTTCGGCATTTAGAAAGAATGGAAGCTAATTTTCTTAATTCGTCGGATAGTATCGACGCAGTAAAAGATAAGCTTTTATACACATTAGGTCTTAGCGCAGCATAATCTACCTATTCCGAAAACCATTTTGGGCCGGTCTTCAATAAATATTGATTATGTGGAGGAGTTTCTTGGGTTTCCGGTAATTAACTTTGAGTGGTACGTATAGCCGAGGTACTTTCTCAGTTGAAACTCGTCATCACTTTGAGCAATTAGTCGAAGTCGTAGATCTAGTTGATAATCGATTCAGTTTTATTACACACGAATTTATCGAAAACTCCTTTGGTTGCGACATTCGTTTGGTTATCCTAGGTGGTCGCGTCATTACAACAATGAAAATAAAAGCTGTGGATGGAGATTTTAGGGCTAATGTCCCGCGTAGCGGAATTGGATCTGTGGTAGAAATAGATAACGAAGTGGAATTTTCAGCCTTAGAGGCAACAAAATTAATGTCTCTTGGCAATGCTGATGTCGATCTCCTCTTCAATAAAGATGGTTATATTATCTATGAGATAAATTCTTCACCCGGATTTATACACTGAGGATCGGGTTGCGAAATAAATAGTGAAATATACAAGGTATAAAGCTATTTACACCTGTTAGTCAAAGTAAGAAATTAAAAATTCGGAAAAAGAATCCACAGAAACTAGAGAGAGAATAACGATTCGTATCATTTTCGATAGACAATACTAATGTGTGAGGTGAAATTATTTGGTGATCTTAGGAGCAAGCTTGTGAAACCAAAAAATCAAAAGTTGTGCGCAGCACACAACTTTTGAAGAAAGATAACTTGGGTATATTGAGTTCATTCGAGCAACTAGTAGAGTGGGGGCTGAGTAGAGCTAAGTAGGAGTAGAAAAGGCCTACGGAAATGTTCGCACAGATTATATACCCTTGTTATTAAACAACATTGGGAAGCTTCCTCGTTAGTTACTTTTTCTTGCTGGTTATCTCCCATCGTATACAAAATGTCGGCAAATTATTGGCTGGTAGAGGTTAACGGATTATTGATGGTGGCTTCATTAAGTTCGTATTCTGCTTTCAAGGTTAATTCCGACTGCTATTCTATCCTCAATTTACGTTTAGACAGGACTGAGTAATAAAGATGGTTAGGCATCGGTAATATTTTTCCCAAAACGGTTCTTTTTACCGACACAGGTAGAGCCAAAATGCCTGTGGAACGTCCAACAATTCGTCATCAATAACTAGGAACGCCAGAATTGACCGAGAGGGCTTGAGGAGGCTAACATTGAAATCTTAATCTCTAATTCTTCGCTCAACTTCAGGAAAAGTAACTGAGGCCTTTTTATGTTATAGTCTGAAAGATTAACTTTGAATGTAGTATCAATTTTTAATATATCCCCGTACATATTGACTGCCCTCAGTTCGTCATTTTCCTTGAAATAAGTTATTTTCACCTTATCCACAATAATGCTTTTTTGGACACCGTGTAGGTCTAGTGTACATTGGGCAGTCACATTGAAGCTCTTCTTGTCTTCTAGCCTCGGAGGCACATTGGCATTCTCTCTATCAACTTTAATGATGTCATCGACAGTCAGCATAGCTTTTGGGTATTTTTGCGTTTCTAAGTATTCGCTTCTAAGGTGTTTATCTCTTTCTGCTATTCCTGTTTCAATTGTGGCCAAGTCCAGTTCAAAGGATGCCTGTAAATTTTTTGTGATATCATCTGGGTGAACAATGACTTTTCCTGCGATATTGTTAGTAGTGCCAACAATTTTTTCTAATGGCGCGTCGGATGAAAATTGGAAGGTGTCTCGAGGATCTGAGACGTAGAAAGTTAGTCCAGTATTGTCTTCACCTGCTGCTACACAAAAGGTAAGAAGAAAGAAACTAAGCACAGGAAGTAAAAGGATAAATTTAGATTTAGTTATGGAACGTAAGATCACGTATGCACCTCGGGTTAGAGTTCGTTGCTTTACATTATATTTTTGGATTTTGGTGCCAAAATGTGTATCGATTTAACGGATCGTTCAGGTAACCTGACTTGGATCTTAATAACATAAATAGAGTTATTGAAGTAAACCAACATTAAATTTATAACTTAGAGGTGCTAATTTCAAATTTTTTCAGACTCATTAAATTAGGCTAAGTCTTTTGACTAGCTTAGCTGTGAATTTATCCGGCTTGAGATTTATGCTACAAGAAATTTGATGTATATCATATTACTTTTTGGTCTGATTACAGCGGTTTACAAGTCAGAAGATATATGTTAACTCTTAGAAATATCATTAACCTTAATTAGTGGATGTTTCGGTTGGGTATTAGAGGAAATAGCTAATCATCTAAGTTTGTTCAATCTTGAATTTTTGAACTCATTAGAAAGAAAGTAATGCGTTTTTGGGTAATAGATAATATTTGTAATTACCAAGTTAGGAGACTACCATTATCTTGGTTGACAAAAAGCAGACCCAAATATAGCATTACTCGCCGGAGGAATGTAATGATCAATATACTTATTCCGTGGATGATAATTGGTATTTTATTTCCAGCAATTCTAACCAAAACCAGCTTCATTTTAAAGAAGGAAGATAAAGACGAAGATTCCCGAATTATTTGGGAATCGTACCTTAATAAGTAAGTCCGAACAGTTCGTCCCTAGGAAATAGTTCGGTTTTAACACTGGTGAAAAGCACAACTTCTTTGGAAATACAGCCAAGTAGTTAATAGAAACGCAACAGGGCGCTTTTTACAAGGTGTACAAACCTGACCAGATATTTTCTAATGAGCTTACCATGCGCCTCAGTCTCATAATCTATACGATCCTTAGTAAGACTCCAAAACAAGTGATTCAGATATACTATTTCCTCTGATAAACCCTAACATAATCAATTAACATCTGTTGGGGGAATTGGGTACTAGAATCTGGATCATCAACCATATTACCTCCCACAGCCAAATTCAGTAGTAGGTGAAACCGCTGGTCAAATGGTGCAGGAAAAGATGCAGAACTTGTGTTCCACCTAGTTTGCGTATGATAGCATTCGCCATCCATATACCAACGAATTAAGTCTTTCTCCCATCTAATAGCAAAAACGTGATAGGTGTCGCTGAAAGAACCTTTTTCTAAAACAAATTCTTTTCCACTAGACTGATTATGTGGCCATTTGTCTCCATAATGTATGGTGCCGTGTGCTCGATTCGGCTGAGCTCCATCAAGTTCGACAATATCAATTTCACCACTTAAAGGCCAGGTTCCATATTTATCGTCGGTTGGGAGCATCCAAATAGCGGGCCACATACCTCTTCCAGCAGGGAGCTTCGCCTTGATCTCCAGATAACAATATTTCCAGTCCCCTCGATTTTTCGTACGGATACGACCTGAAGAATACTTTCGTTTAGTTCCCATCAAGCTGGGAGAGTCAGACCGCGCCTCCAAGATTAAATTACCGCTTTCTACTCGAACATTCGATGGATAATCGGTATAAAGTTGAAGTTCGTTATTTCCTCCACCAAGTGCATTTACTTCTATTCCCCATTTTGTGTAATCAAGCTGATCACCGTCAAATTCATCATGCCAAACAAGTTGCCAATCCTTCTGTAGGTTGATTATGTTCCCCCAGATGACTCCTAAAATATGTGTAAAAACAAGCAAATTCAATTAGTATTCCTCTTTTAATAGAATGGTATTTTCTTGTGATTATATTTGATTTAAGACAGAATATTCACGATAAAATATACTGAATCTATAAACTCTTATTTGAATAACTGAAGGATTAGTAACATGATAACAACGATTACTTATGCTTATATTCTTGTCAGTACTTATACTCAATTTCCATTCTCAGCTGATTGGTCCAAGGTTGAACGAATTGGAGTTCCCTCTTACCATTTCGTTGATGTAAAACGTTATCGTTTCTCAGAGCCAAATCTAAAAAACCCTAACTTTTATCCTATCCCAACAGTTCAGGTGACAAGGGATAGCTATATGAATGTGTTAGATCAAATGGATCTGGCTAATTTAATCACTAATACTGATCAAGGCGAGCGAGGTCCCTTTCTATATTTGCCAGTCTTGGCCAAATATGTTCAAACGAAAAACCCTATTTGGGGCGAAGCCATTATCGCTATGTTGAAAAACTATCACCGAACCCTACAGGAAACAGTGGAAGAAAGAAAATGGTTCTGGGATTTCGAATGGCCAGCAGTTGCTATGGCTCTGTATCGACATTATTTAATTGAAGAAGGGTTAATACAAGCAGATTCCACTTGGTTTCGTCAAATATGGCTTTACTACTGCCGCAACCTTCATGTTTGGGATTCTGAGCCAACCGAATGGCGTGGTGGATGTCATCGATCAATGCCAGAAGGTCTATCTAAGTGGCTAGCTGCCAGATGGTATCCCGATATTCCAGAAGCTAACCGATGGCGTGATTTGGGCCAAGATAATTTTCGTGACTTTTGGCGTAACAAAGATATTGCTCAGAACGATACTGGCTACATGATGGGTCCTCTAATCATGTTAACCTGTATTAGCGACCAGATTCTGGGTGATGATCGTTACTATAACGATCCAGATATGAAGCGTATTTGGGACCGCCTACTGGTTGAGATAACACCTGATGGAGCAATAAACCCATATGGGCCTAATGGAGGCTATAATAGTACAGCTGATTTTCGCATATTTACCCTAGAACAAATAGCACGAAAAACAGGAAATGGCCAATATCGTTACGGTGCTCACAAACTTTTTAATTATCTTTCTTATCAATACAAAGGTTCCAACGGCTTTGATAAACCTCATTATGCTAGCCTGATGGCGTTAGCTTGGTTATTTGCCCAAGATAGTATAGATCCTGTTCAACCAGAACCAAATTCACTCTGGAATAATAGAAATCTAGCCTTACGATTACCTCATACTGATAAATCAATAACCGAGCGCTTATTAGGTAATGCTTCTCCTCACCCTCAGCGTGGCCACATCTGCTGTAGTTGGGTGATTAGTGATCAGGTTTGGCCTAACAAGTTGATCCTACGTAGTGGTTGGGATGCCGGAGACCTATTTGCGTTGATAGAACTCCATCCAACTAGCTTTCCTGCAAATCCGGGTGGCATCATGGGCATTAACCGATACGGAGCTTCGTTTACCCAGATTGTGACTAGTAAAGGAAGTTCTGAAGAAAACAGGCTATTAATCGAAGATATAGATGATACTGCCTCTAGGCGTTACCACCCAGATCCCCTAAGAATCAACGAAGATTGGAAGATGGGTAAAATGCCGGACATCCGATCTGAAGTATCATATTTTGAGGAAACTAAGGAGGCTACCTATGTACGTGTTAGGGTGGAAAACGTAGATGGTTTACCTGTGATTTATGAAAGAGAATTTATCTTCGTTAAAAACCGATTTTTAGTCTCACGCGAAATTGTAAACTTTGAAGAAGAATTTCAAGCTAGGATATCTTCTCTCTGGAATACTCAGAATATAGGACCACAGATAGGTGCTCATTGGGCTAACACATTTTTGAGTGCTCCGATAGGAGGTAATGGTCGTTTTAGTATGAAATCGCCGGCTGTTGATTTGCTTGTCTGGTTTGCACCACGTTCCGATCGCCAACTTCAGATAATAGATCGACTATCGGTGGATCCGCGTACCAGTGATTGTCCTGCTCAACTTAGATATATGTGGCAAGGAAAAGTCGAAGTCGATCAGAAAATGGTCTTTACTCAGCTCTATTATCCTCACTTGCCCTATCGATTTCGAACGAGCAACAACAACCCAGATGCTAAAGTAGAAAACAGATACGATTTACAATCAACTGTTGGTGCGTCTGGCATCTCAGTTTTGCGCGATGACATTGAAACTACAATCTTACGTATAGAACTAGCAGAAGACGAAATAGAATGGATTGTCTTCAATCCACAGAGCAAGCCTGTTTCGGTAGATAATTTAGAGATAATTCGCCCCTATGCTTATATAGGAAATAACACTAATAAATAGGTATGGATAATAGGACAACAGATAATCCTGAAGTCATCCAAGACTGAAGATAGGCAAGAGTAAGATTTCTCGTTACGGCCCCCAAAGCACATTAACAAAAGTATTGTTTAGACCAATAATGCAGGTCCGTGATTGCAAGTTTCCTAGATTATCCAGATAGTTGGAGGCATATTACCCACTGTTATAAGGGCCTAAAAAATCGAGAATTAATCAAAAGACAAGAGGTAGCGCTGACAGTTTATTCAATATTAACGGATTCCCTGGTTTCACCAGGTCGATATATAGCGTCTATAATTTTCTGTATATTCAATACTTCCGCCGGATCCACAGACATGATAAACCGGTCTTCATACTCAACTTTTACCAATATTTATTCAATTAAATATTCTAGTTGGGCTCCGGTATTTTTGACTAGTTCCATGCATTGTTTGTTCATGTTCCTGTATATAACTTTTCTACCATTTTCCTTATATTTGTTTCTTACATTTTCCAGCGTTTCAGCACCAGAATAATCACACACGCGTGTGTCATGCATGTCAATCACGACTGTCTCGGTACTCTGGTTATAATCAAAAGAGTTTTTAAAATTATCTGCTGATCCGAAAAACAATGTACCCTTGAAAATGTATTTGTCATTTTTGTTATGAGTCTGGTCTTTTGTGAACGTCAGCGCTCCACCTTGATTCCAGCTGTATACAACAGCCGCGATTATCACACCGACCAATACCGCAATGGCTAGATTGTGGAACACGATTGTGATCCCAGTCACAACCAAAATGATTATCGCGTCCGGTCGAGGTATTCTGTTCAGTAACCTTAAGCTCGACCATTCGAATGTACCAATAGACACCATGAACATTACTCCCACAAGGGCTGCTAATGGTATCATCTCGACTAATTCAGAAGCGTACATTATGAACACCATCATGCTAACTGCCGCGACAATGCCAGAGGTCCTACCACGGGCACCACCTCGTATGTTGATCATACTCTGACCAATCATGGCACAGCCGCCCATCCCACCAAAAAACCCATTAATTAAATTTGCGACTCCCTGCCCGATGCTTTCTTTGTTTTTCTGGCCTTTGGTATCTGTGATCTCGTCTATCAATGTTAAAGTCATGAGTGATTCTGTCAATCCCACAGCCGCCGCGACTGTAGAGTATGGTAAGACCGTTTTTAGCATTTCAAAATTTACTGTAGGTAAGATAAACGTAGGTAACGAAGCGGTCAAGCTAGTCTGGGAAGGATCCATAGAACGTACAAAATCCATCACATTACGTATTTCGTATCCACGTGATCTTAAGTAAACTGACACTCCGGTTACTGTCACTATTGCTACAAGCGTAGAAGGTATGATCTTTGTGATTTTAGGCAGCCAATGAATAATCACCATTGTCACTATTATTAAACCTATCATTAATGCTAATGGTTGTGTTGGTAACAGTTCCATTCCCGTGTCTGTTCTAATTTTAAATTGAGCGAATTGTGCTTGTGCTATAATTATAGCTAGTCCGTTCACAAATCCGATCATGACTGAATGCGGTATGATCGTTATATACTTGCCCCATCGTAACAAGCCAAAAGCTATTTGTATCAAACCCATCACACATACTGCTAAGAATAGGTATTGTAACGCCACACTAGAACCATGTATTTTGGTTTGTTCTAACATTAATTTCGCGAATATAACAGCAATCGCTCCGGTAGCTCCAGAGATCATGCCTGGCCTTCCACCTACAACTGCAGTTATCAATCCCATCATGAATGCTGCATATAAACCCACTCTAGGGTCTACATATGCTATGAAGCTAAATGCAACTGCCTCTGGTATCAAAGCGAGGGCCACAGTCAACCCACAGAGTAATTCCACACGAAAATTTTTTAAAAAACCTAACATACTAATCCTTATCTATATGTATTTGAAAAGGTATTATCTGACAAATAGCTGATATACAAATTATTATTTTCTCACTAGGCAGCGATTGTCAACCTGTCCTCTAAGTATTCAAATTCATGCACCGTGTCTGGGTCGCATTGTGGATAGTCCCCATGTTGTTTCAAAAATATCTCTCGATCATATTCCATAAGTTTTGCTCTGCAACTGCTGTGTGTCAATATGAACAGCATGTGAGTGTCTGGATCAGGAATGCTTTATCCGACCAGAAATCACCTGCCCTTGATACTGGTACTCGAGTTGGAGTTGGCTTGTGTAAAATGTGGGATCTTCAACATAATTACTTATCACCCATCCTCAGTTTTTGTGAAGGGAACTTTCGTCAAAAAATGTTCGGAGCAGATGTGTTCTATCATAAAAGTATTTATGCGGAGTTTAGAAAACGGTATCCAACGCGTTATTACGGAAAACCAGTGGTTGTGGTCGGTTCAACATACGCATCAAATACCGTATATATTTCGTATGCCTTGTATCCTTGTAGCTAGCCTCAAAGTGTTCAAGTCCAGATCACTGGGAGTTTGGGCTGCTCGTTTCCACCCAATAATTGTGTAAAGTATAGCTTTTGTGTCATCAAACATACTGTTGCTCAACAATTCTTGTTAGTCGCCTTTATGTTTCATCCACTCTTGTGGACTCTGATTCGGAGTTGAGCGACAGAGTTGTAAAAGTTGGTAGCTGTTGTCTAAATACCTATCGTATAACCTCACACTCCACCGTCTTACTAAAAAAGAACTAACAGTACGCCACAAGAACTAGTAAAGTTGATATTACTTGTACCTATCAGTGCAATTTCACTAGTAACGTCTATTTCTTGCATAGGTACACCCGTGCCAATTACTGAAATATTTAAATAACAAGCACAAAGACTACCATGCTATTTACGCGCCTTTCAAAAGTTTATAAAAGAAACAAAAAAGAAACAAAAAAAAAGAAAAAGGCGGAGAAGGTGGGTGAAACGAGGTTTTGTTAAATAGACCCCTAACGAAAGGAATTAACCCATAGACGATGAAAGTTACTGAATTAATTATTTATAAATTGCAAGAAACGTAGAATTTTTTGGTTTTAGTCCAAGTTATCGCCAGCTTATTCCTCTTATCAAATGAAAATGCTGACACGATATTTATGGGCGTAAATATCATACTATTTACGCAGTGGATGGCATGAACAACTATATTGGTAATATCATTATACATAGACAAAACATCAATAATACTAACAGAATCAAATATTACACGTACTACCTAAGGCACATTCTTGTTTTGGATTGTTTCTATGAAGCGCTCGATTTCGATCTGGTGCCCAGATCCAGCAGGTGGTAATTGTAAAGGAGTTTCCACAAGTTTTCCGTTACGTTGCTCA
>PBYS01000029.1 GCA_002729725.1 Puniceicoccaceae bacterium
ATGAAAAGAAGCTCCGAGAAAATATGCCGTGTGGCATTACTCCTTCTTGGGTCTTCCAGCTCAGAGAAAACTCCGAGAACTTCATTTAGATCGTGAGAGGATGTGGGCGTGTCATTGGAATTGGCCATGACACACTATTTGAAAGCCGTTCAAGCCACGTACAAGTCATTAATTGGCGGAGAACACTCAAAAGCGATTGCCCTGCTTATTCCATGCCGAGACTGGACAACCTCCAATGAAGTATCTGGCTGAGCGTCGTGCAAAAATGGCGGCCAATCTCTTGCTTTCGACCCCCCTGCGGGTGGGGGAAATCGGTCAGCAAGTTGGCTGGTCAGATCCGAAGGTCTTTTCGCGCAATTTTCGAAAATACTTTGGGATGAAGGCCAGCGACTATCGAAGACGTATGTTAGGAGTGCTGAATTGAAGGGGCGGGCTTTCGCTAAAGCGAATCAGTTGATTGTGTTCGGGTGGAGGCGCATTATGATTTTCCGAATGAAGTTGTGTGAATTACTCGCTTGAAAGTAGCGAGAGAGCTACGTTATATCGCGATTATATGCTTAAAGTCGTTCAATGCTGGGATGATGGGGTGAATGATGATATTCGCTTGATCGAGATATTACGTAAACATGGTGCAAAGGCCTCCTTTAATTTAAACCCTGCGACGCATGGTGATTTGCGTCAAGGTGGCTTTAGTGATCGATGGGACAAACAAATCGATCGTTTGGCGCGGTCTGAGTTGAGCGAAGTATATGAGGGCTTCACGATCGCGAACCATTCCATGAGCCACCCGTGGCCGACACGCATTGCTCTGGATGATTGGCGCAGTGAGGTCGTGGATGCACGTAAGATTTTGCAGGATTGGTTCCAGCAAGCAATCTTAGGCTTTGTGTATCCGTTTGGGGATTGCGACCTGGCGACTGCAGATGTGGTGCGCGAGGCAGGGCATGTGTATGCGCGCACAACGAAAAATGTGACGCCTTGCCTGCCAGTCGCGGACCCGATGATGTTTCACGCGGACTGCCATTTTCATAATGAGAATTTCTGGGATTTGTATGCGAAAGCCAAAGCCTCGGAGGCTGAAGTTTTTTATTTCTGGGGGCACAGCTACGAAATTTGCACGGAGGCGGAGTGGGCGGCCTTTGATGAGAAGATAGCACGTATTAGCGCGGATATAGAGGCCGAATGGGTGGAGTTGCCGGATTTGTTTGTTGGCAACTTGATCGAGTCTTAATTGATGAAGCTGCTGCTGTCTGTCTTACGAGCTACGTTGAGCTGTCACGCATTGACAATTTGAAAGCGGCGTGAATTTGTTTGAACTATGAATATTCATGAAACTGCGATCGTCGATCCATCGGCAGAAATCGGCGAAGGCACCTCGATCGGTGCGGGTGCTTTGGTAGAATCGGGCGTGCGTATCGGGCGTGATTGTAAGATCGCAGCTTATGCGATCATTCGTAAGAATACGACGCTTGGCAATGAAGTGCAGATGGATTCTTTTAGCGTCGTCGGTGGGGAGCCGCAGTCGATCGCGTTCGACCCGATGCTTGAAAGCACGGTGGTGATAGGTGATCGGGTAGTGCTACGCGAGGGGGTGACTGTGAGTCGTCCTGAAACCGCAGGCGCGCAAACTGTGATTGGAGATGACTGCTTTATCATGGCGAACGCGCATGTCGCTCACGACTGTCAACTGTCCCAAGGCGTCGTGATGGTTAATAATGTGATGTTGGCCGGTCATGTGAGTATAGGTGAAAAAACGGTGATCGGCGGCGGCGCGGGTATTCACCAGTTTTGCCGCATTGGAGCTTACTGCATGATCGCTGGAAATGCCTCCATTACGGCTGACGTACCGCCCTATGTGATGGCTGCAGAACGTAGTCAGGCGCATGGTTTGAACCTTGTCGGTCTACGACGTGGGGGCTTTAGCTCTGGCGAGATCAAAGATTTAAAGCGCTGCTATCGAGCTGTGTTTTTTGGCGGAGGGAATTTGAAGAAAAAAGCGGCTGCCGCCGCTCGGGAGACTGAGTTTGGCACCACTGCTCCAGGAGCGCGGTTTTTGAGCTTTTTTGAGTCGGGCAAGCGTGGTTTTATCGTTTCGACACATGATTAAGTCTGGTAGCTCTTTACCGCTGGCAATTACATGTGGTGATCCAGCCGGGGTCGGACCTGAGGTGATTGCAGCGGCACTGGCGGCAGACCCTTTGTCGGGAAGGGATTGCGTGGTGATTGGCCCCGCGGACTGGGGGGGCGTGCTTTCGGCTCAGCTGGGGCTGGATTTTGAGCCAGTGTCGACTGGCGACGATCACGACTATGTCCACGCGGTGCACGTGGGCAAACCCTCTTTGGCGGGGGCACGTTTGGCCTTGGCGGCGATGGAGCAAGCGGCAGAGGGTTGCCGCGAGGGGCGCTTTCGCGGAGTGGTGACAGGACCGGTGAGTAAGCACTGGTTGCAAGAGGTCGGCTTTCAATTTCCGGGCCAGACGGAGTTCTTTGCGAATGCTTGGGGCGGTGATCCGACGATGGCTTTTGTGGGGCGTGAGTTGCGCGTGATTTTAGCGACCTGGCATATTCCTTTGCGGGAGGTTTCGGATGCCTTGGATGCGATTTGCCTCGAAAAAGCGGTGCGCCGGGCGCATGCTCTGGCGCAACAGCTTGGGGTCTCCGAGCCGCGTATTGGTGTGTGTGGGCTCAATCCACATGCCGGAGAAGGGGGCATTTTAGGTAAAGAAGAGTTGGAAGTGCTGGATCCGGCGCTGGATCGCTTGCGCGAGAGGATTCCTGGGCTTTCAAAATGTCTGCCAGGGGATACCGTGTTTTATCGTCAACGTCAGGGGGACTTTGATGTGGTGGTCGCGGCGTATCACGACCAGGCATTGGCCGCGGTCAAAACGCTGGAATTTGATGCTGCGGTGAACTTAACCTTGGGCTTGCCCTATGTGCGGACCAGCCCCGATCATGGCACCGCCTTTGATTTGGCGGGTAAGGGGCAGGCGAACTCCGCGAGTTTTACGGCCGCGCTCTCAGTTGCACGTGATTTGACTGGTAGCTTGACCTGAGCTGCGTTTTGCATACCGCTCTTTGCAATATGGTAGATACTGTAGAGGTCCCGGAAGGCGTGCGCCTTGGTAATGAAAAACTGGTTTTGGTCACGGAAGCAGCGGGGGCCAAATTGTGCTCGCTGATCGAACGAGAGCAGAAGGGCGATTATTTACGAGTCAAAATTACCGGTGGAGGCTGTAATGGACTCAGTTATAAAATGAAGTTTGTGGCCGCACCTAAGCGGGGGGACATCTTAGTGCGCTCTTCGGGGGCGCAGATTTTAGTGGATACCAAGAGTGCACTTTATTTGCGCGGTACCCATTTGGATTATTCCGATAAAATGGTGGGGGGCGGCTTTAAGTTTAGTAATCCCAATGCGAAATCAAGCTGCAGTTGTGGCGAAAGCTTTAGTATTTAGGGTTGAAACACAGAGCAGAGGTCATAAAGCTAGTGTTTCTTGAATGGTCAATCAACCAAAACTATGACGGTATAACGCGATGTAAAACGAAGTAGCCAACGCTACGCTTCGCTAATGCTTGGGGCTCTCCTATGTTGCACTCACTTTCAAGAAGTTAATACTCAGAATCAATTCATGCCAAAATACCCGAACTCTCGCGGCAAATATCAAAACCGTAACCGTGGCCCTAAAGGGCTCAGAAGAAACGATCGCATTCGCGCGTCTGAAGTGCGTGTGATTGGCCCCGAAGGCACTAACCTCGGTGTGATGCCGCCTCGTAAAGCGCTGGAACTCGCCAAAAAGGTGGGTCTCGACCTGATAGAAGTCTCTCCATCGGCTCGTCCGCCAGTCTGTCGTATTCTTGACTTTGGTAAATTCCTCTATGAGGAAAGTAAGAAGGCCAAAGATACGAAGCAAGCTAGCACCAAGCTGAAGGAAGTGAAGTTCCGCGTTAGCATCGGCGAGCATGACTTTGTGACGAAATTACGTCGCGCCGAAAGTTTCCTCGACCATGGCAATAAGGTGAAACTGACTTTGCAATTCCGCGGACGTGAAAACGAGCACCGCGAATTGGGCTTCGAGCGTGTGAAACTCGCCGCGAAAGAGCTCGAAGGTGTGGCAACTGCGGATTCCCCTCCAAAGTTAGTGGGGCGTCAAGTGACTCAGATTTTATCACCTCTTCCTGAGGCTAAGCGTGTATTGAAATTCAATGCGCCTGATCATCAACTCGATGACAGCGAAGATCACGATGAAGATGATTTCGGCCCCGAAGACGAGGAAGAATCCGAAGCAGCACAATCTTAGAGCACAGCGAGGAGTGGAACGATGCGGGGCGGATCCCTTCAGGGAGGATGTTTCCAATGCGCCGCGTTTGTTCCGCTAGTTGTTCTCGCACTGTGGCTGACAACTCCTCTGGAGTTGTCAGCGCAACGTGTTGAAATTCAGCACGAGGGACGCACTTATATAGACTTGGCCACCGCGGGCGGGCAGCTCGGGATGAAGGCCTACTGGTTGAAGGGATTTAAAACTTTCCGGCTCCGTAGTCAGTGGACTAACATTGATATTGGTAAGGGGAAGCGTATCCTTTATTTGAATCAGCTTCCGATTTATCTGGGCTTTCCTACGCTGGAATCGAGCGGTCGACTCTACATGGCGAAGGCCGATTATCAACATGTCCTGCAGGCGATTCTCACGCCTCAAGCCTTTTCGGGGAAGCCTGGCTTGCGCCGTATAGTGATTGATGCGGGGCATGGTGGAAAGGATGTGGGTGCGAAAAATGACGCCTACCGCTTGTATGAGAAAGACTTGAACCTGGACGTGGCGCGCCGGCTTCAGTCTTTATTGCAGCGAGCAGGTTTTGAGGTGGTCATGACACGTGATAGTGATGTGTATATACCGCTCGAACGCCGTCCGCAAATTGCGAATCGCGAGCGCGGCGATCTTTTTATCAGCATCCATTTCAATGCTGCGGGCTCGTCCACAGCCGAGGGATTTGAAACGTTTGCACTGACGCCGCAGTATCAAGCCTCCTCCAAATATTCTAAACCTGGCCGCGGAGATAGTATTCGCTACGATGGTAATGAGCAAGATCCCTGGAACACACTGCTGGGCTACCACGTGCAACGCTCGCTGGTACAAGGGGTGGGAGGGCCTGATCGAGGGCTGAAGCGAGCACGCTTTCTAGTGATGAAGCATTTAGATTGCCCTGGTGTCCTGGTTGAACTTGGCTTTGTTTCGAATCCTGGCACTGCTCAAAAATTACGCACTACAGCTTTTCGGCAAACGCTTGCCCAAAGCCTGTACGATGGCATTGTTCGTTACGGAAAACGCCTCCAACGCATCCCATAGCCTATGTTTACAGTAAAAAAATACCTCTCTCTACGAAGCTCAGTTGATCTTCTGAGTCGATTTTTCGTGTTCTTATGCATATTCAGCCAAAGTGGACTCTCCGCGCAAACGAATCAAGTGTTGGCAGAAAATATGGTGATCGTTGTAAATGACAACGATCCGGATTCGCTGGCAATCGGGAAATATTATGCGCAGCAGCGCGGGGTGCCGGAGTCGCGCATCGTGCCACTGAATATGCCTACAGAAGAAACGATCACGGTGACGCAATACGTCGAGCGCGTGGCCAACCCGCTGCTTAATGAGCTCTTGGATCGTGAGTGGGTCAAAGGTGTCAAGGACGGAGCCAAAGATCACTTTGGTCGTGAGCGTCTCGCGGTCTCGATTCATAATATTTCCTATGTGGTTCTGATTAAGGGTGTTCCCCTTCGCATCGCCAACGATGCGACTCTTCTTGAAGAGGGCACGGACAAGCTGCCAAAACAGTTTCGAGTCAATAATGGCTCCGTTGATGGCGAACTGGCACTACTGTTGGCGCCTCCTGGCACTTCGATGACGGCTTTGATTCCCAATCCCTATTTTGGGAAAAGCTCGATTTCCTCGACGGATGCCAATCGCATCTTACGCGTTAGCCGACTCGATGGTCCCAGCAAAGCAAATGTGATTCAGGTGATCGATCGTACGCTGGAGGCCGAGCAGACCGGCTTGATGGGCCGTGGGTATATCGACACCGGAGGACCTCATGAAAAAGGAGATGCATGGATACGTGCTGCGGGCGAAATGGTCGAAGCCGCCTACTTCGATACCGATTTTGAAACCACCAAGCGTGCCATGGATTACCGAGATCGACTCGATGCGCCCGCAATTTATATGGGCTGGTATCGTCCTCGAGCTCAAGCTCAATGGCTTGCGCCCAAATGGTCTGTGCCCGCGGGGGCCATTGGTTTTCACCTACATAGTTTTTCCGGCACATCGCTACGCACGACTAAGACATGGTTGGGCGCATTGGTGGCGCAAGGCTACTGCGCCACTGTGGGCAATGTGTATGAACCTTATCTGGAGTATACGCACCGCCCGCAAGTTTTGTTAGCGCATCTTATGTCCGGGGGGAATTTCGGTGAGGCGGTCGCCGTGAGTATGCCGGCACTCAGCTGGCAAAGTGTCGCACTGGGCGATCCGCTCTATCGTCCGTTTAAAGTGAGTTTGCAGGATCAGCTGACACAGTCCCAAGATTCAAATTTTGCTGCCTACGCCAGTATTCGTGAGAGCAACCGTTTACTGGCCACTGAAGGCAGCGATGCGGCGATCGCCTTTGCGCGGTCCAAATTCTTGAAACAGCCCTCGCTGGCTCTCGCCTATCGCATGGCGCAGCTCTATGCGGGAGCAGGTCGTGAGCGCGAGGGGGTCGAAGCATTAAAAATTATTCGCTACATTTCCAAATTCTCCGTGGATGAATTCGTCTTAGTGCAGAAGATTGCTAATTTCCTTCACAAGTATGATGAGAGTCCCTTGGCATTGCGTTTGTATCAAAGCATTTTAGAGGAGCGCGATTTAGATAAGCGCTTGAAGATTTCTCTTTACGAGGGCGGCGCTCCGGTGGCACTTGCATGCGGCGAGGCGACGCTGGCCTCGCGTTGGCAGCTCGAAGCTCGCACGCTTAAGACGCCTCCGACGCCCAATCCTGCGAAAAAGAAGTAGTGCTCAGCGCTATGCGAAAGCATGCTACTGTCTTTAATTGCACTACTATAAGTGCTTTTAACTCATTTTTGATCAGATGTAGGTTGTCTCTGTGGCAAGTTCCGCATTGGATCTCTTCGTAATGCCTCGAAAAATCAGCTTTATTAATTACAAGGGAGGAGTTGGAAAGACTTCTCTAGTCGTGAACATTGCCGCTTCGCTTGCGCAGGCTGGCAAACGAGTGCTCCTTGTGGACCTCGATGCTCAATCTAATTCCAGTATTTGGCTGATGCGCTTAGACCGATGGAATCCTTTAAATACTGCCGATGCCGGGCATTTGTATTCCATCTTTGAACCAGGTGTCTGCCGCTTGCGTGATTGCATTGAAAAAGATGTGGTGCGCGGCAAAGAGGGTGAAGCGCTCTTGCCAGGTTTGGACATTGTGCCGACGACTTTCACCTTGGTGGATCTAGAGCATGACTTCGAGTCGGCCGATGGGCGCCCTGCGTTTGCAATTTTTCAAGAACAACTGGCAGAAGTTGAAGATGAATATGATTTTATACTCTTTGATTGCCCGCCCAATGTGCTCTATTCCGCGCAGTGCGGTGTATTTTGTAGTAGCGAAGTTTATGTGCCCGCCAACCCTGATGCGCTCAGTTTGATTGGTTTCACCCTATTAGTGGGTAAATTACAGCAATTTCACCATTTGTGCGCCAGTTTTCGAGTGGCTGGCATGCAGCCGCAAGCGCAGGTACGTGGGGTTATTTTCAATTCTATTAAAAACAACGTCGATATCGACGTACCTAAGATGCGCATGCAATTTCGTATCAACCAATTTAAGAATCAAGGTCGAGTGGCCAAGGATTGTCGTATTTTTGATGCCAATGTGCGCGACGCGATTGTTGTCCGCAGGGCAGTGACCTTAGGCTTGCCTGTTGGTTTGGTCGGCAATGTAAAGAAGGAAGAGTCTGTGCGCGACGATTATACAGTCCTGACACAAGAGTTACTCGACACCCCGGAAACTTCGGTATAACCGTATCACTATAGGCAATAAAAATGAGCGAAGCATCTTTTGAAAAATATTCCGCTGAAGAGTGGGAGCACATCCGTAAGCGGTTCTTTAATTCGATCTTAAATGATACTGAAATTGCCAAATTAGGGCAAAATGTCGGTGTTTCATGGCCGTTTAAGGGCAAAGGGGAAACCGCGGAGAAGTACATTGAGTATGACTTTGAAGAGCTGAAGTCCGTGCCAGGTCTTGTTGGCAAGCAAAGTCGTATTAAAACCTTAATGGACATTCTTCGCGAGACGCTCGCTTTTGATGATCCATTTTCAGATATGGTGGATACTGTAGAGTCTGAGAGTGAAGTGGATGACACTTTCGAAAGAATTTTAGCGAAGCTCGAAATCCCGCCCAGTTATCCATGTGAATTTGTGCATTTCGAAGCAGGGACCCGCGAATTATTACGCGATGAGGGAGTTAACACTCTGATCGAAGTTGTTCATTTTGGGCAAAAGCTTGCGCGTAATGTCGTCGTGGGGGGAGATTTAAAAACTTTCCTAAATGGCCTCGCTCATAAGGATGAAGTGGGCATTACCAAGCACTTGCCCTATCGTCGTGGGATTCGAGGCTTGCACTTGCCGGAAGCGATTGGGCTGATTGCCAATGATCTGCCGGAAGCGGCGCAACTGCAGCTGCTTTCGCAGTCTGATACCAGTTTGACCGATGCCGAGACCGCGCTTTTAGGCAAGGCTAGCGCACTCAATGTTGAAGCTGCCATTAAGACAGCCGTGGAACGTGTGCGGAAGGTGAGTGAATGGTTTACAGCCGAAGCCGCCGATTTGCAGCAGGTCTTTAATACCGGGGGTTCACCGGAGCGTTACTTTATTATGATCAATGACGCCCGTTTAGAGCGTATGGCGATTGAACTCGCGAAGCTTCAGCTCGGCGTCGCGGATGCTAAGAAATCTGGCTTCTTTGGTAAGCTCTTTGGCCGCTAAATTACGTTTCGGCTAGCTCAGTAGTTTGGCCAATAGATGCTGAGCGATACGCTGGCTACTGCCACGATTGCTGGCATGCCATCGTAGTCCTGCTGCATGCATATTGGCTAGCTGTGCTTTGTCTTGCGCGAGCTGCCGCGTTTTTTGACGGAGCTCTGTAGAGGTCTGAACATGTTTGGCGGCTCCAGCACGCACCAGTGAGCGGGCCACATCTCTAAAATTGTTCATGTGAGGACCCATTAAGATCGGAATTCCGAGGCCTGCGGCTTCAATCGGAGTCTGTCCACCCGTGTTAGGAGCGAGGCTCTTGCCTATGAATGCGAGGTCCGCTGCTTGCGTCAGTTGTGTGAGCTCGCCTGTGGTATCTGCTAGATGAATACGCAGCCCCGTGGGGGCTGCCAGTCCCATGGAGCGCTGGTGCCAGGACAGTTCCTGAGCCGCGAGCAGGGCGACGATTTCTGCTGCGCGCTCTGCGTGGCGCGGCACCAAGAGTAGCCGGCAGTCGATCCCGCTGGCAATCATTGCGCGTTGAGTTTGGAGTAGCGCGGCCTCTTCACCTGGCCAAGTTGAGGAGCCTAATAGAACAAAAGGACGCTGATTTTCGGCTTGGAAGCCTAAGCTTGCGCGTAGTGTCTCACGCTCTGAATCCGAGGCGCGCGCACCAATGCTCACGTCAAATTTTATGCTGCCGGTGGATTGGATACTTTCTGGGGGGCTGCCGAGTTCCAGTAGACGGGTGCGATCCAGTTCGCTGGCGGCATAGGTGGCGCTGAATTTTTTAAGCATACGACGCGCCAAGGCGGGGACTTTTTGATAGCGTCGAAAACTAGTGTCAGAGATACGTGCATTGACTAAAAAGGCCGGAATGCCGCGTTTGCGGGCTTGATGTAAATGCTCGGGCCACAGCTCGCTCTCGGTCAATATGGCGGCGCTGGGCTGTATGCGCTGCCATGCGCAGCGGCTAAATAGCCAGAAATCGAGAGGGAAAATACCTATGCGTAATGCGATGTCGCCGTAGCGTTTACGCGCTTCTGCGTAGCCGGTGCTGGTCGTGGTGGTCAGTACAATCTCGACAGTCGAGTCTTGCAGTAGCGCTTGAATTAGCGGACCAATGGCCAGCACTTCACCCACGCTAACTGCTTGCAGCCAAATGCGTTGCTTGCCAGCCTCTACTGCGGATAACTTATGAAATCGGCCGAAGCGGTGCTGGAAGCTTTTACGATAGCCGCCACGTCGCCACATTCGAAGAATGTAGTAGGGCAGGGCGATCAAGAGCCCAGGTAAATAAAGCAGCCGATAAAACCAAATCATGTAAGTGCAAATATGAAGCGCCTTCCTTGTTCATTGAAAGGATAAAAGAACGGCTGCTTCGACTTGCAGATGCAGCAGCTCGTGCCAGCATTGCCTAATGGATCCTTTAACTCAAGCCAGTGTTGGCGCCGCAGTTGCCGCCATCGCTGCGCGCAAATCAGAAACTAGACGTGCCATACTGCTTGGGGCGCTGGCGGGAGCTGCACCGGATGTAGATGTCTTGATTCGCTCGGATGAGGACCCCCTGCTAGCGCTGCAATTTCATCGTCATTTCACTCACGCGCTGCTAGTGGCGCCGCTGATCGGTCTACTGGTCGCGGCTCTGTTTAAGGCACTCTTTTTTTGGAAGCACTGGTCCTATCGACGCCTTGCCTTGTTTGCTGTCTTGGGAGCTCTCACGCATGGTTTGATTGATGCATGCACGAGTTATGGCACTTTACTTTATTGGCCGCTGAGTTCGCATCGTGAGTCTTGGGATGTGATTTCGATCATCGACCCAATCTTTACTTTGCCCTTGTGCGTACTGATCGTTATCGCTTTTGCTTTCAGGCGACCTCGTTTTGCGCATTTCGGGGTGGGGCTCTGCTTATTGTACCTTGCGTTTGGTGCCTATCAACGCGGGCAAGCGGCAGAGTTTGCCAAGCAGCTCGCGCAGGCGCGCGGTCACGATCCGCTGGAACTCACCGTTCGACCTTCCTTTGGTAATACATTGTTGTGGCGTATCGTCTATCGTTCGGGTGAACGTTATTATGTGGACGCTGTACAAACGCTGCCATTTGCTTCCCCGCGGCATTACCCTGGCAGCTCAGTAGATCGGTTTAGTCTGGAGGCAGCAGCGTCTCTTTTTCCTGCTGCGAGTGTGCATGCTCGTGACGTGGCGCGCTTCCGATTCTTTTCGCAAGAGTATCTGTTTGTGCATCCCATGAAACCTGATGTTGTGGGGGATTTACGCTATGCCATGTATCCTGACTCGGTCGAGCCGCTGTGGGGCATTCGTTTGGATCCTGAGCGCCCCGAGCAGCACGTAAGTTTTGAGCATTTCCGTGATCCCTCACAGCGAGCATTTAAGCGCCTATGGCAAATGATCCAGGGGCAAGCTGTCGAGCCTCTGAATGCCAATTAAAATATGTAGGCGACACTTAGAGTGTGCATGTCCAGGCCGGGGTTTGGACTGTCTAAGTCCGCATTGGATGTATGCTGAAATCGATAGCCGATCTTCCATGCTTTATCGACGGTCCAATTTAGTCCGAGACTACTGGTGAAATGAAAATTTCCACCAATGTCATATCCACTAAAGCGGTCTTCTGAATAATAAGAGGGGCCGGAGCTGAATTCGAGGCTTACGGGAAAATCTCCGAATTGTAATCGTCCTAAAGGTGCGATACGCGCATACACTGCATCCTTGTCCTCGCCACTGAGTCCACCGAGGGTAGCTTCGACTGAGAGCGCAAGGCGTATCTCCTGGCTTAGCTCCCAAGACCAGTCCGTGTCTATGACTGAGTACAGCTCGTAGCTTTTCAGGTTGATTTGTTTTTCCGCGTCTTGGCCTATGCGGACGCCGACTTCAGAGAGTAAAGTGCTTGGGTCTTGCGCAATTAAGGGGGCGCTTGCAATTCCGCAGGTTGTCATGAGTAAGATTATCTTCGCTTTCATATTGTCTGGGTCATTCTAGTTGAATGAGTCAATTAATAGGTGATTCCTTCGGCTTAGGTCAAATTCATAGCATCGTTTTTTTAGGATTAGTTACCCTATAATGACGCTTCTAAACTGGGGTCGAAGATTCGCGCACAATCAGTCGAAGTTTGCGGAGGATGCCGCGGTTAAATCGCTCTTGGTTTGGAATATGCTCCAGTGGAGAGAAGAAGACGCCGTGCACTTTTTCATCGATAAAGCGCTGCGTTAAGATTTCGGCTAATTGGCAGGGATCTTCGGTTGGAATCTCTAGTTCTGAGGGGCGCACGATGCGCATGGCTTCCATTCCCACAGCTTCGGTGAGGCTGGCGCAGATTGGGGTGAAGATTTCTGTGCTGTGCAGGTTGGGAATCAGTAAGCCGGCAGTGATGCTCGACTTGCCTGGAGCCAGCACCTGCGTGCCGAAGCCAGCTCGTCGTTTGACGATCTTTTCCTTGGCGAGTAAGCGCAGAGCTTTGGCAACGGTTGGACGCGAAGTGGCATGTTTTTTACATAAGACTTCCTCGGTCGGGAGTAGGTCTCCAGGGGCATATTCTTGGTTTTTGATCGCATTGGCGATTTCGCTGTAAATTTGTAAATACTTTGGTTTTGAGTGACTCACGCGTTAAATGCAAGTGATTTGTAAAGTAATGTAAGGTATTAATTGTTTACAAATTTAAACTTTATGTCATTTTATTGTCAACCTTGACCAAACTTTACCCCGTTTGCCCATAGATGACTACCGAACCTATTAGTCAAAAAAAAGTATGCTGTTGCTGGCATTGGAGAACTCCTCTGGGATGTGTTTCCTAATCAAAAGCGTATCGGTGGTGCTCCCGCAAACTTCGCATATCATGTGCATCAGTTAGGTGCCAATAGTTGGCCTGTTAGTTGCTTAGGAGCAGATGCTTTGGGGTGTGAGCTTCGCTCTCAGTTGTCGGACTCTGCTTGTGACCTTCGCTATGTCGCGGAGAGTGATTTGTATGCGACGGGCACCGTCGATGTGCGCTTGAGTGATGGTAAACCCAGTTACGATATCCATATGGATGCTGCTTGGGTTTATCTCGAGTTTACGCCGCAGTTACAGGCTTTGGCTAGTGGTTTAGATGCGGTTTGTTTTGGCTCTCTTTCGCAGCGTTCACAAGTCTCTAGGCAGAGTGTCCATTCCTTTTTGAGCGCTATGCCCGCCAAGTCGGTCAAGATTTTTGATGTAAACTTGCGTCAATCTTTTTTCTCGAAAGAGGTGCTCCGTCGCTCCTTAGAGCAGGCTAATGTTCTGAAGTTAAGTGACGAGGAGTTGCCTGTTTTACTGGACATGTTCGACTTAGAAGGGGGCATTCGTGAGCAACTCCTTCAGCTATTAGAACTCTTTGATTTACGTTTGGTTGCTTATACTCGCGGCTCACGTGGGAGTTTGCTACAGGGCGTCAATGAGTTGCATGATTTCCCCGGCACAGAGGTCGATTCAGTGGATACGGTGGGCGCGGGTGACTCATTCACTGCCGCTCTATGTATGGGACTTCTGAGAGATTGGAAGCTGAGCGGCATAAACTTTTTTGCCAACGAAGTCGCTGGATATGTCTGCACTCAGCAGGGTGCGACTCCAGAGATCCCTGACACAATCAAAAATTTCGGCAGTTTGCACTGCTGCTTCTAACCAAAAATAGAATCATAAGCATAAACCCCATGAATCATATGAAAAGAATAATACTAGGCCTACTCATCTGCTTTACATCACTCTCTATAGTTGCTTGTAGTGGTGGCGGAAAAGAATCGGACAACAACGCGGATGCCTCTGTTAAAATTGGCATGACGGTACAATCTTTAAGTAATTTGCTCGATCGGTGGCGGTGGTTCCGTGGGAGCCAACGAAGCGGCTAAAGCTGCTAATAAAGTGACTGCTGATTTTGGCATCTTCGCCGCTGATGCACTCAACCTGAATTATCGGCTCTGAAGAATAACGAAGGCGTGCGCATGACAGTGACTGTGACTGGCACCAACCAAGACATCGCCGATGAGATCTGGGGCATGGTGACATTGCTGCAATCTGGTGCGCCAATCGAAACAAAAGAAATTTATCGTGAATTCATCCCCGTAACTGAAGGCAACGTGGACGAATACCTCGGTAAGTAGGCATCAACAGTTGAAGGTCCAGGTTGGCGCATCAGTTAGCTAGCCATGCGCCAACCTGCGACCTTCTTTCCCCAACCATTCTACCCAGTCCCCAATCTTTATGAATATTCTAGAATTAAGGAATATCACCAAAAAATACCCCGGTGTCATCGCGTTAAATGATGTCAGCATCGAGTTTGTTAAAGGAGAAGCCCATGCCCTCGTGGGTGAAAACGGCGCCGGCAAATCGACCTTGATCAAGAGTTGCACGGGCGCGGTCAAACCAAATGCCACCACTCATTGTGACTTTGGCAATGATGATCATCATCGAAGGTATCGCCTTCCTGATCAGTAAGGGGCTACCGATTTATGGATTCCCAGATTCATTTGCTGTGATTGGGCAAGGATACATCGGACCGATTCCGATCCCAGTCGTCATCATGATCGCAGTATTGGCACTGGGGGCCTTTATTCTGAATAAGACATTCTTCGGACGCTACTTCTACGCCGTCGGTGGGAATGAAGAAGCCGCTAAGCTTTCCGGTATCAAAGTCAAGAATGTCAAATACCTCGTGTGTTCGCTTTCCGGATTTTTCGCCGGCGTCGCAGGCATTGTGATTCTTTCCAGAACCAATTCGGCCACGGTGACTTCGGGTAAGATGCTAGAGCTCGAAATTCTGACCGCTTGTGTGCTGGGGGGAATCAGCGTGACCGGCGGTGTCGGTCGTATCTCCAATGTGATTGCCGGTGTATTGATTCTCGGCGTGCTGAGTAATGGCATGGTCTTGATGAATGTTACGGAGTTCACCCAAATGGTGATTAAAGGCTCAGTGCTCCTGATCGCGGTCGCTTTTGACTGCCTGCAAAATCGCAAGGCTAGCTAAAGCTCAGCCCTTCACACTCAATAGGAGAAAAGCAGTATGAAAACAATCGCAATTTCCAGGTTAGTCGGCAGTCAAGCGGGCGAAATCGCACAAAAGGTCGCTCAATCACTGGGCTATGATCTAGTCGATAAGTCGGTCCTGCAGGACACGCTGCAGCAATACGGAATGACTCGTTTTGGTGAGCTCTATACTTCACCACCCAATCTTTGGGATATCGCAAACTCGAAGAATCTCGAAATCGTATCGATGCTCAATGAAACCATGCAGGCATTGGCGCAACGCGGACGCACCGTGATCCTCGCGCGTGGTGGTTATGTGGCCTTGAACAAATATGCCGACGTGCTGCATGTGCGCTTACATGCACCCTTCGATGTTCGAGTGGAGCGCGTGCAGGCGCGTGAAGGGATCGCCGATCGAGCTAAAGTGGAAGCGATGGTAAGAGCCGATGACAAAGCGCGCATCAAATTCGTGGAGCGCTTCTATGGCACAAAGTGGCATGATGAGAGTGAATTCGATCTAATAATGAACACTGATATTATTGCTAGCAAAAGTGCCGAATCCTGGATCGTCGATGCCCTCCGTATGTTGGAGGCCAAAGAAGATCGTCCGAGCGCAAAGCTCGCGCGGCACAGTAAAGTGGACCCTTTGTTAATGAGTGCCATCGAAGAGGCCATCAAGCGCAGGGCGTAGCGATGAATCGCTACCGATCTTCTGCTTTAACAACGATTCCCTAAAATAACGAAAATTTACTTAACTAAGTAATACTGAACCTCAAACAAAATACATACATGAATAAACTACTACATCCTTGTTGTTAACTTCAACAGCATTCATCGCTGGCAATGTAGCGATGGCGGCCGACTCTGGCTCTCTCTTCGAGCGTGAACGCTTGACCGGTGATTGGGGGGGCGCCCGCTCCGACCTTGAAGAATATGGCATCACTCCCTTCTTCTACTACGATGCCATTGTCGGCGCAAACGTCTCTGGTGGCATTCAAGACGACGAAGAGTTCACCGGCCAGATTTACGCAGGTCTGGATTTCGACTTCGAAAAGCTATTTGGCTGGGAGTCGACCACGATGAAGCTTTCCGTAGTCAATCGTCACGGAGACAGTGTTTCTAAAAACGTCGGTGGCGTATATGACCCTATGACTATTTATGGTGGTCCAGACGGTCAAAAGAGGCACAGATTTTGGCTGGGATAGTGATGAAGGTATCACCTTCATGGCACAGTATGACTGGACGCCAACCATTTATGACCGTCCGGCTCAATTGTATGTCGGCGTCGCCCATGCGGAAGTGGATTACACTAAATTCAGTGGCGGTGATGCTAGCAGCTCCTCACGTCTGTATGCTCACTTCGATTTCCAACCAACAGAGGATCTCACACTCTTCGCATTTGGCGCATACACGAGTCAAGATGACCTCGCCATGATGCCACTGCAAGTGAGCGTGGGTGCAAACTACAAAGGCTTGATTCCTGGCCGTGAAGATGACCGCACCGTGGCCTTCATCACCTATGGTGAGCTCAGCGACGAATACGGCGATTCCATCGGCCAAGATTTCGACTACGAAATGGTTTATGAAGTCGGTCATCGCATTCAATTGACCCCCGCCGTCTACATTCAGCCAGCTGTGCAATACATCAACAACCCCGGTGGCACAGGAGATATCGATGACGCAGTGGTGATCGGCGCATGGATCGGCGCGTCTTTCTAGACAGATTCACATCTATGCTGTATATTCTCGCTTCTTAGTTACTCGATTCCATTTCACCACTCGAAATAAGCTTATGAAATCCACCATTTATTCCGACGTCTCTGAATTAACTGACTTAATTAACGGCATGGCACGGTCGTTTTCACAGTCGAATGTTCCAGTGCCATCCGGAATCTGTGGTTTTGATGGATTTATTGATACCTTCATTCGTATGGAATCGCCTGAGAGTATGGCAGCATTTGGTCCTAAGGTTGCGGAGGCCGCTGGCATAGCGGCCTCCTATACTTCTCAACATCAAGGCGATAAGTTTGGGGGCAATGGCCCCTTGCTTACCGCCGCGTTGAGTGATCTACATCAAGCGGAGATTGATCTGCATTATATTGGAGCTCTGGGCGATCCAGAAGTGCTGCCCATTTATCAGCAAGCGCTGGGCGCTAAAACCACGCAACTCTATACTCTGGCACAGCCGGCGCATAGTGATTGTTTAGAATTTACTGACGGTAAAGTCATGCTGTGCGATTTACGCACTTGCAGTGATATTACCTGGGAGCGGTTGGTCGAGCGGGTCGGGCTTGAGCGCATCGACCAACTACTGCTCACTGCCGATTTTGTAGCTGCAGTCAATTGGGGGAAATTACCCTATGTGGGCGGCATCTGGAAACAATTGGCCTTACGCCATCAAGCACTCGGACGCCCCGCCAAGCAGTTGGTCTTTTTCATGGACCTGGCCGAATTTGAGCAGCGTCCTTCACAAGATCGAGAAGACTTGATTCGTCTAGTGGCTGAAATTTCCCAACACTGTCGCAGCATGCTTAGCTTGAATCTTAAAGAAGCATGGCAATTGGCAGAGAGCTTTGGCGGAGAGTTTCGCGGGCAAAAAGCGCCCGCACAAGTGGCTGAATTGGCTGGCTTTTTACGCACAAATGTTGCGGCGGATCGTATTATTATTCACCCCAACGATGGAGCCGCCTGTGCTTCGGCTGAGGGCCTGTCTTATGTGCCTGGGCCTTATTGTCGGGAACCGCTGATTTCAACTGGGGCCGGGGACAATTTTGGGGCTGGCTGCATCGCAGCGGCTCTTATGGGCTTAGATGATGCTGGTATGTTGCTATTGGGCAATTGTGCCAGCGGTTATTTTGTTCGCTCAGGGAAGACACCTGGCAAGGCGCAGGTCATTGATTTCCTGAAAGCATGGCAGGATGGTAGCTTGCAGGAACGCCTGTAAGCTTTAACGTACTGAAATATCACGATAAGTCGCTCGTTTGATTTCGCCAGGTGGTGACTGCCTCGCGCACGCTTGCCTCTGTGAGGAACTCCTGCTCCAATCGCCCTTTTTCCATTAAGGTCAGTTCATTGAACAGTTTTTGTTCGGTGCTGGTCAGTCCATCTTTCACGGACACGGCTCGTAGTGGTTCGACGACTGCGTTTGCTGCATGTGCGGCAAAGGTCGCGGAGTCCATTAACAACGGCCGAATTTGCGGGAGATGTGCGCGTGCTTGGGCGAGTAACTTCAGCCCCCAAGTGTCGAGATCACCCCAGTAGGCTACGTGCTTAGCGCTGAGCCAACTGTTTACCAGCCATTTCAAATTGTTGCCGCTGCCGAGCACTACTAAAGTTTCGGAAAGTGCTGGCAGCAAATGTAGCGCGCGTTCATTTTCGACGATTAAGTAATGACTGCCAGGCATCTCAGGACGGCTGGCCAGCTCGGATGCACGCACGCGCTGTTGTGCAAAGGGCAGTAGCTCACCGTCCAAATCTGCAAGGAGTAACCAGTGGTCATTTTCAGGAGTGGCCTCTAGTAGCGTTTCTAAGCCTAGGTCGCTGGCGGCTCCGTCATATCGCACATCCAGTAGTTGAATGATTAAAGTGCGGTGACGTTCGAAGAATTTACTATCGATCCCCGCATAGGACAGTGCCCGTAGTGGACGTCCATCCGCGCAGCCTGGTTTGAGTGAGTTGGCCAAGCGCACCGCGCGCAATACTTCCTCAATCGGCTTGTCGCGCCATAGATGCCGCTTGCGTATCCATAACGAGTGATCGCTCGCCGGACTTTCGGCACAGAGCTGAGCCATGTTTTGATACTCCTCGAAGACGCGTTCATCCTCACTTGCCTGTGCCCAGTCAGACGGACGCTGTAGCAGCCAGTGCACTGGCACCTGAATCGGCTCTGCGGTTGAACGATAGCGCACCGATGTCCATTTAACCTGCCCAATCGACATTGCCTGCCATTGCTGAATATGAGCCCGCACGGCATCTAATTCAAACTCCACTTCACGCGCAGTTGGCTTGCCGATGGTGAGTCGGATTGGCCAATTGACCTCCGGATTCAGCAAGCGCTCTTCTCGTAGGTTTGCGTTATCCCATTGCCGGATTAGCTGTGCGCGGAGTTGATCAGGCGTCTTCATCTGTCAGGGGAGTGCTTGCTTTCGTCTGTGCTTGTTTAGCCGCGATACTATTTTCCAGCACTTCCCAACTAATCGAGGTGAGGGTGGCACGGAATCCTTTACGATGCACATAGATGACCGATTTGGTATGCGTGCGCAGCAATCGCATCTCCTTGTTGGGTGTCACAAAAATCGGATGCAATTTGAATTCGCGCAGTGCTTGGATGATTCGATTCGCCACGGTGCGAGAGCTTTTTGAAAAGGCTTCATCCAGCACAATTGTGCTGTGCAGTGGGAAGTCGCCGCCCTCGGGACTGAGTGCGTAACAGAGCGACGCGGTTAAAATATAGCTGGCAATGATTTCCTTTTCGCCGCCGGAGCCCCCTTGGGAACCTTTGAATTGATCCTTGGTTGTTTCGGTGGCGCGCTCGATTTCGACCGCGTGAAATTCGACTCGGTAGCGTGGGTCCAGCAGCGCACGCGCGCCGACGGTGTGCTTCTTGTCTGCCGCCTCTCGAATGAGCTGCACCACGTGTTGCAGGGCTTTGTAATGACGCTCGCCATTATCATTGTTGGTCTCTGTCGTTTGTAGAGCGACAGCTCGCAATTGTTTACGCGCGCGCTCTAAGGTGCGCAAACTCTCGTGCGTGACATCCTGCACCACCAAGCGTAAGTAGCGTCCGTTCTTAAAGTCCACACTCTGCAGGCTGCGATTCAAGTCCTCGATGCGCTCGCGGATCTGACTGACCGCTTCGCTGATTGCAGTGAGTAGTTGGGTCACGCCTTGATCGGATGATTGGTTCAAATACTCCAAGAACTTTCTGAGTTGCTTGGGCAGCGCTTCAGTCGTGAGCAGATCTAGGCGTTTTAGATAGGCAGGAATGTCGATGATCTCGGTGCCGACTTCGGCCAATGCACCGGTATCTTCTGTTTGTGCGTGTTCCATTGCTCGCACTAAATCTGTTTGCAGTTTACTGAACTCCGTTTGCCGTTTGGTGATCTTTGTATCTAAGACTTGCTGTTGGCGGCGCTCAAATCCTCCGATGTCTTTAGCGGTGATTTCCGCGGGGAAGGGTAGGTGCGTTCGCACCAGCTCAGACTCTTTGATCGTCATTCCAGTGCCTGCCCGCGCGCGGAAGGCATCGAGTTTAGCCATGGCTTCCTTGACTTGCTCTTGGGCCAGTGCTTCCTCACGAATCGCTTGGCGCACCCGTGGTTCCAGCGCTTTGCAGCTTTGATCCGCCTCCTTGTAAAGTGCAAAGACCTTTGCGGTGTCGGACTCGGGGTCGAGTAAGGCCTGCAAGCGTTCGCTCAGTTGGGATAAGCTGTCCTGTGCCGTCGCCACATCGATCTCTTCAAATTTCAGATTCCGTAATTGCTCAATAATGACCAGTTTTCCGGAAATCACTTTCTTTGTCGCATTCGCGGTTTCAAAGGCCTGCTTCGCCGCTGCATGGGCTTCGTTGGCGGCCACGCGCTGTGTTTCCAGCATCTTGAGCCGATCTTTATTGTCAAAACCAGTGAACCAATTGTCCTCTAAACGCTGACCGTCTTTCTTCTCAAAATAACCTCGTTTGCCTGACTGTAAGCCCTCACGCGTCATCGCGCGAGGTGTTTCGGCTAACAACTCTGGCGCATCGACACAGTGCAAATCATGCTCCGCCAGAAACTTTTTAAGCGCTTCGCGAAGTGGGTGTGGCTTGAAGTTCAGCTTACGCGTGAAGCCATCTCCCATAAACTTCGCATTCGCCTGAGACATGGTATCTGCCTCCAGTAAGCGAATGTGGATCCGGTGTTTGCTCTGTTGATTCACCCAGCGTAAGGCTGCTTTGATGTGTGAGCTCGGTACTAGCATGCGTAAACGATTGCCGCCAATCGCGCGTTCGATCGCGCCGCGCCATTCCGCGTGTTCCGTTTGCACTTCGATCAGCTCCGCCACATAAGGCAATTGCTCTGGATCTAGTTCAATCGCATCTGCCAAGGCGGCACGAAAGCGCGGAAACTCACTTGGCAAATTGGAGTCCGGTCGCGACTTGGCCTCTCGATAGGCTTGCTCAATGTCGTCCTGTGCTTGTTTGCGATTTGCCGCTTCAGCACCGGCTTTATTTGCGTTCGTTTCGGCGTCCGCTTCGTCCGCTTTAACTTGCGCATCTAATTGCTCTAACTGTGCATGCTGATCCACGAACTCCGTGCTCTGCGCCACCGCTGGCACTGCTAGATTTTGACACAGTTGTTCGTATTGTGCACGACTGCCGCGCAAGCGATCGAGTTCTCTTTGCTTCTGAGCGATGAGTGCCTCTAAATCCTCAATACTACGTCCCCCGGCTTGCAAATATTGTTCGTGGTAATTGTCCCTGCGACTAGTCAATGCGCTGAGCTCATTTTCCAATTTTCCCAGCGCTTGTTTTTTATCGCTTAGCAATTGTTGGTTCTGCGCGACTTGTTGCTCCCACAAGCGCACACCATTTTCAGCAACCCATACTGGCAGTAAGCGCTTGATACTTTGTTGCAGTTGCAAATCTTCCTCGCATTTCAGATACGCGTCATGCTTGCGAGCTACGGGTGTGAGTGAGCGTTGCTGACGTTGTGCGGTCAGCAGTTCTTCGTGTATTTCCGTCAGTCGATCAAAGTCACCTGCCACTTCAGCGGCACGGTCGAATTTTGAATGGTCGTCCAGGACTAACTCACGGAAAATATCGTCGATACTGTTGAGTTGCTTCAAGCCCGCTGCGCGATTGAGCAGGGCAAAGGCATTGTCACTGACTTCAAAAAAGCTGCGCACGCGTGCTAAATAATCACGTTTGCCGCCGTTGCTGCTATCAAACACGCGGGCCTCTTCCTGTCCGTCGTGGATGACTTGTTTGAGACGCCGCACGCCGCCTTGATCCAAAAGGCTCAACCAGTGTTCTAGTGATTGCTGTGGCTCGCGTGAAAAGATCCAAGCGCGTTTCAGGTCGCTCAACTGAAAACTGTTTGCGTTGATCCAAAACAGTCCGCCGATCCGCACTTCGTTTTCACCGTCTGTATAAGTTGCGCATAGTCCTGTAGTTGTTTTTCCTTTACGCGCAATGTGCGCTCCATCTCCGCTATCGTTGCCCGAACCGACAACGCCACGAATGTAAGAGAGCAAATCGCGATCGCTTTCGTGGCCACCTGTTGAGGCGAGATTATACTTCGGTCGCTCGTTGACTAAAGTCATAAACGCATCGACCAAGGTCGTTTTGCCGCTGCCCGTCATGCCGATGATGGCGGTGCCGTCGGCATCGATTTCAGCCGTATGCAAGCCTGAGAAGGGGCCCCAGTTAAAGATCTCTAAGCGGCACAGGCGGAAGGCTGCGCGTTCGAGTTTGAAGAGTTCGGTTTCGTTAAACATCGGTATCGGTGCTCACAGCAGGTGACTCGACGGGTTCGGCATCGCTTGGGTGCGCTGCGGCCAAGGCTTTAAAATGCGCGAGCAAGAGCATCAGTTGATCGGGATTTGCCAGATGCACAATGATCGGGCGTATCAGAATTTGATTCTCTTTGTCCGGCGGTGATACGATTCCGTGTTTATGCAATTGATCCAGCACATTCGATAAACGTGTTTGATTGCGCTGCTCGCTGCCGGTCTCGCCCAGATATAAATCAAACTGTGCTTGCAAGTCTTCAAAGTCCACCCGCGCGCCTTCGGCACCGATGCCGCTGGCCTGTTCATGTGCGATAAAGTAATGCCGCAAAATTGCCACCAACAGGGATTGCTCCGTCGTTAATCGTAAGCGCCGCAAGAGCGGATGCTGCCAGGCTTCATCGCTGTCGCCAGCAACACAACCGGCGATGCCTAAGAAAATGAGGCCGCGCACATCATCGACACGCACTTGTAAGTCCAAGGGTTCCAAAATCGCTGTCACTGTGGCATGTTCTTGCTGTAGTGTGCGATAGATATTCGGCTTGGACGCGTGCTCCACTAAACCATATTTTAGTAATTCTTGCACCGCCGCTTTGATACTGGGAGCCGTGCCGTCGTCTGTTGGCAGTGGCTCGGTGATCGCAGGATTGGGCTCTGTTCTTTCCGCTTCCGCAGCCTCTGTTGTCTCGGGCTCCGTAGTCTCGTCTGGCTCGTCGGAGCGGACTTGTTGATCAAAAAAATCATTCATTCGAGTTCTTGGTAGGCGATGTTTTCAATGTTGGCTTCGCTCAGGGCGACTATCGGTAAGCGGAAACGTGTAGGCTCGGGATTCTCCTTGGAGCTTAAATCAATGTCTTCCTTCACTAGTTCAAATTTACAATCAGACTCACGTGCCAGAGTGATCCAATAGGCCAGGGTCTCCAAATCATATTTGGGCGGCAAGTGCTCTGAAAGTTCGCCAAGTGTCAACGGACGATCCTCTGTGCGCAATACAGCTAAGGTTTCTTGAAAGAGTGCGCTACGATCCAGTTCATTTAGATTTTCTAAATAACTATCTGCCAATACATCTAGGCTGCCATGCTGTTGCTCCAAATTTAAACGTGTCTCTTCTGGATCATCCAGCGCCTTAAAGTCTAGACGTTCAGGAAAGGGAAGGTTAGGCAATGCGGGTGCAATCGGCGCCAAAGGGCTCGGTGCTCGTTTGACTGCTTGTTTGCTCCAATCAATTTGCAGCACGGTTTCAAAAATCTGTTGTAGTAAATCACCCACGCGATGGTGTTCGCCCGCCAGTCCGGTTTTGATGAAGCCGCGCACGTCTTTCTCGCTGCGAGAGCGTGCCTGCATGACGTTTTGTGATTCATCGACTAGCCGTGCGACTAAGCCGCGCATCTCTTTGGCCTGCTGCGCGCTCAAGGCACCGGTGGCACTCGGGACAGCTAAGATGGTGCGGATACGTTCGCGCATTTGATCCAGCTCCGTGCTGCGAGCGATTTGCTGATGGAAGCCATTGAATACCCGACCCTCAGGTGTGTTCAGCAGCGCCTCATTGGCTGCGAGTAAGCGCTCCAGCACTTCGCCGCGATTTTGCTCTTCGCTGATGATCGACTGACGCAGGCTGCGATCTGCCTCGCGATACGAATCCTCAACACGGCGAAAGTCGTTACGCAAGCTTATGGCCAAGGTATATAGTTCGCGAATTTCCTCCTGCGCGCGTTCGCCCTCTAGCACTTCAAACTTACCTTGCTGCACTTGTTCCAATTCGCGCTGTAGCTCAGCGATCTTGCCATTCAAATACGCGAGACGTCGCTCCTTGCTTGGATTCAGTCCAGCTTCCAAGGACTCGACTTTTTGCTGCACAGTCGAGAGCCGGGATGCGGTAGACGTCATCATGCGCTCCTGAATGCCGTCGATAAACTGAAAGGCGGTTTGCAACGAATCCGTTGCGATGATGAATCCACCACGTTCAACCAGTAAGCCTTTGTGGATCCAGGCGCGCAGCTCCTTACGTGCCTGTGCTGCAAAGTCGCCCGCGTTGATTTCAAACTCCGGGTCGTTGGCGTGGGCACCCAGTAAGCGACTGAGTAGCATACGTGCCTCTTCCAATGGCACCTCGGATTGGCCCGCTTCGAAGATGGATTTTAAACAGCTGAGCACCAAAGGTCCGCGGCGCGCGGCTAAGATTTGCCAGGCTGGATGCTGTTGCCGCTTGTTGATCAACTCGCTAGCCAGAATCGCATTCATTTGCACCGCAGCCGTCTGCGAGCTGGGAGACCTCACACGCTGTTGGTTGAATAGATTAGGTTCGGGAGTTTCCGCGGACATTGAATAGAAGTCATAAGGTTGAGCAGACAATCTGAGTCGGGTGCGTGGTAAAAGCAACCCCGTTCACTGTTCAGGATTGAAGTCATTCAATCGCGCAGCGAGTTTTTCAAATAATGGACGATTAATTAAAAACGGGGTCGTTGCTGGGACCGGTCTGCCGCTATATTCATCTACACTATGCGCTAGGGGAGTGGGGGCTCGTCTTTAGCGTCTGATTGTATGCTGCTTTCCTGTGTTGGGGACCTGCCGCTGTGTGTGGCGCGATAGAGTGTCGCGCGGGTGGATTTACCCGTTCGGCGCAGCATTTCATACGGGAACGCTGTCATCCGGCGCATGCCCATATTGAGGCCCGAGGTGCGTTGGAGCGTATTGCGGACGGAGGCAAACACTTGGTCGCGGATTTCGGCCTCGCTGACGGTTCCAGCTTCATCAATAAGTGAGAGTCGGTGCCATGCATAGAGCCCGGTAAGTGCTGCTATACAGAAGACGAAATCAATGCCTCGTAGGTTGAGCGCTGGAATCGTGAGGCTATGTCGCTCGGGGAGTGTGGTGAAGGGGTAGAGCAGTAAGATGAAAATGAAAAGTGGCACCGACACCGCGAGCACACTTTTATTGCTGTACCGGTCGGCGATCGTGCCCCATACTTTGAAGAAGTAAATGTTCGTTATTTGACTGAGTACCGCGAGCATGATGATGCCACTCATCGGTATGCCGATACGGTTCAACATATAGACGGTAAAGAAGGCTCCTGACATGATGACTGTGAACTCCATGCACTGGAGAAGAACAACAAACGGCGGAAGTTGTGATCTTTGATCGGAGCCATTAAGGAGCGGAAGAAGTTCGAGCCAGCTTCTGGCTTGGGCATCTGTGGCTCTGGCACGTGGGTGAGCAGTCTAGCGCCATAGAGTCCGAACATTGCGGCCCCCATGAAGATCATGGCGTAGGCATAGGACGCTTCGCCGATGAGCGTAGTCAAACCATCGACACTGAAGCCAGCGATCAGGCTCAGCACCGCGCCTAGGGCAGTCGCGGCAGCCAGCCTTGAGGCTAGATAGCGGCCCATTGATTGAGCCGGCACGATGTCCTTCATCCAAGAGTTCCACGAGCAACCGGCAAATGCGCCACCCACGAAGAAGGCGATCATAAAGAAGGTGAATAAGAAGACGCGACTGCCCTCGGGGGCATATAATGGAGTGAGGGCAGCAGCCACCAGAGACAGTCGTGAGGCCACTGCAAAAATGACGGTCAACAGTTTACGTTTTCCAATCTTCTCCACAGCGAGGATCGCGGGGATCTGAGCCATTTGTGCCATCGGTGCGAGACTCGCCAATAGGCCAATCACGAAGTTGCTCGCGCCCAAGGCAAGTGCCATACCGGGCAAAAAGGCTCCTGTCACCAGTAGGGCCATCGCATGCGAGCACAGTCCGTCGTAGAAGAGATATTTGAGCCCCTTTGCGCGTTCGGAGTCGGATAGATGATGTGTCGGTGTATACCAAGCCATTCTTAGGCATGTTGCACATAAGGGGCCAGATCGGAATGGCACGGACTTAAGCAGCTTTATCGACTGTTTTCTTCTTGGCTTTACCTTTGTTTTTTCTGGATTTTGAGACCTTAAATTTTGATCGATGACACA
>PBYS01000030.1 GCA_002729725.1 Puniceicoccaceae bacterium
AACTGTCTGTCATATTACGGGCAACTTGCGTCATTACAGCGCCATTCACCTGACAGCCGATATGGGCGATCTCAACTTGGCGCTTCGCCAAATTCATGACGAAGAATACGTGGTAACGGACTAGCCCACGAAGCGTCCACACTTCCACCGTGAAAAAATCTGCGACAGACATCACGTCCATATGAGAGCGAACAAAAGTTTGCTGTTCATGCCGCCCAAAGGGCCCCCGCATTCACATCCCTTCGGACGCACCTACGATGCACCATCTTCGCACTGTCGTGCTTCGTCCAGTTAGACAGTTTTCCGCGTTCCGGCGAAGGAACGATGCCTTTGGCTCTGAGAATATTACCCATGGTCGTCATGCTCACATTATAGCCGAGATTAGCCAGAGCACCTTGGATACGGCCATACCCCCAACTCATGTTCTCCTCGGCAAACTGCACACACAGCTCCTGAATCACTTCCATACGTTTCTGACGATCTGCCTTCAGCCTACGCTTTGCGGTATACTTGAGTGCGACCAGCCTTCGATGCCATGCCAGTATCGTATCAGGAGTCACAATACTGGCATATTCGAGCAATCCCTTACGTCCGAGCTTCTTGCCACGTTTTGCCAGCTTATACCGTTGAGCATTGCTCAACTTCAGTGTCAGTTTGCGGGTAAAATGCACCAGTAATTTGCGGGTTAAAGTGCACCATTTTGAGGATGTCGAACATCGTCAAAATGGAAGTACAAGAAGCAATCAAGGCGCTGAAGCGGCGGGGCTTGAGCGATCGTCAGATCGCCCGGGATCTGGGCGTGAACCGGCGCACGGTAAAGCGTTATGGTGCGGATTCAAAGTGCACCAACCCGCAAACCGGGAAAAAGGGCCCGCAGAGCAGTTGCGAGCCGTACCGCGAACGCATCGCCGGGTGGCTTGAAGACGGCCTGAGCGTCGAGCGTATCCACCACGACCTGGCGGCCTTTCACGGTTTCGAAGGCTCGTACCACAGCGTCTACCGCTTCGTGAAGACGCTGGATGCGGACGGGGGCAAGCGGGTGTTCCGGATGGAGTGCGAGCCCGGCGAAGAGGCTCAGATCGATTACGGCACGCTGCACCTGCCGATCGGTGAAGCCGGGCGCAGGAAGAAGGTGCACGTCCTGCTGGTCACGCTGAGCCACTCGCGCAAGAGCTACGTCGAAGCGGTCGACCGGCAGAACACCGAGAGCTTTCTGCGGAGTCTGGAGAACGGCTTCCGTCACTTCGGCGGGGTTCCCGGGCGCTTGGTTCCGGACAACCTGAAGGCTGCGGTGATCAAGGCGGACTGGCATGAGCCGGAACTCAACCCGAAGCTCCGGGACTTCGCCTCGCACTACGGCACGGTGATCCTGCCCGCCCGGCCCTACCGGCCCACGGACAAGGGCAAGGTCGAGAGCGGCATCAAATACGTCAAAAACAACGCGCTGAAGGGCAAGCGCTTCGACAGCCTGACCGAGGTCAACGCGCACTTGCGCTGGTGGCTGGAGCACGTCGCCGACAAGCGCATCCACGGCACGACCAAGCGTCAGGTCGGCGCCCACTTCGAAGAAGCCGAGAAGGCGGCGCTGAAGCCGCTGCCGGCCGGCCTGTTTCCCTGCTTCGAGGAAGCCCCGCGCAAGGTCCACCGGGACAGCTACATCGAGGTCAAAGGCGCCTACTACGAGGTTCCCGCCCAGTATGTCGGCAAAGAGGTCTGGGCACGCTGGGACGCGGCGATGGTCCGCGCCTTCGATCTGAAGATGGAGCAGATCGCCGCTCATACGCGCCTGGAGAAGGGCCGCTACAGCCGGGTGCTGGGCGTCGGCGGCTGCCGCGGCAGCGTCGCGCAGTCCCTGGGCTACTTCCGGCAAAAGGTGATTCCGATGGGCGAACACACCCTGCGCTGGGCCGACGGTGTCATCGCCTCGGACAAAGACCGCGCCCTCAGGCGCGTCCAGGGCCTGCTCGGGCTCAAGGGCAAGTATCCGCCCGGCCGGGTCAACGAAGCCGCCCGCAAGGCCTGCATCCACGGCCAATACACGCTCAAAGAACTGCGCCTGTGGATCGAGGCGCCCCAGAACCAGGAGACTTTTTCGTTCCTGCATCAGCACGAACTCATCCGCAACCCGAACACCTACGACGGGATCGCCGCCACCGGCGACCTGTTCGATTAACCCGTAAAGACACATGATCGACCCGAACCTGCAACACGCCCTGCGCAAGCTCCGCCTCAGCGGACTCGCCTCCAGCCTGGACCTTCGCCTGCGCGAGGCCCGCGGCAACAACCTCGACCACCTCGAGTTCCTCGAGCTGCTCCTCCAGGACGAGCTGAACGTGCGCCGCCAGCGCATGATCGAGCGTCGCACCAAAGCCGCCGACTTCAGAGAGAAGCGCACCCTCGACTCCTTCGACTTCGGCTTCAACTCCTCCATCGACCGCAGGCAGATCCACGACCTCGCCGCCGGAGGCTTCCTCGAACGCGCCGAAGACGTCCTGCTCATCGGCCCTCCCGGCGTCGGCAAAAGCCACATCGCCCAGGCCATCGGACACGAACTCATCAAAGCCGGCAAAGTCGTCCTCTACCGCTCCATCTTCGACATCCTCGCCGACCTGCGCGAGGACGGACTCGACCAAAAACACGAGCGCACCATGAAGCGCTACCTCAAGTGCGACCTGCTCATCATCGACGACATGGGCGTCAAACAGCTCCCGCCCAAGTCCGGCGAATACCTCTTCGAGATCGTCATGCGCCGCTACGAGCTGCGCTCGACGCTCATGACCTCCAACCGTCCACTCGAAGAATGGGGCAAGCTCATCGGCGACGTCCCCGCCGCCACCGCCATCCTCGACCGCTTCCTGCACCACGCAAACATCATCAAAATCAAAGGAAAAAGCTACCGGATGAAGGACGCCGTGCTCGCCACACGTGACTAATCATACGTCTGGGGGCTCATCGCCGCCCCCAGACCCCCGCTAGGGGAACAGAATCGGAAAGCAGACACCAATCCGAACTCGACAACCACATCATCTAAACCCATGAAAACAGCATCCCGGGGTGGTGTATTTTAACCCGCAAAATCGTGGTGCACTTTAACCCGCAAAATGACACTTTCAGCTTCACTCCTTTATTATCCAATTGCTCTTTGAGAACCTCATTTGTTTGCGTTGCGCTGTCGTCGCGTTGCTCCTCGGAACCGCATGCAGATAGTTGATCACATCCAACTGCTTGCGGTTCAACCAGCCTGCCAGCGTGGCTAGTACCGAGGCGAAGCCGACACTCGAAGACAAAATTGTCATTTGCGTCTTCAAGGCGCTTTTTTCTGATTTTCGTAAGTCATTGGCAAGGAGAACAGTTCCTAAAGTTGAACCCCTCACCTATACCCACGGTTAACTGATCCGACACACACCATCACGATAGCAATCATGCCCAATTTTCAAAACATTGCCGATCACGGCATCACCGCAGACTCTGCACAGCCCTGTGGACGATCACTCAACCAGCTCTTAAAAGGCTCGCATCGCCATTGGTTTGTCCCCGCAGGGAAATACATAGTAGAGGAGACCTTGCGCCTGCCCTCCGGAACCCACTTAAAATTGCATCCGCAGGCGACGCTCCAACTCGCCGATGGAGCAGCCCAGCGCAATGAAGACTACCTGCTCACCAATGCGGATCACGAAAAGGGAAATGTTTCCATCCGCATCGAAGGCGGCGTGTTCGATGGCAATCAAGTAGGCAACCGCCGCCCGGAAGGACTACTCGATGCGGGTTACAGCGGTGCCATGCTCCATTTCCAGAATGTCAAACAACTCGCATTGCTCCACACCACCCTAACAAACTCGGAGGCCTATTACGCACGGTTCACCCATTCGAAAGATCACCATCCGCAATATCCGCGGCGGATGCAGCCATTGCGCAATTAACGCAGACGGTGCACGCGGTTGCCGGGTTCAGGTCTTCGACGAAGCAAACCCGCCATTTCCTGACGGCGTCGGCCTACTCGAAGACATTAGAGCCAGCGATTTTGAGGTATGGAAAACCCATAAGAATACACACGCCTTGATCGATCTACAGGAGCGGGTCAAAGATATGATGATCGAGCAGTTCCAGCGCATCGAAGAACTGGATCAGTCCCTCGACTCCCCCTCTCTCCGATTGTCACATATGGAAATAAAATCCCTCCGACTCAACGAGGAAGTGATTCCACAAAGGAGCACCCTCCCTCCGCACCAAGCCTATGAGTCAGGAGTTCCACTATTCAAACACTTACACCTGAACTGACCGATGCATCAGCGACAGGCTGTGATTCAGATGAATGCTTGTAGGTTCCTCAAGAACGTTGACTAGTTGTCGCAGGCAGGATGGATCGCCGATCCGTCCGTTTGCCCAATGAAATCGATTGCCGGAATGATAGATACTGATGGCTTCCGTAGGCGAACGGCACTCTCGGCGAGAGAGCCCTACCATTGAAGCTCGATCCAATCGAAAGACACCCACTACACCTTCAACAGAAAGCGTTTCAGTGTATCCCGGGAAAAATTAACTCGGTGCGTACTGGAGCCATTACTGGTTTTTACAGTCACGTCATACAAACCATAAAACCCTCGGAACATATTTGGAGCGCCCTCTTGATACTCAAACTCCGGGTTTGTTTGCCACTCTTCATGAATCAATCGCTTGAGCGTATTGTAGGCAGGCTTTGGAGAAAGATCTAAGTTAAGCAAACCACCACGATGTTGGTTTTCTCCTGCAGTTTCATCTCCCAAGGGTGCCTCGGAGGCAGTCAAGTCGACAAGATTCCACCATACGATCCCGTTCATTGCGCGATGGCTAAACCATAATTTAAAGAGTTTCTCCGTCACAATATCCTGGAACAGGTCACCATCACCAAAATCAACGCGGCCCGCAATCGTGACCTCAGAAATGTTGAGGGGGATATTCAATTTCTCATAGAGGTCGAAGCAGGCAAGCAAGTTCACTGGATTCAGATTCTGCGCCGCCCGTGGTATCGTCCGCGGGAACATATGATACTGAAGTCCGAGTGCATCAAGCCGATACCCCTTATCGATGAGGTGCTTAGCTAGCAAGTAAACCGGAGTATAATTCTTACTGTAGCGATACCAGATACGATCATCGTTATAAGTCAGTCTGCAGTCGGTGAAGTAACGCTTCGCAAGGTCGAAGGCTAATTCCACATGATCTTCCGGCATGTGCGCATAATCTTCGAAGTTTGTCAGGGTTTGTGCCTCGTTACAGACATCCCAAATTGGAATCCGATGCGCGTAGCGTTCTCCAATCTCACGGAAACGGCGATGAATATGACGACGCATGCTTTGCTCATCCAGAGGCAGCCAATCCGGACGGAAGAGGTGCCAGAGCAAAGGGTGCCCTTTCGGGGTAATGTTATGCTCCTCGCAAAAATCAAGCACTAGGTCTGGAGGAGGACGACGGTAAATGGGACGACTGTTTTTATCAAATCGCAGATTACCTTCTTCCGGTTCCAAATCGCGCCAGTAAAAGGGCACGGTGGCCAGATTGAATAGGTCGCTGAACAATTCCCGGTATTGAGCATTCTTCTCTTCTTCCGGGAACTGATCGAGCAAGAAAGCATTACAACCAAAGTGAAAATCGTGCTTCACCTGCTTCATCGAAACGGAAGCTGATTTTACAGGTTTTCCATCCTGATCTTGCAGAATAATGGCCCCCCAGCCTTTTCGGTTTTGCTCGATCCCCGACTCGACTCGCTCGTCGACCTCAGGGTTATCAATTAAGAGGTGTTTGAGAAGCCATTTAGCTTCATCTGACATTTTGGATAAGTTCATAGTCAAAATACAATTTTGAGGATCAAGGAATTCGTCGAAGTGATGTGTATTATTGAGTTACAGGAAACTCCTTCTAACGTTTGTAATCATTTACTGAGTTCAGCGTTCCCTTGTCAAATAGTCTTAATAATTTTATTATCAAATATGAGATTACATTACGAATGTCCGCAATTTGCGGATATAATTTAAAGTGCAATCGGCGAAACCTCCAACACTCCCGGTTCACCTGTCGCCGGTAAATCAATCGAAAGCAGACCAGGGTGTAGTGTGTTTTTTGATACGCTTTCGCCGCTCCAGCGGACGGAGTAATCTGCATCCGCCGCAAGAGTCACCCAAACCGTGCGCCGTGGGTGCACGGTATCGGCGCGCAAGCGAAGTTGTGCACGTAGCTCGTGCGACCCAGCACTGAATTGGCTAGCCTGTATCCATGTGTCAAAGCCGACCGTCAAACGCCCGGGGCAATAAAACGCAGCAAAGAATGCCAGCACCGGCGTCGACAAACCTGAGAATTGGTGCCAACCGCTCCCACGCCCTGACTCAACCGGAAAATGCTCAAAGCACAGATAGGACTCGTCGACCTCGCGCTTCCAGGTGTCCAATGCCTGCCTGGCTATCTGGTAAGCATGCGCGCTGCGACCGAGATCGAGCATCGTCTTCCAAAAGAACCACTGGTGGGGAAACCAAACGGTGCCATTCCAGTAACCATCGCTCCGGTAGTACGGCGCACTTTGGTCAACAGTCGTGAGTCCGACATCCGTCCACAAACGCTCAGGATCGAATAGGCGCTCGATCAGCGTTGCCTCCTGCTCCGCATCACACACACCTGCGGTCAGTGGATGTGCTCCGTCGAGCCCCATGTTATAATTCACACCGTCGGCATCTCGAAAAAAACCGACCGGCTGCCCCTCGCCATCGTGACGCACATAACTGTAGTAACCGGCATCGGCATCCCAACTATGCTGGTTCAAGGCAGCGGACAGCTCATGGATGTCTGCTTCGTAAATGGCGAGATCCTCCGTGCGTCCAAGCTCTCGCGCAGCCTCAGAAAGAATCCGCGCCGCGCGCACGGCTTGCGCACTAATTACCGCACTGGTCGTTGAAGCCGCGATGTCCTGCCGGTGCATGGCGACTTGCGAAGCGTAATCATCCCAGCCTCCCGAATTATAAAAATACTCCCAAGTGCTTAAAAGCCCCGAGCCCAACTCATTGGTGGTGGATCGTTGATCGCGTCCTACCAGAAATAGATAATACTGCCGAATCGCGTCGTAGTGGCGCTCGAGAAATTCATGCGACTGACTGCGATTCCAAATCTCCTGATAAAGATAGATCTGCACGGGCATAAAGCTACCGTGATGAATGAAGGCCGCGTGCGGGTTACCTGGTTCCGTCAAATACTGGGCCAGGCACTCTTCCGCCTGTTCGGGGTCGATCTCCATCAAGCCCAGACCGATGAAGCCCGAATCCCAGGTATAGAGACTGTCCCACCAGCGTCCCGGACAACGATGGCGTATGTATTGCCGCTGCGTGTAAGTCGGAAAGACGATGTTCGTTAATGTCGTCGTCGCCATTCGTTGCTGACTGAAGGCGTAGGGCTCGCCGGCAGGGGAACAATCAAACCGAAAGGCACGCTCACGCGCTTGACGCATCCAGGACTCCCATTGGTCCGAAGCGTTTGCAAACTTCTGCAATTGCTCACGCACCGTCACCTCATCCCCCTCACAAACGTAGCCCCACAAGACACGTCGCGACTTTGCCGGCACCAGCACTGGCCGCTGCATCACATTGGTAAAGTGCCCGCCCGCATCATGAGTCAGCGTCTCGTTCACATGATCATGCGTCATCAACCTCAGATAGCTGTCGAGCTCCCGGCTCAACACTTGCCTGATCTCGTAGTCCGCGCCCGACCAAGCGATGCCATAATGTTGCGCTGCGTCTTCATACTTAAGTATCAACGATTCCTCAACTGGGCCCGCCGAACGAACTGGCGCCGCAGTCCATTCCTTGCGGCGTATCGTCAAGGCTGGTGCATCGGCAGGCACCAGCGCCAGGAAGGCGATGTCTATCGGCGTGTTCCCCTGGGCCGTCAAGACCAGAGCTTCCGCAGCGCACACAGCGTCTGGCACAATTTCAATCTCCACGAAGTCTGTTGATTCGACCGTAAACTCACCGCAAGCCATGCCATTGAGGGCAATAACCGTATGCCCTGGCTCGCGCAACCGTGCCCGAACAACCAACTTGTGCGGCCCGCCACTCACTTCCGCAAACGGATACACAACCCGATCACCGACGTCGCGACCGAAATCACCCAGTCCACTCCCATTGAGAAATCCATCACCGCGCACTTCGCCGCGCCAGCCACCGTCCCAAGTCAGGCAATCATGCTCCGTAGGCACAACAAAATCCAGCGACTGATAGTCCAGCGGGTGAATCAACGTCGCGCCTGCGGGTAATTCCGGCAGCTCAAACCACACCGGATGCGAAGCGTGCCCACTAGTCGTCGGAAACTGCATCGAGGCCATCGTATGCAGTGCCACGGAATATGGCAGATCCATGTCGTTGACAAACTCACAACGAACCAAGCGCCCCGATAAGCCGTCGATTTGCCCATAAGCAACATCCGCGTAGAGTTGATCTTTCCAAACCAGTTCATGCCGGTAGCTGACGTACTCGAAATTAGGAGCACACTCCCACGGATGGAAGCCTGACTCCCAGCAAACATTCGGCACATCGATTCGCCTCCGATAAAGCGCAGGAAAGAGACTGACATCGAAACGTAACCCTCGCTCGCGATCAGCAATGTGCGACATGCCAATATACTGCTTACTGTAAGGGCCCCAATCAGGCAGACTCAGATCGTGATCTTTCGCAGAAAAAAGATTAGACATGACTTTTACTTATTGGGGACATCAACGATTTCACCATTGTAGTTTCGAAACAAACTAACTCATTTCGTATGTAAAGGTTCAAATTCACTCAAATAGCAAAAATGTATATGCTGAAAACATGCTCAATTTCGCCCTCGAGGCACTATTAAAACGTGTAAGTCGTTGTCAGTATATGTATATGCCAAATTTTCAAACTTCCAATCTATCGACATTAGTCAATTGACAAAGCAATCCTTTTGCGATCATTATTCACTATTACTGAATATCGAAGTCATGGCCTATCCAACCGTACAATCCGTAACCAAAGCACTTAAAATCCTCGAACTACTCATCGAGCGCAGCGCCGAGAACAAAGCGCTCACCCTGGCCGACATACATAGAGAGTGCGACATTCTCCCAGTAACCGCACGCAATTTACTGCGCACACTTGAAGAATGCGGCTATGCCAAACGCCGGAGCCACGGTCAATACGAAGAGGGAGAACGCTGCTACAGCGTGCTACGCACTGGCGGGATAATCCGGAAGCTTCGCGAAATCAGCGCCCCTGTCGTCAAAGACACCTCGGAAGACTTAGGCGAAAGCCTGGTTGTGGTATCCATCCTAAACGGGCACCGAATCGAGATCATCCGCCATCAAGCAAAAGACGACCGCGCCAAATCGCCAGATGCCACAGACAACACACGCCCCTACCAAATGCGGACAACCCGCGCCATTCTCGCCTGGTTTCACTCCGAACCATTAAATGACTTCATCGAACACAGCGGCCTCCCCTCCATAGAGGACTGGCCGGAATGCTCTGGCAGCCTCAACGGCCTAAAGCAGGAACTCAGCAACATCCGTCGACGGGGAGGTTGCAACGATCAACGCAGCTCCTTCGCAGCAATTGCGGTCCCGATTCTGACAAGCAACAACGAAGTCATCGCATCGATCGGATGCTACGCGCCACTCGAGCGCACAGACCTCGCACGCGCCACAGGCATCTTTAAGCTAATGCAAAATTGCGCCCAACAAATTAGAGAGCTGCTCCCATCTGACCCCATCAACGCAGAATAAAAAAAGAGCCGCAAGTCGCGTAATACGCGCCTTGCGGCTCAGTAAAAAACTAGCACTTCAGCCTATCGGCGACGGCGACTACCCGCAAGAAACATCAGGCAGCCCGCGCCAAGCAACAATGCCGACGAGGAGGGCTCCGGAACGCTCACAAGAAACTGATCCACCGAAAGAACGGTATCGGATAGGCGAATTTCATCCAGCAACCCATCAAAACCCGCTTTCATACTCGCCCCGTTATCTCCAGTCAAACCAGCAATCGTAAGCTGATGGGGTGAATTCACCAGCTGCGTGATCGACGACGATACATCCCGAACCCCATGAACCATTGCCGTGTCGTCTGTTAAATTTTGAAGATACACCGTAACAACACCTGCATCAAAGGTCATCGCAAAATAGTAATCTTTATTCGCCACAATCGTTTCCTCAAGTGTCACGTTTGCGGCCACAGTAGAAGCACCCGCAATCGCAACGCGAAACGTCCCGTTTTGTAAACCGAGCCCCCAGCTAGCCCCAGCGTTACCGCCCGTCGAGTTCCACTGAGACAAGAGATATCCACCGACCGTATCTGCATTAAAAAAGCCCTCAACCGTCATTGCCGAACCAAAATTAAACGCATCGGTCGCATAAAAGCCATTATTGCCACTAAAATCCGCCGCCTGTCCATTCGCGCCCCCTAGAATGGGATCCGGAAACGCGCTACCAGCACCAGATTCCGGAAGGACGTATGCACCCGGCGACGTGCCGTTTGCCGAGAGATCATTGCTCCCTGCGCTATCCGTCAAAATCGCGCCATCTTCGAACCGCCAGTAAGCCGCAGTAGCGGCCGACGCGGCTACAGGAGCCAGCAATGTAGCCGCCGCAGCCAGCGCAAAGAATCCGCGGCTCATGATCATACGAGAAGAAGAGCGCACAATCGCGCCCCGACAGGGTAAGTTAAAGCAAGTGCTCATGTTCGGAAAATTAGCGCGCCCAACTCACCCCAGTCAATAATAAAAAAAATTTTTTTTTCCTTTTATTCACCAATGCTGCATTCACGCAAACAGACAGACCCACACTTCCTACGTAAACCTATAACAATCAGATGATTTTGATACGAAACACCCAATGGCGCAGAAAGAATTCGCCCTTAAAGATCAGCAATGCTGAATTATCGAAATTCCAATTTTACCATTTGCCCCATCCCAACAACACACAAACTAGCCAACAAATTTCCCCACCCAAGGACAGCCATGCGCCCCAGGCCAGTGCTGAACGTCCGACGGATTTCTATTTTAACCGTTAATTTACGTGAACCAATTGACGGTTCCTTTCAGCGTCCGATGGGTTTCTATTTTTATTTCTTTTTATCCGTGCGATGATAGTAATTCAGGAGCCCTCCCAACCGTTCACTTTTACGAATAGTTGAGTGTTTATCGGGCTTTCCAGCAGATTTAGGGAACGGGATCAAGTTGTCTAATCCCTGATGATTTCTTTCATGATGATACAAGCACACCACACACTACCCTCAAACACGAGATCCGACGCATCGAATATCGTTGGCATCCACTTTACCAGAAAGAGGTTCTGGTAACTCGAACCTTTGAACGCTTTGCCGTTCGCATTGTTCGCTGCCGACCTGTCGATATCGACCAGTCCAAAGATGGATTTGATCTGCCATGCTGGATGTTCGACAAGGCCTATTGCGATTCTGTTATGCTAACGGAGTCTGCTTACGTCAATATCGAATCCCTGACCGCCTTGTCGGATTTTTTGAGCATCCATCTATCGCAAGCAAGCCCCACTGATGTTCAGGCTGCTGTCGATGAACACAACAAACCCACCAATAGACAATCGAAAGCAGCTAAACGCATCACGACAGCTCGGGCTGTTCGAATCGCCCATAGACACGAACCAATGGCACCGGACTCCGGAGAACATCCAACTAGCAGTCCTCGAACTGGCGGCTCGAATGTTAACCGAGAGTATAACCGGCACACGGGGAAAGGAGGTTGCCAATGAGCGATAAAATCAAGCCCACCCACTTGCAGCGCAAGGCCATCGTTTATGTGCGTCAATCCTCGGCATACCAGGTAGAGAACCACGTCGAGAGTCGACGGTTGCAATATGCGATGCGCAAGCGACTGGAGCAACTTGGCTGGAATGACATTGAGGTCATCGATGAAGATTTGGGATGTACGGCTTCCGGCGCCGTCACCCGCTCAGGATTCGACAGATTGGTGGCCGAGGTTTCCTTGGGGAAAGTCGGCGCGGTCGCCGCCCGCGAACTTTCCAGATTCGCCCGCAACAGTCAGGACTGGCAAAAGCTCGTTGATGTTTGCCGCTGGGTACAGACTTTGTTGATCGATCATGAAGCCATCTACGATTCAAAAGATGGGAACGACCGCCTGCTGCTTGGGTTAAAAGGGAGCCTAAGCGAATATGAATTGGATTTGTTACGCATGCGGTCGGTTGAGGCGAGGAAGCAAAAGGCCAAACGCGGCGAGTTGATATTGCGACCGCCCGTAGGCTATGAACGCGACCCGAAAAGTGGATATGTGCTCGACCCTGACAAGCGGGTCAGAGAAGCCATCGCCCTCGTTTTCAAGAAGTTCTTCCAACTGGGTTCGGCACGGCAGGCGCTTCTATGGTTCCTTGAGCACGACCTCCAGTTGCCCACCAGAGAGAACGCACCGGAAGAAAGGATACTATGGAAGCGCCCCCGCTATTGCCTGCTGCACCGCATCCTGACCCATCCAATCTATGCGGGAGCCTATGTCTACGGACGCACAGGAGAAACCGTCACTGTCGGAGAATGCGCCCCCAAAAAACGACGTAGGATGAAACAGCGCGAGGACTGGGAAGTTCTACTTGTCGACCACCACGAAGGCTATATCACTTGGAAAGAATATGAGCGTATCCAGGAAATGATGGCACACAACTCCAACCGGTTCCAAAGCGATAGCCATGGTGCCGCCAAGCGGGGGCCGTCCTTGCTTGCCGGACTGCTACGATGCAAACGCTGTGGGCGCAAACTGACCGTCATTTATACCGGCAGAGCCAAAAATGTATTACGCTACTGCTGTTGCCGGGGACAACTGGACAATGGGCAACCGCGTTGTTTGAGCTTCGGAGGTGACAATGTAGACTCAAGAATCGGAGAAGAAATCGTGCAGTTACTACGACCTGCGCGGGCGCAAATCGCGCAACGCGCTTACGAATCCCATCGACAGGGTAAGAACGAATTACTGAAGGCACTGGAGATGGACTTGGAAGCGGCTCGCTACCAAGCTAGTCGCTGCGAAAAGCAGTTTAATTTGGCCGACCCAGAGAACAGACTAGTCGCTGCAGAGCTTGAAAGTCGCTGGAACCGTGCCTTGAGTGAAGTCAGATCACTCCAACGCAGAATGGACGAAGAAGTCCAAAAGAACACCGATCATACAAGCTTCGACGCTGATTCATTCCAAAAGTTGGCCGCCAACCTGAACTTGGTTTGGAATGATCTGCGCACAGATGTCCGAATAAAAAAACGCATAGCCAGAACCCTTATTGAAGAAATCATTGTCGACGTAGACGATAGCGCCGGTTCAATTGATTTGTTGATACACTGGAAAGGTGGCCTTCACAGCAAAGCACAAGTTCGCAAACGTAAACGCGGACAGAACAGTTTGCACACGGATGCCTCTGTCGTGGACGCAGTACAAAGCTTAAGCCGCATCCTACCCGACGAACTGATCGCAGGATGCCTAAACAAAAACGGCCTAAGAACAGGCAAAGGCAATCGCTGGACAGGCGAACGGGTAACCTCCCTAAGAAACAAACGCGGGATAAAGAAATACTCTGAAAAGCGCAGGAATGACGAAGGCGTGATGACACTCACAGACGCATCCAAACATATCGGAGTCAGCACCACCAGTTTGAGAGCCTACGCTGAACAACACAAAATCACTTACAGCCACCCGCTTCCCGATGGCCCATGGATCTTCAATCAGAAAGATCTTGAAAATACCCAGACAAAAGAGTGGGTAGAACGAATCAAACAGCACCAAACCAGGGGTGCTGAACCTAAACAACCACAGCTAAACATAGATATATCAGGCACATGCCCTGATGTTGCAGTATGAAACATCGCAGTAGTGCTTCACGTATTGCTCAACTGCTCGACGTAGTGGTTTTTCGCCTAGAAAGATATAATGATCGAGGCACTCTGTCTTGATTGATTTCACGAAGCGCTCGGCATACCCATTCTGTTGCGGACACCCTACCCGTGTCCGGATGACTTCTACTCCTGAGCCCTCAAGTATACTTCGGAATTCTTTGGTGAACAGCACATCGTGGTCACAAACAAAATATTTCATGTCACGAAGGAACCCGTCTTCAGCATCGGTTAGATTGCGTGCGACTTGCTCCATAACTCCACCATTCACTTGGCATCCGATATGAGCGATCTCAACTTTGCGCTTAGCTAAAGACATTACAAATAATACATGAAAGCGAACTAAGCCACGCTTTGTCCAGACTTCGACATTCAGAAAATCGGCCACTGCCATAACATCCATGTGCGAACGCACGAACTGCTTCCAATTGGATTTACGACCACGCTCGGGTGCGGGAATGATTCCATTGGCTCTAAGGATATTGCCGACCGTCGTATCACTCACCTCGTAACCAACATTTGAGAGAGCTCCTTGAATACGATTGTAACCCCAGTCTGGATTTTCCTCCGCGAACTTAATACATAGTCCACGAATCACTTCCATCTCCTGCTGGCGTTCTGTATTGATCTCACGCTTACCAGTATACTTGAGGGCAATATATTTTCTGTGCCAAGCCATCAGCGTTGCTGGCGACACTAAGCTAGCATAGGTCTGTAAAGTTGCCCAACCCAGCGCCTTAGCCTTCTTCGCCAAACTACGGCGCTGCACATTGCTTAAACGAAGCTTTTTTCCGGAGGCATTCAGTTGCTGCTTCATCACCCGGTTCTCCTCCAGCAGATACTCAATAACTGACTGCTGCTTTCGGTTCATCCAACCTGCTAGAGTGACTAAAAATAATGTAACTTGCGTATTCAAGCGCTCCTCAGTTACGCCTCTGCCGCGGCTTGTCAATCAGCGTAATAATGGAACTCATGCAGTCTTCGTGTGGCTGCTGATATACTCAAGTGCAGCGCTCACAAGCAGACCAGACCGGGATTCGCCGTGCGAACCCGCA
>PBYS01000031.1 GCA_002729725.1 Puniceicoccaceae bacterium
GTCGTCCAGTAGGCTTTGCGGATACTTGGCATAGTTGTCGATGATCCGCGCAAAATTACCCGCATACTTCGGGTAGTGCTTATTGAATCGCTCTTCGATGAATACCGCATGGTCGTGGTTGCGGGCGAAGATGATCGTCTTGCCTAAGCGGTCGCCACCTTCGACCTTATGGCCGTGTTGCATCAGGTGCTTCAACACATGATCGACGGTAGGCTTATTAAAGAGCCAGTTATTGATCGCCGCTGCATTCACCTTGCTCGGGATTCTGTCGCCGTCTTGGTCGTCGCCCCAGTCGATACTTTCCCATTCCTCTTTTTCAGCTTCGCTGAGGTCGTCGTAGTCGATGCCGTCACGGGGGAATTTCAAGTCCACTTGCTCTACCTTCGGCGGCACTAAGAATTCATCATGCACCGCCTTTTCCAACTCATACGCATCGGTGGGCACGCCGGGTTCTAAATCGAAGAGGTCGTAGGTGTTGCGATCTACTTGCTCGCGTGGCGTGGCGGTGAGGCCAACCAGCAGGGAGTCGAAGTAGCGGAAGATTTCACTATACTTTTGGTAAACGGAGCGGTGCGCTTCATCAATGATGATCAGATCGAAGTGTCCGACGCCGAAGCGGGCGGCGCCGCCCTTTGTCTCGTTGATTAGCCCCATCATCGTAGGGTAGGTGCTTACATAGACGCGTCCCTCGGTGTCCTTTTCAGTGACGAGGTTGACCGGACTGGAATCGGGGAGGTGCTTTTTGAACGCATTCGCAGCTTGATTGACCAGGGAGACTCTGTCAGCGAGGAAGAGCACACGCTTCGCCCAGTTCGCCCGCTGTAACACATCGACCAGTGCGATGGCGGTGCGGGTCTTGCCTGTGCCGGTTGCCATGACCAGTAAGCCTTTGCGTTGTCGCTCTGTGAAATTCGTGCAGATGCTGCCGATGACGCGTGTCTGATAGTAGCGACCTGCGATGTCTGTGTTGATTGCAATGGCATCAAGCGACTTCGCGGTGCTTCGGCGAAGGATGAGGCGCGTGAGTTCGTCCTTCTTATAAAAGCCCGCGACTCGGCGGGGTGGATACGTTACATTGTCCCAGATCCACGTTTCATAGCCGTTGGTGTAAAAGATGATCGGGCGCTGGCCATGCATCGCTTCAAGGCAGTCCGCGTAAAGCTTGGCTTGCTGCTGGCCGACTTTCGGATCGACGGTGGTGCGCTTGGCTTCGACCACTGCCAGCGGTTTACCATCATCGCCCCAGAGCACGTAGTCCACGTAGCCGACGCCTTTATTGTTCGGCATCCCGGTGACTTCGTATTCGCGATCACGCTTTTGATCGAGCGGCCAACCTGCCCGTTGTAGATCCACGTCGATCAAATAGCTGCGTGTCTCGGTCTCCGAATAATCGTGGGTGTCGGGGATCGCCTCTTTCGCTGCGCGGGCTTCGGCCAACTGCTGTTTCAGTATCTTGAAATCGTCATCCAGTGCGTCCAGCTCCTGTTGGCGCTCAAGTTCTTTGCGCTTGCTGGCCTCTAGCTCCTTTTCGAGTCGTTCCAGTTCGGGTTGTGCGACGGGGGCGGGCGTAATCTCGGGTTGTGGCACTTTCTTGCCATCCCACTCGACCGTGCCCATGGGGGCCGCTCCCGGGCGCGTGTAGGTGCGTGCCAACCAGTAGAGCACATGTTGCAGTTCTTTGACCAGTTGCAGCGCATCGAACTGACGGATCGGCTTCTGGCTGTGCACCGCCTGATTGCCTACCTTTTGAATGGTGCGTGCCTTTTGGAAGATCGCCTCGGGCACCCGTTGCTGAAAGCTGGGAGCATGGAGCAGAGCGCCCAAGCTTTGATCGTAGGGCATTTCAAGCTCTTGGTCGTGTCGATAGAGCCAGTGCACTGCGGCCTCCAGCGCAAACCTCGCATGGAAGCAGGCTCCCCGGGCATCGCTGAAGACATGTGACTCCGCCGTCTGGGCGGCTTCGGCTAATGTGCGGAATTCGGTGGGGAGGAATGCGAAGTTACTCATTAGAGTTATGCGGCATAAATCAGTTTCTTTTCCTCTTCGACTGCTTGCTGGAAGTAGGGATTGCGGAAGCGCTTTGCAGTGACCAAATCGACTGGGCGATTCAGTATGATTTCCATACGCTCCTTGAAGCCCATGAATTGCTCAAATGCGCCTTCAAATCCATCTCGCTCGAACTCGACAAGTAGGTCTACATCACTTTGTGGTGTTGCTTTTCCCGTCGCGATTGAACCAAAAGCATAGAGTTGCCGGACGGAGAACTCGCGGCAGGCTGACTCGATCTGTTGTTCTGTTAGAGGGGGTAGCATCGCCTTCAAGCGTTTGTTTTTTTTGAAGGTGCGTCAATGCTGAATGCCGAGAGCTTTTCTGCCGGTTCTAACCGTAGGCTTAGGTAAACGTCTGGGGACTCCATCAAACGCTCGGTTAAATGAATTCTTCGCTCTTGCGATTACAGTCTTCCTCCTCGCATTGTGGCATTTCACTTATTTGGTATCTAGCCGAGCCGATCGACTATCAATTCTGCGAATCGCGACAGCCAACGCGCTCAACCCGTGTAGTTGGCACTATCCAATCCTGCGGCGTTCACCTTGTCGGCGAGTGCGTCTAGGTGGCTATTTCGGGGTGTGTCAGCTGTCGAGTTGCTATATGGCTTCGCAATAGGGAAATGAATTGCTTCGTATTGCTCGATCACTTTAGCGAGTTTCACCATTTCCTCGTCTTCTGGACGAGCAATCGTCTCGTCTCGACTCATCCATACGCTCAATTTTTCAATCGCGGCTGCATGTTCGGCATGGCTCTGGATTTTTATCGTGTTAATCATAATGAGTTAATGCGAAGCTTTCCTAGTTTCCTGATAACGGAACCCTAGAAACGGATTTGCTTTGGTGAAACTTGCGCGACAGTGATCTTGCACATCGAGTTGAATGAGTTTTGCCCGCTCTTCGACTTCTATTTTCTCTCGGTTCAGTGTGAGGATATATTGAAAGTCTTCTCCCGAGTCGTCTTGTTCCTGCAAGTAATTTAAGCACTGAACCAAGGTATCTTGATCGACATCGAAGATATTATCATGCAGCAAAAATCCAGGATGACGCCCCTGTGTGCATTCGGCGAACATCAGCGCACAGTCATAGATAAACACTTTTGTGCGATCAATACTGTGGCTGCCATCATCGAGGATTCGAAGGTCAAGGTTTAAGGGCTGTTTGACAGTGGTCTTCGTGTTCACAGTCAGTGTAAACGATGCGTCGCTATTCCCCATGATACGGTCGTGTATTGCGGCGACTTGGTTGTTCATCGTTTCCTCAACTGCGGCATTCTCACTGAGCTCTTTACGTAGGTGATCGATCGCTTGTCGGCGTTCGCCCTGTAGGTCTTCTTTTTGTTGATCTGCGTCTTTGTATTCTTGAAAAAGCGCTGCCCTGCGGTGGTAGTTCTGCTGTTGATGCACTGCCATCTTTAAGCCGGAACTGAGTTCTCTTAGAGTGCCCTTGCGGTCGATCCGGCTCACGATTTCCGAATGTTGTTGCGATAGACTTCGAATCTTGAGGTTCAGTTCACGCTGTTGCCGTTCCAAGATTGTGAGTTCATCATTCAGTAGAGAGCGCTGAAAGGATTCGATTTCCTCTTTAAATGCTCGGGCTTGTTCGAGTGATTTTTGCACAAGTTTGCCGAGTCCTGCACGTGCCCTTTCAAAAACGATTTCGAGGTCCACCTCATCGATTGCTTCGGGCTGTGGGAGCGCGCGAATTTGGTCGATTTTAAAGTTCACACCTTTGCGGGTCGCACGTAATGCTCCGAGCTTCGCTTCGATTTCATTGAGATCTTTTTCGACTTCCGTAAATGCGGGTTCCGCACGAAGGTCGGCAAGGCCTGCTTCGATACGAGCCACCTGTGTTTTCTCTGCGTTCAGTTCCGCCGGAATGTCTTTCAGGTTGATCTCATTGCCGCGGGTTAGATCAGATTTTATTTTGGATACTAGCTTCGTTTGCCGGTCGATTTCTTTGATCGTTTGCAAGAGTCCGCGATAGTGCACCACGTCAAGGCCCAGTAGGTAGAGGTGCGGGAGTCGGTCGGGGGGGGCATTCTTTTTCACCGGCATCGTTCGGAGGATGTCTGAGAATTCAGATTCCTCATCTCGCATTAAGAGACTGATCAAACTTCGGAAGCTGGAGAACCCGCTTTTTTCGCCTACAAATAGTAAATCGCCGAGGAAGCGCGTTGCTTCTGCCAGCGTTGCAAAGGTCACGGATTGGCCATTACGAATAATGGTAGGCTGTTCGGGGTGTTGCAGCGAACGTCTGATTTGCAGTGAGTCCTTGCCGATCGATAGGTCCAAAATAATTGTAAGATCGTCGGGACACTTCTCGGTCGGTATTTTAGATACTCGGGTGTCTTTGAAATCACGTAAGAGCGCGAAATGGATGAATTCCACGCTCATACTTTTACCGACACCGTTCACTTTCTTCGCCTGTGTTTGGGCAGTCTCTGATTTTTCGCCCAAAATCAAATTGATGCCTGATTGGAACGCTATCGGTTCAAAGAATTGAGGCTCTGAATACAGTCGCTGGAGTCGTAGCTTCATTCGGTCACTTTGTAAATGTAGGGAGCCGTGAAATCGATGACGCCTGCGGTGTGCAGAAAGATGAGCGCAAACATCATCGGGCGAGATTGGTTGATGCCATACTTTGCCAGGTGAGCGGCCACTTCTGTCAAAGATAAGCGCGCATCACTCGATTTCTCTAATTTTTTGAGAATCAAGTAGCCCACATGCACCATGGAGGTTTTCAGGGCTTCGTCTTTGGAAACAAGTGAGTGCATACGGTTAAATTCTATTCGGGATTTGGGAAGACATTACAGCGACCAAATTCATCGGCCAGAAAATACCGCACTACGGGCTGATCGCAATCACAACCAGCTGTATGCAGTTTCTCTTGAAAATAGTCGACCAAGCCATCGAAAGCGGCGCGCGCATCCCCATTGTGTTGATCGAGAAACGCGAGACTGCGCTCCTTGAGCCAGGCCGCGCAACGCACGGAGCGCACCGGATCGGCACCCACCGCGTCGCGGGCTGCTGCGACCGCTTGAAAGCAATCGACGTGCAGTGTAAATTGTCGCTTCAGGTAGGCCGCGTGCTCGGCGAAACGTTTCAATTTCTTCTGAGCATTCGGTCCCATTTCCGGCTTGCGAGTCGGCACGCCCGATGAAATGTGCTCGATGATGTGGATGATTGCTTCGACATTTTGATCCACGCCCATGCGTAGCGCGGCACCGAGTGGCTTCAGCTCTTGGCGCAATAGAGTGAGCGCGTTCGCTTGTTGGCCGATTTCCAAATCCTGCAGCTTTTGCAGTAGATTGTTTAAGTCTAAGCGGTCTCGCTTGGGTTCGAAATCAAAGCCTTCCAGAGTCGAAGTTAAATCACCACCACTGCCTTTTTTACTTAAAAAGGGATAGATGAAGATCACGCGGTCGTAATCGGCACGATGTTTGGGCAGAAAGGTCTTAAAGGTGTCACGGATCTTCTTCGGAGTCATCGTGCTGGTGACTTGCACTGCGATCCGACTGACAGAATCGTCGAGATCAAAAGAGTCTTGATTGATCTGTTCCGTCCAGTTCGAATTTTTCAGCGACCAGCCAAAGAGCGCGTTGAGTAGATCACGAAAGAAGGGTTCAATCTCGATATTACCATCTAGATGGCGCAAGGCAGCGTTAGCGACAAACTCTTGATCGAGACGTTTCATCCATTCCTTCGCTTCCTCCAAATTCGACTGTCGCTGAAGTGCCATGCTTTTAGTGAATATTCGAGCACGCGATTGCGCAAGCTACAATTCCCCGTTGATGGCGCGTTTACTCTTTGTTGATGCCTCTGCTTTTCATTAGGTCTTTCATCTCGATGGCTTGATAATTCTCGTCGCTGATCGGTCCTTCGTAACCGCAGAGTTTCGCGAAGATGATTGAAAAGGCATTTCCCAGTTTGGGGTAGTCGTTGAAATACGCGGTGCTCTCCACTTCCTGCATGTGCCATAGGCGACCATGGGCGAGTTCGTTGCGGTGTTCAGGTCGTAGGTTGTAGATTTCCTGAATCCAGCCATTCCAATCGAAGCCGAGTTTCTTGCTGGCAGTTTTCCATACCTTGTCGGTTCCACCATCGTCTTCCATTTCGGCCGCGATTCGCATGAGGCCATCCAGAGCGGAGCACAGCATTAGCATTTGCGTCGAGTCGGGGAGTTGTCCTGTGCTGATTTCATTCACATTCCAGAGGAGGAACATTAAACGCTTACGGCTCTTCTCAGGTAGCAGAGCCAATCCTTCGGCGACTCTAGGAGTCAGGTTATATAAGGGAGAGTCTTTTTCGTTTATGACGTTGAGCCATAGTCGCTTATTTTGGGGTCTGAAATTCGATTGCTTTAGTTTTAAGTGAGATCGTATCCAGCGCGTGCCTCCCGTTTGAGCATTCCAGAAATAGTAGTAGAGCGGCCAAGGCTTGAACCCATTCGTGAAACCGACGGCGTTCATCACATTCTGAAAGAAAGCTTCCGAATGTTCTGGGCTATTGATGCTCTTGTCCTTGGATCTGGCGTGTAAGTGCAATTCACCTTTTTGTTCGATGATCGCAGCCTCCCATGTGTCACCCTCGAAGGTTTGTGTGTCCATGGATGAAGAATAGAGTTCGTTTAGGAAATCATTCCTTTTAGTGGTTTTAGTCCCCGAGTTCGGCACTTGTAGTTTCGGGCCGTGGAAGATGGCGTGCGCGTGAAACTCAAACGACTCTTTGTCTTCCGATGGTTCGATATAGTTAGGTGCCGGTAATTGAAGTGTCCGTGACGACAATTTGATGGAGTTGATGCCAGGAGTGGTTGTCTGTCCGAAGTTTGCGGGAGTCACATCATCACACTCAAAATAAGTGCTCCCATTCAGATAGCCTCTGACAGAAACCACATTATCTTTCGTTAGAATCAAAGCACCGCTTGTTCGTTCTCCAAGTCCGAATATTTTGTCCACGGCTCCGTGGGAGAAATAGTTATCAAATACTTGAAAAGTGAAATTGCTTCCTTTGGCTGTCAGTTCGGCGGGCGCTTTGATTGTCTTTCCATTGGCTATGATTTCAAAATTGGGAATGATCAGTTTCAAGCGCCCCTGCGATAGTGGCTTAATAATCAACTCTCGAATTTTGTCATCCATGGCATACAATTCTTCGGTGAAGGTGGTTTGTTAATAGGCGAGGGAAAAGGCCAGCTTGGCTAGGTGACGATTATCAAGATCCACGATACGTGGCATCCAAGTCTATCCTATCTGTGAGATACGGTAAGAAGCCAACGAGTAGAATTGTAACGCCAAGCATGTCACGCATGTCAACCGGGCGTATAGCATTACTAGGAGTTCCTGCGTGGCGAATGCCCGGATAGTTACAGGTGAAGTTGTATAGTTTTTTCATGGCGTCCTTCAAGCTGTTATGCGGCCAAGTGCTCAGGTCGTTACATATTGAGCCGATAGTATTATTGTTCGTATCTGAGTGAAGAGTGGCTAGTGCTTCCAGTAAGTTAATTTGCTTCACCATGCACGTTTTGATCTTTCTGGCGCTGCTATCGCTGTTCAGGTCTGAAACTGATTCCTCAAAGTCAGTCATTAATTCGTCTAAGTGTGGATCGTTCGCAGTAGTTTGCTTTAAGGAGCTAATAAGAGAGGTAAAGATTCCCGGCAGTGTCGGGCATAATTCGCAAGAGGATCTTAGTTCGTATCGGAGGCTGTATCTTTGTATTATGGTGCGCAGTAGAGATGAGTAACGTATGGCTAGGATCTCATCATATTCCTCAAAGACTGCGTAGGCTTCTTGCATGAAGCCTACGAGTGCTGCTTCTGAGGCAAAGTAGTCGGCATTGATGGATTTGAATTCATCAACTGCGCGTGCTGGATCGCTGACAATCGTCGCCAACTCGATTGGACGAGTAAGGATCGTGTCTGTCTCCGTGTCGTATGTGACGAATTTGAGTTCGTCTTTGAACGCATTATAAACCGCCCTGTATAGATCAGGCATGAGATCTTCGGATACCTCGAAGTCTTCACCAAAGGCGCACTCTGGATCTGTAAATTCAAATTCCAAGTCTTGAACTGGGTACCAAAGCGAAGCCCATAATTCATCCCAAATAGCTAAAAATGTGCCTTTCATACTAAAGTTTCCCGTTGAAGGCTCGTTGTTGGAGGGCGGCGTAGAGGGTGTCGAGTTCATCGAGTTGGCGGCGCATGCGTGCCTTCTGGGCTTCCACTTTTTCGACGATGGCCGCGAAGTGTTGTTGGAGTTCGTGGGGAGGAAAGAATACAGGGGCAGTTTTTATTAACGCAATATTTAGCGTGGGTTGGCTAACTGTTCGTGTTTCTTTTAAGAAATAACGTTGAACACTTGGTGCTCGTAAGCAGTGCATCATAAATTCTCGGCTAATTTCCTCCTTGAGGGGAATGCGTGCTACTGCCCTCGCAATATTATAGCCTTTCGCAGATTTCGGGACACGACAAATGGTTCCGACCGAACCGACGCAACTAACAAGAAGTTCACGACCATTGAGGCGCGAGCGGCTATATTTTTTCTCAATTTCAGGCGATATACATTTTACTTTAGTTGTATTAAGTTCTCCTGATACAAAATCACCAACGCGAATCAGCGGTTTACCGGTCGGATCATCGTCGCCGGGTTGAACGACTCCATAGTTGATTTTGTCATCGCCTTCAATCAACGAAGACAGTTCTTGCTGCTCCCAGCCCTTTGGGTTGGTGACGGGGTCGCCGAAGAGGTCGAGGAAGGTGGATTGGAGGAGGGTGTCGAGCTGGGCGAGGGCCTCGCGGCGCTTCGCCCGCAAGCTGTCCGCCGCATCCAAGATGCCCGCGATCCGCTTTTGCTCCGATAACGGGGGGAGCGGGATTTTGAGGGATTTGATGATTGTTTGGCTAATATTCGGTTGGCCTCCGCCGACTCTTTGAGAGAGTAAATGATCCTTCGCTGACTTGAGCACCCAGTAAAGATAATCGAGGTCGCAAATATTTGTATCGGGATAAATATTGCAGATCGCTTGATTTGTAGCCGCTGTGATTCCGAGCTTTGAAACTTGGCCAACTGTTGCGCCATACATTGCAATTAAGATTGCACCGGGTTGGAGTAACTTGGCCGATGATCCTTTAAGGCCAGCTTCTGTTATGTATTCGCTTGCGGTGTCTACAATACTTCGAGCTAACTCACCTGATTTGACCCAAGGGATTGTGCCGTTGACGTAATACTCCTGCTGCTTTGATCGACTGGGAGTTCCTCCGCTGCCAGTTCTACAAAAGTCTTTTATTTGTAGTAGCTGCATTACAGCATTCCCTCCAATTCCTTGCGGCCTGCTTCAATCTCGGCGTCGAGTTGGGCGATGGTGGCGAGGATCTCTTTGGGGGCGGCATATTCGACCGCTTCGTATTCCACTTCCTTGTAGCGATTGATCGAGAGGTCGTAGTCGTTGGCGGCGATTTCGGCCTTGGGGACTAGGAAGCTGCGCTCCGTTCGCTTGCGGGTCGCTTCGCTCGAAGTTTGAAGTTTGAGGGGTGAAGTTTGAAGGGATTGCCAGCGCTGGAGAATATCGGGCAGGTTGTCCTTCTCGATGTATTCGGGGAGGTTTGCGCCGTCGTTCTTGGCTTGGAACTCCTCATTCTTAATTCGTAATTCCTCATTCACCGCAGGTGTCCGCTTGTCGTCGAGCGTGTAGCCGTCGGCTTGCATGTCGTAGAACCAGACATTGTCGGTGCCGCCGGAGTTGGTCTTGGTAAAGAACAGGATGGCGGTGGAGACGCCCGCGTAGGGTTTGAAGACGCCGCTCGGCATCGAAATAATGCCGTCGAGCTTTTGTTTTTCGACCAGGATTTTGCGCAATTCCTTGTGTGCCTTGGAAGAGCCGAAGAGCACGCCGTCGGGCACGATCACCGCTGCGCGTCCGCCTGTGGTGAGCAGGCGCAGGAAGAGGGCGAGGAATAGTAGCTCGGTCTTCTTGGTTTTGACGATTTGCAGTAGGTCCTTGGCGGTGCTCTCGTAGTCGAGACTGCCTGCGAAGGGTGGATTGGCTAGAATCAGGGAGTAGGCTTCGGCGTCGCCCGCGTGGGCTTCTTCCAGTGAGTCCTTGTAGCGAATGTCAGGATTCTCAACGCCGTGGACCAGCATGTTCATCGAACCGATGCGCAGCATGGTGCTGTCAAAGTCGTAGCCGTGAAAGGTGCCCTCGTTGAAACGCTTGCGACTGGTGGCGTCTTTATAAATCGCGTCGCCGTGGTGGTCGGTCAGATATTCCGAGGCGGCGATGAGGAAGCCTGCCGTGCCACATGCTGGATCGCAAATGGTGTCCTTCGGGGTGGGAGCCATCATATCCACCATCAATTTGATGATGTGGCGGGGCGTGCGGAATTGGCCGTTTTGCCCCGCAGAGGCGATCTTGCCCAGCATGTATTCGTAGAGGTCGCCCTTGGTGTCGCGGTCGGCCATGTCGATACTGTCGAGTTGATCCACCACCGAGGCCAGCACACGGGGGGAGGGCATCATGAAAGTGGCGTCCTTCATGTGCTGGGTGTAGGTGCTATCGGCCTCGCCGTCGCCTTGATCCGATTTGCCGAGTTCCTTCATGAACTTGAACACATCGTCGCGCACGGTCTTGAACATGTCCTCTGGCGCGAAGTCCTTAAAGCGCGACCAGCGCAGATTGTCTTGCTCGCCAGTGAAGATCGGCTCCTCGATGGGCTGCTTTAAGCGGTTGGCCTTGCTCTCTTTGAGCATGTGCAATTCGTCGAGCCGCTTGATGAAGAGCAGGTAAGTGAGTTGCTCTATGACGGAGAGCGGGTTGGAGATGCCACCGGACCACATCGTGTCCCAGATTCTGTCTACTTTGGATTTAAGTTCGCCTGTAATCATGTGTGAACAGGTATAGGCGGTTTCGGTTCACGGATGCAAACGTTCTATCGAGTGTTCAGCCGATTCTTTTGTGCCGCGCTGCACGTTGTTCTGGTGTCGACATTATGTCTAATTGTGCTTTTTCCTTTCGTGAGTGATGAAATTGATCCTCGGGGGGCGGGGGCGGGGGCGGTGTCTTTGATCCCCTGCTGATCGTGAATCAGGAGGTTGGTGCTGGGAACACTTTAGTAGGGGTGGAACACTTTCGTACTATTATATAGAGCGGAAGTTAAGATCCTAGTGACTGGTGAATGCTTGTAGGTCGTGAACTCTAAGGACTCGCGTAGCATCGAATGAACCTCCGTTGCGGTCTTTCCTGCTGCTAAATCCACCCCGTGCATAATCGCGGCAGTGTCCTTTTCGCCTTCGACGATATAGAGGCTTTGTTGCTTGGGGGAAATGTTGCCGAGGCCGTTGGGAGTCTTGAGCCATGACTTCGGATTGACTGATTTGCTTCTGCTGATGGTGTCGCCGTCGTTGCGGCGTGCTGTGCTCCCGAGTGTGTGCGCGTCTGCCAGAACCCAGACCTTTTCGACCTTAAAGGTGTTCTGGTGCGCTGCGACGAAGCAATCTCCAACATGAAGCATCCCTCTCTGAGCGAGGCGCGATGGTCCTTCGATGCCACATAACTCGATGCTCTCCGCAATTCGATACAGGGTGTATTCGTTCAGTCGTCGCGAATGTATGCTAGGTAGCTTTGGCTCTGATGCCGGTGATGGACTTGTGCGACGTGTGTGCGGACGCTCCATAGGTTTAAGCCGAGTTCTTTGTCAATCAGTTGAGCCGCCTCTTCATTGCTGCCCCCTTTCCCCGTCGCGCTGATTTGTGAGGTTGTATTCTCGCGTCGCACTCTTCATGACTCGCGGCGTTGCTTTCTGTTCGTCTGAACGGAGGCATTTAATGTGAAACATAGCTTATTGATAGTAGCATGCTTAAATACGCGATTTGTGAGTCAGAGGAATTAGTCGTCGTCGAATACAGTGGAGAACTGGATTTTGATACGATGGTTCGCTATATGCATGTTATTTGGGCCGAACCTGTCTTGCGTAGCCACTTTGCTTGTATTTGTGATCTGAGTCTGGCGCAGCTTCAGATGAGTTCGCAGGATATGGAACGACTGTTCTTTTATATCATGTCGGACGAACGAAGTCTGCGTGGACCTTGCGGTCTGGTAATCGCGACGCCAATGGAAACGGCACTCGGCTTCTTATTTCAGAATATCACGCAAAAAGAAACTACCGACGGTGAGGCGGCTGTTGCGCTTCAAATTTTTAGTGAATGGGAGAATGCCTGTAAATTTGTAAACTGTGCCATTGATCGAGATGCTCTGGTCTGGCGCATCGTGGAGTGAACACTCCATGATGTAAAATAGCAAAAAGATCGCGCCGATGGCATAGGTCATCCAATGTAGTTGTTTGGCCTTGCCGCTGGTGACGCGTAGGAAAATGTAGAGCAGGAAGCCAATGGCGATGCCGTGGGTGACGCTGAAAAATAGGGGGATGGTGATCGCGGTTAAGATCGCGGTGACGCGTTCAGTATACTCTTCGTAGGGCACATGTCTGAGCCCTTCACCCATGAGTAAGCCGACGAATATGAGTGCGGGCGCGGTCGCCAGCGATGGAATGGCGGCGATTAGGGGGTAGAAAAAGAGGGCGATCAAAAAGCAAACTCCTACCACAACACTGGTAAATCCTGTGCGCCCACCTGCTTCGATGCCGGCTGCGGACTCTACATAGGAGGTGGTGGTGGAGGTGCCGAGCATCGCGCCGCAGATGGTGGCGAAGGCGTCAGCGCTTAATGCGCGGTTGGCACGTGGCAGTTCATCGTTTGCATCTAAGAGATTGGCGCGGCGGGAGAGCCCGATGATGGTACCGACAGAGTCAAATAGATCTAGAATCAGCAGGACGAAGAGTACTTGCAGTGATTCGAGGTTGGTGAAGGGGTAGAACCAATCGAGTTGTAAGAATGTTTCGCCGAGTCCGGAGGGGAGGGCAAAAAAGTTCTCGGGTAGCGTGGTTAACATCTGTGAGCTGCCTTCGGGGCTGGCAGGGTTGAGCACAAATAGACCCCCGATGGCGAGGGCTAGCATGCTGATGATGATGGCCCCGGGAATGCGCCAAACTGTTAGGGCGCAAATGGCAAAAAGCCCGCCTAGGCCGAGCAGTACGATTGGGTCTGTGAAATCGCCATGAGTGATAATGGTGGCTGGGCTGGCTTCTACCAGGCCCGCTGCTTTCAGACCTAATAGTGCGATGAAAAAGCCGATGCCAGCCTGGATCCCGACTTGCAGCCCTTTCGGCACCGCGTTGATAATCTGTTTGCGAAGCCCCGAAGCGGATAGCGCGACGAAGATCAGGCCATTCCAAAAGGTGAGGCTCAATGCGCCCTGCCAGGGGATGCCCATGCCTAAGACGATGATAAAGGCGAAGTAGGCATTGGTCCCCATGCCGGGGGCGAGGGCGATCGGATAGTTTGCCATGAAGGCCATCAAGAAGCAGCCCACTGCTGCGGCGATGGCGGTCGCCATCATCACTGCTTGAGGGTCCATGCCTGCATTGCCGAGCAGCATTGGGTTGACCACGAGTATGTAGGACATCGCGGCAAAGGTGGTGAAGCCTGCGATGAGTTCCGTTTTCAGGTTGGTCTTGTGCTCTGCGAATTTAAAGAATTTTAGCATGGTTGACGAGTTCGTGATGAATGCGAGGCGCGGTAAAGTTTAGAAGTGGTATTTGAGCAAGAAGCTACACGCGCTTTGATCGGTGCGGAAGGGGAGATCTTTTAAGCCGTATTTGTTGCTCCAGTAATCGTATTCAACACCTACGTAGAGGCGTTGCGACTCATCCCATAGTAGTTTGCCTAGGTTGTATTTTATCTGTGGGTTGATGTGTAAGTTTTCTTCGTAGCCGGAGTTCTCGGATGCGAACACATAGTCAATATAGCCGTCGATAATGAATTCTGATTGGCCAAATGGGAGGGTGTAGCCGAAGCAAGGTGTCAATTGCCAGCCGCGTGAAACATTATTCTGCGGATCACGGTAATAGAGGTTCAGGTGGAAGTAGTCAAAGCCCGGTAGATCGAGGTCGATGCCGATGCCGTAGAGCAAGCTCTCTACGTCGCCTTCGCCGAATTCATAAGTGGTGGCGACTAAGACGTCCTGCACTGGCCCAAGGCTCCATTCGCGATCTGTGATTTTTCCGAAGCTGAAGCGTGGGGAGAATTCCCCGTAGAAGGCGGACTCTTCGCCATCTGTGTCCAGATAATCGAGGTAGTCGATAAATGTGAAGCTGTCGCCAAAGCTCCAGGCACTGACATGCTCGAAGGTGACGGTTTGCTGATCCTCCGCATCGACGCGGTATTTGCCGCCATAGAGGTAGCTCAAGCTGAAGTCTTGCCACTGGATCCATTGCGGTGCCCAGCTACCAGAGTCTTCCTGAAGGGGAGCCTCTTCCGCCTGCAAATTGGGCGTAAGCGTGAGCATGCTAACTAGTGTGGATGTTTGAATGAGTCTCTGTAGGGTTTTCATGGACAGGCAAAGCATCGAAATCGGGGAGCGAGTCCAATGCTATTTCTGCATGTCCTAGAAGTAGTTGAAATGTGAGTGTGATCTATTAGTAGCACGAATCATGCGACAAAACGTGCTTCTCGTTACTTGTTTCGGTTTTTTTAACTCGCGCGCAGCCATGTGGCACAAATGATTCCGCCCCATGGCAGCAACCGACTATAAATTTCGCCTGAAAGATAGCATCATTGGCTTACAGTTTCTTTTTGTGGCCTTTGGCGCGCTGGTGCTAGTGCCCATACTGACTGGCTTAGACCCCAACGTGGCCTTGTTTACGGCAGGCATCGGAACGCTCGCTTTTCAATGTATCAATCGCAAGAAGGTGCCGCCCATCTTCCTGGCATCGTCTTTTGCCTTTATTGCACCTATTATGTATGGTGTGCAAACCTGGGGGCTGCCGGGTACATTGTCGGGTCTGATCGCAGCGGGTTTGTTTTATGTTTTAATTAGCTTCTTAGTGCGACTGCGACGTGCGGACTGGTTGCACTATATTCTGCCGCCCGTGGTGGTGGGCCCCGTGATTATCACCATCGGTCTGATTCTCGCGCCAGTTGCGGTGAATATGGCGATGGGGAAGACGGGGGATGGCGCCGTTGAGTTGGTGCCTTTGCGGCAGGCGATGTCGATTTCTTTACTTTCACTGATGGTCACGATCGTGGTGATCTTAAAAGGGCGGGGCATGTTCAAGCTACTGCCTGTGCTGTGCGGCATCGTGGCCGGTTACACGCTTTCGGTTGTGCTGGGAGTGGTGGATTTTGCGGCGGTATCGAATGCGCCCTTATTTGCGCTGCCTGCATTTACGGCGCCTGAGTTTAATTTAGAAGCGATCCTGTATATGTTACCGATTGCAATTGCACCTGCGGTCGAGCACCTCGGCGACATTCTCGCGATCAGCAGCGCGACTAAGGAAAACTATCTGGAAAAGCCAGGCCTAAAGAATACACTTTTGGGCGATGGTGTGGCCACCTGCCTGGCGGCGTCGATGGGCGGCCCACCCAATACGACTTATTCCGAAGTCACCGGGGCGGTTAAAATCACGCAAGCCTTCAATCCAGCCATCATGACTTGGGCGGCACTCTTCGCCATTTTATTGGCATTTGTCGCAAAGCTGGGCGGTTTATTGGCGACTATCCCTGTGCCCGTGATTGGAGGTGTGTTGATCTTATTGTTCGGAATTATCGCCAGTATCGGCATTCAAACCATTGCGGATCATAAGGTCGACTATAACGATTCGCGTAATCTCATCATAAGCTCCGTGATTTTGGTCAGTGCGATTGGTGGGATGAGCTTGGACCTAGGCTTTGTCTCACTGAGTGGGATCGGGCTCGGTGCGCTCTGTGGCATTGCTTTGAATTTGGTGCTGCCGCGCACCCAGCCGAAAAAAGACGAGGCCTAAGCTGGTGCCTTGGGGTGCTTACGTAGCCAGCGTTGGATTTCGTTGAGTCGCTTGATGGGGTCTTTGGTTTGGAGCCGCGGGAAACGGCTGCCGGACTTTAGGAATTCACCCGATTTACCCGGCATGGCGAGCTTGCAGATCAGGCGATCGCCTTCGCTCTCGACGCGGCGCACACCGGCGAGCTCAGCGAGGATGCGCACTTGGCTGACGGCGATCAGTGCTTCGGTGGGTAGGGGACGCTTGCCAAAGCGATCGGCCAACTCTTCGGCGATGTTGAGCACGTCTTCTAGCTTTTCAGCTAAGGCCAGGCGGCGGTAGAAGTCGATGCGCAAGCGGGGCTCGGCGATGTATTCGCTGGGCAAGGAGGCCTCAATTAGCTCGCCTTTGCGGTTGCCATACTCAGCGTCCTTAATCGCGGCAAAGCTAAAGGAGCCGCTGGTGCTGCGGGCACGGCTGCCGCCCACGCCGGGGGTGATGAAGTCGAGTTTTACTTCCGCTCGTATGCGGTCGGCTCCTGGCTCGCCTTTGAGACGAGCCACGCTCTGTTTGAGTAGTTGGCAATACAGTTCAAAGCCGATACCGGCGATGTGTCCGCTCTGCTGTGAGCCGAGCAGGTTGCCGGCCCCGCGTAATTCCAAGTCGCGCATGGCGATGCGAAAACCGGCCCCTAACTGGTTGTGTTGTTTGAGCGCGTTTAAGCGCTTTTGCGCTTGTTCCACAACCGCGGCGTGACGGTGCAATAATAAGTAGGCGTAGGCTTGCCGTTTAAAGCGGCCCACTCGGCCGCGGATTTGATACAGCTGCGCGAGTCCGAAACGGTCGGCTCCTTCGATGATCAATGTATTGCAATTGGGAATATCGATGCCGGATTCGATGATGGTCGTGCAGACTAACACGTCGAATTTGTGTGCTACGAATTTCGTCATGATTTTTTCCAGCGCGCCCTCAGTCATCTGTCCGTGGCCCACGGCGACTTTGAGCTTGGGGTGCATGGCTTCGATCTTAGCGGCGACGCCTAGAATGCTGTCGACTCGGTTGTGTAGGTAAAATACTTGTCCACCGCGATCGGTCTCGGCTTGGATCGCGGATTTGATTAGTTTTTCATCGTAGCTTTTTACAATGGTTTCGATGGGGCGGCGGTCCACTGGTGGGGTCTCGATCACACTCATAGCCCGTGCGCCTGCCATGGCGAGGTAGAGTGTGCGCGGGATCGGTGTGGCACTGAGTGTCAGGATGTCCACATTGCTGCGAAGTTGCTTAATACGCTCTTTTTGTTTCACACCGAAGCGTTGCTCCTCGTCGACGATTAAAAGGCCGAGATCTTGAAAGATAACGTCTTGGCTAAGCAAGCGATGGGTGCCGATGACGATATCGACCTTACCGGCTGCGAGGTGTGCGATGCTTTCTTTATTTTGTTTCGTGCTACGAAACCGGCTGATCATGTCGACAATGATCGGGTATTGAGCCATGCGCTCGCAAAAGGTGTTAAAGTGCTGTTGGCAGAGCACTGTGGTGGGCACTAGCATGGCGACTTGTTTGCCCGCGAGCACCGCTTTGAGGGCCGCGCGAATGGCGACCTCTGTCTTGCCAAAGCCCACGTCGCCGCAAATCAAGCGATCCATGGCTTCTTCTTTTTCCATGTCTTGCTTGGTGGCTTCGATCGCCGCGAGCTGGTCGGGCGTTTCTTTAAACGGAAAGGCGGCTTCAAAGTCTTTTTGCCAAGGGTGATCGGGTGGAAATGCAAAGCCGCCCGCTTGGCTGCGACGGGCGTGAAGTTGCAGCATTTCTGCTGCGTAGTCCAGCGTGGCCAACTCAGCGGCGGCACGAGTCTTGTCCCAGGCGGCGCCACCCACTTTGGCGAGCTTGGGGCTGGACTTGGTGAGGCCGACGTAGCGGGTGAGTAGGTGCGATTCTTGCAGGGGCACATGCACCGTCATTTGCTCCGCAAACTCGACGGAGATCACCTCTTTGGAGCCACCTTGTATTTCTAGCTGTGTGAGTCCGCGAAAGAGGCAAACGCCGTGTTGCAAATGCACCAGTGGGTCGCCGTCTGCTAGCTCGGTAAAGTCGAGCAATTGATCCACTTGAGAAATGGTGGGGCGCGCGCGCGCTTCGTTGCGGTCGACTTTACGGCTGCGTCGTCCGAAATACTCGGTGTCGGTGATGCATACGAATCCCGATCTTGCATTCGTTTGAAAGGGGAGGTGGAGCTTTGCCGACGAGTTGCTTGGTCGGAAAATGAAGCCACCTGAGATCGTGCCTTGCACGAACTGGCAGCTAAGCTTTGCGGTTTTCGTATTTTCTGTGAGTAGTTCTTGGATGCGTTGGGCTTCGCTCTTGCCCGCGGTCGCGAAGACGATGTGAAGCCCCTCTTGCGCCCAGTCTGCGATTTGGTTCTCAAATTTGTGGCGCGCCTCTTGTTCAGACTCGAAACGATCATAGCCGATCTGTGCGTGAGCGGTCTGAAAGCAATAGTCGCTGGTCGCTTCAGAGCGAATCTCCACTCGCTGGGCGGAGCGGAAGAGTGCGGGATCTGTATCCAATTCGCAAATACCAGTGAGCGCGTCACGTTGATTGCGTTGGGCGAGTACTTGGTAGAATGAACGTAGAGACGTCACTCCACCTTCGCTCTTTGAGCTTCGGCGGACAAGTGGCGTGACGTCGCTACGTGAGTCTGTGTTTTGTAGCGATGCCGCGCTAGCGGCGTCTTGCGTGGTGCTGGGAGACGTCACTGGCGTGACGTCGCTACGTGAGTCTGTGTTTTGTAGCGATGCCGCGCTAGCGGCGTCTTGCGTGGTGCTGGAAGACGTCACTAGCGTGACGTCGCTACGGGGAATCGGCAGCTTTTCAAATCGATAAGGGTGCTCACGCACGAGTGAGGCGGGGTCTTCGAACGCCCATTGGACCGCTGCTGTGGGCAGGTAGCCGAGTAGTGCACCTTCGGCGCTTGCTGCGGAGTTTTTTGAGTCGCTTTGGTCCGAGACGGCGGCAGCGATGTGAATGGAGGGGACGTCGTCTTGGGTGCGTTGACTGGTGGGGTCGAAGCTGCGAATGCTCTCGATCTCGTCGCCGAAAAAATCGATGCGGTAGGGGCACTGGGCATCGTAGGGATAGATGTCGATCAGGCCGCCACGGGTGGCGATTTGCCCGGGTTGTTCGCAGAGTGCTTCCGAGTCGTAGTCGAACACGGTGCTGAGCTGGTCGATCAACTCGCGGAAGGGCTGGCTTTGACCGACTTCGAGTGTCAGGCGCCGTTGAGCAAAGTCGGCTTTGGCGGGGCATGCTCCCAGCAGAGCTTCGGGGGTAGCTATCAGTAGTCGTCGGTCGGGCGCGGTTTCTAGTAAGGCACTGAGCACCGAAAGACGGTCGCATATGCGGTCGGCGCGGCGTTGGGCGTCGATGTCGGGTGGAGGATCTTCGGGGAAGCAGAGGATCTGCAGGGCGGGGCTCGTGGTCGACCATGTGGCAAAACGCTCCACTTCGGCAGCCAGTTCTTGTGCGCGGCGCGGGTCGGCGACCAAGGCGAGGGTGAGGGAGGCGGGGGATGCGCTTGCGAGTGAGTGCAGCAGCGGTGCACGCGCCTGCGCGCAAACGCCGTGGTAGAGCGTAGGTGTTGGCGTGGCTGCTTTACTTTGTGAGGGCACCTGGGACTTCGCTTATTTTAAATGTTCGAGAGCCACGGCGGCGGCTTTAGCTTCGGCGGCTTTTTTAGAGCTGCCTGTGCCACGGCCGAGTTCTTTGCCTCCCAGAAAGACGGCGGCGCTATAGTGACGGTCGTGATCGGGCCCTACGGCGGGCAATTCTTGATAACGGGGCACTTCGCCGGCGTGATGCTTTTGCGACCACTCTTGCAGTTTGCCCTTGGGGTTTTGGTTGCCCGCGCTGAGCTCGATCGCGTCGATTTGATCGCCGAAGAGGTGGAGGATCGTTTGGCGTGCGGGGGCGAGGCCGGCGTCGAGGTAGACGGCGCCGATGAGTGCTTCGAGCGCATCTTCCAACATCGCTTTACTGGGCTCGGCCTGGTGTTGGCGATGGGCGTCGCTAACTTCGAGGTATTTGCCCAGCTCCTTGGATTGTGCCACGCGGGCAAGTGATTTGCCATTCACGATGCTGGCGCGGCAGCGATCGAGTGCGCCCTCGTCGGCCTGTGGAAACTTGTTGTAGAGCACTTCCGCGACCACTAAGTCGAGTACCGCATCGCCGAGAAATTCCAGCCGTTGGTTATCGCCGCTGGCGCGATCGCAGCTCGAGTGCGTGAGCGCGAGTTGCAGCAAGGTCTCATCCTGAAAGCTGTGTTGAGAGATCGGTTCGAAGAGTCGGTCGGGCGTGTGCATCTTATGTGAAAAATTTGGAGCTTGTGGGTTTACCGCTTGCGCTGGAGAGGTCTCTCATGCAGCTTACACCTAGTTCATTTCGGTCCGGCTGCAAATACTGGAATCGCATTTCGCTCTCATTTATACAAATACCTTGTCGAAAGAAAAATCGCTCTCGTCTGTGTCTAAGGCCAAGATCTTTGTCCTAGATACCAATGTTCTCCTGCACGATCCGCAGTGCCTCCATAAGTTTGAGGATAATACGATCGCCATACCAGTCGAAGTGCTGGAAGAGTTAGATGGCAAGAAATCGGCGCCTGGGGAGCTTGGCTTCTCCGCGCGTAAAATCCACCGTGATTTGCGTGCGCTCTTTGATGAAGGCTTGGAGACGCCGCCGGAACTCAATGGTCAGGGTAGCTCCGCGCTGAGCCGCAAACTCCCCAATGGTGGGCGCCTGGTGGTGGTGATTAACGACTATATGGTTGCGGGAGAGAGCGAGAGCGAAGTGCTGAATCGTCTCAAGGCCACCTTGGTCAATTTGGAGAAAATGGATAGCCGGATTTTGGCGTCCGTCTTTTTTCTGAAGGAGGTCTGCCCCGATAGTCGAGTGATTTTAGTCACCAAAGATGCCAATATGGCACTCAAGGGCATCGCCTTGGGCTTAGAGGTTCAGGATTACATGAATGACAAGGTGACCACTGCCAAACTGGGTGGTGGTTGTAAGACGATCGTAGTGGAGGATGCGGACTATGAGCGTTTTCTGGAAGAGCAGGGGGTGGATCTCTCGCCTGAGCTGACCAGTCACTTGTATTTGAATGAGTATATTTACATCAGCAATGGTGAGTTTAGTGAGCCTGCACGCTACCGTGGGGATGGGCAGTTGGATGCCTTGATTCTGGGCACTGATGTCGGGGTGAAAATTCCGAAAGGTATACGCATTTACCCGCTCAATTCGGAGCAGCGAATGCTGATGGATGCGTTGCTGGATGAAGACATTAAGCTCGTGACCTGCAGCGGTAAGGCGGGCACGGGTAAGACTCTGGTCTCGATTGCGATGGCACTGTTTCAAACCATTGGAGAGGACAACTTGTATGAGCGTGTCTTTATTACGCGTCCCCTGGTGCATATTGGTAAAGATACCGGCGCCTTGCCTGGGACGCTGGAAGAAAAAATGGCACCCTATATCGCGCCGTTTTTTGATAATTTAGAGGTGCTCTTTAGTAATCGCAAGGTGGTGAAGCAGGAAGAGCCTGCCAATGAGGATGCGCACATCAATCGGATCACCTCGACGCGTAAGCGTAAGAAGGCGATGGCGAAACTGGCCAAGCAGCCTTCAAAGCAAGAGAGTGCCGAAGAGGATAATAAGCCGCGCAAGCCCTTTCAGTTCCTGTTTGATTACGGCATGGTTGAGGTCGAAGCGATGACCTTTATTCGCGGCCGTTCGCTCTCGAATACGATTTTTATCATCGATGAGGCGCAGAATCTAACACCGCATGAGGCCAAGACAGTTGTTAGCCGCATGGCTGAGGGCTCGAAGGTGATCCTGCTCGGGGATCCGTATCAAGTGGATAGTATGTTCTTGGATGCGTGGTCCAATGGTCTGGTGCACACCGCACAGCGCCTCAAGGGCACGGAGATCACCGCCCACTTAGAGCTGAGCACAGGAGTGCGCTCCGAGTTGGCAGACCTGGCGGCAGATCTGTTGTAGCGATGTTGTAGTGATGTGACGCCAGTCACGTCCGTAGGGTCCTGGAATGCAACATTGGACGTTGAGCGTTGGACGTTCAACGTTTCCAAGTTACATAAAAAAGGCGGACTTGCTTTCGCAGGTCCGCCTTGGATTTTTAAATTATACGCGCTGCCTTAGTAAGGCAGTGGATATTTCGCGGCAAGCTCAGCGACGCGTGCTTTGACGTCTTCGAGTGCTGCGTCCAGACCGTCGGTGTCGATGGCTTTCAGCACGGTGTCGATGCAGTCGGCGATGGTGACCATGTCGGCTTCAACGAAGCCGCGGCTGGTGACCGCCGGTGTGCCGAGGCGAATGCCGGATGCTTTGAAAGGAGAGCGTGTCTCGAAGGGCACGGTGTTCTTGTTGCAAGTGATGTGTGCGCGATCGAGCGTCTCTTGCGCGACCTTGGCTGTGAGGTCAGGCAGGTTTGCGCGTAAGTCGACCAAGAAGAGGTGATTGTCGGAACCCCCGGAGATGAGCTTGTAGCCACGTTCCATCATGGCTGCCGCGAGTGCTTGCGAGTTTTTGACGATTTGAGCGGCGTAGTCCTTGAAGCTGGGCTTGAGGGCTTCACCGAAGCAGACTGCTTTGGCTGCGATGACGTGCATGAGCGGGCCGCCTTGACCACCTGGGAACATTGCAGAGTCGATGATTTTGGCGTGCTCGGCTTTGCAAAGAATCAGGCCGCCACGTGGGCCGCGTAGGGTCTTGTGCGTGGTGGTGGTGACGAAGTCGGCGTGTGGCACAGGAGAAGGATGAACGCCTGCGGCGACTAAGCCTGCGATGTGAGCAATGTCGGCGAAGAGATAGGCGCCGACGGAGCGAGCGATTTCGCCCATACGTTCGAAGTCGATGATGCGTGAATAGGCGGATGCGCCTACAGTGATCATTTTGGGCTTTTCCTTTTCGGCCACTGCAGCGAGTTCGTCGTAGTTAATCAGGCCGGTGTCTTCGCCGACGCCGTATTGCACGAATTCGTAGAGTTTGCCCGAGAAATTGACGGGGCTGCCGTGTGTGAGGTGTCCGCCGTGGGCGAGGTTCATGCCCAGCACCTTGTCGCCTGGTTGGAGCACGGAGGTGTAGACAGCGAAATTAGCTTGTGAGCCGGAGTGGGGCTGCACGTTTGCGTGATCCGCGCCGAAGAGTTCTTTAGCGCGCTCGATGGCGAGGCGCTCGACGACATCGACGTGCTCGCAACCACCGTACCAGCGTTTGCCGGGATAGCCTTCAGCGTATTTGTTGGTCAGGATGCTGCCTTGAGCTTCCATGACGGCTGGGTAAGTGAAATTTTCTGACGCGATGAGCTCGATATGGCTTTCTTGGCGTTGACGCTCCGCAGCGATGGCGGCGGCGATTTCAGGATCGATTGCGGCGATCGGGTTGGCGTTGAGGGCGGGATTGGATGTTGCTGTGCTCATTGTTTGAGTGGTTTGAAAATAGTGCTTGGGCGAGGTTGTTTAGAAGGGCCAGATCCATTCGCGGGCGGAGGATTTTTTCGCAGCGGGAGCTTCTGGCTCGGCTGTTGGGATCGCGGCGTCGGGACTTGGAGCAGGTGTTGTTGCGGCAGTTGTGGTCGTGTTGTCGTCTGTGGAGTCGTCGGCGGAGTCGGCTTCGCTTGTTGCGGGGGCGGTTTTTTCGCTCCAGAAGGGCCACCACCATGGATCCGTCTCGCGGGCTTCTTCGTATTCCTCGGCCAGCATCGCGTCGGGGGAGGGCGCGGCTTCGTTTTCGCCAAAGGGCCATGCCCAGCGTGCAAAGGTGCGTCCCCAGCCGCTGTTTTGTTGCTGAGCGGGGTCGATGCCAGCGGCCTCGGCCAGTGTAATCATTTGCTGCGCTACGTCGGCACGCCCTTTCAGGTGCTCCGCAAGTTTACTGCTGTCAGTGGGGGCGGCGGCGCGAGTGCGTGTGGGCACGCCGTCCAGTGGGCGGCCTGGCTTATATTCGTAGATGACAAAGCCGCGTCCGATGGGGCTTAGGATTTTGCGCATACCATTGTCCCAGCGCATGAAAATGTCCTGTCCTTGCATCCTCCAGTCGCCCTCTAGCTTGCGATCCAGTGAAGTGTTGAGGTTCCCGAAACGCGCGATTTCGACGCGCTCAAAGGAGTTGTCTGAGAGCTTGATGAGCCAGTTGCCGCGATAGAACGCCAGTGCGTTTTTACGACTGGAAAAGGCAATGCCACCGGTGTGAATCTCGCGTTCTGACTGGTAGTTGGCCATCCACGCGCTCGGAACTTTGTTCTCGATGGTGCGAGCCGCTGGACGCACTTCGCTTTCGTCGTCTTCAATGATTTTTCCGGCCTCGATCATCTTGTAGGCGAACTCACGCTTGTTTGGGCGGAGGATGGAGTATTGTCCGCTGTCCCATGCGATATGCAGTTCGCTGCCTTGTTTGGCCCAGGAGCCGCGTAGGCCGTCTTGACCGCCTGCGGTGGTGGCTGCGGAGCGATCAGGCTCGATGAGCACATACTCCGCTTCGGCATCAGATTGGCCGATCTTCCAGATGCCGAAGTAGCCTTTTGCTTTGTCACGGTCGGAGCTTAGTTGGCTCTCCTTTGTGGGCGTTTTGGCCCATTGGCCTAGTACCTCGGAGGGGACCTGTTGGGCCTTTACGGTGTAGCGTTCATTGCCACTGTTGTCGAAGTGGGTGATGGCGAAACCTAGCTTGTCGCGTAGAATGCGGTGTTGGCTACCGTCGGACCACTGTAGAGTGGCGCTCTCCGCGGTGCTAGTCCAGCTGCCTTGGTAAACGCTGCGGTCGCTGTTGTCGCCCCAGAAATATGAGGCGCGCCCTTGGCTTTTGACTAATAGGACCAGTGCCCCTTGGTTGGGAGTCTCGATCTGCCAAGTGCCACGAAAGAGGTCGTTACTGCTTTGTGCGTGAGTGCTTTGGCTAAGTAAGCTGAAGATCGCCAGACCGCAGAAAAGGACGGCGAGGGATCGAAAAAACTGTGTGCATCTCTGCGCGGGGAATAAAATCATAACTAGTGCCTATTTTTCACAGTTGCAACAGGCAAGAATTATTCCTGAGGCCTGCCGATTCTGGAGAAGTTTAAGAGGCTACGGCTAATGCGCCCGCTGTCGAGCACTGCGCGGTCAGATTCGGGGTGCGGTTCGACCACCGTGCCGTCAGAATACCGGAAACTGTATTTACCTGGACTCGTTTCGATGAAGAGGCTGCCGAGCTGTAGCTTAGCTGGGAAGGTCTCGACTACGGGAGTATCTGCTGCCGTCTCTAGGGGGAAGTTGATATTGACGACGCTGCCGATGTAGGCGGATTTGTTTTTGAGCGTGTCGAGTGCCATTTGTGCGGCATGGGTGGCGGCTTCTTTGAGTGATGCATTGAATGCTTTGTTGCCTATGCCATTGGCATCCCGGATAGAGTCAAATAGGTGCGTGGGCACACTCTGGCTAAAGGCAATCGCGGGCAAATCCCATAATACGCCTTCGATCGCACCAGCGACGGTGCCCGAGCTGAGAATTAAAGTTTCGGTGGTATTGAATCCAATATTGATACCCGATAATACAATGTCTGGCTTTTCGGGGAGTAAGTTACCCAGCGCGATATTGACGCAGTCTGAGGGAGTTCCGCTAATGGCCCAAGCTTGCACGCCAGCTGCGAAATAGGATGGGCTGTCGATGACTTCAATCTCGCCGTGGCGAGTCATGCAACGGCCGGTCCAGCTTTGCTCAAAGGCAGGCGCAGCGACCGAAACACGAAAATGCGGTATCAGCGCCTCGACGAGGCGGTGGAGAAAGGCGGACTGAATGCCGTCGTCGTTAGTGACGAGTGCGTGTGGTTTCATAGGTTTATATTGGGCTTAAACCCCCTTAGGTCGTTGGAGCACTTCGGCCGGTGCTTTAGTTATGCGTGCGCGCAAGTCGTCGGGTAACTCGACAGATTTGAGTGCGCCGTCTTCGCACAGTTGCGCTAAGATCGTTGTCATGTGCCCTTTACCAGCCTGTGTGCGGGAGCCATCTTCATTATGGCGGAAGATGCGGAACTGGTAATCGATCGCTCGATCTTTAACCGATTTGACTGCGAGATGGATGTCGATGGTATCGCCGAAGCGCAGCGGGGAGGAGAACTTGCATTCCGCTCGGGCACGTGGCCAGCCGACCAGTTCGCCTGGCTTTGTGCGAATGAGGTCTACGCCCGCGGCTTCGAAAAAGTCGCGTTCGGCCGTTTCCATATACTTAAAAAAATTAGAGAAATGGACCAGTCCCGCCATGTCGGTTTCCGAAAACTCGATACGGCGGGTGGAAGTGTGTTCGTAAGGCATGCGTGGCAGTGATGCCGTTGCTGACGCGAAAGGCAATCATAGGAGTTATTTTTGTCTGTAGCGATGCGACGCCAGTCGCGTCTGCGTGGTCCAGGCATACCATATTGGGCGTTGAGTGTTCGACCTTCCTGGAGACCTCGCTAGCGCGAGTTCGCTACGGTGCGTTTTTTTGTAGCGATGCGACGCCAGTCGCGTCTGCGCGGTCCAGGCATACCATATTGGGCGTTGAGCGTTCGAGCTTCCCGGAGACCTCGCTAGCGCGAGTTCGCTACGGTGCGTTTTTTTGTAGCGATGCGACGCCAGTCGCGTCTTCGTGGTCCAAGCATACCATATTGGGCGTTGAGTGTTCGAGCTTCCCGGAGACCTCGCTGGCGCGAGTTCGCTACGGTGCGTTCTTTGTAGCGATGCGACGCCAGTCGCGTCGCTTATCGTTGTTCGTTTAGCCTTGAGTTATTATCGAGTTTAATGAGTCTATTAATATGGACGAGCCAGAATATAAAGGTGGCTTGAGGCGTTTGGATTCTAGCTATTACGAGGGCATTAGTTTTGTCCATTGGACGATGTGTTTGAAGGACCAAGCGGCGGGTTGGCTAGATCCAGCTCATCATGCCGCTTTGCGTGAGATTTGCCTGCACGCATTTGCTCGTGAGTTTTTATGTTGCCCGGCTTACTGCCTGATGCCGGATCATGGTCACTTTCTGTTGCTTGGATATGATGTTCGAGCTCAACAACGGGCAGCTATTCGTTGGATGCGACGAGAGTGGAATCTGTTGCTGTCGCCTTTAAAACTGCAGCACCAAGCCTATGAGAGTGTGTTGCGTGAGTCCGATCGTTCTCGCGAAGCATTTGCATCTGTGGCTGTTTATATTCTGCGTAACGCCGAGCGGGCTGGACTGGTTGAAGACTGGCGGGGATGGCCTTATGCGGGTGCACTCTTCCCCGGATATCCTAAGTTGGACCCGAGGAAGGTGCACTTTTGGGAAGATTTTTGGAAGGCGTACCAGAAGCATTTGAGCACCTAAATGTCGGCATGTCATAGGTAGCGATGCGACGCCAGTCGCGTCTGCGCGGTCCAGGCATACCATATTGAACGTTGAGCGTTCGAGCTTCCCGGAGACCTCGCTAGCGCGAGTTCGCTACGGTGCGTTCTTTATAGCGATGCGACGCCAGTCGCGTCTGCGTGGTCCAGGCATACCATATTGGTCGTTGAGTGTTGGATGTTCGACGTTCCCCGAGACCTCGTTACAGTTTATTCGCTACGATTTCGCGCACCTTGACCATATCTTGCCCAAATACGCGAATGCCTTGCGAGAGCTTTTCGGTCGCCATGGCGTCTTCGTTCATGAGCCAGCGGAAGGATTTCTCACTGACGTCTAAGCGCTCGATGTCGGCACTCTTGGCGCTTTGAGCGTCTAGTTTGCGTTCGACGGCTTCGTCCATGCCTTGTAGCTCTTCAAGTAGATTAGGGCTGATGGTTAGCAGGTCGCAACCAGCCAGCTCGAGAATTTCGCCGAGGTTGCGGAAGCTGGCCCCCATGACCTCAGTGTCGTGTCCAAATTTCTTATAGTAGGTGTAGATTTCCTTCACGCTGAGGATGCCTGGGTCGTTGGAGCGGTCGTAGCTGGTGTCTGTGTTTGCCTTGAACCAGTCGAGAATACGCCCGACGAAAGGGGATATGAGTTGTGCGCCCGCTTCGGCGCAAGCGACAGCTTGTGCCAGCGAGAACAGTAGTGTCATGTTGCAGCGAATGCCTTCTTTCTGCAGCACCTCGGCGGCGCGAATGCCCTCCCAGGTCGAGGCGATTTTAATCAATACACGTTCACGCTGGATCCCGGCGGCTTCGTATAGTGCGATTAATTCGCGTGCCTTGACTATGGTGGCTTCCGTGTCGAATGACAAGCGGGCATCCACTTCTGTGGAGACCCGACCTGGCACGATTTCCAAAATCTTCAGACCGAAACCTACTAATAGGTGATCAATCACCAGATCGATTCGTTCTTCGCCCGTTGTGGCGGATTCTGCAGTCGATTGGAGCGCGTCGTCCAAGACGCTGGCGTATTCCGCCTTTTGTAGCGCCTTTAGTATTAAAGACGGATTGGTGGTCGCGTCCTGTGGCGTGTAGGCGGCGAGCGTTTCAAAGTCGCCCGTGTCAGCGACTACCGTGGTTAGCTTTTTGAGGGAATCGAGTGTGTTTGACATAGGCGTTCCACATTGCATGTGAAACGGTTTGGAGCAAATTTGTTTTTAGGGTTTTGCATGACTTTAACACATGCTTTTCGCAAATTTTATTCATTCCGCATCTTGAGTGCCGCGATGATGCAGGCGCTCCAGCCAACGATGAATAGTAGGCCGCCCAGCGGTGTGATGGGCCCCAGCCAGCGAGGGCCATCGAGCGCTAGCCAGTAGAGTGAGCCTGAAAACAGTGGGATGCCTAAGCAAAAACAGCCCAGCGAGATGCGATAGGCACGCCCAGCGAATTTGTAATTCGCCAGAATGAGTAAGGCGAGCGCGTGCCACATCTGGTAGTCGACCGCAGTCTTCCAAACTGCGCGTGTTCCGTTGGCGTCTAAGCGGCTCTCCAGTGCGTGTGCCCCGAATGCGCCCAGTAGGACGGCAGTGAGGGCAAGTAAACCTCCAATGACTATAAATTTCCGCTGATGACTCATAAGTGAGGGCAGTCTTATCTGCAAATGACTAACGGGTCAATTGATTCTATAAGACTTGCACACCATTCTCTTAAATAAAGCATTTTTTACTTGCGTTAATTGCGGTACTAACTATGCAGGTGAGTCAAATATGCGTATTAGTTTATTCAATATATCTGTGCTTGCTGCATCGGCTGTGGCCATGACTCTGCCCCTGCAATCAACTTTTGCCGAAACGGATGCAGATTCGGAACGAGTTGCGCGCCTAGAGCAGCGGCTTGCTCAACTGGAGCAACGACTTGCAGAGACGGAGCAAACGACCAAAGAAGTTAAGGTTTTGGCGACGAATTCTGTAGCGTCAGGGGGCAGTGCCAATTCTTCGATTTTGGGAAATGGCGCGACTTTTGACATTCTTGCCGGTAGTGCGTGGCGCAACCTTCGCTGGACTCAAGAAGAGCAGTGGGCAGGGGTAAAGCGTGGTGTGACTGAGGAGAAAGTCATTGAGTTGCTCGGTTATCCGCCTCGCTCAGTGGATTCGCTTAAGCCACGTGTGGACAAGGTCTATTGGTATGAAACTAGCATCCGTGATACGAGCACTGGGATGCACGGTAAAGTGTCCTTTAAGAGAGGGCGAGTCGTTGCGGTTGACCTGCCTAACTTTAGTGCTGTTCCCGCTGTTGACAAAAGCGCTGTCACGCGCGAGCGCCTGCCTTAGTTCTTTCTCGCCAGCAATAATTCGCCATTGATTGAAATGAGCTTATTTCTTTGCTGAATTACTTTTAACCTTAGTTGTATGAGCATTTCAGTTCGTGCGATTGGGGTTGGACAAACAAACAAAACACAAAAAAACAAACACACAATATGAAAAACAAAATTGCTATCGCATCTGCATTTATTGCAGCTTCTAGCTTTTCGACTGCGGAAATCGTTGTTAACGATTTTCTTTCTTTCGAAGGCTTCGTCGACATGTCCTACGCCCATGTGGGTGGCGATGACGAAGTCGGCTTCTATGGTAATCCAGCAGATGGAAAATCTTACTCAGATAATAACTTTGCTGTCGACCAAGTCGAAATCAGCTGGTTGTTCGATTTTGACGCTGTAACGGCTCAAATCGACCTTAACTATCTCGGTGACCAAGGAACTAACGCCGCGAATAGTGACGTAGAGCAAGCTTTCGCAACTTATCACATGGAAAATGGCTCTGCGATTACCGCTGGTCGTTATGCATCCATGCTTGGTTTCGAAGCTTTCGAGCCTACTGGCCTGTACCAATACTCGACTGCTTATGATGTTAATACTTTAGTGGGCCCTCGTTATGGCCAAGGTGTTAAGTATACTCTTGAGGGTGACAATACCTTCTTCGGTATCTCTGTGCAAGATACAGTGACTGGCCTTTACTCAGGTCGTCTTGGTGGTAATAATAATGGAAACGTTTTCCAGGATGATGGTGGTTTTGGTGTTGAAGTTGCTTATGCTAGCTACATGGATAACGGCCTCTCTTTCTTCCTTGGCGGTGCTGTTGAAGATGGTGATAATGGTGATTCTTATGTTATCAATACCTACGTTACTTACGAAACAGGTGCTTGGATCTTCGCTGCTGAAGTGAATTATGGTGAAACAGAGAATGACCCTTATGGTCTTGCTCCTTTTGGCGCTATTCATGACGACACAGAGATCTTCAGCGCTCTGCTGATGGCTAACTTCGCATACAGCGATGTTGCTTCGATCACAGGTCGTGTTAGCTATATCGACGCGACACAATCATTCAAGAATGCTGGTGCTTCTGATGTTGATGGTGACTTGATCAAGTACACACTTGCTCATAGCTATGCTTTCACTGATAATCTTCTTCTCGTAAATGAAATCAGCTTTGCTGATGGCAGTGTTGATGATAGCAATGGTTTCGCTGACGGCGATTTCGACCAGCTTACTGCAGCAGTTGAGCTTATCTTCTCTTTCTAATTGGGCCTAGCCTGATTAGAACGTAAAGAAATATTATTTCTAAAGCCCTCCGGTTATCCGGAGGGCTTTTTTGTGTGTGGGTTTCTGGCTTGGTGAACAGTCGCAGGCTTCGCTCTTCGAGCTTCGGCGGACTAAGTAAGCGCGAGTTCGCTACACGAGCCTGTTGGAGTTGTAGCGATGCGACGCTAGTCGCGTCTTTGCGGTGTGCTTGTAGAGATGCCGGAGACCTCGCCATTCGACAGGCTCATGGACTGTGTCTAGCGCGAGTTCGCTACGGGAGTCAGGTCAGGCAATGAATCAAAAAACGAAAGCTAGTAGGGCGTGTTTTTTAACCACTAATCCACACTGATCTTCACTCATTTAAAGCACCAACGGGAATGGCAGAATACTCATAATTAGTGTTGAATGAGTGAACATTAGTGGTCCCCAGCTTCCGGCTCCATTTCATTACTCCGTGACGAGTTGTCTTGTGCTGAATGAGCTTGCTTGAACGGGGCAGACTTGGCGCACTATGCATTGATGATAGAAGACTCCAATCAAACCGAAAAGACGCTCCTCGACTGGGCGGCGCGCCTATGTCCCGATTCCCCGCGCAAGCGACTGAAGGAGTGGATCGCGTCAGGTCGATTCTGCCTCGATGGGTGCGTGGTGACGAAGGCTGGCCTGCGGCTCGCAGATCCGGGGGATACTTTGACACTGGGTACGCCAGAAAAATCGGCCGCGGCTTTGGGGCATCGCAAACGGATTCACCCGAAGCTAGTATTGGTTTATCTGGATAGCGATTTAGCGATCGTCGATAAGGAGTCGGGGTTGCTCTCTGTGCCGACTGAGAAACAGGGTAAGATTTCTGCAATTGAAGTGTTGTCCAATTATTTGAACGATTCGCGCGGTGAGGCGACCCGACGCAGTTTCTTTGGCTCGCCTGATGCGGTCAAACCGCTGCCCGTGCATCGCTTGGATCAATATACCAGTGGTCTGTTGTGCATCGCGCTCAACGACAGTTCTCGGCAGAATCTGATCAAGCAGCTCCGGAGTCATGATTTTTTGAGAGAGTATATTGCCTATGGGGATGGGGATGCGCTGGAGTCTGAGGGCACTTGGACTAACTATTTACAGCTCGATGAGCGCGGGTATAATCAACAATTACTAGAAGAGCCAGTCGAAGGGGCGACAACGGCGATCACTCATTATCAGACCGAGGAAGTCTTTGAGCGGCATCATGTCACTAAGCTGCGTATTCGTCTGGAAACAGGTTTGAAGCACCAGATTCGTATTCAGGCAGCTGCGAACGGACTGCCTCTTGTTGGTGATCGCATTTATCACCCAAGCACCCAGAAGGCAGTTGCTAAAAAAGGCGCGAAGCTTCCCTATGGCTTCCAGCGGCAAGCGCTACACGCCGCCATGATCGGCATTATTCACCCGACCAGTGGTAAAAAGGTGAAGTTTCAGTCCAAAATTCCCGGCGACATGCAGATGCTCGAAGAGCGCTTGCGTACGGCCAAAGTGAAGGGTGAGGCGTGATTTATTCACCATTTACCATTGGACGTTCGATGTTCGACGTTCAATTCTTCCTTTTCGCTTGAACTCAGGTAAAGGCTAGGCATTTTACCCTGCTTTTCTCATTATCAACGGATTTCCATTATGAGCACATTACTCATCAGTCTTTTAACTCTCGTCCTTTTGCTGATTTCGGCATTCGTCATTTTAATCGTGCTGATGCAGCGCACCAGTCAGAATGGTGGTATGGGGGCTGCGCTTGGCGGTGGGGCGGCTGAGTCTGCATTCGGTTCAGAGACTAATAACATCCTGACTAAGGGGACTGTCTATGGTATTATTGCCTTCTTCTTGGTAGCCTTGGGACTCTACCTGCTGTACCAAGCGCAGGCTGCAAATGCGGTGGCTGATGTTGATATGAGCACTTTGATTTCGTCTAAGGACGAGGAGTCGGTCGCAGAAACAATCACGCAGGTGGTTGAATCTGCAGACGTATCTGCTGTATCTGCTGTATCTGCTGATGCGAATGCCGATGTGGCTGCAGTTACTGATGCTGTCGAGGGAACTTCTGCTGCGGTAGTCGAGTCTGTAGAAGCAGGTGCTGCAGAAGTTGAAGCTCAGGTCCAAGAGGCTGTCGAATCCATCGATGCCGCTGCGAGTGATCTGCAGCCCGCCACGAATTAATGCGATTTCAGAAAACGGTTTTTCTATCACTTTTTAAAAGGTCAGCTGTTTACGGTTTATCCGCGGCTGGCCTTTTTTGTGCCTGTGTGTCATTGAGTGCGCAACGAGCTGGCGGAGATCGCGATAGTCGTCCTTCGCGCTTCATGGAGCGTATCGATGCTGAAGAGGGGGCGCAGCGTCTTGAGGCGTTTCGTCGACAGCGGCTCGATGGCGATTTCTGTTTTGAGTTTGAGTTAGAGCATAAGCCTCGCCGAGCGCGCACAGTTCGCTATCAGGGCATGATGTGGGGCTCGTGGAATGAGCTGGGGCCGATCACTCGCTTTAGGGTGGAGCCTGCTAGTGCGACGGTCGATGGGCAGTCGCATGAGCAGCAAGCTGTCGAACTGATTATACAAAATGGTGTTTCGCCTCAGGTGTGGATTCGTCGTTCCGATAGTGAGCCTTTTCAGTTGGTGCAGGGGCAGGCACTTTTTGATCCGATCCTGCCGGACTTGCTTTACTCGCCTTTTGACCTGCAGATGCCATTTGTGTATTGGGATCAGTTTACCTATGAGGGGCCTACTCTAGTAGGAGCGACTCGGGTTGCGCAGCAGTTTCTGATGCAGCCTCCCGCCGGCTCGGCGAGTGCGGCGCGTGGCATCTCGGGGGTGCGCGTGGGGCTCGACGATACCTATAATGCATTGTGGCGTATTGAGGTCGTGGATACCGCGGGGGAGGTCGTCTCGCGCTTTGCTGTCGAGAGCTTTCAGAAGGTGCAGGAGCAATACATTGTTAAGCGTATTACGTTGACGGACTATCCTAGCAAGGATCGGACTACCTTTGATGTGAAGTCTGCAACGGTTGGAATATCTCTAGACCGTGAGATCTTTTCTCCAGTGTCTATGCGAGCTGCGGGTGATTTTGAAGCCTACATATTGGAAAATTTGTAAGATTTATTCGGCGTTACTGCTTAGTAGGGTTATCACCTTATTGAAGCATTGTCACGTTTGGTGAAATTATGTTGACTTGTGCATTCTTCGAAACAGCGTTTATGCAAACGTAACACATTGATTATGAGCAGCAAAACTACTACACCGCTAACTTTTGACATTAGGCAGGACCTACTGGTTAAGCTTAAGGAACTTCAAGTTAAAACTGGAGCCCGTTCCCTAAGTGAGGTGGTTCGTTATGCGGTTAGTCATTTGAAGGCTTCAGAATTGAAGTTCGCAAATGCAGCGCACCGGCAAATTTCGGTGCGTTTGTCAGATGAGTTGCGCCAAGGCTTGGTTAAGATGAGCCAGCGCAAGAAGGTAAGCGTAGGCGAATTGTTGCGGGCTGCTTTGGATTCTCTGCCAGATGATCTTCCTGATTTTGAACCGGCCAGCAAGGTCGTTAAAAAGAAAGTAGCTAAAAAGAAGCAAGCTCGCAAAGTTACTAGCAAGAAGAAGGCAACGAAGAAAGCGGCCAAGAAGACTGTGAAGAAAGTAGCAAAGAAGAAAGTAGCAAAGAAGAAAGTAGCCTCCAAGAAGGCGGTGAAAAAGAAGGTCGCTAAGAAAACTGCTGTGAAGAAAACTGTCGCTAAGAAAGCTGCAAAAAAGGCGGTGAAGACGGTGGCGAAGAAGGCTGTCAAAAAGAAAGCTGTTAAGAAAACTGCTATTAAGAAAAAAGCAGCGAAGAAGGCCGTGAAAAAGAAGGTCGCTAAGAAAACTGCCGCGAAGAAAACAGCGAAGAAGGTCGTTAAGAAAATAGCGAAGGCGGCTGTGAAGAAAACAGCGAAGAAGGTGGCTAAAAAGTCTGTGAAGGCTCCATCGACTCGCAAGCTTGCGGCTAAGAAAACGGCCAAAAGGTCCGTCAAGAAGAAGGCCGCGAAGCGTAAGACTTCGAAGAAGTAGTGCCACTTTTTATACGAATCTTAGGCAAGGCTTGCTTTTAGCCACGCAAAAGTTTTGATTCTGCGCTCTCGTAGCACTGTTTATATCGGTGCTACCAGAGCGTTTTTTTATTTATTCTACCTATGTCAAAGCAAGCTAAACTCTCTACTTGGGCGAGTAACATCGCTCCATCTCCTACTCTCGCCGTCGATGCTAAGGCCAAAGAACTCAAGGCTGCAGGCGAAGACGTATGTGGCTTCGGTGCGGGGGAGCCCGATTTTGATACCCCTGAGTTCATTAAAGAGGCCTGCATCCAAGCCATTCAGGAGGGCAAGACGAAGTATGCGCCCGCTCCAGGGATTCCTGCTTTGCGTGACGCGCTCGCGGAAAAATATCGCAATCAAGGTGTTGAGGGCGTGACTGCGGCACAGTGTGTGGTCAGCCCCGGCGGAAAGTATTCTTGCTACTTGGCGATTCTCGCGGTTATCAGCCCCGGGGATGAAGTGATCATTCCCGCGCCTTATTGGGTGAGCTACCCTGAAATGGTGAAACTGGCAGGTGGGGTGCCTAAGACTATCTTTGCAGGTTTGGACAATGGCTTTAAGATTACTCCAGATCAATTGCGCGCAGCCATTACGCCTAAGACACGCTTGATGATCATCAACAGCCCGTCCAACCCAACGGGCGCGATTTATTCGTCGGAAGAGTTGCAAGCTCTGACTGAGGTGGCGCTGGAAGCTGGCATCTACATCATGTCAGACGAGATTTATGAGTATTTGCTCTATGATGGTGTCAAGCATGTCAGCCCTGCGTCATTTTCTAAGGAAGCCGCGAATGCTGTGATTACTGTGGCTGGCTTTAGTAAGACTTTTTCCATGACAGGTTGGCGCCTTGGCACCCTGATGGCGCCTCCCGCAGTGGCTAAAGCAGTCGCGAGTTTGCAAAGTCAAACCAGCTCGAATGCGACTACCTTTGCCCAATATGGCGCATTGGCTGCTATGCAAAACTGGGATCAATCGATGGCTGCAGTGAACGAAATGTTAACGGTCTTCGATCGTCGTCGTCTCACACTCTTGGAAGGTCTGCGCGGCATCGATGGTATCGAGTGCGCTCGGGCGCAGGGTGCTTTCTACTTATTTCCAAATATTGAAAAAATCGGTTTGAGTGCTGCCGAATTTGCGGCCCGCCTCCTAGAGGAAGAGAAGGTGGCCGTCGTGCCCGGTGAGGGCTTTGGTGCGCCGGGCTATATTCGCTTGAGCTATGCCACCTCCGACGACGTCATTGAAAAGGGCTTGGATCGTTTGGTTAAGTTTTGCACGAAGTTAAAAGCGTAAACCATCTGCAAGCTGCTATCAGAAATTTTACTACTATGAGCGACAAAGCAAAAATCATCTACACTATCACGGACGAAGCGCCGGCCTTGGCCACGCACTCCTTTTTGCCGATTATCGAGGCATACACCGCTGCGGCTGGAGTCGCTGTTGAAACGCGCGACATCTCGCTGGCAGGCCGCGTATTGGCGAGCCTGTCTGAGTTTTTGCCAGCCGATCAAAAGACTGCAGATCACCTCGCCGAGTTAGGAGATTTGGCCAAGGCTCCGGACGCTAATATCATTAAGTTGCCAAATATTTCAGCTTCGATGCCGCAGTTGATTGCTTGCATCAAAGAGTTGCAAGCACAGGGCTTTGCACTGCCGGATTATCCGAGTGATGCCAAGACTGATGAAGAAAAAGCGATTCAGGCTGCCTACGACCGAGTGCGTGGCAGTGCCGTGAATCCGGTTCTACGTGAAGGTAACTCGGATCGTCGTGCGGCGGCTGCAGTCAAGCAATATGCTAAAAACAATCCACACCGCATGGGTGCTTGGTCTGCGGATTCTAAGTCGACTGTGTCGAGCATGCCGGATTCTGATTTTTATGCCAACGAAAAGTCGGTCACACTGTCTGAGGCGACCACTGCCAAGATTGAGTTGGTTGCTGCGGACGGTAGCACCACTGTTTTGAAAGAGGGTTTGGCTCTGCAAGCGGGCGAAGTGCTCGATGGCACTTTTATGAGTGCAAAAGCATTGCGCACATTCCTCGCGGAGCAAATCGAAGCTTCTAAGGAAGCGGGTGTGCTCTTTTCGCTGCACATGAAAGCGACCATGATGAAGGTCTCGGACCCCATCATTTTTGGCCATGCAGTCGAAGTCTTCTATAAAGACGTTTTTGAGAAATACGCCGACACCATCGCAAAGCTCGGTGTGGATGTGAAGAACGGTCTTGGCGACCTTTATGCTAAGATCGCAAGTTTACCTGCTGCAGAAAAGGCGGCGATTGAGGCTGATTTAGACGCTGTCTACAGTAACAGTCCTGCGATCGCGATGGTTGATTCTGACAAGGGCATCACCAATCTACATGTGCCGAGCGATGTGATCATCGATGCGTCTATGCCGGCAGCTATCCGTAGCTCGGGCCAAATGTGGAACGCCGCAGGGGAGCAGCAAGACAGCAATTTTGTGATCCCTGATCGTTGCTATGCTGGCGTGTATGCGGAAACCGTTGAATTCTGCAAAAAGAATGGCGCTTTTGATCCGAAGACCATGGGCACTGTGCCCAATGTCGGTCTGATGGCTCAGAAAGCAGAAGAGTATGGCTCGCACGATAAGACATTTGAAATTCCTGCCGATGGCACGGTGCGCGTGGTGGATGCTGCGGGCAATGTGCTTTTCGAGCACCAGGTCGCGAAGGGCGATGTGTGGCGTGCTTGCCAAGCCAAAGATGCACCGATCCGTGACTGGGTGAAACTTGCAGTGAATCGTGCTCGTGCAACCGGAGCGCCAGCCATTTTCTGGCTTGACGCGGCGCGTGCGCACGATGCGCAGTTGATCGAGAAGGTGAACACATACTTGAAGGATCACGATACCGAAGGTTTGGATATTCGTATCCTGAGCCCGGTTGAAGCGACTCGTGTCACGCTGGAGCGTGCCAAGGCTGGTGAGGACACTATTTCTGTAACAGGGAACGTATTACGTGACTACCTGACCGATTTGTTCCCAATCCTAGAGCTGGGCACCAGTGCTAAGATGCTTTCGATCGTACCACTCATGAATGGTGGCGGTCTCTTCGAAACAGGGGCGGGCGGTTCGGCACCGAAGCACGTGCAGCAGTTTGAGAAGGAAAACCACCTCCGTTGGGATTCGCTGGGCGAGTTCTTGGCGCTGGGTGTGTCTCTGGAGCACTTGTCGGCGGTCTTTGACAATGCTAAGGCGCAAACGCTGGCAGATACCTTGGACGTGGCCAACACCAAGTTCTTGACCGAGAACAAGTCGCCCTCGCGTAAGGTGAACGAACTCGACAATCGTGGCAGTCATTTCTACCTCGCGCTTTACTGGGCGGAAGCCTTGGCTGCGCAAGATAAGGATGCTGAGCTAAAAGCTCGTTTCGCACCACTTGCAGAGGCATTGGCTGCCAACGAGGCAAAGATCGTGGATGAGCTCAACTCGGCACAGGGTGTCGCCATGAACATCGGCGGTTACTACCGTCCAGTGCTGGAAAAAGCACAGGCTGCGATGCGCCCAAGTGAAACCTTCAACGCAGCTTTAGCCGCCTTGTAAGAGGTTAAACGCTAATTTTTACCATGAGGCCGTCCCGCTTGGGGCGGCCTCATTTGTTTCAGGCTCCCTGCAATACGTGCAAGTTGGCCATCGAAATGCCGCTCAGCATGGCGCCGACGATGCCGAGGAAGCCTTGATCGGTGCCGGCTAAATAGAGGTTATTTAAGTGGGTGCGGCCGTCTTTGATCTTGTTGGGGGCGCCATAGATTGCGCCGTTTAGGTGGCCGGTGTATTTACGCACTGTGCGTGGGGTAAACATGTCGCTGGCGATGCGGTGGGCGTTTAAATCGAGTTTGCTGGCGGGCAGTAAGCCCAGCGTGACTTTTTGCAGCTCCTCATACCAGTAGGCTTTTTGTGCGAGGTAGTCGTCCTCTGAGAGGGCGCACCACTTGTCGTGATTGGCCATGGCGGTCACGCGCAGGTAGCCTTCGTCCAATTGACGGCCCTCGCCGTATTGATAATTATTGGGAAAGCAAATGACGCCGCTCGTCGGGTCGACGAGTTCGTCTTCGACGCGCGCGTAGCGGAAGCGCTCGGCGGTGTTGAAAAAGATGATGGTGTCGTCCCAGCCGAAATCGGAGGGCTGTTGATCCAGCACGGTGATGGTCTCGGTAAAGCTGAGCTGGCCAATATTGTCACTGGCGGCGTCAGCTGGCTGATCTTCGCACAGGCGGGCGGTTTCGACCGCACCGGCGGTCGAGATGATCTTGTCGGCGGTGAGGACGGCACCGCTGTCCAGTTCGATGGCGGAGGCGTTGTTGCCGCTGGTATGGATCTTTTGAATGCCACACTTCATCTTGCGCGCGCCGCCCAGCGAGCGGTATTTGTCCTGCAAGAGCTTTATGATCACGCGCACGCCGTCCAGCGGGCGGGCGAAGCCCTCGAAAAAGAGCGAACGAAACATGATGGCGAACTGGCCGTAGTCCATGTCGTGCTCCTGCGCGCTGCCGTAATACATGACCGGGCAGAAGAGCATATCTTCCAGTAGAGGGTCCGAAATGTGACGCTGCACCGCCTCGCGGGCGGAGCTGGGCATGGAGCCGAGATTAAAAGCGTCGAGCGTGCGGACCTCTTCCGCTAGCGCGCGGAAACCGTCGATCTGTTGCGGGAAGGCGCGTGCGACTTCCGATTCGAAAAAGGCGAAGTCGTTGTTAAAGCCTAGCTCGCAGCCGGGGAAGGCGACTTTGGAGCCATTTTGCGGGCAGAGATCCAGTGCGTCGTAGGGGATGCGCAACTGACGCAGAAGCTTGGTCAGCGGTGTGCCCTTGGTGCCTTTGGGCACGTAATTGGTCATGGCGTGCAGGCCTACGTCGAATTTACGCCCCCCCTGACTGTAAAAGGAGTTGAGCCCGCCAGAGGCATTGTGACGCTCTAGTATGATGACGTTCTTACCCGCCAGCGCGAGACGAATACCGGCGGCCAGTCCAGCCATGCCGGCACCGATGATGACGACTTCGTAGTGTTGTTGGTCGAGGGAGGGAGGCATTATTTAGAGAGGTGTTGTTCGGCGAATGCGGAAAGAGTCAAAATGTGGGTCTGTCGAAAGGGATGGAGCACGAGCAGATCGTCGTCGCCCGTGATAAGGAAGTCTGCCCTGGATGCCGCGGCGAGTTCGAGGAATTTATTGTCCTTCGGATCGCGGCAGTCGTGGATGGTCTCGGTCGGGGTGAACCATTTGGCTTTTGCTGCGATTTTATTTAATACGGATTTGCGTTTTTCGTATGAAAAATACTTGTTGAATTTGGGCCGCATCATGACGTCGTTAAGCTCTGAAAAGCTCATCTCTGACATCGCGTAGGATTCGATTTCGATCAATTCATCGACAAGTGTTGCTACTCGACTATTGGGAATCATCGAGTAGCTGACCCAGATGTTTGTGTCGAATATGAGCACTAGGAGGGGTTTACCTCTTCAAGTATATCTTTCAGGATTTCTTCCGTCATGCCATTTTTACGGCCTTCTTCGGACAGCTCTGCGGTCGCTTCGCGCAGCTCACGTAGCCTCAAGCGATGGATCGCCTTCAAGTCTTCCATTGGCACAAAGGCGCCAACTTCGCGGTTCTGGCGTTTGACGATGACAGGTTCGCGACTGCCTTTGTCGAGAAAGGCGCCGAAATTTGCCCGGGCTTCAGTGGAGGACATGGTGATCATCCTTATGAAAATGTACGAAACCGCTGTTTTGTCAATTTTGTACGTTTTGTACGAAACCTATGGACGCAGAAACAACAAAGCACAGGCTGGGAGGCCTGTGCTTTGTGAATGGAGCGAGCGTGGTCGCTGGAAATTATTTCGCGTTGAACTTAGGCGTCAGGTATTCCGCGCAGCTGTCGAGTGACGCCAGCTTGGGGTAATCCTCTTCGGGCACTTCGATGCCGTGTTGCTTGCGGAGTTCCATGACGATGTCGAGGAAGTCCATGGAATCGAGGTCCATTTGGTCACGAAGATTTACTTCTGGCTTGAGGCCGGTGGTGTCTTCGTCAGGTGCGATTTCGTCGATAATGTCGATTACGATTTGTTTTACTTGATCTTCGGTCATGGTATTAAATAGCAGATGAATAATGATTTATGACAGAGCGAATCGCTTAGTCTTCAAATTTTTTGATAATGAGTGCGGAATTGATTCCGAGCATTCCAAAGGAGTTGTTGAGGATAACTTTGACGGCGTCAACCTTGCGTGGCTCGTTAATGACGAGATTTGGTAAATCGCACTCGGGGTCGAGCTCTTCCACATTAATGGTGGGGTGGATGATATTATCTTGAAAGGAGGGGAGGTTGCCTGCGAGTTCCAGTGCGCCGGCGGCGCCCATGCAGTGGCCGATATAGCCCTTGGTGTTATTGATATAGGTGCTGGGGCAGTCGCTAAATACCTCGGCGATGGCCTTCATCTCCTGAATGTCGCCCATTGGAGTGGAGGTGGCGTGGGTGTTGACGATGTCGACCTCGCCAGGCTCCATGCCCGCGACTGCGAGTGCTTGACGCATGCACTCGGCCTGGCGCTCGGGGTTGGGGAGCACATAATCGGAGGCGTCAGAATTGATGCGGTAGCCCACGATCTCGCCGAGAATCTTGGCGCCGCGTGCCTGTGCGTCTTCCAAGCGCTCCAAGGTGTAAATACAGCCACCTTCGGAAACGACGATTCCGTTGCGACTTTTGTCGAAGGGACGGCTGGTCTTATTGACGTCTGTGGGGTGGGTGCCCAGGGCGCCTTGGCTTTTGAAGCCAGCGAAAATGCCAAAAGATTGGGTGCTTTCGCTGACACCACCGGCCAGTGCGAAGTCCACTTCACCCAGACGCAGCATTTGTAGCGCTTGGATGAGGCCAGCATTACCCGCGGCACAGGCGGCACCAATGGTGTAGTGCGGCCCCGTGATGCCCATGTTGATGGTAATCTCGCCGGCTGGGTTGTTGGCCACTGTGCGCGGATTGTGGTGGTGGGTCCAAAATTTGGTGTCGTAGTCGAACTTCGAGATGTTGTAGACCTCGTGCTCGGTTTCTACATTGCCATGCTCGGTGGTGCCTACGTAGACGCCGATCCGGCTCTTGTCGTAGTTCTCGAAGTCGAGTCTGCTGTCGTCGATCGCTTCGCGTGCGCAGTAGATGGCGACACTGCCTGCGCGTGTGCCCACACGAAGTTCTTTGCGTGTTTGATACTTCTTGGGGTCGAAGTCGCAGACGCCTGCGGGCACAGTGCCAATATAGCGCAAGTCGGCCATTTGGATACGTGCGACACCATCGAGGAGGTTCTTACGATACTCTTCGAGAGTGTTGCCGTTGGGCGAGGTCAGGCCGACGCCTGTGATGACGATGCGTGAATGCTGCATAGATAGCGGTAAGGGATACCACGAGTAGAGGTGGAACTGTCAATAGTGGAAAATTTTTGCTTTGGCGCAAATATGATTATGGATTTTCTGGAAGAGCGGTTTTTTAGTTTGGAAAAACATGCGAGGCTGTCTATCTGGTACGCATGAACGTATTAGTTGTCGGAGGAGCGGGCTACATTGGTAGCCATTGTGTGCGTCAATTGCAGGCTGCAGGGCATCGTCCTGTAGTGCTAGATAATTTGGTCTTTGGCCACCGTTCGGCGGTGGGCGAAGGGGTGCCTTTTTATAACTGTGATCTGGGCGACCCCGAGGCGGTGGCTCCGATCCTGCGGGATGAGAAAATCGAGCTAGTGATGCACTTTGCGGCCTTCGCTTTTGTGGGGGAGTCTGTGACGGAGCCGCGCAAGTATTATGAAAATAATTTTGTCGCGACCCTGCGTTTGCTGGAAACGATGTTGGATAATGGAGTTAAAAAATTCGTTTTCTCCTCCACTTGCGCGACTTATGGTGAGCCGGAGTCGTTGCCGATTGTAGAAACCTTGCCGCAAGCTCCGATCAATCCTTATGGTCAGACTAAATTGGATGTGGAAAACTGCCTGAAGGCCTTCGCGCATGCGTATGGGCTGAGTTTTGCGGCTTTCCGCTATTTTAACGCCGCGGGCGCTGCCGAGGACGGTCGCATTGGTGAGGACCATCAGCCGGAAACGCACCTGATTCCGCTAGTGATCGATGCGGCTACCGGGCGCCGGGAGAATATTAAGATTTTCGGCACCGATTATGATACCCCAGATGGCACTTGCTTGCGAGATTATGTGCATGTCGACGATCTATCGCGTGCGCATATCGCAGTGTTTGAGAAGCTGGAAACACCCGGGGCGGGCCATTTCTACAACCTTGGCACTGGGCGTCCGAACTCTGTGCGCGAAATTATTGACGCGGTTGAAGCGGTGACAGGGCTTAAAGTGCCCGTGGTGGAAGACGAGCGCCGGGCGGGTGATCCGCCTGCGCTGTATGCAGATTCCAGTAAGGCGCAAAATGAGCTCGGCTGGGAGATCAAATTTACCGAAGTGAAGGACATCATCGAAACCGCGTGGCGTTGGCATCAGGCCAATCCTGAGGGCTTTGAGGACTAGGGCGCTGCGGCCTCTGGAGCTCGCTGCGGCCTTCGGTGCCGATTGCCGCCTCGGCCAGGCAGCTTCGAGATGCGCTCTCGGAGCTGTCGACGCAGGTTCTAGAAGCCTGGTATGTAGTTCAGCGGGTTGAGGCCGCTGCCGTTTTCTTCGATGGTGACTCCATTTTCCGTGCGAGTGGAGCCGCAGCCAGAGAGCCCTAGTAGGGCGCTGGCGCAGCAAAGACTAAGGGCGATTTTGAAGAGACTTGATTTCATTCGATTCCTTGGGTTGAGAGAGCTGTGGCTTGTGCGACATCGATGGCCGCGTCGCCTGCAGACTTTGTCCAGCGTGCCGTGGGTGTAAAGCTCTAGTTCGTTTGCAATGTGCTTCCTCGTGCGATGCAGACTTTTTTATTACAATTAGTGCACTTTTACTGTGCTCGGTATTGCACGCGGCACAGTATGTCCTATAACGCATGCATATGTCCGAAATCTTGACTAACGAAACTTTGCTCTCTGTTCGTGATTTGAAAGTGCATTTCCCTGTCAAGGGAGGCTTGCTGCAGCGCACGGTGGATGTGGTCAAGGCGGTGGATGGTGTCAGTTTTGATGTCCCCCGAGGTAAGACGGTCGGCCTGGTCGGTGAAAGTGGCAGCGGTAAGACGACGACCGGGCGGGCGATTGCTCGACTCGTGCCGATTGTTGCGGGGGCGGTGGAGTATGATGGCCGAGATCTCGCCAGCTTATCTCGCAGTGAGTTTTGTGGCTACCGTAAGAAGATACAGGTCATCTTTCAGGATCCCTTTGGTTCGCTCAATCCACGGATGACAATCTACAGCATCATTGCGGAGCCACTGGATATACATTTCAAGGCCTGGTCGAAAGCTCAAAAGCAAGCTCGTGTGGCCGACCTGCTGGAAAAGGTCGGGCTCTCAGCTGATTGGATGCAGCGCTACCCGCACCAGTTTAGCGGTGGTCAGCGTCAACGTATCGGGATCGCACGTGCTTTGGCGGTGGAGCCTGAGTTTATAGTTTGTGACGAGCCTGTGAGTGCGTTGGATGTCTCGGTGCAGGCGCAAATCGTGAATTTGCTCCAGGATTTACAAGCAGAGCTAGGGCTCACGTATCTCTTCATTGCGCATGACCTCGCAGTAGTGGAGCACATTAGCGACGAGGTGTTGGTCATGACCGAGGGCAAGATTGTCGAGCAAGCCAGTGCCGACGAAATTTACAACAATCCACAGCATCCATACACCATTAAGCTGCTTGAGGCGGTGCCGCAGCTGTAATGGCGGGTATTTTTCTATGCGTAAGATGGCATCGACTGGATCAAATTACATACAGCCTACTTTGTTTGATGAAGGGGCGCCGGCGCCCACGACTGAGGAGATCACGGCGCAAGAGCTCTCACAATTTCTACGGAAGAAGTCGGCTCGGCGTCAATTGAGTGAGGATGCGACGGCTAAGGTCGCCCCACGTATTTATTGGCATTTTGGCAGTGAGACCTCTTTTTTTGAGCGTGTGCCGCACCGCTTATCGGTCAGCCCTACCTTGTCGGCGCGCACCAGCGTTTTTGATTATGAGCGTCCACAGCACGCGGGGCAGGCCTTGGTTGAGTGGACTTTTGTGGGGGATGCCATGCCCTCGATCGGGGCTCGTTTTCGGGTGTTTGATTTAAAGGCGGCGAAGTGGATCGGTTCCGGGCGCATCGAAGAAGATCGCGACGAGGTCTTTGCCTTTCTAGTGGCAGGCCTGTGGGCCGATTTTTATCGTTTTGAACAGGATTGTAGTGGCTTGGTCGTCGTTATTTTTGATCGTAAGAAAGCTTAGTTTTTTGTGCTTCCTCTATTTTCGGCATCGTCATCGGTAATTTCTGTGCTTGACTGATCCTGTATCGAGTGAGGAATCAAATATATGTTTTACCGTCGCGATATTGAAGATAAGAAAAGGCCTAAGCCCATGCGGTCATTTTCTCCCGACGTTGTAGTTGGTTTTGAGCCTGCTAAGCATTCTAAAAAGGGAAATACGCTTTGGTTTGTGGCGGCAGTTTTTTTGATGATCACGGTGATAGCTGCGCTAATCGTTATTTTGCAGCTCTATTTCTCCCATGAGCGTAAAAACGTCGTGAGTTCCGAAGGAATCGGGAATGCCGAACAATTGGAGCGCCGCCTTGCGGAGCAGATGGAGGCCGCTCGCGCGGCAGAGGACTCGCGTGCCAGTCGTGCGCCCGATGCATATGAGCTATTATCGGAACCGAAGCTGTTGCAGGCTTATCTAAGTGCAAATGGTGGTCGAGAGGAGCTTTTTTCACTGGAGACTATGCAATTGGAGGGGCAAGTCACTTGGGCGGGGCAGCGGCAGGCATTTGAATTGTTTAAGCTCAACTCAAATTTGATGCGATTGACATTAAATGATGGCGAAAGGACGACCGCCTTTGGCTTTGATGGTCAGTCATTTTGGCAGTCCACTGAAGATGAATCCATGGCTGGCGGCGTCAGTTACAGTTTGCTGAGCCTAGCTGAGCAGGAGCGTTTCTTTGCTTGTCGCCGCTTTTTTGATCCTTTGATGGCTTATGCATTGCGTGGCCAAGGGACCTTACAAGTCATTGAGTTTGGAGAATGGCAGGGGAAAACTGCGATTCGTGTGCAACTACGTGGTGCTAGTTCAAATAGAATTGATGTGTTTGTGAGTCCGAAGACTTTGCGAGTGATCGGGCTGGTTGAAAGAGTTCGAGCCACCGGTGTGGAACGTTCCGTCGCATATAGTGATTTTCAGAATGTGGATGGCTACTATATCCCATTTCGCCGTGAAGCAATGCTTGCTGGTGAAATTGTTTATGACATGAAGGTCACTTCATGTCGTCCGAATGCAGATGTGCCCTCGGCGCTTTTCATGCTCCCAGACCAATTGGCCAACTCGGCGCGCTAGCTTGAGAGGTTCCATTCGACAAGCTGCCTATTTGGGTACTATAGTATTAGGAAATATACGAATAAACCCAAATTAAGTATGGAAGTGAATCAACCTAGACGAATGTTTAGCCTGCGATGGCTAGTAGCGGTCTCTATTTTCTTTCTCGCGCTACTCAGTGTGGCGATTTGGTTTATGTGGCCACGTGGTACAGTTGAAGTAGATCCATACGTTCGAGATTATGGAACTTTGGAGCAATTGACACGGTTCTCGAACTTTCGCTTGGCCTATTTGCGAGCGAATGGGGGGGAGGCTTCGTTGGACAGTTTACAGAGTGTGAGGGTGACAGGTGTTTTTGAGAGTGGAGGGCAGAGTTTGCCTTTTTTTTCGCTTAAGCGTCGCCCGAGTCAGAGCATCACTACGATCACATTTCCTAATTACGAGCTCACTTATGTTGTGAATGGCGATCTTATTTGGCAGCGCTTACTCGTTCCTGGGGCGGCTCCGCTCTATGAAGTGAAGACGGGGGATGAAGCGGCAGCGCTCGCTCGCATGGGTGATTTTTTCGATCCGATTATGCGAGTTTTGCTTTTTGATGAAGGCACTATAGAACGCCTGTCTCCGAGTAGTTGGATGGGGACTCCTGCTGTGAAGGTTGAATTCATTACAAAGGATGGAGATATGCGTGCCTACGCGTATGTGGAAATTGAGAACATGCGGCCACTGGTCAGAGTGGAAGAACTTGCAGGTGGGCAAGAGCGGAAAGTTCTCTATAGTGATTACCGGTCCGTGAGTGGAATGCAGGAGCCTTTCTTAGTCGAGACCTTCCTGAATGATGTGCTTGAGAGTCGAGTGATTTTAGAAAAGAGTGGCGTCAATGTTGGAGCGGTTGCCTCTTTGTTTCAGCCGCCTCAGGACTTGGTGCTCCTGCAAATCGAGGAAATGTCACCTGCGTCGGTGAACTCAGCAGCCGAGGCGCCAACGACGTCAGAATGATTTTTCTAAATTTAAAAGTCTCATCTCTTACTATCCCTTAGTGCGTCTGTTGTGGCAGTTTGTAGTTAACATTGATTTCAGCTTCTTGTGTCGAGTCTGCAAGTTGCTCTGGATAATCGAATAGCGATAGAATTGCACCAATATTAGCTTCGCACTTTTCGATGATAATTTGATTTTGCAATACTTCGTCTATGTAGGTTTCGACCTTAAAGGGTTCCTGCATGCCGGCTACGTCGCGATAGTCGTTATATAGAGTCTTGCGTATGCGCCCGTCTGGCAGTTGCTCGATTCGAGCCAGTTGATGCATGGTGCGGATATCGAAATAGGACGTCGCTTGCCGGTTAAATTCATCGGGGGCAAAGTTCACCTTCAATGTCTCGGTGCCTTGCCATTGGCTCGGAGATAAGTGCTCAATTTTGCCTTGATTGAGGAGTAATACGCTCATGGTCGAATCGAAGAATTTTCCCATTTGAGCTAGTGATTGACCTTCTGGGCCTGTTTTTAGTTCGTATTTAGGTGTTTCTCCTTCTTTTTTTACTCGTTGCCAGACAACCGGCCCATTCACACCGAATGTTAACTCGTATTCACGCATTTTAAATGTGGTTAAGCTCTTGTCCGGCTGCCGCTTAATCGAGAAAAAAGGCATTTCTTTGCCTTTGCTTATCATCACACCCGCATTGCGAATACTCAATATTTCTCGAATACTGGCTTCGCCTCCATTTGCTTTGAGGTAAGCTGAACGGAAATTGCTTAGCTGCGTTAACTCCTCCATGGTGCCGTAGGTGTTAGAACTGATCTCAGCATGTTCGAAAGTGGGCGTGCTAGGCCAAGAAAAATAAATGACGCCAGCGAGTAAGCTACATAGGAATGCAACGCCTGCGTAGGGCCACCACCATTGATATCGATCATTAATCCACTCTATTAGCATGTTCCCAGCAATGCGAATCCGCCGCTTTTTAACAAGTTAAAGATGAAAAAAGGCGTTATGTGTTCTATTTTTGCGCCATTGCGACCTTGTGTGGTAGGATGCCTAAGGGCCGTATTAGATCTGATCGAAAGTAGTCATGCCGCTACTATCTTAGCTGACGAGTATTTGAGACTGCGTGGATATCAGTAGTGTTTTGAATAGCATCGCCACCGAGGAGCGCTTGCACTTCTTATGAGTGTATGTGTTATCTCTCGCAATGAATGGACCTATATATCGATTCTTGTTTTTGGCCCTATTGGGCCTAGAGGCGATTACCCTGGCTCCTCTAGCCTTCGGTGAACAATCGTCTGCGTTGCCAGCACTTGCTATGATTGAGCCGCCAGCTGCGGAATTGGCGGAGCATATGACTCAACTGCAAGTCTATACCCACAAACTATCGCTCTCACTGGCGGCTAATAATCGCCCCTTGGCTCGATTCTATTTGCATGAGTCGGTGGCCAAGCTCAAGCAGATGCAGGAAATCTTTCCAGAATATGAGGGGCAGCCGATTGCACTCTTGATTGATCGCTTGGCGCTCGAGTCTTATCGGCCACTGGATACCTTACTACGGCAGGCGGACACAGCTACCAGCAGCCAGGGGTTTGATCATGCGCTTGAAGTTATAGTGAAAGCCTGTAATGCCTGCCATCTTTCCTGCGAGGCTCCGATTCGAATTCAACGTAATCACAGCAACCCGTTTATGCAGGATTTTAATCCATAAGTGGCGGTGGCCTTTTTTATCATGCAAAAGCTGCAATTTATCATTCTACTGCTTTGTTTGTGGGGCCGTGTGTGCTGTGCAGCTGAGGCTGTGGTGCCGGTCATTCCCACTATGGTTACTGTGCGCGCGCGCACTGGGGCGGACGTAGCAGAGGACTCGACTGTGCTACGTCGAAGCTTGGGATTTATCGTAGAGCAAGAGGGCTTTTTGCTGACCACGTATGAGAGTTTAACCGTTCCGGAAACTGGCACACTTTTGCCTCGAATCGAGGTGCAGTTGAGCTCCGGCGCGGCGCAACAAGCCTACCGCGCACGAGTGATCGGGGTGGAGCCGACCCTAAATTTCGCAGTTTTGAAGATTGAGAGCGATGCCAGTTTTGAGGTGTCGACGATTTTGGGGGATCGCGAGTTACTTCCCGGCGAGCCGATCTTCGCACTCACTCAAGCGGATCGACCCGAGCTGCATTTAGTAAGTGGGCGTTTGCAGTCTTTAAATAGTAAAGAGTGCTATCAACAAGACCTGACTGCCACCATGTTAGCGGCTGAGATTGAGATCCCGCCTTCAGGTATCGGTGGCCCGGTCTTTGATGGCACTGGCGCGGTGATCGGAATGTATACTGGTTATCATCCGCCCGAGGATGAAGACGAACACCTGGATGAGGAGGCGGAACTGACTCACATCTTACCTATCTTTCTGGCATTCAATATTTACGATAGCATCAAGCAACGCCAAAGCTTGGCCTCGCCTTGGACTGGATTCTCCGTGCGTCCCCTAAATGCCATGGAGCAGCAGCAGTTCCCTATTGCTCAGGGCAAGTTTACTGGCGGTATTGCGCTGGAATATATTTGGGAGAATAGTCCCGCCCAAGCGATGGGCTTAAAGGTCGACGACATCTTACTCCGTTTCGCCTATTATCCGATTCATTCTCCTGCTGATTTCCAAAAGTGGCTCTACCTGTATGGGGTCGGGCGCACGGTAAAGTTTTTTATACTTCGTGAGGGAGAGATTTTGCTGCAGGAATATACCATCGAGGAACGGCCTGCTTGGGCGATCCCGCAGTAGTTTTGGCGCGGCAGGCACAAAAAAACGCGCTCTCGTTATGAGAGCGCGTTAGGCATTAAAATGCGTGGGGTGCGGTTATGCAGGTGTGACTTCTGTCGCACATGGTCCCTTTGGACCGCTGCCGATTTCGAAAGATACTTGTTGACCGTCTTCGAGGGAGGCATAGCCGTCCATTTTGATTTCAGAGTGGTGGACAAAGAGATCTTTGCCGCCATCTTCTGGTGTGATGAATCCGTAGCCTTTTTCAGCGTCGAACCATTTTACGTTTCCTGTGCTCATATACTTGTGTTTCTTATTTTAATCACAGATTCTCGCCGTTTGCGAGCATCTGCGCGGCAGTTTGTATCGGATGGATTGAGCTTTGTCGCTAATAATCGTAGCCTTGTTTTTATTTGATGAATGACGACGTCAAATTAGCTGGTTTTGAAATGAAATCACCCGTTTGAAGCGCTTGTGGCTTACTCATTCGGGGCGTTTCATTTCTCGGGGCGACTAGCTGTTTAGCTCTTTAACTGCGTGGTCTGGTGACGATCTGATTAAATCTTTTGCTAAAACAAGCTTGTTGTCGCAATGGTTCGCTGTCCTCTTGACCTGCAATCAAATATATAGATATAACTTATCTTATTATTGTGAAAAAAAGAAATAAAGCGCAACGTGTGGCCCTGTTGGGGACATTGGGGGTCTTGCTATTCCTCGTGGGGAGCTGCGTCCTTGTATTATTCTGGGCTGCCAAATCGGAAGATTCCGAAATCGCGGAATCGATTCGCAAGACGATCGGTATTCCGGAGCCGGAAGCTGCGCAGCCTGCGTCCGTTGTGCCAGCGCAGCAACCCGTAATTGCGGACCCTCAACAGAATGAGTCGGCTATTGTGGCCGAAGCAGCTGCGTTGCCTGAAATTACTTTTAAGGAGATTGCCGCGCAGCGGCATTTGTGGCCGAAAGAACTGACTCTGAAACTGGCGGTGCGTGTGCCGATTCGTTACAATGGAAAAGATTATGGTTTTATGGAGTTTTCCAAGGGGCTGCCGATCTTAGTCGATAGTTTATCGGCTGGGGGCGAGATTTTTTGCCGTATCGATGGCAACTATCTCAGTCTCTCTGTCTATGAGACCGACTTTTATGGTTGGTTTAAGCAGAAGTATGGCGATCGTTACGATGTGCAGCCAGTCGTGGTCGACATGGGGACTAAGGCCACTTCGCGCTATCGACTCGGGACTGAAAAGGGAGAGGCTGCATTTTGGGCGGAAATGCGCATTTGGTGTCATCAAAACTATGAGGCAGTCACTCTAATCGTTGCAGAGGACGGCTTAGTCTTTATGTGGCTGCCCAAAGAAGATGCGCCGATCGATTTTGCGCTCGAAGCGCGGGAGGTCGCCCGGCAGTTTTTACTCAAGCGCGCAAAATATGGAGGCCGCGAAAACTATGCCGCTTGCGAAATTCGTAACCCTGTTACAAATGAGTTGCTAGGAGAATCCTCTATTTTCATACCACGCCTATAGCGGGCCGCGCTTCGCATAGACACGAGGGGTGCGACTTGTTGCGTTTCGACGGCTGTTGGGAATGCGGCCTGCATTTTTTAATCGCGGTTTTGTTGTGAGGTCCACTAGTTTGCCAAGATGGAATTTACGATTCAATCGCCCATCGATATGCACTTGCACCTGCGTGAAGGCGCCATGCTGGAGCGCGTCACCCCGCTGACAGCGGAGCACTTTTCGGCGGCCATTATCATGCCCAACTTGGTGCCGCCAGTTGATAATCTGGAACGCCTGCTTCAGTATCGGAAAGAGATCGAAGCCGCTCGGGGCGATCGTGCTGGGGAGGTCTTTGATCCGCTAATGATGCTTTTCTTTCGTCAATATTCCGAAGCCGAGCTGATTGCAGCCCGCGAGCACATCTTTGGCATCAAGCTCTACCCTGCGGGCGCCACCACAAATAGTGAGGCGGGCGTGAAGGCGCTGGATGAGGTGGAGGAGACCTTCGCCTTGATGGAGAAAATGGGCATTCCATTGATGATTCATGGGGAAACACATGGCTTCGTGATGGATCGGGAAAAAGAGTTCCTTCCCGTCTACGCGAACTTGGCTGAGAAGTTTCCAAAGTTGAAAATCACGATGGAGCATATCACCACCCGCGACGCAGTCGAACTGTTAGACCGCTATGAAAATCTGTACGCAACGGTCACACTGCATCACCTTGTTATCACGCTCAATGATGTGGCCGGCGGCTTACTGAATCCGCACCTCTTTTGTAAGCCCATCGCTAAGCGCCCCGAAGATCGCGAGGCATTGCTACAAGCCGCACTCGCCGCTCATCCTAAGTTGATGTTTGGTAGCGATTCCGCCCCGCACCCGATCTCTAAGAAAGAGTGCTGTGGTTGTGCTGCGGGGCTCTTTACGGCCCCGGTTTGTTTGCCGATTCTGGTCGAACTCTTCGAAAAGCACAATGCCCTCGATAATCTGCAAGCCTTCGTCAGCGGCAATGCTCAACGCATTCACGGATTCACCGCGCCTAGCAAGACTGTGAAACTGGAAAAGTGCGGCATGCAAGTGCCTGAGCGGTATGGCGACGTCGTGCCTTATCGTGCGGGGGAGACGCTGCCATGGGCGGTTACAGATATTTCCTGAGAGAGCTCATTGCGTATGGAAGAAAAGAACGTTTACATTCAAGCCCTCGAGGCCGAGCAAGCGGGCGATTGGGCGAAAGCGCATGCATTGGTGCAGGATATGGTGACCGCGGAAGCGGCGTGGGTGCATGCTTATTTGCACCGTGTCGAGGGCGACGAAGCGAATGCGGCTTATTGGTATAATCGGGCGGTGCAGCCTGTTTGCACGACGAGTCTCAATGCCGAATGGCGAGCGCTATATGATGAATTGTTTGCAATCGGGCGTAAATAGTACACTGCGTGTTCTCGTGAAATCTTCACTCTTCGACCTGATGTTCATGTGCTCTTGAGCTCTGAAGCGCTCACTTGTTTTTATTGTCATCTAGGATGATCTGCTAATTCTTCTGTTATATGAACGCATTCCAGTCTAATTCACGTAAAGTTCGAATCGCCCTGATCCAAGGACGGGAGCAAGGGAGTGCGCAAGCCGATCTGGACTACACGATTGATCGCATTCGCGAGGCCGCGAATGCGGGCGCGCAGATAATTTGCACACAGGAGTTGTTTAATACTCCTTATTTTTGCCGCACTCAAGATCCTGACTTGTTCGACTTAGCGGAACCCATTCCCGGGGCGACGACACAGGCGCTCGAAGTTGTGGCGGCGGAGCTGGGGGTCGTCATTGTCGCATCGCTCTTTGAGCGTCGCGCGGCGGGCGTGTATCATAATACGGCCGCGGTGATCGATGCCGATGGTCGCTATCTTGGTAAATACCGTAAGATGCACATTCCTCAAGATCCCGGTTTTGAGGAGAAGTTTTATTTCACGCCGGGCGACCTCGGCTATAAGGTCTGGGATACTAAGTTTGGAAAAATCTCCGTATTGATCTGCTGGGATCAATGGTATCCTGAAGCGGCGCGGATGGCAGCACTTGCCGGGGCGGAAATTATCTTTTATCCGACCGCAATTGGTTGGTTGCCTGAGGAGAAAGCTGAGCTTGGAGTCGCTCAGCATACTGCCTGGGAAATGGTGCAGCGAGGCCATGCAGTGGCGAATGGTTGCTATGTTGCTGCGGTTAATCGCACTGGAGTTGAGGGAGATACCGAGTTCTGGGGCCAAAGTTTTGTCGCCGATTTCTATGGGCAAATTGTCGAACGCGCGCCGGTCGAGAACGAGTATATTTTGATGGCCGATTGTGATTTAAAAGCACTGGAGGATATGCGTCGTATCTGGCCCTTCTTCCGCGATCGTCGTATCGATAGTTATGCCAACGTTACGAAGCGAATGATCGACGAGTAGCACCTAGCGCAAAGAAGAGAGCGTTGAACGTTCAATGTTTGCGATTCATTTATTTTTTTAATGTCTACATTCGAAACACCTAAAGAACTGGCTTACCGTTTCCCTGCCGAATGGGAGCCACAATCTGCTATCTGGTTTGCCTGGCCTGTGCGCCGTTCTCTTTGGCCTGATTGTTTCGATCGGGTTCGTGAGCAACTGGCTGCCCTTTACATGTTGGCCGCGCGCTATCAAGCCGTAAGTGTGCTATGCGCCGCTGCCGAACAGCCCTACCTGCTCGAATTGATGTCGGCTCACGGCGACACCGCCAAGGTAGAGCTTTATGATTACCAGAGCGATGACGTGTGGATTCGCGATTTTGGACCTCTCTTTCTCATTCATGATCAGCGGCGCGAGCTCTGCATCGCGGACTGGCGTTACAATGCCTGGGGGAATAAATTTCCCGACCAGCAAAAGGACGATCGTGCTTCCGAATGGATCGCCGATCAGTTGGGCATTCGTCGTTTTGCCTTCGATCAAGTGCTTGAAGGTGGCGCCGTTGAGAGTAATGGTGCAGGACACATTCTAACGACTGAAGTGGTGGTGCTGAATCCCACACGTAATGGTGACACGACTCCGGCTCAGGTCGAACGCGAGCTCACCAGTGGTCTGGGGGCGAATCATGTGCTCTGGCTGCACGACGGTTTGGTCGGGGATGATACCGATGGTCACATTGATAATCTCGCACGTTTTTTTAAAGCCGATGGCATATTGATCGCTCACGTGGCCGAGTCCACCGATGCGAATTATCCCGCGCTGACTGAAAACCTGCGACGGGCGCAAGATTTTCGCACGTCGGCAGGCGCCCCCTTCACTTGTGTGAAATTGCCGCTGCCGACACCGATCACTCATGCGGGCGAGCCACTTGCTGCCAGTTATTTAAATTTTGTCGTTCTGAATGGGGCGGTGCTCGTGCCTACCTACAATCAGCCAGAAAACGATGCCGCCGCGATACGGATTATTGGAGATTGTTTCCCCGGGCGTGAGATTGTTGGTGTGGATTGCACGGACATCATCAAAGAGGGCGGCGCACTTCACTGTATGAGTCAGCATCAGCCTGCGGTTTAAAATTTCGCTAGGAAGATCAGCCTGGCTCTTTGTTTGGCATGAGTGGACCTTGTCGGCCGGGGGCCTTTGCGGAAGGCAGTCCGTAGTGCTGCCTTCCAGCTATGTAAATTATAGGAACTTCGCGGTGGCGCTGTTTTTTACATTTTTGAGCCCGGCGACATCGCCTTGATACATCAATTCTCCGCCGGCTTCGCCGCCGTCGGGGCCGATTTCAATGATGTAGTCCGCGTCTTTAATCACTTCTAGGTGGTGCTCGATCACCACCACTGTGTGGCCCTTGTCGACTAGGCGATGTAGGAGCTCGATCAAGCGCTCGACGTCGCTGAGGTGCAGTCCGATGGTGGGCTCTTCTAAAATGTAGAGGTTGCCCTGGCCTTTGTTGTATTGACGTTCTTTGAACGTTGGCTGTCCCTTGGCGAGTTCGCTGACGAGTTTCATGCGCTGCGCTTCACCGCCGGAAAGTGTGGGCGAGTATTGCCCGAGTTCAATATAACCGAGTCCGGTCTCGACCATGAGCTGCATCAGACTGCTAAGCTGGGTGTGGAAACTGAAAAATTCGGCCGCCTCTTCGAAGCTCATTTTTAAAACATCGGCGATGCTCTTGCCATTCCAGCGCAGCTCATCGAGCTCGGCTCCGTAACGGCGTCCATTGCAGTCTTCGCAGGTGACGTGGGTGTCGGGCATGAAGTTCATTTCCAGTTTCACTCGACCCGCGCCTTTACAAGTTTCGCAGCGTCCACCCTTGGTGTTGAAGGAAAAGGTGCCGGCGGTGTAGCCGCGCATATTGGCCTCGGGGAGCTTTGCGAAAATGTCACGAATAATGTCGAAGGCGCCGATGTAGGTCGCTGGCGTGGAGCGCGGTGTCTTGCCGATCGGAGAATGGTCGACCTCGATGACCTTGCGAATCGTTTCTGCGCCCTGAAGGGACTTGAAACTATTCGATGTTCGACGTTCGATGTTCGATGTTCGACGTTCCTCCGTATGCAATGCTTTCGGCGTCAATTTCTCTGCCTTGGTTTCAATCGCAGCTTCCACCAGCGGTTTGAGCAGCGCGCGGATCAGCGTGCTTTTGCCTGCGCCAGAGACGCCGCAGACGACATTGAGTCGTTGCTTGGGCAGGGCGAGATCGAAGCCTTTTAGGTTTCGAAGTGCGGCACCTTGCAGTGCAATCCAAGCCTCGTTGCCTTTCTTCTTGCGCGGACTCCAAGCGGCGGGCAGTTCGCGGTGTGCGCCACGGAGCGGGTGCGCCATTTGTTGGCGCAAATACTGTGCGGTCAGCGAGCGTTTGCTTTTCTTAATTTTGCTTAGCTTGCCACTGGCGACAATTTCGCCGCCGTGGATGCCTGCCGCGGGGCCGAGGTCGATGATTTGATCGGCGTGGCGCATGGTGGCTTCGTTGTGTTCGACGATCACCAAGGTATTGCCGCGCGCGCGCAATTGCTTGAGCGAGCTGAGTAACTTTTCGTTGTCACGGGCGTGTAGGCCGATGGAGGGCTCATCCAGCACGTAGAGCACGCCCGATAAGTTGGAGCCGAGCTGCGCGGCCAGTCGAATGCGCTGCGCTTCGCCTCCGGAGAGGGTGGCGGTGGCACGGTCGAGGCCGAGGTAGTCGAGCCCGACGCGATCCATGAAACGCATGCGCTCCTCAATCTCGGGCAGTAGCTCGTTCAACACTGTTTCACTACGCTTGTTGGTTTTAATTTGCTTGAGTACCCCTAGCAGTTTGGAAGGAGTCAGGCTCAGCAATTCTGGGAGTGAAACAGAGTGGGGAACGTCGAACGTCGAACGTCCAAGGTCCAATTTTGAATGCTTTGATTTCTTATTCGATGTTGAGCGTTCGATGTTCGATGTTCGACGTTCATTCAGTGGCAAGCGCACAGCGCGACTCAGTTCGTTCAGGCGGGCGCCTTGGCAGTCGGGGCAGGTTTCGCCATCGTCGAAGTCGTCCAGGTGGTCGACGCTGGATTCTTCTTCCTGGCTCATCCACTCAAAGAGTTGCCCGTAGCCGCGACAGGTGGGGCACCAGCCGCGCGGGCTGTTCCAGGAGAAGTGCTTCGGGTCGAGTTCGGGAAAGGCCTCGCCGGTCGCCAGGTCGGTGCGCTTGGTGGACAGTCGTGAGAGCAATTCGCCCTCGCTGGAAAGCAAGAAGGCGCTGCCTTTGCCGAGTCTCAAAGCCTCTTTGAGGCTTTGAGACGTAGATAGTTGGGAGTGGGAAGTTGAGAGTTCAGACACGATTAGATCGATGTCGTGCTCTTTGTAACGATCGAGCTTTTTGAATTTAGAAAGCTCGGTGAGTTGGCCGTCGATACGGAGCATTGTATAGTCATGGTTGCGGGCCCAATTCGCCAATGGTTCGTGGTGTCCTTTGCGGCCACGGATCAGCGGCGCGCATAAATAGAGGCTGCTCGCTTGCTGTTCTTTAAGGACTTTCTGTAGGCGCTTTTGCAGCTGGGATTCGCTTTGGCTGACCACCGCTTCGCCCGATGTAGGGGAATGTTGGATACCGATGCGTGCGTAGAGTAGCCGCAGGTATTGCGCCACTTCGGTGATGGTGGCGACGGTGGATTTGCGGGTGCCCTTGGTGACGCGTTGCTCAATCGCCACCGTGGGAGCGATGCCGCTCAACTCATCGACTTCAGCGCGCGGCATCTGCTCCACAAATTGGCGCGCGTAGGCCGACATCGATTCCATGAAGCGGCGTTGCCCTTCGGCGAACACGATGTCGAAGGCCAGCGTGGATTTGCCCGAGCCGGAGACTCCTGTGATGACAGTGGTCTGACCGTGCGCAATTTCGCAGCTGACGTTCTTTAAGTTATGTTCGCGTGCGCCGCGAATGCTCAAAGCATTTGGGAACTTCGAACATTCAACGTCCAACATTGAATCTTGAATGTTATATGAGGAGGCGGCTTCGGCAGCTATCAACTCGTTGGATGTGATCCGGTTCGCCAAGCGCCCGGTCATGTCGCTTCGCTCGGAACGATGTTCCTCCAGCGCTTCGCGTAGGTAGCTGGCGGTTTCGCAGGCGGTGTCAGCGATTTGTTCGGGTGTGCCTTGCGCGATGATTTGTCCGCCGGCAGAGCCCGCTTCGGGCCCGAGCTCGACGATCCAGTCGGCTACTTTTAGAATGTCGATGTTGTGCTCGATCACGATCAAAGAGTGGCCTGCATCGACCAGACTTTGCAGTACTCCGATCAGACGTTTGACGTCGGCTCGGTGCAGTCCGGTGGTGGGCTCGTCGATTAGAATCATTGCATGATTCTTAGAGTGGAGCTTGCTAGAGGCGGCGTTGTGAGTGGAGAGCTTGCTGAGGTATTTAACTAGTTTCAGGCGTTGTGATTCGCCGCCAGATAAGGTGTTGAGCGCCTGGCCCAATTTTAGATAGCCGAGCCCGACATCGACTAGGGGCTGTAGGCTGCGAGTGATCTTTTTGTTGTCACCAAAGAATACGACCGCGTCGTCGATATCCAGATCAAGAATGTCAGCGATGCTCTTGCCGTTGTATTCGATTTCCAGGACTTCGTCTTTGAAGCGCTTGCCCTCGCAGGTCTCGCAGGGCACGAAAATGTCGGAGACGAACTGCATCTCGATCCGCTCGAAGCCAAGCCCCGAGCAGGTGTCGCAACGTCCGTCGCCGCTGTTGAAGGAGAAGTGCCCGGGGCCCATGCCGGCGGCTTGAGCCGCTTCGAGCTTTGCAAAGCACTTCCGGATTTCGTCCCATGCCTTGCTATAACTAGCAGGATTGGAGCGAGGGGTTTTACTCACCGGGCTCTGGTCGATGAGCACCACCTCCGAAAGTGGCAGCGTGGACTCGATGTCTTGCATACTGGCAGGCTCTTCGACGGTGAGTCCCTTTTGTGCGAGTAGATTCTGGTAAATGACATTGTTGAGCAGAGTGCTCTTGCCGGAGCCGGAGACCCCGCTCAGACAGACGAAACTTTGCTGCGGAATGTGTAGCGTGAGCTCGTGGATGTTGTGCTTGCTCGCGCCGTAGATGGATAGCAGTGGAGAGTGGGTCTTTGAGAGTGGGGCCTTGCCTAGGCGGCGTTCTTGGGGTAGCTCGATGGTTTCGCGGCCAGAGAGATAGCGGCCGGTGTTGGTATCCGATTCTAGGATACGTTGGAAGCTGCCGCTGAAGCTTAGCTGTCCGCCGTGGACGCCGGGGCGGGGGCCAATTTCGATCAAGTTGTCGGCGGCGCGCATGACTGCTTCGTCGTGTTCGACCACGACGACGGTGTTGCCGAGGCCGGTCAGTCGTCGTAGGATCGAAATGAGTCGATCCATGTCGCGCGGGTGCAGTCCCACTGAGGGTTCATCCAAAACGAAAAGTGTATCCACCAGCGAAGAGCCGAGGCAGGACGTTAAATTGACGCGCATGGTTTCGCCCCCCGAGAGACTGCGCGAACTGCGATCGAGCGTAAGGTAGCCGAGGCCGACTTGGTCGAGAAAACTGAGTCGCGACAGAATGCCGGAGAGCGCGGAGTCGATAGGGCGCTTGTCCCCAAGCGCCGTTTCATTCGGGGGCGGCGACTGGGGACAGTCGCCCTCCCGCAAAAGATTCAACAAATCAGAAACACTCTTCTGATACAGATCCGGCAGGGTGTGGTCTTGCCATTTCCAGTTCAACGACTCCGGTTTTAACCGTGCGCCGTGACATTCGGGGCATTCGGTATAGCTGCGGAACTTGGAGAGAAAGACCCGCACGTGCATCTTATACAGGTTTTTATTGAGCCAGTCGAAAAAGCGATGCACGCCATACCATTGATTGCGGTCTTCGCGATAGTTGGGCTCGCCCTCCATCACGAATTTGAGCTCTTTCTTGTTGAGCTTCGACCAAGGGATGTGGGTGCGGATTTTGTGTTTTTTTGCGGCGCGCTGCAGGTCGCGTAAGCTCTCGCTATACACTTCCCCCTGAAAGGCGCGAATGGCACCCTCATCGATCGACAGACTGTGGTCGGGGATGACCAATTTATAGTCGATTTCGATCACACGGCCAAAGCCGCGGCATTCCGCACAAGCGCCGAGCGGGGAGTTGAAAGAGAACAAGGCAGGACTGGCGGGGCGGAAGCTTTGCCCCGAGACGGGCGAGCGGAGACCATGCTTGAAATGGGCCAGGGCTTTGCCATCCGCATCAAAAATATCGATTTGTCCCTGTCCGAAAGCGAAGGCGGTCTGCAAGGCCTCCATTGCGCGCGAGCGAGCGCCTGCATTCAGCTTTGTGATACGATCCTGAATGACGTAGAGGGGGGAGGGGAGCTCGGGAACTGCGTCCTTGTCCTTTAAGAGTGTATCTATGCGCTCGAGTTGGCAGTTCTCATCGCTGCGGCCACTGCGAAGTAGCACGCGGGTGTAACCTTGGCCGCTGAGATTTTTAAGGATTTCCTGCCAGTCTAAATTTTCCGGTTTCTCGACTGGAAAGGTGAGGAGCAGTGTGTGGTCTGGGAACTTCGCTAGAAGCTTTTTCCAGGCCGACTGTGGGTTGTCGTCGGTGATTGGTTCGCCTGTGGAGGGATCGTAGAGCGTGGCGACGTTGGCAAACCAGACCTTAAAATAGTCGGCCAATTCCGTGATGGTGCCCACGGTGGAACGCGAGGTTTTGACCGTGTTGGATTGCTGGATCGCGATAGAGGGGCGGATATTGTGCACGCTGTCCACCTTCGGCCGGTCCAGCAGGTCCATGAATTGACGCGTATAGGGGGAAAAAGTCTCTACGTAGCGGCGTTGCCCCTCCGCATGCAGCGTCTCAAAGACCAAGGAGGACTTGCCGGCGCCACTCAGGCCGGTGACCACAGTCAGTTCACCGATCGGTAGATCGAGGTCGAAGCCTTTCAGATTATTTTGGCGGACGCCGCGCAGCTGGATGTATTCTTTTTTTCTGGGCATGGATAGTGGAACTTTGAGCATTATTTTGCAGAGGTCGAATCCCAGATGAATTTATTTGAATATTTTTGTCGGGACGGGGTGAACGTCCAACGCTGAACGTCCAACGTCCAATTTTGAATCAGGAGACGGGTGCGCCTATTTTATCCGGAGGTCGGAGGTCAGTGGACAGAGGTCGGAAGCTAATCGCTGCGAATCAGTTAGTTCTGGAAGTCACGGTATGTGCCATTTTTGCGAGGCGGGAAGTGTTATCACTTAATAATATTCAACATTGGACGTTGGACGTTGGATGTTCGACGTTCCCCCCCCGTCGTTCCCCCCCCCTCCTCGCTTTACAGTTGCCAGTTCGCCTTTTTAAGCACGCTCTCTGCACTATGAAGCCACGTATTTTAATCGCTGAGTCGACCACGCCTGATGGGGCACCCATGTCGCTGTATGAACACGATGGTGCGTATTCCATTAGTTTCCGAGGTCAGGAACTCATGCACTCGAAGGCTTCGGCCTCCGAATTGTTGCTGGGTAAGATGGGGATCGAGACGATTATTAAAGCGCCTCAGCCGAAGGTGATGATCGGTGGCTTGGGACTGGGCTTTACTCTGCGCACCGTCCTTGCTGGCTTGGGGCCCGAGGCGCAAGTCGACGTGGTGGAGCTGGTGCCTAAGGTGGTGGAGTGGAATCGGGAATACCTTAAAGACTTGAACGGCGCCCTTTTGGATGATCCACGAGTAAATGTGATCGAGGCCGATGTGGTCGCTCGCATTCGGGAAGGTGAGGCGCAAAGTTATGACGCCATGATTCTGGATGTGGATAATGGGCCAACGGGCATGGTGAAGGAGAGTAATAATTCGCTCTATTCGCACAAGGGACTGCGGGCAGTGCGTAAGCACTTAAAACCCAGTGGGAGGGCTGCCTTCTGGTCGGCGGGCGATGATCCACACTTTAAAGCACGCATGGAAAAAGTCGGCTTCCGTGTCGGTCATATCCGAGCTAAAGTCCACGAACGCTCTAAGCGCGCGGCTTATGTGATCTATGTGGCGGACAAGTAGGCGAGCCCTTGCTCTCGCGCTTTCGTCAGCTTACTTAAGCGCTTTGCGGCTCTATTTGCAGCTGGTTCAGCCTGAGTTGCAATCAACATTACACAGGAGCCTGTAGCACTGAATTTGGTTGGCACTCTAAATGGATCTGCCAACTTTTGTTCATGGGCTGTGGATCTTTCTCTCCAGTAGTGGAAAGATGGGACAGCCCTGGCAGATAATTCTACCAGGGCTGGAAATTGAGAGCCTTTCCAGGCTAGTGGCTGGTATTATCTACTTTTCGATAATTTGGAAGGCGTTGATCCCAGTGCGGCGGCCGCAGGTGCCTCGCAGCTTGAATGAACTGGCTGTCTGGTTGCGGAAGACGACAAACTCTTCGCCGTCGATCGCTGTGCCCGGGCTGGTGGCGGTGGATTCTTCATAGCTGCCGTCCCATTCATGGTCGGTGTCGAGCATGTAGCGGGTTTCTTGAGTGACCCAGCTGCTGCCGTCGTGCGTCTGCAGTGCGATAGACATTTCGGCTGGAACGCTTTGCCCAGAGCTGTGACCACCCCAGTAAACATACACGTCGTATTTCTCGTAAGGGATTTCGTAGAAGGTGGCTGCGGTCGAGCTGCCGTTGCTGATGGCACGCGTGCCAGTCATCATCTTGGCATCGTCGTCGAGCGGAGCTGATTGGGCGGGCGTGGCGTTAGCGTAGTAAAACGCGGTGTTGCTGAAGTCGACATCCGCTGTTGTGGCGGCACCGATGTCGTCGCTAAGGTTAGTCAACGACTCGTTGTTGACGGTTGTGTTGTTCCAATTGGCGACTGGCAGGACGCCGACTACATCCGTAGCAGATAGGATCGTGTTGACACTGTCGGAGAGATTGACGCTGATCACGCCAGCAGTCGCTGGCGGCGTAGCCGAGTCGGCGTAGTAGCCCTTGGTGTCGGTGTAGGTCTGGCTGTTCATGTCATCGCCAATGCCGTTCCAGCTGCTGCTTGGATTCACAAAATTGGGATCCGTTCCGCTACCTGGCTTAAAGGTTATGGTGCCCGTGCCCAAAGTGACTGTTCCGTTTTTAAAGCCACCTCCGCCGCTTGCGACATCGATTGCTAAGATGCTATTTGTTGCAGTGACACTGCCACCACTGCTCGTGCGGATATTGTATTCTGAGCCACTGCTATTGAGAAAGCTGCAAAAGTCTATGGCGACTGAAGCAGATATGACGCGCAAGCCGTTGATGTCGTTATTGGTGCTATTATTGCTGCGGCGGCGAGGAAAGGTGGCTACACAATTATCTAGGTAGACATCCCCATACCAGACTTTAAAATTATTAGAATTTCCGATCGCGACACAGTCTTGGAAGGTCCCAGCCAACTGCTGTCGCCAGCGCTCATGTCGGCCAGGCAATTGATGAAGGTGACGTTGTCGCATCCGCGGTCGAGACGATAGCCTTGCTTCGTGTATTCCTGTACCGTGAGGTTCTCGAAGGTCGCATTGTCCACGTTACTGAGGTAAACACCATGGCGCACATTGTGAATATTGATGTTGCGGAAAGTGACATAGTTGGCGCTGTCGGTAGTGTCGTTTTTGATGCCGTAGCGCGCATGGCTGAGCTCTAAGTTTTCGACGACCCAGTAGTCGGCTTGGACTTTGATAATCTGCCATTTTCCACTGTTCGGATTTGTACGAGTCCAAGCAGGGTCACCGCTAAAGTAGGGCAGACCAGCGCCTGTATCGACCCCAATAATTGATTTGGGCAAACCGGCAGAGCCGTTGCTGGTGAGGCTGAAGGACGAAGATCCGTAGTCGCCGGATCCTAGGTGGAGAGTGTCGCCGGGGCCCATTGTAGTGTTGAGAGTGGTCGCGAGTTGGGTTTTGGGTAGGGCATTGGCCCAGTCGGAGCCGTCTTGGCTACTGGCGCCGCTTGGCGTCATGTAGTAGTCAGCTGAATACAACTGCGTAAGCGCGGCGAAAGACAGTGCTGCGGTAAGGAGTCTATTTTTCATAAGAATATGCGATCACTCAGCACGTCCCTACACGCGTGGGAAATCAAGAGGGGGCGGGGTTAAACTATAGGGGGGGGCGAAGGCGCAACTGCAAGCACAGCAGTCACGCTTTGTGTATACTCGACGTCTGTGTTATAGGTTCAACCCCTGATACATTGAACCTATTTACTGAATGTTTTTGGTTGTCCAAAATCCAGGATCAGATCGTAGTATGATACGTCGGCGTAGGGAGTGCCTAAGGCATCAGATTCTTAATCTCGTACGCATTGGCAGTGTATTTGGGCCATTAATACTGGTTGACCGCTCATCGACCCCATTGAAACTAGTTTCGCTTTATATTAATCAATAGCGAGGCGTTCTTTCTCTGCGCGAATCTCTGCGGGACTTCGCTTTACCACGGGGTCGTTGCGCTGGAGTAGGGACAGCATATCGAGCACCAAGTCTTGGCGGCTTAAGTAGTAGCAACGCTGTGTCCCTTCTTGAGCGTAATCGACCAGTTCGGTGTGTCGCAGGACGGAGAGGTGCTGAGAAATGTTGGCCTGACGTGCGGGTAGTAAATCTTCCATGTCGGTTACGCACTTGGGCCCGGAAACCAATTCTTGTAGAATGGCCAAACGGGTCGGGTGCGAGAATGCTTTCAACAGTTCGGAGGTGACACGGGAATCATTTGAATTCGGCATGGTGAGTTTTGCTGGTTAAAAGAAGAACGTAGATAGGCGCTTATGAGTGGGATGCGTAAAAAGTGAAGAAAGCTCCGGAGGCGAAAAAGGTGTCGTTGTCGTGGGACGCATGCATGGCATCGACCCATTGCTGGCCCTCTTCTTCGGAGAGGACATTGAGCGCCGGGAGAATGCCGGCAAATCCTCGCACGCTCGATAACCAGTAGTCACCACGCCCGCACTCCGATAGGATGACGGAACGATGGCTATTTAAACTGAGTCCGGCTGCTTTTAAGTGACGTGGCATCTGACGACAGAGGTCCGGATGTGTGGCGACTGCCGAAGTCAGCAGGTGATCCACGCGACGCATGGCCTCGTAGCTTTCTTGGCCGTAGGTGGTTCCTGCGTGGTCGGCATCAAAAACGATCAATTGACCTGTTGGCGCCAATATGCGCGCGGTTTCTTGTAGCAACGATAGTGGATTCGGCACATGACTCAGCAAAGTGTGCATGACGATGACATCGAAAGAGCGCTCTTCGTAAGGCAACGCGCCTGGCTGGATGTGGTCCCAGTGAATGTCTTGTGCAACATCCTGCCGCCGCCCCTCGGCCAGTAGAACGTCGCTGATGTCGGCCCCATGAATCTCGGAGTCCGGGTGAAGCGCGTTCGCTAAGCGCCTTGCCACTACACCCGTGCCGCAGCCGAGGTCTAATGCGCGCGCAGGCTGATCGCTTGGGATCGAGTCAACATAATCGTCGATCATCTTTTGAAAGAAAGCATGCTGACCGCGCTCTTCTAAGCGAGTGACCATTGCCTGCTGGGTGCGATCTGTTTGGGAGTCTGGATTGGTGTAAGGATCCATATGCTTGGTGTAATATTTCAGGGAAGCTGACTTTGCGCTGCTTGATTAAACTGATGTAATGTTCAAATGCTAATATTCGAATGTTTGAATGTTGTTTGCAGCGTTGATTTTATTGTCAAGGGGTGAGTTCGCAGCTAGTTCAGCTTCAGCCGCAATCAACATGACACTGGAATCGGTAGGGCCGAATTTGGTAGGCACTTTTATTATCATATTTGTTGGGGGGGGGCTCATGGCCGGGGCGCAGTTAACTGGGATTATGCTTCAGCTTTAGCGCAGCTTGGTGGATTAGGAGCAGGCCGCTGCTGCGGCATCGTTATTTCTTAGAAATCTGAATCGTGCGATTTGCGAATCTTTGGTGTTGGCGATCTTGTGTTTTGCATGTTTCTGGCGACTCCTGTCTCCGCTTCTGCCTTTAACTTGCTTGTTGTCAGTGTGATGTGTATGTGTCCCTTTTGTGGCACACAATGTGATTAAGTGCTTGCGGGCCTGGGATCTGAGACAGATCGAGTGTCCACATACACTTATGAATAATCTACCTCATCGACTCTTGCGATATAAGGATCTCGCTCAGTTTTTCATTGTTCACGTTCGGCCTGTGCTTGCGCGAGACACGGAGTCCTCTGTTGATTCGCAATTGAGTTCACCGAAGCTTGAAGAAGATGCGGTGGCTTTTGCTAAATCCCTTGAAAGTATGGGGCCCACATTTGTTAAATTCGGTCAGCTTTTGTCCACGCGTAGTGATTTACTGCCTGCAGAATACGTGGATGCGCTACAGCGCTTACAAGATGATTTGAAGCCGGTCGCGTATGAAGAGATGTCAGAGGTCTTTGAGCGCGAAATTGGTGCTTCTATCACGAAGGTATTTGCCGAGTTTGATCAAAGACCCATTGCGGCTGCTTCCTTGGGGCAAACTTATAAGGCTATCACGCGGAGCGGGGATGTCGTGGCGGTTAAAATCCAGCGTCCAGGCATTCGCCGACAGATTCAAGAGGACTTGGAAATTTTATCTTCGCTCGCTGCGTTTGCTGAAAAGCACAGTGATGAGGGCTCACGCTACGCTCTAGTGGAACTCGTAGCGCAGTTTAAAGTGAGTGTCACCGAGGAGTTGGATTACGTTCGCGAGGCAGGAAATTTGAAAAAGTTGGCGGTGATCTTGTCCAATTTTGCTCATTTGGAAGTTCCCGCTACGCATATGTCCTATTGCTCAGCCAAGGTCCTCACCATGGACTATGTCAATGGAGTTAAGATTACACAGCTTTCGGGGCTCGCTATGACAGAGCTTGATGGCAATTGCCTCGTAGATGACCTACTTAAGGCGTATTTGCATCAGTTTATTACGGAAGGTTTCTTTCACGCAGACCCTCACCCTGGGAATCTGATTTTTACTGACCAAGGACGGCTAGCATTTATGGATCTTGGCATGGTCGGACGCCTGAGCGACCAGATGCGAGATGCCATGTATCACTTGTTCTCCGGTATATGTGAAAACAAAAGCGAGCGTGTGGTGGACGTGATTATGAGCGCCGGTCTACAAGAGAATCACTTGGTGGACCGTAAGCGTTTAAGCTCAGATGTCGCGAACCTGGTTGCACGCTCGGAGGCAATCTCGGTTAAAGAGCTGCAGTTTGGAACGCTCGTGATGCGCATCATTCATATGTGTGCCGAGCATGGAGTCATACTACCGCGCGAGTTCAATTTAGTCGGCAAAGCCTTGCTCAATATTGATCAAATCGTAATTAAGTTAGCCCCCGACTTTAATCCTGGGCAGGCCGTGAACCGGCACCTGCGAGCCATTGCCTTCAAGCGCTCACTAGAATCACTCAATCCGAGTGATGCCTTCACTGCGATGGTGCAGACCAAGGAGTTATTTCAAAAAGCTCCACACCGTTTAAACAGTCTGCTGGATAATCTTTCAGAGAATAAATTCCGAGTGAATGCAGATGTCATCGATGAAGATGCACTGATTCAAGGCTTTCAGAAAATCGCGAACCGCATCACCATCGGCGTGATCGTGGCCGCCTTAATTGTAGGCGCTGCCCTGATGATGCGAATTGATTCTGATTTTCAAATTTTCGGCTATCCTGGCATCGCCATGGTTCTACTCATCTCTGCCTTGTTGCTGGCGGCCTATACCGTGTTCGATATTTTGAAAAAGGACCAGTAGTCTTGTGGGGAAGAGGAGGTCTGTGCGGAGGCCTATTGGAGCCAAGTCTAATGGGCATGATCGCTCTGCCCAACGACTACTTTACCTCATGCGGACTGGTGATCCCATGGATTGAACCTGCCTTGAATCAGCCGTTCATATTCTTTTTCTGAGATTTCGATGCTCCACCCCCGTGTGAATGTCAGCTCGAGAAGTGTGCATAAGGTGGCTATTCGATTCTTTTGCATATTGGTGAGGATGAGCATAGATGAGCGTCAGCGAAATCTATTGTCTCACTCCGCCTTGATCGACCTTTTGTCTACGAGGCCTTGGATATGAGAGGGAAGCGCTCTGGCTCATCGAGTGAGGTCAGCTCTAAGTCGACATCCAATTCATTCCAAAAAAGGTGGTGTCCATGCAAAAGTGTCACATTGTAGATTTGATCTACCTTGGCTTCCTTGAACCATGGGTAGTTCTCAAAGTCTAAGAAGTATTCACGCTCCTGAATGAGTATCCAAAAACCGTGAATCGATATGCCCTGAACTTGAACACTCTCAGGTGTTTCCAAAGTGCTTATTCCATTCTCTTCTGATTTCATTTTCATGCTCCTTTACTTGGGTTTCGACTTCTTTGAGTTCCCGAGAATTAAGGCCTTTGCTGACGGCGAGCTCAATTTGTGGTTCGATCCAGAATTTAGCTTCTCCAGACGGAGAATAGATGTGTATGTGCATCCTGCTCTCCTCGCGAGAGAAGAAGAAAAAACGGTAATTTCTGTGATAGAAGACAGTGGGACTCATCTGTGTTCACGCTAGTCAGATATGCCCGAGGTGCAATTTCTATTTTTCTGTCGATCGCGGAGACCAGGCACCCAGCCTGAGGGGTTCGGATTGGTGAGGGTTATCGGATTTCTAGCGCTTAAAATGGGTTGTCCGTTTCGTCTGGATCAGGACTCGAATGTGTAGGATGCCCAGACCGCTCAACTGCACTCATACTCAGCTTTTTTCAGTCCCGACCTTGTCGGGAGAGAACGCTTATTACCGCTTATTTTACGCTTATTATGAGGTTTCATTTTTCGTTTTTAGCGTCGGGTTAGATAAGCGGTCATTCGCGGTGACAAGCGGTTAAAAAATACGTCTGGTGGGATTCCCTTTTGGGGCAAAAAGGTGGGACGAAACGCCCCTTGGGCATTCCGACCGTCTTGGATCGTGTCATCCAGCAAGCCATTGCTCAAGTGCTGGACCCGCTCGACAAGAAGGTCGAAGCGCTGGGACTGCCGTTTGCGCGTTATGCGGACGACTGTTCCGGTCTCCTTCGGATCCGGTCTTGTCGCTTCGCTCGGAACCTAGTCGTGACCCGATCCAAAACCAGAGTTCTTGAGGTGATGGCGGAGGTGCGGGAATACGTAGAGGGGAATCAGCCAGATGTCTGCAAAATCTCGAACTGTGGGTTTCAATTCAGTTTCCTCTCTTCCATTCCCGCAGCAACAAGCGGGATGCTCCAAGCCAGCCCAAAGGCAAATGTGAAGATTCCACTGAAACAGGCTAAGATTATGAGAGTTTCATCCATTCAATTTCATTACAGATCGTTGAGGGGATGCGCGGAGAGTAGCGTCGCAGCGCTACTCGGAGTTGTCATCTCCCGCTTGGTTGGGTCTTTTCGTTCGTCTTGCTGCTTTAATGTAAACACCGGAACGCTCACGTTTTCCGACTGTGATTACAATAACTGACACTGTTTCATTTTCGACTTCATAGACCAGTCTGTAACCCGATGATCTCAATTTTATTTTGTAGTAATTTTGAAAGCCGTGCAAACGATCAGCTAACACCTCAGGGTGCTCCAGCCTCTCTTTCAGCTTCTTTTTTAACTGCTCGCGTATCGTAGATCCTATCTTATTCCATTCTTTCAACGCACTTGGTATAAACTTCAGTTTATAGCTCATCGAGGCAGACTTCCTTGGCTTGCGCTTTTTCTTCTTCCCTTTGCTCGATAATCTCTCGTAGTTCCTGATCTTCGATCATATTACTAATCCATTCAAAAGTCTCCGCTGGAATTAGGTAAGCGGTTGGTTTGTTGTGATTTAGGATTGCTATAGATTCACCCTCGGCTCGCTCAATCAGCTTGCTGGGGTTCTTTTTTAATTCAGAGATACTGGCAGAGTAGGCGCTTAATATAGGGCTCATTATAGGTCTTAATTTAGTGCCATTTTGGCGAAATTCAAGTTTTCTTTTACCCAACGGTGAGCTGTCTCGATGGAGTGAAGCGCGGCTTGCCGGGCGTAGCTCGAAGAGCGAAGCCTGAAGGATGCTACAGAAGGGTACTACAGAAGGGGTACTACAGAAGGGGTACTACAGAAGGGGTACTACAGAAGGGGTCAAACGGGTACTACAGAAGGGGTCAAACGCAAAATATAAAGATTATTCCGCGTTGACCAGGTTACTCACGTAGTTTAGGTGTCCCATTTTCAGGCGTTCGGCGATCCATGGATTCTTGGCAGTCGTTTCTTTTCGAAGGCGTTTAGCGATTTGCACCTTCCAGTCGGCCCCCTTTGGGGCGGTCGCGATTGTGCTCTCTTCGATTTTGAGCCGCTTCAATTCCTCCTTCACAATCCGCTCCCAGTTCAACGCATTCAGCTCCTTCAGGTCGACGCCTTCCCAGTCCACATTCGGATTTCCCTTCTCTAGGTCTTTGGCCAGTTCCTTCTTTGCCTCCGGCGTACCCAAAAACCAGCCCCGGCAATACTGCTTGGCCAGTGCATCCCGCTTCTTTGGATCCTGCTCGTCGGTGAGCTTCAATAGCTCCTGGTATTTGCGCATACCGCCCAGCGTGTCCGGCAGCTCACAAAGTCCGAGCAGGGTCTGCCGATCGAGTGGCGCCTGCACGTTGCGCTTGAAGTATTTCGGGTAGCTGGACAAGGCATAGCCTTTGAGCTCGTCGACGGTGCGCAGTTTCGCCCGGACCGGATTGAGGTGGATGTAGTTGATCAGTCCGAGCAGCGGGCGATCCTCATTAATGAGCAGTGATTTGTAGCGCCCTTGGAAAACATGTCCCCGCTCCTTGCGGAAACGGTTGAACCGGGTGGCAAAGGTGCTTTGCAGCCACTTCATTCCTTCGACCAGATTTGGCTCCGGGGTCTCGATTGCGAGATGGTAGTGATTGCTCATGATCACATATGCGTAGAGCTTCCAACCGCAACGCTCCGCTGTTTCAAAGATCGTTCGCTCAAAGGCCGCCGCCGTCTTCTCGTGGGTGAACAGGTCCTTGCGGTAATTCCCTCGGCTGATGATGTGGTAAACGGCCCCCGGATATTCAATGCGTTGCTTGCGTGGCATGCTAAAAGGCTGGCTCGGGAGAGGGGAGTGTTAAATATTTATATTTTGCGTTTGACCCCTTTTTTTTGCCCCTTCCGAAGAACGAACCGCAATAAATGCCATAGCACAGCTTAGCGTTAGATTATCATAGACGCCATCCTCGTATGGAAATGCATCGAACACCTTATTATGGATTTCATTTACGTTCGGGTGCTCTCCGAGATAGTCGAAGTCGAGATACTGATACTTCCACGCATCGTAATACCATCTTCCAAGGCTATCAAAGATCTCCTCGTCAGATTGGTAGTGCAAAAAATTGTCTGTAAATTCAGTCGAGCCTAGGCGAGACGCCGGTTCCTTCCCTGCGGGGGATGGAGCGTAGCGGAATCCCCCGCA
>PBYS01000032.1 GCA_002729725.1 Puniceicoccaceae bacterium
TGATTTTCTAAAGTTCCTCCAGTTCCTGTGCCTGCTGTTTGAGGAAAATCTACTACCTTAGCTTGATTAACTGTGGATTTAATTGTGCCTGTATTTATAAGGGTTGGATTGGGACTATCATGAAAATCAATTGCGACTTGAGTAGCCGATTCTATTGTTCCAGTATTAGTAATAGTTACACCTGTACTTCCTTTTGCTTGAATTGGTCTACCAGAAGATGTATTTTTAATTGTACCTGAGTTTGTAATACTATTTGTGCCCGTCATATTTCTTATATAAACTACATCACCTGTCCCTTGGATAGTTCCAGAATTATCTAAAGTAAAGTTTACACATTCGTCACAGCCTATTGCATATCTTGCACCCGATGCAATTGTTCCATCATTATCAATTGTAATATTTTCTCCATATGACAAATCAAGAACAAAGTCTCCACCGCTGACTGTGCCTGATTGTAATGTTGCTCCACTATAATTTGTAATAGAAAAATTTTCAGTATACCTAAACTTAAATGTTGCTGAAGTTTCTGAGTTTATAGAACCTCCATTATAATTATAAATATTTACATTTTTTGATTGATCAGATTCAGCATTTCCTCCCCACATGGTTCTTAAATAAGAAGTTATAGTTCCGTAATTATGTAAGGTTAAACCTGTTCCACCATTTGAGTCTGAACTATTGTAGCAATCACCACTATCACAATTACCAATTTTGTTTCCATATATCGCTCCTTGTTCGGCTGAAGCAGTACCTGGTGTGTAGTCAGTATTTATTGTTGCACCAGCATTATTAGTTATAGTGACCTGTTCCGCGTTATTGATGTAAATTCCATATCTTTTTGTTGCTGTAATTGTTCCATTATTTGTAATGGTTAAATTTCTTGTTTTAACTCCATCTATTGGTGCTTCATAATCATTTGCACTATTTTCTATTGTTCCATTATTAGTAACTGATACACCCTCAGTATTTTGAGCGTTAACAACATCATTACCTTCATAATCAAGTGTGTAACCTGAATTTACAGTTAATGAATCATTATCTGCACAATTAAGTTGAGAAGTTGTATTTGATGAAATTGTGGTATTACAATCTCCAGATAGAGAAGAAGTGTTAAATAATAATATAAAAGAAAGAATAAATAATAATCTTACCATTAATTAATAATTCTCACGCCAATTTAATCTTATAGATAAGGTATCACCGGTTAATGATTCTATAATCATTAAATCTTTAGGTCCAGAAGTAGTTTGTCCTGCAATGTTAGCGAATAAGTTATTATTAAAAACAACTATTTTTGAAAGTGCACCGTCTCCTACGTTAAAACATTTTTCAGTAGCATGGACCGAGGGGTTAGTTCCTAGTAAAGATGAATTGTTAGTACCACATTCATCATCTACGCCACAAACAAAAGCAGAACCCAAAGCACATTGACTTGATGAAGCAGGTTTGTATATAGGAAAATAAACTTTACCATTACCAATAGTAGGTTCTGCTGTTACTTTTCTTCTTTCAGAGATAGCGTCTGGTTCAAGTTTTATATACCAACCAAGATCAGCAGTTTGTGGGCAATTAGCTCCAGAAGTATCATTAGTGGTATCTTTACATTTTGTTAAATCATCAATAGTTATAGAAGTAAGGTTTTTATAGTTTGGAAAATTTTTATCTTTTATTCCAATTAATAAATTGTCGACGTCATTTGGGTTTGCTACACCTGTATCATTTAGATTTCGATAGTTTCCAGTACCTGAATATAACCAAAAGTTGTTAGTGTCACCACCAATAGCTGCTTCCATACTGTGATACATGTATCTGTTATTGCTAGAAGTCGAATTTGCAGAAAATAGAGTTGTTGTGTCATATAAAGATATTGGAGTTGGGCTTCCAGTTTGTGCTCTGTCGTCTTGCATATTTGTTAAATTTACTTTGGTAATTTTTCCTTCAAGATCGTTCACATAAACTAAGGCACCTCTGTATTTAGCCTGAAGTGCTTGATCTGGAGTTATTACAATCGGTGTTGCTGGTACCGCATTAGCAATTCCATTTAAAGGTACATCAGGAATATCTATTTGTCTTAATATTTTTCCATTTTCTAAATTTATAACTAATAAATTAGATCCTATAAAAGGAGCCCCTATTCCACCTCCCATAACAGCAGCATAAATATCATCTTCGTCTTGTGTGTCGCCGGCTCCATTATTTGGTAAACGGATTATTCTTGGACTAGACATTGTGTCTCCCAAGTATCTATAGTCATATTCTGCTCCTGCTGCAGGCATTGGGTTAACAATTGTTATTCCTACGTTGTTGCTAGTATGTCCTGATGTTTGATCGGCACTGAAAGTAATATTCGATCCTAATTTTATTATAAGATCTGGACCTGATTGGGTAGTAGCTGCAGAAGCAGTTACATCATTACCATCAAGATAAATTTTAATATCTGCTGAAGGATCAATATTTACCACATTTTTTATAGTTAATGTATCACCTTGGTAGCAAGACGTGTTTCCAAGATTATTACATGTTTGTGGTATAGATGGATTGTTAGCAAAATTGTCATTAACTTTAATTATTTCTTCAAAATTGTACAATCCATAATCGCTACCATCGTATTTGTACTTGTAAATTTTTCCTTCATGGTCAGAACGATACACCGTTCCAGCATGATTTAAGATAGAATATAAATGCTCTGGTGCATTAGGATTTGTTATATCCAATACAGAAAAACCTGCACCACCTCTTCCATAAGGTACCATTAATATTGAGTGCCATGCTTCTCCTGTGCCTCCTGGTTTTTTAAAATACATGTCATGAATAACTGGAGAGCCATCCACACCGTATATTGGAACTGATCCTCCACCTCCAACTTTATTTAAACCTGGATTCATCTGTATGGCTAAGTTTCCACCAAGCAAAGGAGGAACAAAGCCCCACAATTCTTGACCGGTGTTAGCGTCAAAAGCATGAAGTATTCCATTATTTGCTCCAGCATAAATTACTTCTTGTCTAGAATGCAAACTATTGGCCCAAGCAACATAACCTTTTTTATATCTAAAAAACGATTCTTGATTAGAATTTATAAATGCTGTATCGGCAGATGGTTTACCAACTATTGCTAATTGAGAATTATATATATCAGCTAAATAGTGTTCGTTACCAGAAAAAGAGGACACACGCTTCTCTGTTAAATCACAATCTCCATCATAATCAAAATAATCTTCTCCTCTTATAAAGTTTATCAATCCAGCCGCATCATCTAATACACCATCTTGTACAGAAGCAATATTAGATCCATTTATTCCACAACGACCAATGCCTGTAAGACTGCCACTATCGTTATGATAGTCTCTTAAATGATTTCCAGTTAATTGAAAAAGTTTTGTATGTATTGTATTAGCATAACTTGATGAAAAGTTATCAAGAGTAGAAGGTAATCCTTCTAGAGAAGTCCAAATTTTTCTAAGGTTTGGTGATAATAATTGTTCTTCTGCTTTCCATACAGGAGTTGGAGCAACACCTGTTGTTGTTGATGCAATTAAATCTTCTATTTTTACTTTTTTTAATTTTCCTTCCCATTCTCTCGTTGCATAATAATCGAACTGGGCTTGATACAAAGTTCCACCTTGTGATACCGAACCAGTAATTGCTGGGGCGGTATAGGATAAATTTTCACTTGTAATAGCTGCTATTATTGTTCTGAGCTCAGTTTTAAGATCTTCGGCAGTCAAAGCTTGTATCGAAGTTGTGTATGGACTCTGACCAACAGCAGCTATTTCATTAAATTTATTTAGTGCTGATGCGTTATTTAATATTTCGTTTCCGAATGCAACCATAATACTTTTAATACCGTTATTTGCTAACCTACTCATTGTGTTTTTTGCTTCAGTGTGACCAGTTCCCCAACCACCGTCACCAATAACAATCACATAATTTACCTGGCAAGGTATACTATTATTTTTTGGAGAGTCGGTGCCATGATTAAAATATTCATCTGCTATTCTCGAAAAGGCATTAGCGTGTGTTGCTCTATACAATGAAATTGGTTTTTGTAAATATTGGTAAATTTTATTAGCTCCCTGATCATTAATTTTAGCTACTAAACAATTCTTAGTATCACATGGTAAACTTTGATCCTTAAGTGTGTTCCAGCCACTGTAGCCAGCTGTAGAATTGTGACTCCATAATCCTAAACCAAATTGAGCACCTTCTGTCATTGCACTGTCCGCTACTACAGATTTTATCGCTTCAACAGCCCCTCTTAGTTTTGATACACCGCTTAAACCAAATACTCTTTGAAATTCTAAATTTTTATTTAGTATAACTACTTCAAGTCTTCCTCTATTAGCAACAACGAGTTCATCAGTTTGGTTAAAGCTTATACTACGAGGATCCATTAAATAAAGTTTACCAGGAACCGAGGGTTCAAATGCATCAGCTATTCCATTTGTATCAATCAAGCTAACAATGTTTCCATTGCTAACTTTAATTTTACAAATTTCATGTGTATATGTTCCTGCTGAATATAATATCGTAGCGTCGTTTGGATCAGTAACTAACCCATGAGATTCTCCACATGGATTAACAAAGGCAGCAGTTTTTGTTTCACTTACACATCCATTTGTAACTTTAAAGCTCCAAATTTTACTATCATTACTATTTGCAACGTATAAATAATCATTATTGCTATCAGCTGTAATAGCGGTAACAAATTTTGATGCAGTATGTAAATCTCCAGTACCATCAATTCTATATTTGTTGCCAGTTGAAAAATTAGTTGAGCATGCCCAATTAGCATTATCTTTAAAATTATCATTTAATGATAAGTCTTTTACCCAAAGAAAGGCGTCACCCGTTCCATTTTGTCCTCCACCCATTGCATAATAAGTGTCACCTTGAATATCAATTGCGAGATGATTGCTATAAAAATTTTGACGACTAACTTGCTCAACACAAAATCTATCAGCATTAGGTCTAGTCGTATCAAGTCGTGTAGTTGTGCGAGGATCAAGCTGCGATACTATGCTATAATTTGGATTATCATTTTTTAAATGTGCCAAATAAAGCATGCCATTATATTCCTCGATATTTACAACATTATCTCTAAAGTTCATTGAATTACTTCCACTATTTTCTCCCCAGGGAGGACTTTTCCTACATCCATTACCTGAAACCCTATTTATTTTTCCATAAGGAGCAAATGAATTTGGCGTATCATTCCACGCAACTATTCCACCATTATCTAGTTCTGCCACCCAATAATGTCCATGTGTTGGATCTTGAATCACGGCCATAGGTTCCTTCATTCTATTACCTCCACTCCCTACATTTGCAGGCCAATTCATACTAAAAGTACGGTCTAATAAAATTAATATGTTTGCTGGTACACTAGTACCACTTCCAGGAGGTAAACTTTTAGAAGTAGATTGGCTAGTTAATACCAGTAAAAAAAGAAAGGCTAAGCTTAATAATTTTTTCATATTTTAATTTTATAGTTAAATATCATTTATTTAAAAATTAATCATATCTTTATTACTCAAAATGAGTGAAAAAGATATTGTTATCATTGATGATTTAAAGTTTATTTACTATCTACAGTAACAATTGTTAAATCATCCTTTTGAATATGTCCCGCTCCTAAAATGTCATCAATAATTGTTTTTAATCTTTCATTGTTTGGAGTTGATTGATATTTTTTTATGTAATTTTGAAAACCTTCTGATCCTAGCATTTCACCATTTGGATTTTTTATCTCTGTAATACCGTCTGTAAAAATATACATTGAACTATCTGTAAAAGGGATTTTATGTTCTAAATATTTTGTTTTAGGCATAATTCCCAATGGAGGGCCTGCTTCAGTATAACTTGTAAATGATCCATCTTTTGAGAAAATAATTGGAGGTTCATGACCTGCACTTGAAAGTAATAATTCTTTTTTATTACTATCATAAATTCCAATTAACATTGTAACAAACATTCCTCTTGAAATAGTTTCGCAAATTTCATTATTTAATTGAATTAATAAATTAGCTGCAGAAAAATCTGTTTTACTCAAACATCTATAAAGACTAGATGCTTTAGACATTAGAAGAGAAGATTTAATTCCTTTACCGGATACATCTGCAACTCCAAAACCATATCTGCCATCTCCTAAATCTGAAAAATTATAAAAATCTCCAGAAACTACTTTTGCTGGTATATTTATTCCCGCAATTGGAAAAGATTCTTTTTTATTTTTAGACAATAGAGATTTTTGAATTTCTCCTACTATTTCTACTTCTTTTTGAATTTTATTTTTTTCAACCATTTCCTGAGCCATCTTTGCGTTTCTTATTGCAAAAGCAGCAGGTGCAGAAAGAGTTTCTAAAAGTTTTCTATCATCTTCAATAAATAATTTATCATTGGTTTTTTTATTTAAACAATGAATTACTCCAATACATTCATTTGCTGCAATTAATGGAGAACACAAAACAGAATAAGTGGTAAAATTTGTTTTATTATCTAAATCAAAATAAAATTCTGCAATTTCTCTTACATCTTTTTTAACGTTTCCAACCCTAATACATTTTTTTTGTTGGACAGCTTTACCCATTACACCATCTTTTAAATCTAGCTCATATTCATCTAAATAATCTTGATGCAGTGATGCGATGCATTGAAATTTTTTCTTTTTTTCGTTTATTAAAAATATATTTGCAGCTTGAGCATTTATTCTTGCAATAATTACCTGGAGAGCTGTTTTTAAAGTATCGTTTAAATCAAGAGAGATAGCAAACTCTTGATTCATTTTAGTAATTATTTCTAAATCAACGTTTACTTTGGAGACTTCTTCCTTTTTATTTTCTTCATCTTTTTTTGATTTAAATAGAAACATTTATTTCTAGTATTTTATGCTTATTTTGGTAAAAATTAAACTATGGAGATTATAATTAATACACCAAATTTATACATACATCTTCAAGATGCTGTATTAATGGTTCAATTATTAATAGATGGACTAATTCAAGTTACATCAAACTTTAAAATATAATCAATAATATCAGTGGACTTAGCTTTTGTAATAATTCTTGGAGCGCTTTGGGGTAGTTTTGCAAACGTATGTATTGTTCGTTTACCAAATGAAAAAGGAGTAGTTTCTGGAAGATCACATTGTCCTAAATGCGAAAAAAAAATTGTTTGGTATGACAACATTCCAATTATTTCTTTTTTTTTATTAAGAGGAAAATGTAGAAATTGTAAAACTTCTATTTCTATTCAGTATGTTATTGTTGAGGCAATAAACATTATATCTTTTGTAGCAATTTATTATTTTTTTGGAATTTCAATAACTACTATTTTACTGATGATGTTAAGTCTTTCTTTTTTAATAATTTTTTTTATTGATCTAAAACACTTTATTATTCCAAATGTTTTAACTTTTTCAATGATGTTTGTTGGATTTTTTAAGTCTTTCGATCCAAATTTACATCCTTTATTTCCAAACTATATTAATTCGTTAATCGGAGGCGTGTTTGGTTACGGTATTATTTGGTCAATCATATATTTTTACAAACAAGTTAGAAAAAAAGAGGGGATGGGTCTAGGAGATGCTAAACTATTAGCAGTAGTTGGTTTTTGGTTTGGCTGGGTTTCAATACCTTTTGTTTTATTTTGTTCTTCAATTTTGGCGCTACTATGGGTTGTTCCTGATTTAATTAAAAAATCAAAAAAATTAACTTCACAAATTCCTTTTGGTCCGTATATAATTTTAGCGTCAATATTATTTTTTGTTTCAAAGCAAAAAATAATGTTGTTGCTATGAAGAAAATTTACTTAACTATTTTATTATTTTTTTTACTCTCAACGAATGCTTTTGCATTTATTACCTTTAAACAATCTAAAGATATTTCTTCGGATGCAGATGGTCTTAGACAAATAAACTTTAAGCCAGATGGAACAATTATGTATGTAACTGTTCGTGAAAAAGATACTACATCTACGGTTGATAGTGTAGTTCAATATTCTTTAACCACACCATTTGATATTAGTACTGCAACTAAAACTTCATCAACATCTTTAACAAACATAGATAAACCCCATGCAATACATTTTAAGTCAGATGGAAAAGTAATGTATGTTGTGGACAACGGGTCTCTAACAATTGAACAATACAATTTAACTACGGCTTGGGATACTTCTACTTTAGTGCATGATGATAATTTTACTGTATCGAATGAAGATCAATTAAGATCACTAGCTTTTAAACCTGACGGAACTAGGATGTATGTTACCGGTAATGAAACTGAAGTAGTGCAACAATTTACATTATCTACTCCTTGGGATGTAGCAAGTGCAACAAAAGACTCAACAGAATCTTCAGCTTTAACTGGTAAAGAACCCAACCCAAGAAGTATTCAATTTAATTCAGATGGAACTATATTTTATATAGGTGGAGGTGGTTCAGACTCAATTCATAAATATACATTAACAACTGCTTGGGATGTTAGTACTTTAGTATTTTCTAAATCTTATTCATTTAGTGCTCAAGTTTCATCGTCAGGCAATTCGACTATGACTGGATTTATTTTTACAGCCAATTTTACAAAATTATATATTACACAAGATACAGATACTAGACAGAGCCAGACCGGTACTAATACAATTTTTGAATATAGTGTAGCTTGTGCTGGTACAATTACTTGTAATGATCCAACAAACAATGATGATGTTAAGGCAATTATTCAGGCTAATGTAGAACTTTCAAA
>PBYS01000033.1 GCA_002729725.1 Puniceicoccaceae bacterium
ATAAGAAATAAACTCACCAATAACACGTAATAACAATCAAGCACTCTCAGCCTGATTAGACGAATTTACAGACGGAATTTTGCGCGGCCTCCGACTCGGCCAGCAACAGCTTGAGCGGGACAATGTCTAATATTTTTTTGCCCTTCTGGGTTCCTAACATCGAAGGATTTATCGAGATGAAATACCCCTCGGAAAGTATTTCCTCCAGCTCTCGGATGCCACCGGAATACCAGTGGAAACATGCCTTGCCTATTCTATGAAGTTTTAGCCCCTCTAAAACCTCTCTCTCTGCGCCTCGGCTATGCAAGGTAAGAAATCCGGGGAATTTCCGCAAAACACTCAATAAAGAGTCAAAAATTTCTTCCTGTTGCTGGCGTGTAGGTAATCCTGCCTTAAAAAAATCCAACCCGATCTCCCCGATGAACTTAGCCTCGCTCGCGTACTTTTCGAAAATCCTCAGTTCACCAGAATTATTAGTCACACTTAGCGGATGAAAACCCATGGCAGGATATACGTGCTTAGAATTCGACAAATGTGGAAGTGCTATTTCGTAGTGACTAGGGAGATTTGTTACAGCGACAACCTTTACATTTGCAGCCTCGCACTTAGCAACAAGAGTCTCCGGGTCTGAAAATTGATCAACATGGCAATGGGTATCAATCAGCATCGGGGAACTCCCCTCAATACTGCAGAAGCTCCGACCGAGTGAACCCAAGTTAATACCTCTTGCCGCATCCGCTTAACCAAATCTACGTAGTCCGGAAGCTTTTCGAATGGCAACCGTCCGTTGCCAATGAGTCTGGACGCGATCTCTCGGTCAGCCAGGGGCTGCTTAAGGAATGCAAGGAGTGCGAGTGGGTCATTTGGCATTTCCAATTGGTTCTGGAAGCTCTCAAACTGCCGTCCGTAGCTTTGGTTATCCCAACCGTTCTCATGAAGGGAAGAACGTCTAAACAGACAAGGGACGCAAATCCCACAGGATCCAGCCTTTGTATTGTCCCAAGAACTCGTATGCCCAAACTTAGAGCATGAACGACTCTTCGGATAAGCAGCCTGCAGAAGTTGTTGATTCAAACATCCAGATACCATTTCCCCCTTTGTTGCTAGTTCATACGGGTTTGATATCGGGGTGCTCGTTCCTACTGAAATCAGAACCTTATTTAAACTATCAATGAAGTATGGGTGCACCGTTCGAGTGCTGCAAGATCCACGACGTGCAGGCGTCAAAGGGAAGTTTAATGCAATAGGCCCGTTCTCTGGAATTAATACGGGAGTATTCTCTCCTAAAATTTCTGCGTAATAGCAACCCAACGCTAAGAATAAGAAAGATCGGCTACGAAAATTAGTATCTACACCACCGCTAGATAAACCGATTCGATTTTGCGCCAGTTTGAAGCGGTTCGGATATTCCGAAATCAGTAAGTCTTTCAATTCACATTGATCCTTCTTCGGGCCACCAACATCACCGTCATAATGGCCAGACAGGAGTAACTTCTTGTCTGGATTTCTTTCCAACCAATCTATAGCCCCAATTAATGAGTCGAGGCCTCCTGAAAAGAGGCAGACGGCATCGCCACTAAGCCGGGTGAATCTAACTCTTCGGCGGCGCGGCCGTCTTTGAATTAGTTGAAGAGGCGTCTGGTAGAATGATATTTCCCATCTATCACCAGTTAAAAAACCCACGCAGTCAGATAACTGTTCTCTAGCGGATGACCATGACGAAAGATTATCTACGGGAATTTCAATTGAAATTTCTCTAGTCCAACGATCATCTTGATCTTTGCGGCGAACAGCTTTATCAGCGGCGTAGATACACGCCGCGATTGTTAAGAAGTCCTGTGCTCGATCCGGTATCGAACGTGAAACTTTCAATAAAGCCGAACCATCGACATCCAACGTGGCAGCTTTGGCACGACCATCAATCTCAAGAGACATCACTGCACATTCTTTTTTCAGGTCGGGATTCGCATCCACTCTCACTATGATCTCTGTTCGCATTATTCAGTCCCTCCAAATAAATCTATTGTATCGGAAACAATACCATCAACTACGCCAGCTCCGTCTTGGCCGTTCCAATCGATTGACGATAAATCATGATTCGACTCGACGTCAGAAATTCTCGCATCGATGTAGTCTTTAATTTGGCCACACATACCATCAGCGGCCTCAAATCCGTGATTTTTCAACAGCCCCTGATATCCGACTGATTTGAACACTTGATAAATATAGTGACCCATTAGCTCATGTAACACGCCGTTGATATCTGACGCCATGACCTCCACATCGGCGCCTAATTCCTCAACTGAAGCGTTACCTTCGGACCACTCCATCATCATATCTATCAAAGCATCTCGAAGGACTGTATCGTCGATTAAACTTGCCGGCTCACAGAGTAAATCTGCGAGTTCTAGTGCCACCTCATCGGGGCTCTTACCTGATAAATCGGTCAGCCCATGATCCGCAAGGGCTTGCGCAAATCCTATCTTCTGAACTTCTGAAAGGAAGTGGCCTAAACCACTAGCAACACTTCGAATCGAACCACCTGATGAACGGGCATTACTTCCTCCACGAGAACCACCTCCCGAGCCTCCGCCACCAGAACCACCACCTCCGCCGCCGCCAGAACCACGCGAAGAGCCACCAAAACCCAAAGATGGCTCTTTAGCCATCTGACTAACCACAGCAGCAACTAATTCGCCCGCCTTTTTAGGTGTAACGAACCCGTCACCACCAGCTTGAGTGACCTGCTGTTTAGTTGTTTTCCAATTTGGAGAGGCTGAATAGTTTGTTGAAGTTCCCATATTACTTATTTGCTTTAGCTAAAGCTTTCTCAAATTGAGTCGTGCCCTTACCGGAATCATTAATTATCTTTTTAGCGCATGCTCCCAAGGGCGTCCGCTTCTTGGAAATAGTTACTAAAGTTACCGCTAGCGCTGGAGACAAATCTGACTTAGGAAGACGTTCAATCAATGCGCCAAAAGGAGGGACGTATGTTGGGTTACCGCCAGCAATCGTTATTAATGCTTGAAAAGCTTTCATCTCCCGGGGTTTTTGCTGAACATGGTTTTCAAGGAGGTTATAGAGGATGTCTAACTCATCTGGCTGTAGGTTTTTAAGCTCTTCTCTCGCACGAGCATCACCGACATTGCTCAGCAATTGCTTGAGGAATGCCCTAACTATAGTAGGAACCATCACCGCCGAACTCATCGTCGAACGTAATCGGTCTCTAGTCACCCACATGTAATTCCTTAAGTCCACATGCGATAAATAAGGTTCGTAAGCGAGCCACCTAGCATACGGCCTCCATTCGGAAGGAAGCTCCTCAGCTAGTTTACCTTTTTGAATTAACGCCTCGCATTCAGTAAGAATAGGGACGGCTCCGGTTTCCCCATCCATCCCTTGGAAAATCGATTGAAATAGTTTTGGAGCAGCGTATTCCAAAAGCATTAGCTTTACTAGGATATCATCAGAAACATCTTCAAGTTTAGCCACATCTGCCAATTTCCTACGAAGGAAGAAGGCATTCAGGAAGCGCTTAACTTGACGCGGATTGCCCTGCAATACATCGGTGATTTGCCCCGCTATACTCGAACCAATCTGCATCGATTTTGAAAGTTCTGGTGAGCACTTACCTCCGAGAGTTTCAAGAACTTGGGTCTGGGCAAATGATTGATGCCGATCCTGCAAGCGCTGATCTTCAGAAGCCTGTAAGATTTGGGCAAACTGCCCTTCATCCATATGCCGCTTACAGAACAATAGGATTAAGTATGTTTCGATCTCAGATGGTGATAGCCTTGGTAAACTGTATGGAATTTGAATAAGTTTCTCTAAATAGTCTTCGACCAAGCGCTCACTACCGTCAGCTGCACTAATATCCACCTTGGGGAGAGTATCCCGGTATCTCCATGCCACTGCCTGACTGATAATACGTCGATCTGCACCAATAACGAACGCCGTATTTGGCACATTTAAGAAAAGTTTAATAGCCTCAAGGTTTTCAATGATTCGTTCGGGAGAGCAACGGTCTAAATCATCAATAATAACCACCAAGGTTTTGATATCGCTCGCTTTGAGCATATTGGCGAAATCATCCCGAAACTGCCGGATGTCCGATAACGCTTCATCTGCCTGAGTCTCATCCACACCTGAGATGGATTCTTTTGCCGCATCTAATGCGTTATCACCTGCACCACTACAAGCAGCACTCATGATAGCAGGTGCCGCAGCCAATCCTAGGCCACCCGTTGCCGCAGCCAATCCTCCTGCAACTGCCCCAGACAGAAGAATGCGAGCCCCTCGCATATAATCGACACGCTTCAAAAGCCTAGTAGCAGTATCCCTCAGTTTCGGCCCAAAACGTTTGTGGTCACGGAGTGAAGTTAGAATCGAGCTGAGCAATGCAGCTTTTGCGTCATCGTAACCTTCAAATAGCCAACCATTGAAATAAAGTGTCGCTACACCATCCTCCTCCTGGCGCGCCTCCAAATCATCATTTAGCATCTGCATGATGCTCGATTTTCCTCCACCCCAATCACCAAATACGCCGATAGTCACAGGCAATACGGTCGGATCGAGGATTAATTCACGAATCAGATCCGAATGAATCCGGAATCCAAAGAGATCTTCTGATGTTTCGTTGTCTGACCACATAATTTGAATCCTTCCTCAGCTCACCCCCGGTATCTTCGCCAAAGCTGGGCCGAATTTTGGGTAGTTCTGTTTCACGCCGTCATCGAGGTCGATTTCGAGGCGTTGTTGGGCGAGGGGGAGGATGACGTCGCGCTCCCAGTCGGCGAGTTCAGTGAGGGATTTTTCGATCTTGGCTTGTTCCTTGGTGGCGGCGGTCTTGTCGCGGGCGCTGGTGGACTCGCTGGCGAGGATCTCATAGAGGTGCTGGCGGCGGTTCTGCAGCTTGTTCTGGAACTCGCGCAGGTAGTCGTTGAGTAGCAAGTTGACCGTATCGCGGTCGTAGCGGTGCAGATAGATGAGTGCCTGGAAACTCTTCTTGGGGCTCTGAAAAAGCCAGTAGATGGGCCGCTTCTTGTAGGTCTGGAGGTGGTCCTTGTAGAAGTCGCTGACGAGATACTTGCGCAGATCCTTGCCGAGGGATTCTTCGATGAACTGAAGGTTCTCCCGCAGGCTGGCTTCGCCGAAGGTGACCTTCAGGAATTCGCGGAAGCGGGCCACGATGTCGTCCTCGAACCATTCGCTATCCAGCACCGGGATGATGTTGTCAGCGTCGGGGTGGAACTTAGTGGCTAGTGGCTGGTGACCAGTGGCTAGGTTTTCTTCTCCCCCACTAGCCACTAGACCCTGACCACTAGCCACTGTATTCGCTTTTTCCGCAACGATCCGATAATAATCTTCCACCGTTGCTCCGGCGTCGGCCAGAACCAACCCTGAAACCTCAAGCGAATACCTCCCAAACATGCAGCCGATTGCATAGGAGATAAAGGCGGCCATGTCCTTGCGGGGATCGGCGCGGGCAAGCGTGATCTCCTTCTCGGGCACCTCGGGCGTCAACTCGTCCTGCAGGCCGTAGGCGTCGATCCAGAGGCGGTTGTTTTTCTCCTCCAGTTCTTTCATCCGTGCGATGTTGTCCCGGCAGTAGCGATCCCAGTTCGCCCAGGTCGCCCCGAGAGTGTCGGTTTTCAGTTCGTCGCGGAGAACTGGGAGGTCTTGGAAGTCCCATGAGGTTTCGAAGTTGTCCCAATCCGCTCTATGTGCAGTAATCAGTGACTCAATGGTATGATTCAGGTCTGGATCATTCGCTACACTCTCGATGAAAGGCAATTTTGCTATATCACCTGAATTAAAATTCAGAGTCGGGTTTATAACTTTAATTATTTTCTGGAAAACGTTTGAATTAAGATAAGCCGCAACTGGTTTAACCAACTCGCTTTTCGGGAATGCGGCAGGGCCACCAACATCAAAAAGATGCCCTGCAGGAGCATATCTGGCAGAGAATGCAGAGGAAGTTACCATTCCCCAAGTTACGGATTCCCGAAAATAGTATGATATATTTTTGATTGTTCTTGTGGGTGATCCGTATAACTCAGCAGCATATCCTAATACTTCTTCGCCATCGTTTTCCCAATTAACCTAAAAAGATGAGTAGAGAGGATAAGCGGCAGCGACTGACGACGCGCAGCCGTTAGTTTTTTTCTATAGTCTTCGGTATTTTCTTACGATTGCAGCTCGATCATTGGCGGGCTGCGTCCTTTTGCCGCTCCTACAGTCTGATGATAGAGTAAAATGTGGTCTATAATTCGCTTCCAGATCGACCGTTTTTTCAACTGCTCTGTAGTTAATGCAGCCCACTGGCTCAGGCGCTCCGCAGCTATATTAAGGATTTCTTTGATTCGCTCTGCCTGTGCATGTGCGCAAAAGACGACCAGCGTTCGGGTGCTCTGGTGTGTGCTCACTTTTGCGGTATGCATCAACAGCATGGGCCGTGAAGTAATCGCCTCCCGGGCGATTTGATCATCAACGAGCTTAGTAAAGATGCTCCACCAGTTGTAGATCAAGGCGATGAAGCGAGCCATCAACTCACTGCGGGAAATATCTCTGAGCGTGAAGCCTCCCCAGCCCCATTGGTTTTTCAACTCATCATAACAGTTTTCATTATCCCCGCGTGGATTATACAGAGCGCGGATTTTATCGGCAGACTCTGTCAGGGAGGTAACGTAAATGGCATACTCATAACTCAGAGTATCCTCTTCGAGTATCTCCAAGGGTAACAGTTCGGATTGTTCGATGGTACCAGGCAAGGCTGCGAGAGCCTTGCTTGCAGATCTTTTGCGATGGTGGGCTCGTCGATAGATCACCACGCGTCTGGACTGAGTCCAACCGCTCAGTTGCAAGTTACTTTCACAGTATTGCCAATTGCCCAGCCCCTTTTCCCATTCGCATTGAAGCTCACAGAAGCTCACCAACTCTTTAACACCCTTGGTCTGCTTGAGCTTAAACAAATAGGCGACACCAATAAGCTCCAGTTCCTGCATCCACGTTTGGGTCCCGTAGCCGATATCTCCTCGCACGAACTCGGGACGTTCGTGCTCCGGTCGGCGGGTCAGCCAATCAATCACAGAGCCCAAGCCAAAAGAACCTGCCGTTTCATTGCCCGGATGCACCTGCACGTCTAAGCACAGGCGTAAATGACCGATCCAAAAACTGTGATACGCGTGACTAGGCCGTCCCGGCTTGGCCGGATTATAGCCACGCACGGCCCCTTCTTGTTTGCCGTAAAGCGGTTTGACTGTGACGTCCACATCCAGAACCCAAGGAACTTCCAGCGCTCCCGCACTGATCTGCTCGAAGCACTCGTCCAACCACTGGCGACTCGCTTGCTCCTGTTCAGGTGCCTTAACCAGTCGCAACATGCCCGCTCTCACACTGTCTTCACTTGGAATCTTATCCATCTTCAGCAGTTGTGCATCCAACCCGCTACCACTTAGAGCGCTGATGTGAGCGTAGCGAGTTTGCCCGCTCAAAACCGATAGCAGCATCGTGCCCAGTAGGTCGCGCTTCTTTGGCGCGTTGTTACTCTCATAAGACAGTGGGCACTTCTGCACCAGATGCTCAAACAGCCCTGTCGTATCCAGATACTGCACAAAATAAGCGAGCCCGCCCATGCGTGTGACTCGGCTATCCTCGTCAGACCACTCAACACGAAAGTTCGTGCGCCCTAAGTTAGCCAATGTTTTTGATCGCGAAGATGAGTCATTGACTACATTCGAAGGCTCGCCATTTTGGCGAGTGGGTGTGCTGCCTATTTTCATTTCCAAGTTGTTGTCCAAGACTAACTTGGCAGGCGGCACGCCCTCTGAAAACTTCTTAACTCATTTTTTTAGGATTAACAAGATACTCATTGTTGCCCCACCATTTGCGAAACGAACCACCTTTATTCGTAGGGAACCACTTCTTACCCGACAATTTAGCTTCTCCCCTAGTTGTGCAGCCTAAGCCTGTCATCTCTCTGGAGACTTCAAACCACAAACGTAAAAACCGACCAACATCTGAAGTGGCCATTCCTTGTCTCGGTTCAGCAATTTCTTCCAATTTAGTCTCACACAAAAAACAGTTTCGAAATTTGTTACTCACCCAATATGCAATTGGGCTACCGGGGATTTTCTTAAAATCAGCGGCCGAAGCTCTGAAGAAATACTTTTCTGCACCCACGGTGCTTGTTGATTCGTTACTCATACCTAATCAGCTCTGGGAAGTGTTTTGCGGTTTTCGGCCATGTCGCCGTTGAAGCCATCGGGAACCGGTTTAAAGGGTTTACTTGGTGAGCGGTAGCTACTTTGGAAGGCTCGCAGTGCTGCGACATCAATTTCCCCGACCACAAAATAATCTTCGAGGCCACCTTTCACCCGGATAAGATCTCGCTTCCACGAATCTTTATACGGCACACGAATGCGGCTGTCACCATAACTGCGATCGTTGCATTGCACGATGTAGGCATGCACATCCAGCGCTGCAGATTCGACTAATGCATTAAAGCTCTCTGTGTCTTTATTCCACTGAGGCACAAAAAGGGCGTCCACTTTGCCGCGCAATGCGGCGCGATAGTTGATGTTAGTAAACTCACTGCAGATCATTAAGGAGAAATTGAAGTCTCCATGCTTGATAACGGGTGGAGTTTTCCAAGTTGCCTTAGGCTCCATTCGTTTACCGCCGTAGCTAAAGAGCTCCTGTTCTTCGCCCAGCGCAGGACGCTGCTTGTCTTGCACGTAGGGAATCATGACAGGGAAATCGAGTGCATCGAAGGATAGCGCTGCCCACACTTGGTTTTGCACAGTGTCCTGACTTACATCGTGCACATACTCAACGCCTGCAATCAGGCATATGCCCCGTCGCTTCAGTTTCTGAGCCATCGGGATGAACCATGCCGGAGGTATGGACAACTCCGGCAGCACGACATAGCGCGGAGCCTCTCTCAACCGCATCAATTGATTGAGCAATGAGCATAGTCGAGTCAGGCGAGATAAACGATTGGGATCCGCTCTGCCGGTGACATTGGCAACCCAACTATTAATTGGCGTCATCCAACTGGTGACGGCCACGCGCACTTTATTTCTGGAAAGCGATGTGTCTTGGATCTCCAAGTGCAACGAAGTGCTCTCGGATGTGTTTGCGAGCGGCAACTTATCGTGCGACTTGAAGCCCCGATGCGCTAGTAGAATCTTGGTGATATGCTCGGCGTTGGCTTCATCAAAAGGCCGGGACACAATCAGGTAGAGGTCGTGCACGTTGAATGGACGCGTAGGAAACAAGAGGCCCAAAGGGTAATCCTTGCCGGAATGAGTATTCATCACCTCAAAATAGCTATCGACTCCATCAAGGACATGTTCGACGACTAAGGACTTTGCGACCTTGGTGGGAATGAGGCTCGGGTTCTTTGTTTCGTTGAGTCCAAGACAGGAAGTCACTGCCCCTTCGGACCGCCCCCCCATCAGCCCCGCCTTTAGCGGCAGGTAGCCTAAATCGGCTCGCTGTAATTGCTCATGGTGTCCTCGGTAAACTTTAATAATTTCATCGCTGGGAAGTGCTTCGAGTTTCGAATTAATCGCAGTAGCGATTGCACGGAAGTCTTTGATCTGCGTTTTAGTCAACTTTGACGGAATCGGAACGCACCTGAGGCTCTCTTCCAAGCGAAGCTGAAGTTGCTTCTTAAATGTATCGACAATGTCATCCTCCGCAGGAACGTCACTTTCACATTCTTTGATTTCTGTAGCGCATTTTCTGAGGCCTTTGGTCACAATCAGAAGCGCAGCCTCCATCTTTTTGACATGACCGTAGTCTCCACAGAAGAGCGCCAGTCGAACCAGACGTGTTGTGTAATTGAAATAGTCAAAGAAAGTGGGTAGCACAAAGATGTGTGCAATGACTGTGTCCAAAAACGCATGACGCACCGAACGCCAGTCTTTGGGTGATAAGTAGCGGGAAAACGCCTCAAGGTTACTCAGCTGTATCGCAAAATTCGCTCGTCGAATACTGATCTCATCTGCCTTGCGAAGGCTTCCACCATCCGACTTGTCTTCATAAATAGCTGTTATGAGCTTTGATTCAAGTTCGTCTTCGTTCTGAGACACATCCGGTAGTGCCCGCCACTCACTCGAGCGCTCTTGAATCGCCTTCTTCAGGTTTTGTAATACGTTTCTGCCTGTAGAGCCGCTTAGAGTGAAAATCTTGTTTTTCTCATTCTTAAAATGAACGCTGCTGCCCTCCAAATACTCTGGGCAAAAATCGAGATAAAATTCACCTTCATCCGACCTTTTTTCATCAGGCACCAACTTCAAACTGCTACCCGTTCTTTTGGTGATCCACTCCCAAACCGCTTCGGATGACTCAAAGTGCTTAGTGTTCTCAATAACGAGAATGATGTCATCTACGTAGCGTCCGTAATAGAGCGGACTGATTTCCTCTTTAATCAACTTGTCCAGCTCGAACAATGCTAAGTTAGCAATCACCGATGAGGCGACCAAACCAACGGGAAGCCCTTTTTTCAAGGGGGTGGATTCCGCCCATGCCAAGAGCGACTGAACGAACAGCTCATTCAGTGCTCGCTCATCGGGCTCTAATTCGACCCCAATAGTTGCAAGAAACGTGTCATCCTTGAGGAAGGATGGTTTTAAGTTATGATAGAAACCAGCAACATCTGCAGTAATCGCAACGACCTTCTTTTTGTCATCCAGAGCATGCTCGATCGCGTTGAGTCCTTGATCCTGCCATTCACGGTATTGCTTTAAATAGCGAGGGTTCGAGCCCAACGAAAGCAAGTTCAACTCGCCAAGCCGTTGCCCGTTCTCGGGAGCCTGCCGCCTCAAACGATTCCCAAAAGAGAAGTCGTGGAGTTTTTCATCGAGCTTCGCACCCACTCGGTGAATCCAATAGGTAGCGAAGACATGAAACTCCACTGGGAGCTGCTCCATGATACGGAACTCAGCTGTTATATCTCCGGGAGACTCGCAAAGCGCTTTCCATTTACTCGCAGGATTGGAATCAATCAGGTCAGCTTTGGATTCTTCCGTGTTGATCCCTTTCGGAATTAGGCTCCAGCTTCTCTCATGCGTAATGATCTGGCTACCGCTTTCTATTTTCTCAGCAAGTGCCCTTAGGTTCGCATCCAAGTTCACCTCATAGGTAAGCAGCTCTTGGCGGCAGCAACGCGGTGAATAGAAAAGATCGGCCTTGGCCTTGCGATAGGCCATGCCGAGATCTTGGAGAAGTGAGTCTTCTGTTTGTATGCTATTCCCACTCATACGCCCACCTCCTGCTTCATATGGGAAAGGCACTTAAGAAACATTTGTTCCTTCTCCGACTCGGATCGACCATCAAGCAATCGAAAGAACGCACCAGATCGCTCACCTCCTGGTCTGTTCTCCAAGGTAAACGCAGTCGCCTGAACCACCTCACCACCAATCGTATCAAAGGCTCTTGGACCTAAGTGGGCCATGGACGACAAAAAATACTCATCCAGCAGCTTCTCCCGGAGCTTTTCGTAAGAAGAAAGGAACATCCAACTTTGCATAGTGATCATTGCATTAATTCCCGCCGGGAGCAGGAGTAGATTGTTTCGTTCGATAAACATGGCAAACATGTCGGCCTTTGAGTCTTTAAATTTTTCACCGGCAAACGTCTTCAGTCGGCCGTTCATGGCTCCGCCACCCATGTAAGGCGGATTTGCAACCGCACAGTGATAGCGAGGCGCAAGAGACTCAGCCTGACGCAGCACCATCATGACCTTTCGATGCGTTTCCCGGAGAAACAGTTCCCCTCCAAGGTCTTTGCCTTCGATCGCTTCACGCAAGAAAGCAACATCGTCGATCACTGGTTGAATGAGTGAGCCGAGGTTCTTGGCCTCCTCGAACTGATGCATCAGCGTGAGCACTGGAGCGGTGAACAGCTCGCCGAGGTCTAGGGCATCCATGTAGGTTTTTAGTTCGCCTTCCTCGAAATGAATCTCTTCCAAGCAACATATGTTAGGGACTAGTGGATAGTGGCTAGGGGCTAGATTCTTTTCGCTAGTCACTAGCTTCTGACCACTAGACACTGCTCGAAGCTGTTTCCGCAGAAACCGCTTCGAATGCTGCTGCGCTTTCATCATCAACGCAAAGTAAGCCAACTCAGCCGCCCGCTCGTCGATCTCCACCCCGTGGAGGTTCTTTGTTAGGATATGGCCGGGAATGCTGCTCGGCTCATAGCCTTCCTCCTCGTAGATGGCGTAAAGGAGATCAAAAGCGTAAGTCAGAATGTGGCCGGAGCCGCAGGCGGGGTCGATCAGTCGGATCTCCTCTGGGGAGGAGACCGTCAGTGGTTGAGTGGCTAGTGGCTGGTGGCTAGTTTGTTGATTAGAGAATTGAGCATCTTGCCGATCTCCGCGTGAAGTTCGAGTAGAGGCTTCAGTTCCGACTCGGAGAGATATTGCAGGTTTCTGGCGATCAGTAGTTGTGTCTCCACTTCCGCCAACGACCCCCGAGCTATCGAGAGGAAGTTCTTGAACTCCGCCGTCCCCTTCCGTGCCTGTCCTTCCGCTATGTTTGACGGAATCGACACTGCCGCTCGCCTCACTTGGTTCGTCAGACCGTAGAGCTCCTCCTTGGGAATTCGCTTGGTCACCCGGTAAACTTCCGTAACCAGAAGCATCGCTTTCTGCCACACGATCAGATCTTTGTAACTGTTCACTTTCATAATCTTTTTCACTAGCCCCTAGCCCCTGGCCACTAGCCACTCCATCGGCAATATAATACTCCATCCGCTCCCTTAACCGCGAGTTCGGCCGCGACTGCATCCACAACCTCCCGAGCGAGTTCTCCACCATGTAGCGGACGATCCAGTGCGGGGTGAAGAGCTGGGTGACGGCGGGGATGTCCTCCTTTGGCACCGCTTTTTTGCGGGCCATAACGGCATCCTTTTTCTCGGCGATGTAATACTGGTAGAGCCAGCCGATGAGTTCGACTTCCTCACAATCCTCGTCGGTGATGGCGGTGCGAAAGCCATTCGCGAGTGAGGCCTCCGAGAGCAAATCGACGGGCAGCAGCAGCTCCGTGTAGTCCGCGATCTTCTCGAAGACAAAGGGCATGAGCTGGTGATAGAAATTACAGACCGCCACGATCAGCATTTGATACACCTCCGCCTGCGGATCCGAGGACGGCACCCGGCCATCGAAAAGGTCGTTCATGCGCCGGGCATCCACCCGGAGACCCTCCGGGATCGAGCCATTCCGCGCCTGCTGGAGCAGCTCCGGCTGGGTATTGCCCGGCGTGGCCGTTACCACGCGGCAACCAAAGGGATGCCGATCCGCCGCATCCATAAAGCGCAGCGCGGCCAAACGATTGAACCAGGTATAAGCGACCCGCTCAATCAGCGCGGCCTCGCTCTCCTGCTTCAGCGCCTCCCGCAACTGCTTGACCTGAGCCGCCCGCTCCCGCAGCTCCACACTGTCGGAAGACAGCACATATTGCAGTCGCGCCCCGACTTGATCAATCAGGTCAAGACGCGCCTTGGCGGCAAATTTCTTTAAGGTGGAATGGTTCATTTTTTGAAAGTGGCTAGGGACTAGTGGCTAGTGGCTAGGGACTAGTGGCTAGGGAGCAGGTGACAGGAGGGCTTTGCCTTTTGGAGTCAGGCGGTATTTTTGGAGACGGCTGTTTGGTTTATCCGGAATGGTAGGTTCAACAACTCCTGCCTTTATGGCTTTCTGGAGATAGTGCTCTCTGAAATGCTCGCGATCTTTGAGCTCCAGTTTTTCCATGATTTGTACACGAGACATCTCTCCCTGAAAGACCTTTAGCAAATGAGCGACTTGCGGGGTGACTTGCGGGGTGACTTGCGGGGTGACTTGCGGGGTTTGGGCCCCTGACTGGGCCTCCGACGGGGCCCTGTCCCCTGATTCCTGCCTCCTGTCTCCAGTCCCCAGCGGCAGTGTCAGCTCAAAACCATTCGGGTCATCTCTGAAAATCGGTTTGGCTCCCCCGGAGTAGTGAGGCAGGTATTTGTGAATGTTGATGACGCCGGAGCCGAGCTGTTCAAAGCGGCCCAGCTGGATCATAAATTTGCACAGAGAAGGATTTTTCGGGTGAGATTTGAGGTTTTCCGGGGTGATCTGGGTGTGAAAGTAAGGCATGGACGGGTTGTCCATGACAACCTTATCGCGGTAGATCATCAATCTCGCGGGGGTGGCATGTCGGTATTCCCGGTGGGAGATGATATTGGAGATGGCTTCACGGAAAATGCGTTCCCGCAGACTGATGCGCATATCGCCCTCCAGATAGAAGGGATCATTCAGATGCTTGCGAACAAAGCCCATCATCAGGTCATAGGCATCGATCAGGTTGGTATAGATTTCGAGCCTGTCATCGTAGCGGTCGAGGTTTTCCCTGCGTAGCAGGCAGTCAAACTTGTAGGCGGGTGCCGCCTGTTGAATGACTTGGTCGGAACCAAAGAGCAGCACGGCGGCAAGCGACAGTGCCTGATGGCCGGTATCGTCAATCGTGTAGAGCCCGGCGGTCTGCAACAAAGCGTGATTATCAAGCCCCAGCCAGGGGTGCTGCTGATTTTGCATCCGCATCAGCTCGCGAGCTTTATCGAAGAGGTCCGACCTCAAATCTTCAACCGTCAGTCGCGGAATCGGAGTTTGTTCGCTGAAAATGCCCAGTTTGCGATTTAGTAAACCGGCCAGCTGGTGATTGCCGGAGACGCAGTAATCGCCGTCCTCGCTACGCAGAAAAATGGCACCATGATGCTTATGCACCTGTGAGCTCAGCGGCACTTGAAGGACAATGATGTGCTTTCCATCGACGACCGCCTCATGCGGAAAAAGCAGATAGGGCGGGTTCAGCTTCTGAGAGTTGTTGGAGATACTCGCGATTTCTTTTTTGAGCTTCCCCACGAGGTCGGGGTCAATTCCCGTGATCGATCCATCGTCGGCCACTCCGAGATAAATCGTTCCGCCGTCCGTATTCAAAAAAGCGCATACGGTGTCAAAGAGGCTTTTGGGGGTTCCCGTTTTGGCCTCTTTGAACTCAATGTGGAGCCCTTCTTTGTCTGGCGGTGATTCAGTCATTTTTGGAATTTCTTTAAGGTGGGGTGGTTCAAATCAGGTTAGAGGGTGATCTTCCGCTTCTCTTTAAGCTCGGCCAGATAGGCCTGCCGGATGGCATTGAGGTAAGCATCAAGATCTTCCTCCGTCTCAATGGCTCCCTTCCCGTAGTCGATGGTCAGGGCACTACTGGGAATATAGCGTGAGGTCGGTTCTTCGACGCCCCCGGACTTGGCCTTTTCTGCGTTGATTTCGTTCAGTATGCCGATCTGCCGCTGGTAGCCGTCGATCGAATAGCGCGAAAGCTTGTCCCGGACGACGGCCAGGAGGTTGGCGGATTGGATCTCTTCAAGGACGGTATCCGAGACGCGGGAGAGTCTGGCCTTTTCCGCTTCGTCGAGTTCCGAGAAGCCATCGAGGGTTTCGATATTCGCGGCGAGGCTTCGCACCTTGGAGACGGCAGCAGTCCGCTCTTCTTTCAAGGAGGCTTCGACCTGTTTGGTCATCGTCTCCTTGAGCGCCTTGGCTTCCTGCAGGGCGGTTCCGCGATAAGGCTTATCGCTCTTGAGGAAATCCTGGAGGTGGGCTGCCTCGTCCGGGACGATATCGGTCAGGTTTTCGCGGTGCTCGCGATAGAAGGTCTCGATCTCCAGATAGACGTCCTTTTGTTGGCCGCCCATAAATTTCTTGATCGGGTCGATGACGTCCTCCTTCGCATCCAGCCAGTCGTCCTCGATCTGGTCGAGATCCTTGAGGAACACCGTGTAGCTCTTATCCGCCCATTCCTTAAGCAGTCCGAGTGGTTTCTCCAACTGGGCGACAAAAGGGAAGTTCTGCGTGCGCTGACTGATCTGCTCCAGTTTAGTGATTTCGACGTGGAGGGCTTCAAGGAACCGGTGTCCGACCTCTTTCGCCTCTGTGGCGGTGTTGCTCTCATCAAAGAACTCCTGATGGAACCGCTTCAGCTTCTGGATGGATGCGGAGTCGAACTCTTCCTGCAAAAAGACGATGGTATTGGAAAATTGCCGGTTGTTGGTGAGGTGCGAGAGCGCTTCACTCTTCTCCAGAATATTGGAATCGGAGCGCAGCTCCACCTTCCCCCGCATGAAGAGCTTGGCGACATTTGCCAGGACGGCGGCCTGATACCATCCGTAGGGACGCACTGAGAAATGAGTCAACAGGCTGCTCACCGTAGGGCGTTCGCCAGCTCCCTGCTTTCGCCGAATATGGGTGAGGATTTCCGATTCTCCCTCGCTGAGTGTGCCCTCGTCATGGCGGAAAAGATCATCGCCTTGCTCGGAAAGAATGTTCCGCACGCTCTCTTCCTTGAACACCGTCTTGAGCATTTTCAGATTCGGATAGGCATAGCGCACGAGCTGCTGGAACGCGGTTATGACGCGTCCGCGTGGCTCGGCACCCAGTCCAGGCACCTGAGAGCCATTCACGATCGCCTTAGCCTCTGAGAGCATCTTCTCCAGTCGCTGCTTTATGTCGGTTTTACGGTTGATGTTCTGCTGGCCCTTCTCGGCCAGGATGCGTAGTCGGCTGTCGGCGGTGGAGGAATTCCGATTCTGCCGGATATATTTGTCCGTCTTGACGAAGGTATTGAGATCGCTGAGGAGACGCTTGTCTTCCGGAAGCAGGAGCAACAGCTCCGGGTGCGACATGGCGTGGCTGATCAGCGTGGCTTCATCACCGTAAAATTCATTCATCGGTGTGATGATATTGATCGCCAGTTCCTGCTCGCGGCCCTTGAACATGACACCATCCAGCTTTCGGGTGAAGGTATAGTCCTGCTGATTGTCCTCATGGCGAATCTTCGTCTCCTTAAGGATCTCGTCATAGAGGATGTCGGCTGCCAGAGACAAGAAAGCCGAATCATCGACCTCCATGGCCTTGATTTCATTTTCGACGTCTTTCTCGTCGTCCGTGAGGAACTCGTAAACGTCGCCGGTGCGCTGAATATAGACCTCCTGCTCAAGGCGGTTAAGCGCCTCCTGCACGGTTTTCTGGTGCTGCGTCAAATCGACATCAAAGGAATCCACCATGAGGATGGAAACGTTCCGCGCCGTGCCCTTGAAACCCTTGACGTATTTCACGAGGAACAGGGCTTTCAAGACCCGGACGGCAAGGTCTGGCAGATTGCGCTCTGCGATCAAGATACTCTGTTGATGCTGGGGCTTGAGGACGGAGCGAATCCCCTCGTAGGTAAGGTCAAAAGTCGCCAGCTGTCCGAACTCCGCATCGGCGATCTTTTTGATCACCTCCTGAAAGACTCCCAGCATGGAGCGCTCCCCCACAGAGGCATGTTTGCCGGTGAAGGCATTGTGGGTGGAAAGCCCGTTGATGGCCTCCTGAAACAAATCATACTGATAGTGTACGAACGGATAGGAAGCGGCAAAGGCCTGTTCGTCCGTAAAGGTCTTGTAGGTCTTGGAATCGGAACTGAACTCGAAGAGCGTCCGGAAGTTGGCCTTTTCCCTCTCATAGAGTTCTTTCAGGGAATCGGAAATCGCGGAGTCGTCCGGCTTCTTGGCTAAAAGGCGCTTTTGGATGACCTCGGAAACGTTTTGACTGGTCAGTGGCAGGCGCAGTTTGAAACGGTCCTGAATCTTGGAGAAGTCGCTGGAGGTATGCATCTTGGCCATTTCCCCCACGACGGTGCTCATGTCCGCCTGAGAGGTCACCAGTATCCAGGCCTGCCCCTTGCACTTGGTGGCAAGACTTTCAGCGATGGTTTGCAGGTTAACCATGAGCTTCGAATTATCGGCGATATATTGACCGACCTCATCGACGAAGAAGTTCAGCCGGAAGCCCGGTTCCTGGGCGTCGATGTATTCCTTAACCATCTTGGCAAAATCCTCGATGGAGACCTTGTGGCTGTCGAAATAGCGGTCGAGCACCCTGAGGCCTTCTTCTTTGCTGCCACCGATGACCTTGCTATAGGCATCGGCGAAGGGCTCCGCATCCAGACTGTGAGCCGTCTCACGACCGGACTCCCAGGGCTCGCCTGCGGATTCCTCAAAGGCGGCTTTGAAGGCCTCGTACTTTCCCTTCTTAGTCAGCACTCGTTCGAACTCGGCAATGTAGGGCTGCTTCGGGTAAAACCCCTGCATTTCATTAAAGACCTTAAGGAAGACCGAAAGGATCGCGTCGAACTCCTGCTTGCTGATGACATCGGACTTTTGGTCGATATTGAACAAGATGCTTTTGGAGGGGATTTTGGAGGCCTTGAGCAGTTCCGCCCGAAGCAGGGCGTCGTCAATCTTATCGGCGAAGACCTGCCCCGAGCTCAGGCCGTCGATCTGACGATCCTCCAGAACGATGGAGAGCATTTTCAGCAAGTGCGACTTACCCGAGCCAAAGAAACCGGAGATCCATGCTCCCGTGTTGCTGCTGCTCTGGTTGTAGGCGTCTAAAAAAGGCGTGAGATGTTTTTCGACCTCTCTGGTAATGATGTATTCCTGGAGCTCGTTGGCGAGGTGTGCCTCGTCATCGGCCTTGATCACGCCTTCAATCGGGCGGTCAATCGGTTTGGCAAACAGTTCTTTAATCTTCATAGCTAGAGTAAGTAATCCTCGATGTTAAAGGCGCGGTAGTATTTGTCCTCATTCAGGTCCCCAAATAGATCGAGCGAGGAGCCGCGTCCTTCTGTGTAGCTGTATTGGCCGGGGAAGAAGAGAAGGGTCGGATAGTCTTTGGCGACTTTCTGGAGATTGTTCAGTACGTTGTGCGTCCGGATGAAGGGGTAGACCAGTCCCACACCGGTGAGCAAAAGAAGCTGGAGCCCGGACACACCCTCGATTTTCTCCGCGATGCGGGGAATGAGCTTCGTCTCGACGTCCGTCAGATTTTGGAGCTGGGTCTTGAACTTCTCCTTCTCCATTCCTGACTCAGCTTGGAGCAGGCGATCCCACTTGCCGCGCTCCTGAATGATCTCAACGACCAGATCGTAGAGATTGATTTCAAGGAAGGCGATTCCGCCCGTCCCCAATCTCGAAAAGAGGCGTTTGGACTCCTCGGAAACGGCATTCTCCAAGCTGGGCTCGTAGGCAAAGATAAAGAAAGGCACTTCTCCGCTGATCCCCTCCTTCTTGAGAAATTGGGGGCTGGAGAGCACCTGCTCCAGCTTGGCGAAGCGCACGGCCAGATCTTTGGGTGTGGATTTCGTAGTGGCAGTGCTCATGTCAGAAAGGCCTCTCGGTAGATGCGTCCTTCACGGCGGAGGACGGTTTCAATAGTTGGCGAAATCGGGATCGCGCTGATCTGCGGATTCCGTGTCTCCGTCAGAAGACCGGCTTCGGCCAACATGCGGAACATCACTTGGCGGATCTTCTTGCGGGTGGTCGTCGTGATCCCCTCAAGCTCAGGATGCTCCAAGGCAGCGCGGTTCCAATAGGCATCGAAGTCGGGCGCGGTCAGGTTGTAGTCAAAGACAGTCACTTTTTCGGCGAGTGTTGTCCGAATAAAATCGAAGATGAAGGGGTAGCACTTGCATGCAGCGATGAGAAGGATCGCCCGCCGGTCATCAGCAGAGCCGTCGGTAAAGGCTCCCAATGTTTCCGGCTCAAGCATTTCCAGCCGCTGCCGCACTTCCCGAAAGACCCGTCTCGTGCTGGCACTGGAGGTCAATTGGAAAGCATTCTCTTCAATCGCCAGATCAGAGGCCTCTTTCCAACTGGCGCACCGCTTCAGTAACAGCAGCGCAGCCTCCGCCTCCCGCAAGCCTAAGGCAACAGCGGTAAAGGATAGTTTTAGTCTATTTTCTGAAGTAACCATAAAAAACTTAACCCGCTTCCAGGAATTTGCCCTCCGCCAGCTGGCCTAGTTCCAGAGCACCTATATTCTTCTCCTTCGCGCAGGCGGCTCGAAGACTCAGATCTGATTCATGCACCACAATAAAGACCCTGTCGCACTTCAATTCGTCGCGGATGATCCGGGCGGACAGCAGGGACTTTTCCAGGTCTCGCTTCACATTCGCCCGGCACTCCAGAGCGATGCGCTTCCCTTTGTGCTCGATCAGTAGGTCAGTGATCACTGGACCACGCGCTACGTCCTGACGGTAATTTAAACGTAATTTGTCTAGCGCCATCGCTACATCCCGCCGGAATGACACTGCTGCCGCCTTCATTTCAAGAAATCGGCGCACGCGCTCTTCTTCGGTCGCCGCGTTCTCCTCGTCATCGACGACTGGAGTCGTCGACATTTTAGCATCCCCTAGGGATTCATAGGCTGCGAGAAGTGCCTGTTCATCTGCGGGGTTCTCGCAGAGCCGCTTCATCATTCGGGAGAGCGTTACCTGTCTTGGGCGGCTTTTCCCAGTAAGGATGTTACTCACGGAAACCGAACTGATTCCTATATCCTTCGCCAGCTTTGCACCCGTCAGATCACGTCGATCCATCAGCTCGCGCAGGGTATCAGATAAAGCATTCATAGATTAGGTCGTGCGAGAATGGCTTTTTGGAATAGCCGCATCAAGTATTAAAGTTGTTAAAGTTCGATAACCGCAGATTCTGTGATTCTTCTGCCTCTTACTATGGATATCTGGACAGTATTTAAAGAAAGCACTGCAATTCAATCGCCCTGTAGGCCGCATATATAATGGGTTTTAATGCATTAAGGTGTTCAGAGCATCTTAAGCTACTGGGGCCAAGTTTCGAAAAAAATTACCTCGCCTTACTCTATCCCTATCCAGCGAGGGCTCCGGCCGGGGACTGGATATCGTGGCGACCGCAAGGTAGCCGTATCACAAAAACCTGAATCCGTGAGATAAATTCTATTAAAAGAGTGGAACCTGTTGGGGTTCAGCGGCTAAAGTAGCCTTGAACAAATAAACCGAAACACCCAACAGGTGACAAAATGAAGCGACTTAATCTGGAACGAGGCAAGGAAGAATTGATCAGCACGGGCGGCAATCATGCCTGCGGGCATTTTTTACGCGAGGCGGCTCGTCGGCATCTGCCGGCTAACTTTCAGCAACGCCGAGAGGGCGCGATCAGCGACCGACCAACTTGTCGATTTTGCAGGGGCGCAGTTTCCAGACCGTTCGTGCCGGGGAGCTTGATTTGGTTCCAGTGGACATCGACGTAAGCCCTCTGGACAACTCTGGCTCGAACAAACAAGGCGTATCCTTCACTTACA
>PBYS01000034.1 GCA_002729725.1 Puniceicoccaceae bacterium
CAGAGCCTTGACCTCAACCAGCAACCCCTACACATCTTGAACCAATCAACAGGAAACTCCTCAGAGTTTTAACAAGTGGCGGGACATCCCCAAAATCTAAAGATCAATCCTTATTCACCAGATTACTCACGTAGTTCGGGTGCCCCATCTGTAGGCGTTCGGCGATCCAGGGGTTCTTGGCTGTCGTCTCTTTCCGTAGTCGCTTGGCGATCCGCACCTTCCAGTCGGCCCCCTTTGGGGCGGTCGCGATGGTGCTCTCCTCGATTTTGAGTTGCTTCAATTCCTCCTGCACGATCCGCTCCCAGTTCAACGCATTCAGCTCCTTCAGGTCGACGCCTTCCCAGTCCACATTCGGATGTCCCTTCGCTAGATCCTTGGCCAGTTCCTTCTTTGCCTCGGGCGTGCCCAAAAACCAGCCACGGCAATACTGCTTGGCCAGTGCATCTCGCTTCTTGGGATCCTGCTCGTCGGTCAGCTTCAATAGCTCTTGGTATTTGCGCATGCCACCCAGCGTGTCCGGCAGCTCACAAAGTCCGAGCAGCGTCTGCCGGTCTAGTGGCACCTGCACGCTCCGCTTGAAGTATTTCGGGAAGCTGGATCGCTCATAGCCTTTGAGCTCGTCCACCGTGCAGAGCTTTGCACGCACCGGATTGAGGTGAATATAGTTGATCAGTCCCAGCAGCGGACGATCCTCATTGATGAGCAGGGATTTGTAGCGCCCCTGGAAAACATGCCCCCGCTCCTTGTGGAAACGGTTGAACCGGGTGGCAAAGGTGCTTTGCAGCCACCGCATCCCATCGACCAGGTTTGGCTCCGGCGTCTCGATTGCGAGATGGTAGTGATTGCTCATGATCACATACGCGTAGAGCTTCCACCCGCAACGCTCCGCCGTTTCAAAGATCGTTCGCTCAAAGGCCTCCGCCGTCTTTTCGTGAGTGAACAGGTCCTTCCGGTAATTCCCCCGGCTGATGACGTGGTAAACGGCCCCCGGATACTCGATGCGTTGCTTGCGTGGCCTACGAAGAGGCTGGCTCAGGAGAGGGGAGTGGTCAAAGCTTTATATTTTGCGTTTGACACTTTCTTTTGCCCGTTTGACCCCTGCTTTTGCCCCATCCAGCAATGCTCGGACATGCCCGGCTCGACACGACCCAGGTTTACACCGAGGTCAGCATCCAATACTTGCGCGAGGTCTACAACAAGACGCACCCGAACGCGCAGACAAAGGGAACTTGAAGAATCCGAAAATATCGCCATGTTAGAGAATATGAATGCCGCCCAAGTCATCGAAGAGATCGACGCCCTGACTGCTGAGGAGCAGTCCAAGGTGATCGCACACCTGCATCAGGTGCAGGAAGAACGCTTCCACCAGGAGCAAGTGCGTATAGCCGAGCAGCGTCTTGAAGACCTCGATAATGGCTTAACTGGCACCGTCTCGCATGACGAGGCGCTGCGCATGATCTGCGAAAGCTAGGGCATGCAAATCCGGTATCTTGATGAGGCCGTTGCCGATGCGCGACGGGAGTTTGAATTTTGGAGGGAGCAAGAACCCGGACTCGAACAGGAGTTTGCTAAGGAACTCGGTGCCGCAATCCGTTCGGTCACTCTCTCGCCGAATGGCTACGTAAAAGTATCGAAGAAACGCGAGCTTCGCCGCTTTTATGAGAAACGCTTTCATACGCATATCCTTTACGAGTATCTGGCCGATAAAGAGCTGTTGCTGATCGTGCGCGTTTATAACGCCCGAATGAATCCGGTTCGCTTTATACCGAGGGGATAGATTTTCCTTCCTTTAGCCGCTTTAGTTGCTAGCGTTAGCGAACTCCCGAAATGGTCGCCCTAAACACAGTTTACGCTCCGAGCAAAACCCACACATGGGCAAAAAACCGCGTCGGGGATTTTTTTTGCCAAGATGCCGATTACGTCGGGGAGAATCGCCCCGAGCCCGCAACCGCATCGGGGAAAAACGACCATGCGACTACGATGTTGTGTCAGGTGTTAATTATTACAGGTTAAAAAACGGGTGGTATCGTTATTTTTGTAATAGCTCATGGGACGCCAATTTAGTTTGATTGTAAATTTAACGATTGAGTTGTTCGATCCATGGTTTGAGGCCAGCTTGCCGCGTCTGTGTGTAACGGTCGAGTGTTTTCGATAATTCGGCGAGTTCTGGGCTGATCCATTTGGTGACCTCGAGAATGTTTCTGTGTTGGTCGTCTAAGTCTTCCCAATGAATGATGCGATCATGATGGAAGACGCGGTTGCGGAGGTCGCGGACTCGCTTCCATTTGGTATTCAGATTTCGGACTTCTCTGTTTGATTTTTGGGCATGTGGGAAAGCTTTGCCGGATAGCGTGAAGCCAAGTCCATTACTCAGGTTTGCCTTGTTGAAGAATCCCGTCCAGAAGCCGAAGCTGAGTTCTGCCACAATTCGACCGTGAGTGACTGGTTTACGGTTGGTTCTCAGTTTTTGCTTTGCAGTTTCGATTTGATCACTTTGCCACTTGGGAAGCTTCGTTACCTGATCATACCATTCGCTTGATTTAAAGTGGTTTGTCAGCGCATGGTGCAGGCTATTTCGTAGTGCGACTTCGGCGATTTGCAGAGTGGGGTAGAGTGATTCACAGAGCGCCATGTTCCAGAGGTAGCGTGCCATCGTTACTGGTTGATTGGCGCCGTCTTGGCGGTAGGCGTCGATTCTTTCAGGGGCAAGGGCGTGTTCTAGCTTCTGGAAATAATCAGGATTCATACTTGATTTTTAGGGGAGTGGGAGTAGCTTTATCACTGTTCACCTCGGATCTTCTTCTCCCGTCCTTCGCGGCGGTGCTAGGAGCCGGGGTTTCTTTTTGCCCTAAATTTTGCTTCTTCTAGCTAACCTGTCAACGTTAGGGAGATTCGTAAGTTTTTGCGTAAAGTGGACGCATATTGCTGAGGCGGAAGATGGGTGCGGTAGGATCCGGCTTCGCTGAGCTACGCCGGGACAAGTCGGTTGGATCGGACGGATCACTTTATACGGGCGCGGTGCCTTTGCAGTCGGGGTATTGGGTGCAGCCCCAGAATTGGTGGCCTTCGTTTTTGCCCTGGCGGGCGGTGCGGAGCGCCATGAGTTTTGCCTGGCTGCCGTTGGGATCCCAGAGGGGCAGCTCGTTTTGGCGTAGGTAGTCTTCGAAATCGAGCAGCAGCTCTTCCAGACTGGCGCGCGCGACGTTGGTGAGCTTGAGCTCGGACTTGGTGCTCACGGCGCCGGCACGGTTGCCTTCAGCGATGTTTTGCCGTCCGCTGCGGGCGGCCTGGATCATTTGGTCTTGGGTGCGGCTGTAGCCACTGACGAAGCGCCGGCAAAAGCTGACGGTGCCGTCGTAGATGAGCGTCGTGGTTTGAAAGCTACGCAATTTCCGATAGCCCCCGCTGGGCCGCAAGCGGCGTTTCGCTGGCTGGCGGTCTGCGGGGGCGTCGGGCATTTTTGTTTTTTTGGGTTTTGGGCTGTTGTTTTTTTGGGGGGAGGATCGGCGGATTGGTCGGATCTGACCGATGGTTGGGGATCGGTCTGATCGGACGGATCCGACCGATCAAACTTCCGCTGCGAAGCGGCGGGCGTTTTGAAACATTTTGAGCCAAGGGCCGGCTTCGCCGGTGAATTGATCGGCTGGGCGGTAGCTCATCTGAACGCTGCGGAAGCAGCGTTCGGGGTGTGGCATCATGATGGTGGCGCGGCCGTCGGTGGTGGTGAAGGCGGTGGTGCCTGCCGGGCTGCCGTTGGGGTTGGCGGGATACTGCTCGGTGGGTTCGCCTTGGCCGTCGATGTAGCGCATGCTGATGAGGTCGCCTGTGAGGCACTGCTCGAAGTCGCCGGTGGCGGTGAAGTCGGCGCGGCCTTCGCCGTGGGCGACGGGGATCGGTAGCAGGCTGCCTGCCATGCCTTTGAAGAAGATGCTGGGGCTCTCCATGATCTCGACGTTGCTGTAGCGGGCTTCGAATTGCTCGGAGCGGTTGCGCTTGAATTGTGGCCAGTGCTCGGCGCCGGGGATGATTTCCTTGAGCTGGGAGATCATTTGGCAACCATTACACACGCCGAGGGTGAAGGTGTTTTCGCGCTCGAAGAAGGCTTGGAACGTGTCTTTCAACTTTTGGTTGTAGAGGACGCTCTTGGCCCAGCCGGAACCGGCGCCTAGGACGTCGCCGTAAGAGAAGCCGCCGCAGGCGACGAGGCCGGCGAAGTCTTTGAGGTCGACCTTGCCGCTGAGCAGATCGGTCATGTGCACGTCGACGCTCTGGAAACCAGCGCGGTCGAAGGCGAAGGCCATTTCGTTTTGGCCGTTGATGCCTTGTTCTCTGAAAATGGCGACCTTAGGTCGATTTTTAGAGATGGCGGATGAATGATGAATGATGGCGGATTCGGGATCGGCTGATTCCGACGGGGACGCTTGCTGAAGCTGCGCGCTACGGGCTGTGTCGAAGTTTTCAACTTCGTCGACATCGAAGCTGGGCTTGATCTGGATGCCGGCGTTCTCTTGTAGGAGGGCGTCGTATGGTCCGGTCTGCTTCGCATCCGGTCTTGTCGTCGCTTCGCTCCTCGGAACATCGCGGGCGATGCATTGGAAGTTTTCAACCTCATTGATGTCAAATGTGGGCCGGATCAGGATTCCTGCGTTATCTTCATCTAACAAGCTATTATACTCTTCCAATGCGCAGGCGGGGTTGTCGCGCTGGGCTTGCATGCGGAAGCTTAACTCGGACCAGGCGCGGTTGAGCGTGGTGATGGTTTCGCTGTAGATTTCTTGACCTTCGAGGCTGATGTTGAGCGTTGGCTCGGCGCTGGTGTTGCCGATTAGGTGCGTGATGTCGCTGACGCCGTGCTTGGCGAGGATGGTCATGACGGCGGCGAGCTTGGATTTGTCTAGCTCGATGACGGCACCTAGCTCTTCGGCGAATAGGGCGGGGAGAACGTCGAACGTCGAACGTCCAACATCGAACTTCGAATCAGAATCATTCAATGTTGAATGTTCGATGTTCGATGTTCGATGTTCTCCCCCGACGAGCTTGTCGAGGAGTAAGGACACGCCCTTGCGCCCAGCAATGGCCATTTCGGCGATGGTTGCCAACAGACCTCCATCGCCGCGGTCGTGGTAGCTTAGGATTAAACCCTCGGCTAGGAGCTCTTGGATGGCGTTGAAGAAGCCGACGAATTTTTCGGGATCGTCGAGGTCGGGGCAGCTGTTGCCGATTTGATTGTAAACTTGGGCGAGGGTGCTGCCGCCGAGGCGGTTTTTGCCGGCACCGAGATCGATTAGCATCAGGGCGCTGTCGGTGGACTTGAGGTCGGGTGTGGCGGTCTTGCGCACGTCTTCGACGCTGGAAAACCCGGATACCATGAGGCTGAGCGGGGAGACTTGTTTCTGGTCTTGGCCGGAGCTGTCTTTCCAGCTGGTGCGCATGGACATGGAGTCTTTACCGACGGGGATGCAGATGCCGAGGGCGGGGCAGATTTCCATACCGACGGTTTTGACGGTGTCGTAAAGGTTGGCGTCTTCGCCGGGCTCGCCGGCGGCGACCATCCAGTTGGCGGAGAGTTTGATGTTGCCGATCTTGCCGACGTAGGCGGAGGCGATGTTGGTCAAGCATTCGCCGATGGCAATGCGGCCGGAGGCGGCGGCGTTGAGGATGGCAATCGGTGTGCGTTCGCCCATGGCCATGGCTTCGCCGGTGGTGCTGTCCATACTGGTGGCGGTGACGGCGACGTCAGCGACGGGTGTTTGCCAGGGGCCGACCATTTGATCGCGGGCGACCATGCCGGTGATGCTGCGGTCGGCGATGGTGATCAGGAAGCTCTTATTGGCGACGGCAGGGAAGCGCAGCACGCGGTCGATGGCTTCGGGTAATTGAATTTCGGATACGTCGAGCTCGGCGTGGTCTTCGACCAGGCGGGTGACGTCTTTGAGCATCTTGGGTGTCTTGCCGAGCAGGACGCTCATGTCCATGTCGATCGGGTTGTTTTCAAAGTGGGAGTCTTCGAGCGCCAGTTGTCCGTCGTTGGTGGCTTCACCGACGATGGCGACGGGGCAGCGTTCGCGTTCGCAGAGTGCCTTGAAGGCTTCGATGCGGTCGGGCATGACGGCCATGACGTAGCGCTCTTGGGATTCGTTGCACCAGATCTCCATGGGCGACATGGAGGAGTCTTCGTTGTGAATGTTGCGCAGGTGGAAGCGTCCACCGGTGGCTTCGACCAGCTCGGGCAGGCCGTTGGAAAGACCGCCGGCGCCGATGTCGTGAATGGAAAGCATGGGGTTGTCCGCGCCGAGGGCGATACAGCCGTCGATGACTTGTTGGCAGCGGCGTTCCATTTCCGGGTTGCCGCGTTGCACGGAGTCAAAGTCGAGCGCTTCAGATTGGGAGCCTGCGCCGATGGAGGAGGCCGCGCCGCCGCCGAGACCGATCTTCATGGCTGGGCCGCCGAGTTGTAGAATGAGAGCTGTGGGAGGGATCGGCTTTTTATCGACGTGCTCACGCTTCATGTTGCCCATGCCGCCAGCGACCATGATGGGCTTGTGGTAGCCGCGGTGTTGGCCGTTGTGCTCCAGCTGGAGGGTGCGGAACATGCCGCAGAGTTGTGGACGGCCAAACTCATTACCAAAGGCAGCGCCACCGATCGGGCCTTCGAGCATGATGTCCATGGGCGAGGCCATGCGGCTCGGGTGCTCGGCGATGTGTTTTTCCCAAGGCTGCTGGTAGCCGGGCACTTCCAGATTGGAGACCATGAAGGCAGAGATGCCTGCCTTGGGGCGACCGCCGATACCGGTGGCACCTTCGTCGCGGATTTCACCGCCGACGCCGGTCGCGGCACCAGGGAAGGGCGAGATCGCGGTGGGGTGATTGTGAGTTTCGACTTTGCAAAGAATGTCCAGCTGGCTGGGAGTCTTTTGGTAGGCGAAGCTGCCATCCTGTTGGTTGACTTCCCACCAGTCGGCGGGGGCGCCGGGGATGACGCCACAGTTGTCCGCGTAGGCGGAGAGCGTGCCTTCGGGGTTGAGCTTGTGGGTGTTGCGGATCATGCTGAAGAGCGACAGTTCGCTCTTCTCGCCGTCGACGATCCAGTCGGCATTGAAAATCTTGTGGCGGCAGTGCTCGGAATTGACCTGCGAGAACATGACCAGTTCGGCATCGGTGGGGTCGCGCTCCATTTTTTGGTAGGCTGCAACCAGGTAGTCGATCTCGTCGGGCGACATGGCGAGGCCCCAGTCGATGTTGGCCTTATAGAAAGCGTCGGGGCCCTCGGCCATTAGAGGCACGGTGCGGAAGGGGGCGGGCTCGAAGTGACTGAAAAAGTCGGATACGTCGTCGTAGACCGCTTCGGTCATACGGTCGTGGAGGGCGAGCAGCGCCAAGCCGAGGTCTTGCATGCTCAGCACCAGGCCGTCCTCGGTGGTGAGGATGAAGTGGATGCCGCGCTCGACGCGGGCAATGGCGTCGAGGCCGCAGTTGTGGAAAATGTCGGTGGCCTTGGAGGACCAGGGAGAGATGGTGCCCTTGCGCGGGGTGACGAAAAAGCCGCCCTCGTTGGCGCGGGCGAAGTGCTGTTCGGCTGCGAGCAGGGCGAAGGCGCGCTCCGTGGTCTGGTCGTCGAGCGGGTGGGCTGACTCGATGAAGTAGACTTCGACCGCGTCGATGGCGGCGATGTCGTGTGCGGCGATGGCATCGTTGAGCGCGTTTTTAAGCGCGGTGAGACGGAAATCGGAGAATGCCTGACGGCCTTGGAGAATGATTGGTTGCATAGCTGGAAAGTCAGAAAAGTCTAAAACCAGCTACGTTGGAGAGGGAAGGCGCAGGGAACAATACGAAAAGTACCTTTGTTGCTTCCTGTGTGACGGCTGTGGCTGTGGGTGCGTCAGAGGGGCGCTGGTGTTTTTTTTGAATCGTTGATTTACGTGGATGAAGGAGGATTTTCGCATGTATTAAAACAAAGGCTTGTAATTTAATTAGGCTCCTAATTATTAGGGTGTGAATTAAAAAATGATGTTCCAAAATATTAATGAACGAGCCGACCATGTTTAAAGATCCGCCGAAGTTAAAGTGCTTTGTTGAGGTTTCGAAGTTGTTTGAAAACTGCGATCCAGAAGTGATGTATACTTTGGCCACGTTTTTTCATGCGCACGATCTATTGTGGAAGCAGAAGCTGGCGCATTGCGCTGAATCTGGTATATCGCATGGGCGTTTCATGATTTTGGTCTTATTGATGAATAAGGATCAGATTCAGGGAGACAGTTCGTGGATCACGGCTTCGACACCCGCAGAGTTGGCGGATTTGGCGCAAATCTCTCGCGCATCGGTGACTGGTTTGCTCGATTCTTTGGAAAAAGATGGGTTTGTGTGTCGCAAGCATGACACGAGTGATCGGCGCACAGTATCGATTTATTTAACGGAACAGGGGCAAGAATTTTTGGATAAGTTCTTGCCGCCTCATTTTAAAATGATGAGCAAGTTAATGAATGTGCTAGAGCGTGAGGAGCAGGCGCAACTCTTGCTGCTGTTAGAGAAGCTAGCCAGTGGAGTCAGTGAGCTGGTCAATGCCGAGTCGAAAGATGGAAGCGATGGCAAAAATATTTAAGTAAGAAAAAGTTATCTAAAATTGGTTATGGCAAAAAGTAAGTTAAAATCTTTCGTGATAAAGACAGGCATCACTGTGGTGATCCTTGCTGTGGTGATCGGTGCCTTAGTCGGGCTGAAAGCGATTCAGATTGGCGAGATCATGGCAGCGATTCCCAACATGCAGCCCCCTCCGGCTTCCGTTGCGACTGTAAATGTGAGCAGTATGGATTGGCCTGTTGAGTCGAATGCGATCGGAACGATCGCACCCGTGCAGGGGGTGACGCTTTCAGTCGAATCTGCGGGGCTTGTGACTGATTTGGCCTTTGAGTCGGGGCAGACGGTGCGCAAAGGAGATCTGCTGTTGCAGTTGGACACACGCAGTGAAGCGGCACAATTGGCGGCTGCGAGTGCTGCTGCAGATTTGGCAAAAATTAGTCTGGATCGTGCTCAGCAATTGCTGGGACGCAAAACGATTTCGCAGGCTGAGTTTGATGCCGCCGATGCTGGGTATAAAGAAGCGATGGCCAACGTCGCAAATTTGGAGGCGATCATTGAGAAGAAGAAGATTGTCGCACCCTTTGCGGGGCGCCTCGGCATCCGTCGCGTGAATCTCGGGGAGTACCTAACGCCGGGCGTTCAGGTGGTGAGTCTGCAGTCGACTGACCCGATCTATGCGAACTTCTATTTGCCGCAACGCGACCTCGCCTATCTCAAAGTCGGTTTGGAGGTCGAGACTTACACCGACGCCTTTCCAGATCAAGTAAAGGCCGGGGCGGTGTCCGCAATCGCCGCAGAGGTCGATGCGACCACACGCATGGTCGAGGTGCAGGCGACGTTGCCAAATCCGCAGGGGCAATTGGCTGCTGGTATGTTTGTCAATGTGCGCATCGCACGTGATGCGCCACGGACAGTCAAGGCGGTGCCTGCCAGTGCAGTGATTTATGCATCCTTCGGCAACTCGATCTATGTGGTCGAGCCAGCAGAAGAAGGGGAGGGCTTTATTGCGGTGCAGAAATTTGTTCGTTTGGGCGAGCGTCGGGGAGACTTCATCGAAGTGATCGAAGGCTTGGAGCTGGGGGATCGAGTGGTCGCTGCGGGCGGGCTGAAGTTAATGTCCGGTGCGCCCGTGTTGATCAACGATGGAACGACACCGGAGGCGCAACTCAATCCGACCCCGGACGATGCTTAGGGCGCGGCCTCAATTTAGTCATATATAAATTTGGAATCTGATTCAACTAGCATGAGTGCTCACAAATCCTTTACCGACCTATACATCAATCGACCCATACTCGCGATTGTTGTGAGTATGGTCATCGTGATCGCTGGCTTACAGTCCTATAGTAAGCTGACGGTTCGCCAATATCCGCAGAATGAGAACGCGATCGTAACGATTACGACCGCCTACATTGGTGCCGATGCCGATCTGGTTCGCGGGTTCATCACTACGCCGATCGAACGAGCCGTCGCGGCTGCGGACGGAATCGACTATATTGAATCCACCAGTTCATTTGGTGTGTCCACCATCAAGGTGACGCTTAAGCTTAATTACGATGGTAAGAGAGCACTCTCTGAAATCAGCACCAAGGTCGACCAAGTGCGCGGTGACTTGCCGCCGGAGGCGGAAGTGCCGGTCTTGGGTATTGAGACTGCAGACTCGCAGATCGGTGCTGCTTATTTGAGCTTCCGTTCCGACATTCTTGAGCGGAATGAAGTGACGGACTACTTGACTCGCATTGTGCAGCCACGCTTGAGTGCGGTGCCAGGTGTGCAACGCGCCGATATCCTTGGCGCGCAGAATTTTGCCATGCGCATTTGGCTGAAGCCAGATCGTTTGGCGGCCTACGGCATCAGTCCTGTTCAGGTCAATCAAGCCATTGCTGCAAATAATTACTTGTCCGCGGTGGGGCAGACCAAAGGGCATTACTTAACAGTCAGCCTGACTGCCAATACCAACCTAAGTTCAGCGGAGGATTTCAAGCAATTGGTCGTTGCTGAGAAAGATGGCGGCCTAGTGCGCTTGAGCGATGTTGCGGATGTGGTGCTCGGCTCTGAGACGTATACTGAAGACGTGCGCTTTTCCGGTGAGCAAGCGGTCTTCATGGGTATCTGGGTGTTGCCGAATGCCAATACCCTGGATGTGATGGCAGGGGTGCGTGACGAAATGAAACGCATACAAGAGGAATTGCCTCAAGGCATGCAGGCGGCCATCGCGTATGACTCCAGTGAATACATCGAAGATGCGGTGTCCGAAGTTTATTCCACTTTGATTGAAACACTGGTAATTGTGGTCGTGGTCATTTTCCTCTTCCTGGGGTCGTTGCGAGCGGTCGCCGTGCCTGTGATTGCGATTCCGATTTCGTTGATCGGCGGTTTCTTTTTGATGCAGGTGTTTGGCTTCAGTATCAATTTGTTGACGTTACTCGCGATCGTGCTCTCGGTCGGCCTGGTGGTGGACGATGCGATTGTGATCGTTGAAAACGTAGAGCGTCACCTTTCCGAAGGACAGGGACGGCTAGAAGCGGCACTGCTGGCTGCACGTGAATTAGTGGGCCCAGTCATCGCCACCACCTTGGTGCTGGTCGCGGTGTATATGCCGATTGCGCTGCAGGGTGGTTTGACCGGGGCTTATTTTAAGGAGTTCGCGATGACTCTGAGCGGTGCGATTGTGATCTCTTCGATTGTCGCCTTGACGCTCTCGCCCATGATGTCTTCCCGTTTTTTGCGTCCCAATGAGAGTGAGCGTGGATTTGCCGGGATGATCTCGCGACAGTTCGAGAAAGTGAAATCATGGTATTCGAAACTACTAGGCATGGCCTTGTCTTCACGACCATGGGTGTATGCGATCTGGATCGTGCTCACACTGGCTGCGATTCCGATGTTTTTGATGTCACCGCGCGAACTTGCGCCGACGGAAGATCAGGGCTTTATCTTTGGTGTCATTGATCCGCCCTCGAATAATAGTTTGGATCAGACCGTGCACTACAGCGAGCAGATGTTCGACATTTTGAAGGAAACGCCCGAGTATGACTTCACTTTCCAAATCTCGAATCCCTCCTTTGGTATTGCAGGTATGAGCTTGGTGCCATGGTCGCAACGCGAGCGCACTTCGATTGAAGTCAACCAAGATGTGATGGCGCGCGTGGGGCAAATCACAGGTGTCAACGTCTTCATGCTCACGCCCCCGGCGCTACCCGGTGCGGGCGACATGCCGATCGAATTTGTGATTTCTTCGATCTACGATGCCGAGCAATTATTAGGCTACGCTCAGGAGTTAGTGAAGCGCGGCATGGCCAGCGGACAGTTCCAGTTCTTGACCATTGATATGCGCTACGACCTTCCACAGTCCGAAATTGTATTCGACCGTGATAAGATCGCTTCGATGGGCCTGAGCTTGCAGCAAGTGGGGCAAGACCTCGGAGCCGCGATCGGGGGTAATTATGTAAATCGTTTCAGTATCGATGGGCGCAGCTATAAGGTGATTCCGCAGATTAAGCGCGAGAGCCGTCTGAACCCCGAACAGTTGACAGACATTTATACCTCCGGTCCCGGCGGTGAGCTGATCCCGCTCAGTTCCATTGCTCACATTGAGAACCATGTGCAGCCACGCAGCTTGAACCGCTTTCAGCAGCTCAATTCGGTGAAGATTTCCGGCATGGGCACGGGGACATTGGATGCCTCGTTGGCCTATCTTGAAACCGAGGCTGACAAAATTCTACCTGCCGGTTTTGGTTACGACTACACAGGCCAATCTCGTCAGTTGCGCAAAGAGGGGGGCAATGAGGAGTTTATGCAAACCTTCGCGCTGGCAGTCTTGATGATCTTTCTGGTGCTGGCGGCGCAGTTCAATTCCTTCCGCGACCCATTCATTATTTTGCTCGGATCGGTGCCACTGGCAGTCTTTGGCGCGAGTGTCTTTACCTTTCTTAAGATGCCGCTGCCAGCGCCGTCTTTCACAGATGGTTGGACGACCACCTTCAACATTTATACACAAGTTGGGCTAGTGACACTGGTCGGGCTGATTGCCAAGAACGGTATTTTGATTGTGGAATTTGCCAATGCCTTGCAGCGGCAAGGGCTCGCTAAATTAGAAGCGGTGCATGAGGCCTCGTTGACACGTCTGCGCCCGATTTTAATGACCACCGCGGCGACCATCTTCGGCCACTTCCCACTGACCTTGGTGACCGGAGCTGGTGCTGAGGCCCGCAACTCGATTGGTCTCGTGCTCGTCGGTGGGCTCGCGATCGGCACGGTATTCACACTCTTTGTGGTGCCTGTCATATATATGTTGATCGCAGCCGAGCACCAAGGCCGCGTGGTGCATGCCGTCACAGCAGCCGACCTTCCTGAAACCACAGCTTAAGCAGTATAGTATGAAACGTATCTATTTTTTAACTACAATGTTTTTTGCTGCGGCCACTGCGGCGAGCGCCGTCAGTTCTGATCGTGGGATGGCCCTGGCAGCTGAAGATCCGATGGCGATCCCTGATGAGATCACGTTGGAAGCGGCGCTTGATTATGCGCTGGAGCACAGCTTCACCATTCTCCAAGCCAAGGAGCGTATTGAAGAGCAATACGGACTGATCATGGAAGTCGGCGCGGCCGTGCGGCCGACGCTGTCTTTGAACGGAAGCATCTCCGAGCAGGCCGATGGCATGACTGCCTCCTATAGCGCTTCAGATAATTGGTCGGTCGCGCTGCAGGTGCGGCAAGCACTCTATGCGGGCGGTGGCCTGCGTGCTGCAATTCGTGCTCAGGACGCATTGGAACGCGCTGCGCTGTATGATCTTCAGGCTAGTGTCGAAACTGCGATTCAAGAAGTAAAGACGGCGTTCTACGGTATCTTGCTGGCACGTGAGACCATCGAGGTAGAAACTCAGAATATAGAACTCTTGGAAGAGCAGCTTGCCAATACCGAGAGTCGCTTCGAGGCCGGCTCGGTTTCTAATTTTGATGTGCTGCAAGCCAAGGTCGCCTTGGCCAATGCCAAGCCCGCATTGATTCGAGCCAAAAATGATTTTCGGGTCTCCGTGGCAGATTTCAAGCGCGTGGTCGGCTATGTGAAACGGCGGGGAGCGCCCACGGTGAAGATGCCTAAATTCGTTGGCGAACTCGATGTCCGCATGCAGGAGTATGGTTTGCTAGATTCCATGCAGCAAGCGATGAAGGCGCGTCCTGAATTGGCCCGCTTGGCTTTGTTGGTCGATTCTAATCAGGAAGGCATAGAAGCCGCAGAGGCAGGTTACCTCCCGAGCGTGGATTTGATCGGAAGTTATAATTTTTTACGTTCCTACACCACCACGGATGATCGCTTTGATAATCCTGAGGATGGCTGGTATGTCGGCTTAGAGGCGAACTGGAATATATGGGATGGGCGCGCGACGAAAGGCCGCGTGTTGCAGGCCAAGTCACGTGTGCGGCAAAGCGAACTCGTGCTCGATGAGACGCGTCTCTCAGTAGAAATCGAAGTGCGACGTGCGGTATCCGAACTCGAGAGCGCAGCTGAGTTGGTGGAAGCCGCCGGTCTCGTGACCGGGCAGGCTGAAGAAGCACTGCGCTTGGCGAATGATCGCTATAGTGTCGGCAGCTCCACTTTTCTGGATACCTTGCAAGCACGTGTCTCCTTGACCGAAGCCCGTAACAATCAGTTGCAGGCGAATTACAGTTATCTGCTCGCCCTGACGAATGTGCAACGGGCGATCGGGGAAACTAAGTATAACTACGTGGACGCAAGCGAGGCAAAGTAGAGCGCTCGCATCGCTCTGGTCTAAAGCTTAAGACTCGATTGCAGGTCGTCTTACTATGAATGATATAAAACAAAAACAGGTGCGCTGGGGGATACTTGGATGCGGTCAGATTGCAAATGCATTTGCGAAGGCACTGACTGAGGTCGAAGGTTGTAGTTTGCATGCTGCGGCCGCGCGGGATGCGGAACGGGCGCAGGCTTTTGTTACGGAGCATGGCGGCACGCGTGGTTATGGGACTTATGAGGCGCTGTTGGCGGACCCCGAAGTGAACGCTGTGTATATCGCCACGATTCATCCGCAGCATGCGGAATGGATCGCGCATTGCGCCTATGCGGGCAAGCATGTGCTGTGTGAAAAGCCGCTTACGATGAACTTGCGCGAAGCGAAGCACGCGGCGAAGGTCGCGCGGGATCGGCGGTGTTTATTGCGCGAAGCTTTTATGTATCGTCATCATCCGCAGACGCAGCAGGTGGTAGACTTAGTGGAGTCGGGCGTGATCGGTAAGGTGCGGATGATTGATGCGAGTTTTTGCTATAACGCAGGCGAATGTCCGGATTCGCGACTTCAGAATAAGGCACTCGGGGGCGGTGGTATCTTAGATGTGGGCTGCTACCCGATGTCGTTTGCGCGCTTGATCGCGGGGCGCGGGCAGGGGCGTCTTTTTGCGGATCCGCTAGAGCTGAAAGCGGTGGGGCATCTTGATGTTAAGAGCAAGGTGGACATGTGGACAACGGCTGCTTTGCGCTTTGAGGGCGACATTTTGGCGAAGTGCACATGTGCGGTGCAAATGAGTGCTGAAAACCAGGTCGTGATTTATGGTGAGCACGGCCGGATTCTCGTGGAAAGTCCGTGGTTTTGTGAGGGGCAGGTTCGCACGGTATTTGCTAGTGGGCGTGAGGATACTGTGCTGGAGCCGGTGCCGGGCCGCAGTCTATACGTTTATGAGATCGAATCGTTCGTAGGCGAGCTGCGTGGGCAAGCGATTGGCGCGCGCGCGGTAGGCATGCGCTTGGATGACAGCCTTGGTAATATGAAGGCGCTGGATTGGTGGCGCGCGGAGATCGGATTAGCCTACGAAGCAGACCGAGGCTGACGAGCTACTTGTGTTTTTTGTGGCTGAGTCCCTTTTTCGGGCTGTCTACCTAAATGCAGAGTGCTCTAATCCTTAGAGTCTAAGGTGAAGCCGATTTTGACGCCGACTTGCCAGTGCTCGACTTGGCCGTCGACAATGTGGCCGCGGATTTCGCCGACTTCTAGCCAGCGCATATTACGCACAGTTTTGCTCGCAGTGGTGACTGCATTTTGGGCGGCGGCTTCGATCGATTCCTTAGAAGAGCCGACGAGTTCGATTTTTTTATATACGTGATCACTCATAGCCTGAAGCCTATGCTAAAAATGGCGATGAGTCGAACGGTGGCGAAGGATTTTTGGTAAAGATACTCTATTGCGGCAATATGAAGGCGGGCTTGTCGGCTTTATGTCGAAGCCAATTTAAGCTGCGTGTGACGCGTGGCGCTTTAACGATTTTAATCTCTAGGCGCCGTTTTCCGGGAAAGTCCATTAGGCTGATTCCAAATAACATGGTGAGGATCCCTTGGCCGGGGATGAATACCATAATGATCCCCATGAACAGCAGTAGTCCACCGACTAGATTCTTTGCGAAATGTAGTATGATTCTGATTGGGGACAGTGCTTTGCGAGGCGAAGGCTCGCGGATAAAAAAGTCTGCCGGTAATCGAATAATAGATAGGGGGAGCAGGATCAGCGACAGCACGCATGCAAACAAGCTGATGCTCGCCAGCAGCAAGAGAGTGTCGCTGTGTTGAGAGAGGAATCGATGCAGCATGGCTGAGGTGTTAAAGCATAGGAGCAATGAGATGCACGAGATCTTCGAGCATGCGGTTCGGTAGGATTTTGTGCTCGCGGATGGCTTCGCGGTAGCTGATGCAGTCTTTTTCTAGCGATTCGGCCCATTGCGTGAGCGCGGCGATGTCGCTGGGAGTGAAGTGTAGTTGACCGATCTCGAAATTGACGAAGAGTGAGCGCATGTCAATGTTGGCAGAGCCAGTCATGGCGACCATGTCATCGGCAAGGATGAGTTTGCCGTGCATCATACGCGGAGTGTAGAATTGGATGTCGATGCCTGCTTGGTCGAGTTCACGTAGGTAGTGGTAGCGCGCAATGTCGGTCAGCCGTTGGTTGGATTTGAGTGGTAGAATTAGGCGTATGTGACGGCCGGTGTGGGCTTTGACGATGAGGGAGCGAAAGACGACTTCGTCGGGAATGAAGTAGGGTGTGATAATGGTGAGGCTCTGTTTGAACTCTTGGATGATGCGGACAATTTGTTCCCACAGTGGGTCATTGGGAGAATCGGGGCCGCTGGTGATGATCTCGGTGGTGCTGTTGCCGGCTTCTTCGGGCACGTAGCGCAGCAGTGCCTCGTGCTTGGCGGGGGATTCCTTGTGGGAAAAGGCCCAGTCGGCAATGAAGGTGCGGGTCAAGGTGGCGACGGCAGGGCCTTGGGTGACGATGCTAAAGTCGCTAAAGCGATCGGGGTCTGGCTGTGCGCCCATGAAGCGGGTGTCTAGGTTTTGACCGCCGGTGATGGCGCGATAATTGTCGAAAATTGCGATTTTTCGGTGATTGCGCAGATTGGATGAAGTCTGTGTCTGAATCGGAAGCACAGGCATGAACATGGCGACCTCGCCGCCCGCCTGGCGTATTTTATAGCGAGCGGCACGGGTGCAGTTCCAGCTGCCGAGGGAGTCGAGTAGCAGCCGGACTTTGATGCCTGCTTGGGCGCGCTGCGTCAGCCGGTCCACGATGGCCTGGCCTGTGGGGTCGTTGCCTAGTATATAGGTGGCGATGTGGATGGTGTGCTCGGCACTCTCGATCTCGTGGCAAATGCGTTTAAAGGCAGTCTCGCCATCGGGCAGCAGCTCGAAGTGATTGCCCTGACTGTGCGTGCGCTGGATCGTATGCTTGTGGTCCCTTGTTTGCTGTGCGATGTCCAGCGCGCGGCTAGTGACTTCGAGTTTATTTTTGGCCAGCTTGCGGCTCTTGCGTCCACCAAACATGAAGTAGAGGGGCACGCCAATGATCGGCATGAAGAGGACGATGAAGAACCAGGCGAAAAAATTGCTGGGATTGCGCTTTTCCTCAAAGACGCGGCGTATGATCAGTGCCGCGAGGATGAAGCCGACAATTGCGGTGAGATTTGTAAATACAAAGACCAAGCTGCCACCAAGCAACTGAATCAGCGGATCGACTATGCTTTCATTGACCCAAGTCCACATGCTTTGATTCAATGTCAGTGTGTGACGAAGTGCGACGAAATTGTGAATTTTAGAATCAAGTATTGTGCCAGCACTTAATTTTGCTTGTTTTAGCAACATATGTCAGAAAACCCACAACCGAATCAAGGCCAGCCTCAGCAGGTCAATTTACAACAGATTGCTCAGCAGTTCATGGTCGGATTGCAGCGTCACTTCGACATGCTTGCATTTAATCTGGCGGCTCGCGAGGGCGTGCAAGAGGAAGCGTATAATGCGCGTGTCAATGCGCCCAAGATTATGCCTGCGGCGCCCAGCCACCAAAACTTCGAGCAAATGCAAGCCTACGCGCGCGATTTGCTGGTGCGTCAAGTGATTGGCGACTGCCTCAATCTAGCCGTGACAGGCATGAACAATGCTCACTTCTTCTTGGCCCTAGTCAAGCAGACTAAGGCAAACTCCAATGTCAGCCAAGAGGCGCAGCAAGAGGCTCAAAAGGCACAACAAGCTTTCGTGCCTGCGCAGCTGGATGAGAAGTTTAATCGCCTGGAGCAAGATTACGGCATCATGTGTGAGCTGGAAGATACCATCATTTCGCTCGGTTTCGTGATGCAGGCATTCATGCAGCAGGGCGGCGTGGTGAAAGAGCCACAACTCGACGAAAATGGTGAACTGGTGTTGGAGCTTAAGACGGTGCAACTCTTGGACACCGGGGCAGAAAAGCCACAAGGTAAGTTGGTCGACGAGCGCAAGGTCTTCAAGCAAGGTGAGTCTCTGAGCTTTACCGATGTTGAGCTACAACTGATCCTTGTAACGATTGCTTCGTTCGCTGATAGCTTGTTTAAGTCGGTCTCGCTCTACGCTAAGTCGGTCAAGGACGCGAACGAGTCTTAGTATTGCGTGATGCCTAGTTCGGATACGCTACGCGTGCTAACGCTGAATATAGCGCACGGACGTGGTTTGTCGACCTACCAAGGCTTTCACTCTGCGCGCGGTATCGAGCGCAGTCTCAAACGGGTCGCCCACTTGTTAAATCAAGTGGGCGCCGATATTGTAGCTTTGCAGGAAGTCGATGAGGACTCGCACTGGAATCGTCGCATTCATTTGTTGGATTCGCTGCGAGCACAGACCGAATATGAGCACGCGTATCTAGGTGTACACAATCGACGCTCGGGCAAGTTGCCACTGGCTTACGGCAACGGATTGCTGAGCCGATTCCCGATCGTGCATGCGGAGCACACCGCATTTGGCCGAGCCTCGCTCGGGGAGAAGGGCTTTATGTGTGCCGAGTTGGAGACGCCGCATGGCATCTTGCCTGTGGTCAATTTACACCTCGATTTTCGTTCACGTGTGCGACGGATTGAGCAAGTCGAGCGTTTGATTCAATTTCTGGATGATAAGAAATACACCGCAGAGGGCACGCCGCACCTGTCGCCCATCGTCTGTGGCGATTTTAATAGTGGCTCCGGTAAGCTTGGCGATGCGGTGCGTCATCTGTTCAGTTATTTGCAGGATCAATGCGAATACACGCTCCGTCCGACGGGACGTGGGAGCCGGACTTTTCCTTCGCTCTTACCTGTGCACGGGCTAGATTTTATCTTTGTGCCACCAAGCTACAAAGTGCGATCAAGCGAGGTGCTGCGCAGCTATGTCAGTGATCACCGCCCCGTCCTCATTGAGCTAGATATACTGCGGAAATCTTAATTCTTAATTCCTAAAATCTAAATCTATAAATGTTTCGCTACACAGTAATCGCCATCGGTAAAATGAAGAATCGCTCGTTGGCGGCGCTGTGCGATGATTTTTGTAAGCGTCTCAAGCGGCAGGGGAACTTTGAATTGATCGAGTTGAAGGACGGCGACGTCGGTAGCGAGGGGCAGCGCATCCTGGAAGCACTGGCGAAGCGTAGTGATTCTCGCATCTATGCGATGGCTGAGGAGGGCAAGACTCGCAGTTCGCAAAAATTGGCCGATGAATTGTATGCCTTGCAGGGGCGTCCGGCGGTTTTCATTATTGGCGGCGCTTACGGGCTCAGTGATGCGGTGAAACAGCGCGCGGACACACTGTTTGCGCTTTCGCCACTCACCTTTACGCATGAAATTGCGCGTATGCTGGTGTGCGAGCAGCTCTATCGTGCCGTTTCGATACAGACGGGCTCGAAGTATCACCATGTATAATGGGATGGGGACGGTGGCTGGGCTGCCAAGTTTGAAGGGCACAGTTTCTCGTCTGAAGGCTGTGAACTTGATTTACTTTATCGTTACATAATGCGTCTTGCAATTTTTTAAAAAGTCACGATAAGGATGCACTTTCTATAACACATGTTAACATTCAGAGCATGGGTAGTATCAGTTGGATAAAGTCAAAACATGTATTCAGTAGGTCGAATTCGCATGCAAGCGAAACTCAAAGCAAAGAAGCAAGTGGGATAGCCCAAAGATAAAGGTAAATAAATGAATACAAAGATGTATGTAGGCAATCTGTCCTACGACACTACTGATAGTGATCTCCGTGAGCTTTTCGAAGCACACGGTTCCGTAACCGACGTTTTCATCGTAAAAGACCGTGAGTCCGGCCGCCCCCGCGGTTTCGCTTTCGTCTCGATGGGAACTGCTGAAGAAATGAATGCAGCCATTGAAGGGCTTAACGGCGAGGAATTCCTCGGTCGTGCGCTCACCATTAACGAAGCACGCCCTCGCGAAGAACGCCCACAAGGTGGCGGCGGCGGTTATGGCGGTGGCGGCGGTGGTCGCGGCGG
>PBYS01000035.1 GCA_002729725.1 Puniceicoccaceae bacterium
CGCTGAACATCGAATGCTTCCCCGGTAGCGGGGCTCTTTAGACCCCGTTCGCGCAGGGCTGGCCGAGCGCAACGGATGCTCCGAACCGAGGCTACTTAAACGAACATTGGGAACGCTGAACATCGAATGCTTCCCCTGTAGCGGGGCTCTTTAGACCCCGTTTGCGCAGGGCTGGCCGAGCGCAACGGATGCTCCGAACCGAGGCTGAAGCACTCGGCTACTTAAACGAACATTGGGAACGTCGAACATCGAACGTCCAACGCTGAACATCGAATGCTTACCCTGTAGCGGGGCTCTTTAGACCCCGTTCGCGTGGGGCTGGCCGAGCGCAACGGACGGTCCGAACCGAGGCTAGCTATGACTGCTAGAGCTCAATAAGTCGGCCGATACAAATTTCTAGCCTTCTGCTCCCGGTAATTGGAGGCTTCGCTGGCTTTAGCGTCGAAATCGAGTGAATTGTCGTTGGTCTCTTTCCAACGAACAGCTGCCTTGGACCAAGCTTCAGCTGCGATGTCGGAGATAATCGCAAACTGACGCTCAGAAAAGTTATCTTTGGCGGCATACACAGTCAACTTAACCTCAGGCCCCACCTTGTGCGTTTCAGTCCATAATAAATCTGGCTCGTCATGTGGTGTATCGGGCTGAAAGAAGGTGCGTACCGCCCCTTTAACTACAAGCTCCCCACGGCAAAAGCCCATTTTTTTCAAGACAAAACGGTAGTCCGCCCATAAGTGCTGCCCTGTGTCCGCACGCTCCGCTTCAACGATAAACCAATCCCGCAAATAGAGTGAGTTTTTAGTATCTTGGCGCGCCTGGAAAGACTCCGTCAAAATATTGCGCACCACCTCGGGCGAGACTTTCTGCCCCTTCAAGGCAAACAAGATGATAACAAAAGCGAAACCCAAAAATATAGGCAGATAGCGACCTTGATAGGAAAAAGCTAATAAACCTCCTACCAGCGCGAAGAGCGAGATCCCATAAAGAAAAATCACAGTTTTCTGACGCGACAAGCCCGAGCGAATCAAGCGGTGGTGAATGTGCCCCTGGTCTGGCCGAAAAATGGGCAAGCCCTTAATACCACGACGCAGCATCGCATAAGCGACATCTGCAATCGGTAAAGCCAGTGCTAAGACTGGCGCAATCAATGCCGCCAAAATGGTGCCCTTCTCTGAATTAACTAAGGAGAGCGCCGCAATTACAAAACCAATCAAATACGCACCAGAGTCCCCCATATACACTTTCGCCGGAGGAAAGTTATGAAAGAGGAAGCCTAAAATCGCGCCCATCATGCCCAATGCGAGCACGAAAGAAATCGCAACCCCCGACTGATAAGCCAGAAAGCCCAGCAGCGCCATGAGCATCAAGCCAATGCCCCCAGCGAGACCGTCGAGGCCATCGATCAGATTGATCAAATTCATGATAGTGACGATCCAAGCGACTGTGAGCGCCATACTAAAAACCCCCAACTGGAGCACAATATCAGTAAAAGGCACACCAATTCTATCAATGGAAAGCCCGCACTCATGCGCAATCATGGCGATAATCACTTGAGCCAATAACTTCACCTTGGCACCGAGGGGGCGAAAATCATCAATAAAACCAAGCAGAAACGAAGCAGCCGCACCGACAAAGATGCCGTAATGAACCAAGGTCTTATTATCCGTATGATCCAAATAAAAGAAGCAAAGGAGATAGGTGACTGCAAAGCCTGCGACAATACCGATCCCTCCAATGCGTGGGATAATACCTGTATGCGTATGGTGGTGTTGCGGCTGATTATCTCCCCCCTGCCCCAAGCCAGCGTGTAAGCATAAATGAACCACCAACCAAGAGGCCAGGCAGCCGAGAAGAAGAAAAAATAGAGCAGAAAATAGCACGATTTAAGAAGCTAATAGGTCGGGAGCGTAAAAGTAAGCCAAGCAAGCTTGGCCGAATACTTAAGTTATAGAGAGGAGCACAAAAATAGTAAAAAAAACATACTGGCGAACTTCTTTTCACATAAAAAGTGTGCTTACAGAATAGATCCGCACTCAATTCACTCAAAAGTCATATCACATACTCATCAGCCGAAGAGTCTTGATCGAAAAGCTTAGCCCCCCCCAAAACTGCCATCACGATCGGCACCAGCTTACGCGTGCGCTGCTGCCATGTCAGTAAGGTGCCCAGACGCCCCATGGCATGCTCACGTAAGGCTTCATTGTCCTCTTGCTGTATCAAAGATTCGAGCCCCTGCAATCGCTCCGAGCCCGAACTCAAATGCGGCTCAAACTGATCTTTGATAAATCCTCGCACCAAGCGCTTCATCGAAAGTTCAGGCTGATAGTGATCGCGACGACTGCCTGCAACATATTTAAGTTTCACCGCGCCTAGCTGTCGTAGTAGCTTCACTCCCTGACTGACAGAACCCTTACTGATCTGCAAACGCTCAACAAGTTCATCGAAAGTAAGCGCTCGCGGCGAGCAATAGAGCAAACCGTAAATCTCACCAATCGAACGTGGCAGCCCAATCAAACTAGCCGCACGAACAAAGACATCGATCATCGATGCTTCCCATGCAGACAAAGCAGAGTCATTGGACGAAGAGGCGGACATGATTCAAAAAAAAGAAAAAAACGGTCAGTAGAACTAGCAAACTGGCAGCCCACCTCAGTTTGTTCAAGATTTATTGAACAAGATATATAAAGTAGCGGGGCGCTTCAGCCCCCGTTCACGTATGAGCGGGCCGGGAGCAACAGCATGCCCGAACCGAGGCTAAAGCACTCGGCTACTAAAGACGCGCTCTAGTAGCGGGGGACTTTAGACCCCGTTCGCGTATGAGCGGGCCGAGATCAACAGCAGGTCGGAACCGAGGCTAAAGCACTCGGCTACTGAAGACGCGCTCTAGTAGCGGGGGACTTTAGACCCCGTTCTCGTATGAGCGGGCCGAGATCAACAGCAGGTCGGAACCGAGGCTAAAGCACTCGGCTACTTAATGATCGCACACTATACGTGAGCTCGCATGAAGGCTTTGATCGCTTCGGGTGTGGGCTCGACGCTGTATTTGACGATCTCGCGCTGCTTTAATTCCTCCAACGAGGGATGGGTGGAATCCTCACCGATCGCGGCTTGAATGGTGTCGGGGAATTTTGCAGGATGCGCCGTCGAGAGAATGATCTCTTTGCCCTCAAAGCCTTCAGCAAAGCCGCAGGCGGTGTGCGGATCGGCGACGTATCCATACTTGGCATACACATCTTTAATGATGCGGGCAATCTGAGCGTCGTCGGTGCGGGAACTGCTAAAGCCAGCAGCATCGAACTGATCAAATACGTATTTCCCGGTCTGCTTAAAGGTCTTAATGATCTCGCGCACTTTAGCGGAATCGCGCCCTTCAGCATAATAGAGGAAGCGCTCAAAGTTGGACGCTACCTGAATATCCATCGACGGCGCCACGCTGGGTGCGACCTCATCGAGCTGATAGGTGCCGGTCTGGAAGAGGCGGTGCAAAATGTCGTTTTGATTGGTTGCCACGCGGAAGCCTTTGATCGGCACCCCCATGCGCTGCACCAGCCAGCCGGCCAGCACGTTGCCGAAGTTACCAGTGGGCACTACGAATGTGATGTCGTCGCGCACATCTGCGGGCAGACGGAAGTAAGCGGACAAATAATACACGCACTGAGCGAGAATCCGTGCAAGGTTGATCGAATTGACAGCAGACAAACCAACTTCGGCGGCGAATTCGTGGTCTTCAAAGACCGTCTTCATGGCGGTTTGCGCGTCGTCGAAGCTGCCCTTGATCGCCAACGGGAATACATTGTCGGCCCCGGTGCAGGTCATCTGACGCTCTTGCAGCGGCGAAATACGACCATCGGGATAGAGGATAAATGTGGTGACGCCCTCCTTGCCAAGCAGGCCGTGGATCGCGGCCGCGCCGGTATCGCCGGAAGTGGCGCCGAGCACGGAGATGCGATTGCCAGTGCGGGTGATCTGCGATTCGTAAAGGTTACCGAGCAGTTGCAGCGCGAAGTCTTTAAACGCGAGCGTCGGGCCGTGGAAGAGCTCGAGCACGTAGCGCTCGTCGTCAAGCTTCACAATCGGCGCGATGTCGGCATGGTCAAACTTGGTGTAGCTGCGGCGGACGACTTTTTTGAGTTCGGCGGGATCGATATCGGTGGCGAAGATACGAAAGAAAGCCTCACAGAGCTCGGCGTAACTGAGTTTCGACCACTCGCTCAAATAGGGCTTCAGGTCGGGCAATTCCTCAGGCAAATAAAGCCCGCCATCGGGCGCGAGACCTTGCGCCACCGCAGTGGAAAAAGAAACGGGGGGCACTTGGCCGCGTGTGCTGGTAAATTGCATAGTTCTCAGTTTGCTGTCACAGCAATAGAGTCAATGGAGAATTAACTTGTTTACGAGACTACTGCCCCAGCCCGAAAGCGTCGTGCACGAGACGAGTGGCTTTTTCCGCATCCTCGGGATCGATCCCGACGGAGATCTTGATTTCCGAGGTGCTGATCAACTGGATATTGACCCCGCCCTTGGCCAGGGCATCGAAGAGTGTAGCGGCCACGCCGGAGTGCGAGCGCATGCCGACACCGACCACAGAAACCTTTGCAATATCGTTGGCTTCGAAGAGCTTACCAGCAGCCTCGTCCGGGAAAGATTCGACCACCGTCTTTTCAGCACGGTAGATATCTTCGCGTGGCACGGTAAAGGTCATATTCGCCTTTCCATCGCGGCCGATATTTTGCACGATCATATCGACGCTAATGCCGGCGGCGCCCAGCACTTGGAAGAGCTTGGCAGCAGTGCCCGGACGGTCCGGCAAATCACTGACAACGATCTTAGCTTGGTTTTTATCGAGAGCGACACCGCTCACCACGACGTCTTCCATAGAGGCGACTTCTTCTTTCACAATAGTACCCGGGTTGTTGTTAAAACTGGAGCGAACTTCAAAAACGACATTGAATTTTTGCGCGAACTCGACGGCGCGGTTCTGCATCACTTTGGAGCCAGAGCTAGCCAGCTCAAGCATCTCCTCATAGGAGATCTCATCCAGCTTCTTCGCGTCGGGCACCAAGCGCGGATCAGCGGTATAGACGCCATCCACATCAGTGCAAATTTGGCAGAGGTCGGCTTTCAACGCGGCCGCGATCGCGATCGCACTCAGGTCTGAACCACCCCGACCGAGGGTGGTGATTTGACCCTCCGCTGAGTGACCTTGAAAGCCAGCCAGAATGACGACTTTACCAGCGTCCAGCTGCTCTTTAATATCGCCACCAGAAATGCTGGTGATGCGCGCCCGCGTGTGGGAGGGGTCGGTCAGGATGCCCGCCTGGGGACCGGTGCGAGAGACCGCGGGGATGCCGAGCGCATGCAATGCCATCGCAGTCAGCGCAATGGTCTCTTGCTCGCCAACGGTGAGCAACATGTCCATTTCACGCTCGTCAGGCTGGGGGTTGAGTGCTTTGGCACGACCGATCAACTCGTTCGTGACGCCCGAGCGCGCGGAAACGACAACCACGACTTGGTTGCCTGCGGCATGGGTTTCTTTGACCCGTTGCGCGACATTTTTGATCCGATCAACATCTCCGACCGAGGTGCCGCCGTATTTCTGAACGATGAGTGCCATGTTATTGAAAGCTGATGAAGCGCAAGATGCGCGTAAATAATAAATCGAAATGATTCGAGGAGAGGCGCCTACGCAATACTAGCGGGCAGAAGTTTCAAGGAAAGATTATCGGATATAAAGACATAGGTTGACGAGCTGGGCAAAAGCGCGTTTAAGAACTTTTTCATGACTGTATCTGACCAAGCGGAACCGAAACCGAAATATAAACGCATCATCCTCAAACTCAGTGGGGAAGTGCTTCGAAATGCCCAAGATGGTGAACCCATCGACCCTGCGACACTCAAAGCGATCTGCGAAGAGGTGAAAAAAGTCTACGATATCGGGGTGCAAGTTGGCCTCGTCATCGGTGGCGGTAACATCTTCCGCGGGCTCAGCGGCGCGGAAATGAAAGGCGTCGATCGCACTACAGGCGACTACATGGGCATGCTGGCCACTGTGATCAACGGCCTCGCGCTGATGGATTGCCTGGAGAAACTGGGCGTCACTGTGCGCCTGCAAAGCGCCATCCCGATGGCGAAATTGGCCGAGCCATTCATACTACGCCGTGCCACACGCCACTTAGAGCGCGGCCGCGTCGTCATTTTTGCAGGTGGCACCGGCAACCCCTACTTCTCGACCGATACCGCTGCCGCGCTACGCGCCAGCGAAACTGGCGCGAACATGCTGATGAAAGCCACCAAGGTGGACGGCATTTACAATAAAGATCCGGAGCAACATACAGATGCCGTGAAATACGATCATGTGCCCTACATCGATGCCCTGCGTGATCGCCTCAAGATTATGGACTCGACCGCATTTTCGCTTTGCATGGAAAACAAGCTTCCTATTCTCGTATTTAGCATGAAGGAGCCTGGCTCGATCTACCGTGCCGTCATGGGCGAAGAGATCGGCACCCTGGTCGACTAGACGCTGAAGAGGCAATCCGCTCCCTGACTCACTCTTCGTTTTTCACATTTAAATTTTATTATCATGCCAAAAGAAATCCTCAAATCCATGCACGCCGATATGAAAAAGGCGGTCGATCACACACTGCACGAATTCAGCAGCCTACACACTGGCAAGGCAACGCCCGCCATGCTGGACGGCGTGCGCATCAATGCCTACGGCAGCTCAGTGACATTGAAGGAAGTCGCCGCAGTCACGACGCCCGACGCCCGCACAATTATGGTGCAACCTTGGGACAAGAGCGTGCTCAAAGATGTCGAAAAGGGCATTCAAGAAGCCAACCTCGGCCTCAATCCGATCATCGATGGTGGCATCCTACGCGTCCCGGTGCCAGAGCTCACCGGCCAACGCCGCCAGGAACTGGCAAAAACTGCAGGTGGCATGGCCGAAGATGGCCGTGTGCGCGTGCGCCAAGGCCGCCGCGATGCACTCAGCCTCTTGAAGACTGCTAAAAATGACGACGGTCTGCCCGAGGACGATTTCAAGCGCTACGAGAAAGAAGTGCAAAAAGCACACGACGACTACATCGCCGAAATCAACCAGCATTTGGCCACTAAGGAAGCCGACCTCAAGAAGGTCTAATTCAGAAGCCCGTAGACAGAGGTCAGAGGACATCACGCCCGATGCTCTGACCTCTGCGCTCAGCTTTAAGCGCTCTGGAAATGTTGAATCAAGCTAAACGCATCGTCATCAAGCTCGGCACTGGCGTGCTCACGTCCGGGATCGGCAACTTAGATACAGATCGCATTGCGACCCTCTGTGCGCAGGTAAGCACCTTGCGCCAGCGTGGCATCGAGGTGATCCTAGTCAGCTCTGGCGCAGTCGGTCTAGGCATGGGCAAACTCGCCCTGGACAAGCGCCCCAAAGACCTCGCGACGCTACAAGCCTGCGCAGCAGTCGGCCAAAGCATCTTGATCAACACCTGGCAAAAATGTTTCGACCCACATAAGCTGACAGTGGCGCAGATCTTACTGACCCGCGAAGATTTGCGCGCACGCCACCGGCACAACGCCGTCTTTAACACCATCGAGCGCCTACTGGCCAATGGAGCCGTGCCGATCGTGAACGAAAACGACACGGTCAGCGCTGCTGAGATCAAGTTTGGCGACAACGACCCCCTCTCGGCACTGGTGGCCAGCGTCACGAATGCCGACATGCTCTTCATTCTGTCCAACATCCCTGGCCTGATCGACATGCAGGGCACTGGCGAAGTGGTGCCAACCGTCGCATCCATCACGCCCGAAATCGAGGCGATGGCACAGGGCACCAAACATACCACCTCGGTGGGTGGCATGATCAGCAAGCTTTCAGCCGCAAAAATTGCCCATCGCGCTGGCTGCGGCGTAATTATTGGCAGCGGCAGTGACTCCGAACTCTTCAATAAACTACTACAAGGCGAAAGCGTCGGCACCTACTTCATGCCGAGCCAGGAGCCGGTCAAATCACACAAGCGCTGGATCGCGATTCAAGACGCCACTCACGGCTCGATCACAGTGGACGCCGGCGCAGTCGCGGCGCTAATCGAACGCGGCAAAAGCCTACTGCGCGCAGGTATCGTCCGCTGCGAGGGTAACTTTGAGAGCGGAGACGTGGTGCACATCTGCGCGCCCAATGGAGCAACCATCGCACACGGAATCGTGAACTACGATATGGAACGCCTCAGCAGCGACCTTGCAGAGCTGGAAGACAACGTAGTGGTGCACCGCGACCATTTAGTGCTGCTTTAGCAATCAAGCACTACCAAGGGCCGAGGACCAAGGATCAAGGGGACCAAGGATCAACTACCAACTCACACGCAAGCCGTCATAGGCGAGGTGTATATTCTCCGGCAGCGATGCCTCAGTCTCATCGTGATCGACCATATAGGTCATGTGTGTGAGAAAAGAAATTGGCGCATCCATTTCCTGTGCAGTTTGGGTGGCCTCGCCAATCGTCATGTGCGAAGGGTGTGGATTCGGGCGCAGACCATCGAGAATGACCACATCAGAGCCTTCAGCAATCAAGCGCGCCTCCTCTCCCACTGCTTTGCAATCGGTGAAATAGGTGAACTGTTTTCCCGTCTCTGCCTCGGTAAATACGAGCCCCAAGACTTCGATCGCTCCATGTGGCAAGGCCACTGATTCAACAGTGCCGCCGGGAAGCTCCAGGGTTTTAGGCATGCGCTCTAACTTGAAGGCGGGATAGCCCTTGACCAATGGCTTATCTAAGATCGCATAAGGGAAGATTTGCTGAATGCGTGCCAGGCCCTCTTCGCTGCTATAGACTGGCAAGGCCTCGCCTCCATTGAGATCGCAAAAGCGGCGCAAATCATCCATCCCTAGGATGTGATCGGCGTGCCCGTGTGTCAGAATAAAAGTATCTATTTGATCCAATCCATGCTGGATGCACTGCATGCGAAACTCTGGCGCCGCATCGACTTGTATGTGGTGCCCGCCCATTTCCACGTGGATCGAGGTGCGCGTGCGCCAGTTTTTGGGATTGCTCATATCGCAGCCCTCACCTTCGGGTTGCGCAATCATAGGCACGCCCTGCGAGGTGCCCGTTCCTAAAAAAATGATCTCCATAGTAAAGGAGATGGCGTGTCCCTCCGCGGCTGGCAATCCAGCAAGCGCCATTCACGATAATTTTTCATTCAACTCGCTTATTCCGAGCGAACGACCTCGAGCAAGACAGCGCGTAAATTCTTTAATTTAACAGGCTTGGGCAAAAAGTAATTCATACCTGCCTTTCGAAAACGGCTCTCATCGGACAAAGTATTAAATGCGGTGACCGCAACGATCGGAATCTTAGTGCCAAACTCGCCAGCTTCCCCATTACGCAAGGCGATGGCCGCACTTAAGCCATCCATGATCGGCATATCAATATCCATCAAAATCAAATCATAACTCTTCGATTGGCTGACCAGATCCAAGACTTCGCGCCCGTTGGTGGCGAAACGACTCTCTTGCCCCATATGTTTCAGCACGGTCGCCATCAAGCTGCGAGCCACAGGATCATCTTCCGCGACCAGGATGGACAATTTAAAGGGTAACTGTTTGACGTATTTCGCTGCGGCTTTCTGCCCCTCATAACTAAGGCCGCCGATCGGCAACTTCTCGGAGGGCGATGCCTGCATCTGCTCCATTTCAAAAGAGAACAAGGTGCTAACACCACCTTCGTTGGGATTTGGCTTAGAGATGAGAGCTCCCTTGTATTTTTCCAGTAGCATCGAAGCCACGGACCAATACACATACTCCATTTTAACGCGTGGAAGCCGTTCCCCGGTAGTCAAGCCCCCCGCAGTCACGACTTGTTCGCCTCGATCCTCAGAATACGTTTCGAGCGGATTATGAATATCCACTCGCACCTCACCATCGCTCGCTTCCCACCTGATTGTCAGCGCCTTTTTGTCGACGGGGATCTCGACCAAAGAGATCGCTTCCAACGAACCTAAGATGGTATTCTCAATGATATTGCGTAGATGATCGTAATCACCACGTAGACGAGTCGTCTTATCTTGATGATCCAGTCGTAACTTCAGACCACGTAAGCCAGCACGAAAATGAAGATGCACTGCGATTTGCTCAAACAGTTCATAAGGGCTGACCCACTCTCGATACTCCGGCAAATCATCCCACTCCGCTTTAATCTTCGAATGATTTACAAGGGTGCTAATGACAGCCAGCATATGGCGCGCACAACCTTCGATCGCGGCTAAATCCTCGTCCGCTTTCTCCTCATTCAACATTTGAACGATCCCTAAGAGACCATTCAGCGGAGTGCGTAACTCATGTGAAAGTGTAGCAAAAAGTGCGACGGAGCCCACATCTGTATTCTCATCGATCTCATCTTCGACCAGCATAGAGCTTTCTGGGCGATAAGCTTTGCGACTAAGTTCTTTAATTTGGCGCCGTTGACGAAAAACAAGCACTAGCAAGAAAGCGATAATGATACAACTGATGAGAAGAGCGAGAAATAACACTCTATCACAGCAAGAATAATAATACAGTGGGTCAAATACTTATATAATTAAAGTGGGCTTAAAAGCCGCGTTTTTTAAGGTCTTCAATCGTTTTCAGCAAAGCAGTCTGCATAGTATAGTCGGGCTCAAAGCCAAGATCCTGCCGCGCCGCCTGCAGGTCAAAGTAATGATCTTTCGCCAGCTCAACGGCGACAAAACGCGTGATGGGAGGCTCGCCCGACTTTGCAAACAGCTTCCAGATACCTTCCGCGACGGCGCCCGCCGCATACGCGAGCTGGGCAGGCATACGTTTTGTCAGTGGCGGATGCCCCAGCCCTTCTAAGATTTGATTCAACCAAGGCCATAAGGACACCGGCTCTCCCTGAGAAATAAAATATGCCTGGCCGGCACAATGGCCCGCATCCAAAGCGTCCAACGCGTTTAAATGTGCGGCCGCCACATCCGCCACGTAAGAAACATCTACCCGATTGGCTCCGTCGCCAACGATCTTTAAGCGCCCCGCACGCACACTCTCGATCACCCGAGGTAATAAATGCGGATCGCCCGGGCCAAAAATTAAATGCGGCCGCAAGGCCACGATCTTAAGCGTGTCGCTATTCGCCGCCAAAGCCTCCTGCTCTGCGATTGCTTTAGTATGCGCATAGTGGCACAACCAGTCACGGCCATAAGGCAGTTCTTGCCCACCGCCACGGATCGATTGCCCATTAAACACTACACTCGGGGTACTGGTATAGACGAGACGCCCCACCCCTTCCGCTTGGCATGCTGCCACGACATTACGGGTGCCAACCACATTGGGCGTGTAGAAGCTATCCCAAGTCCCCCACACGCCAGCTTTCGCTGCGACATGAAAGACTGCATCCACTCCGACACAGGCGGCACGTACCTCTTCTGTATCCGCCAAATCACCACAGATCACTTGCACCCCCTTCGCCGCCAAAGCGGGCTGCGGAGAACGCCCCAAGGAACGCACTCGATCACCACGCGCCAACAAGCGCTCGATCACGTAGCTACCGACAAATCCCCCACCTCCTGTGACTAACACTTCCATGCCAGCGAAATTATTTCAGCGCAAATTTCCGCGCAAGCGACAAACGGTGAATCTTTGCATTGTGTCGTACGTCCACTGGAAATTTGGCTTCAAAAAAGAAATCATGAATCGCGGAGGTCAGTGCATGGCTCTGTGCCAGCTGCTGCAGTGAAGCCACAAATTGCGCACGCGCCGCCTCTGAACGCGGAAAGTCCGCCGGCTCGGGCTCGATCACCATGCCAGGGCGCCCCCCTCCCAGATCAATTAAAGCAGAACGAAAAACCTGCGGGTGTGTATTAAAAATAGCTTCGCAACAATCCGTATACATCGGCCCCGCTGCGGTCAGCACGCGCTCGACCTTACGACCGCAAAACCATAAGCGCCCGGCCTCATCCAGCCAGCCCATATCCCCCATCCGGTGCCAATGCGCCGCGCCGTCGGCGATCTTGGAACTGGCATCCGCCTCTGGTAAATGATCGTAGCCACGTGTGACCGAAGGCCCTTGCGCAATAATTTCGCCAATTGCCCCCGGCTCTAGATCTTGCACCTGATCGATAGAAACGATCGCCCCTGTAACAGGTTCGATGATACGCACAGAAACCTGCGGCAATGGACGCCCCACACAGGTGCCTTCTCCCTTTTGCGTACGCACTGCAGTTTGCTCCAACACCTCCGTAGCTGAAATCGAACTCACAGGTAAAGCCTCGGTCGCGCCATAGGGGGTGTGAATTTCGCCCTGCGGGATAATCGCCCGCATCTGACGCATCAGTGCGGGTGGCACCGGCGCGCCCGCCATTAAAATTCGCCGCACACTGGGCAAGCGAATCGACTCTCGCTCGCAGTAACGTGCAATTTTAGTCCAAAGCGCCGGCGAACCAAAGCTATTGGTCACCGAATTCTGCTGGATCGCGCGCACGATTTGCGCCGGGTCCACCGTGGCGGGGCGGCTGGGATTCATGTCCGGCACCACCGTGCACATGCCCAGCGCAGGGTTGAACAAGGCAAACACTGGCAGCATCGGCAGGTCCACCTCGCCCGGTTCAATTGCATACTGACGCCGAATCGCTTCCACCTGCGCCAGAAACATGCCGTGTGCGTAGCAGACCCCCTTCGCAGGGCCAGTCGAGCCGGAGGTAAACAAGATCGCTGCCAGTTCCTCTTCCGCAGAGTCCACTACTTCGAAGGCGCCACGCGACTTAAAACGCCCGATCTCTTTTTCAAAGCTGCGCCCCACCCCGATCTTAATATCGACGCCCCGAAAACTGGGACGAAATAAGCGCGCAATCCAGATCGCCGGAGCAATCCCCACCAGTGCACTCGGCTTAGAATGACGCACACAGCGCAGGAATTTTTTCAAGCCCATGCCAGGATCAATCACGATGGGCACCGCCCCCATTTTAAACAAGGCAAACACAATGCGAATCAAATCCAGGCCCGGCCGCACCATCAGCAAGACCCGCGAGCCGCGCTGAATGCCTGATTCTGCGAATGAGTGCGCGGTGGCTGCAGCCTCCGCTTCCAGTTGTGCAAAACTACGCTCTACATAACGGATCGCTCCATCAGAATCGTGCCCGACCGGTGCGCGCACCGCTGGTGCGGACGGTTGAGCCACTGCTTGTTGAGCGAGGAAATGTGCGACGTTAAATGCCATACGATCTATCTAAGAACACTCAAGGCTCACTCCGCAAGTTTCGCTTCCACCGCAGCCAAACGACGCTCTAGCTCCGAGACGCGAATCTTTAATTGCGCGTTCTCAGCTTGCAAGCGCTCCAGATCAGTCGCCGTAGTCAAATCATAGTCGACGTCCAACTGCCGAACGGCTTCTGCCTCAAAAGCCGCGTCCAAACCGCCCAGTGACAAGGTGGACGTGCGCAAAGCCTCCACACGCGGATCTGGCGCCAAGTCAGCCGCTCCCAAGGGCAAGGGCCGAACCTCCGCACACAAGAAAGCAGTCATAAAACAGGTCGAGAGAAGCATAGAAAACAAACGCATGTCGCCAAAGCTGACAGCTAGCAAACGAAAGTCCAGACCGAGAACGTAGATGACCGAGCCCCGACACCTTCTCCCGATCCAAACTTGACGCATTCCCTCCTAAATAGTGCCATGACGCATGCCAGACACAGTCGCAGTCATCGATGTAGGCAGCAACTCGATCAAGTTGCTGGTCGCCCGCGTAGGCGCGACGCCACTAAGCCTCGAAACACTCTTTAGCGAAACCATTGAGACCCGCATTAGCGCAGGCATCAGTCGCGAGCTACCCAGCTTGACGGATGAAGCCATTCAAGCCGGCGCCCAGACGATCTCGGAGCTACAAGGCATGGCCCAGAGCTACCAGCCCAGTCAGACAGCCATCGTCGCCACCAGCGCGGTGCGCGATGCGATCAATGGCGATGCTTTCGTGCAAGCGGTCTACCAAGCCACGGGCTTACAAATACGCATCCTCAGCGGCACCGAGGAGGCCACCTATATCGGCCATGGCCTCAACTGCGATCCCGCCGTTGCGGGCGTGCCACGCTTCATTCAGAGTGACATCGGCGGCGGCAGCTTGGAGCTCATTCGCTTCGAACACGGGCAAATCCAGCAAGCAATCTCGCTGCAACTCGGCGCGGTGCGCCTGAGCGAGCAATTTATAAAGGACAAAGAGGCGCCCCTCTCCGCCGAGATCGAGCAAGCCATCCGTCAGCATGTGATCGAGCAGCTCACTCGCAGCGGCTTCGACTTTCAACCCCACGAGCTACCACTCATCGCGACTGGCGGAGCCTACACCGTAAGCCGTGCCGTGCTGGCCGCACAAAGCAACTGCAATATAGAGCAATCCCCACCGCAACTCGAGCGCAGCACACTGAATCAGCTCAAAAAACAGCTGGCCCCACTCACACTACACCAGCGACTCAGCATCCCACACCTGCCCGCCGCACGCGCCGATATCATTCCCACCGCTCTAATCACTATCGACGCACTACTCGAAGTCGCGGGGCGCTCCAGCCTGACACATTCCTTTTACAATTTGCGCTACGGCATCGCCGCCAATCTACTCAAACTCTAAGTATGGCCAAACTTTACTTCTACTATTCCGCAATGAACGCGGGCAAGAGCACCGTGCTGCTGCAGTCGAGTCACAACTATCATGAGCGTGGCATGAAGACGCTATTGCTGACACCTCTAATCGACCAGCGCGCGGGAGTCGGCAAAATCGCCTCCCGTATCGGACTGACTAAAGACGCCACTCCCTTTAAGCCAGAAGACGACTTATTCACACTTATTCACACACTTATTCACACGCCTCACACGGCACCCCCACTCGCCTGTGTGCTGATCGACGAGGCTCAATTTCTCACTCGTCCACAGGTCGAACAACTAGCCAAAGTCGCCGATGATCTATCCATCCCCGTGCTTTGCTATGGACTGCGCACCGACTTTCAGGGCAACCTCTTTCCCGGCAGCGCCGCCCTACTCGGCTGGGCCGATAACCTGAGCGAACTGAAGACCATCTGCCATTGCGGGCGCAAAGCCACCATGAACCTCCGCACCGACGCTGCAGGCAAGCCGATCAAAGAAGGGGAACAAGTCGAGATCGGCGGCAACGAGCGCTACGTCGCCATGTGCCGCAAGCACTTTGTCGAAGCCATGGCCTAGCCTTCGAACCGGCCGCCAATGAGGCGCGAAAAGTGAGAAGTTTTCCTTTCCACGCTTCACTCTCTACTCCCTACTGCAAGCAATGAACGAATACGAACTCCTCGACAGCGGCCACGGACGCAAACTAGAACGCTTTGGTAAGGTCACTCTTGACCGTCCCTGCGCACAAGCCGTCTGGAATCCCGCCAACCCACAGCTCTGGAAACAGGCGGACGCCTTTTTCACCCGCAAGCAGGGCCTGGAGTGGCGCGGACGCGATAAACTGCCCGACTCTTGGATCGCGGAGGTCAATGGCGTCAAAATGAAACTTTCCACCACCGACTTCGGGCACCTCGGTGTCTTTCCCGAAACGCGTGACATGTGGGACTGGATTCGCGACAGCCTCGGCAAAGAAAGCCAGCGCCGCAAAGAGCCGCTTAATTTTCTCAATCTCTTTGCCTACTCCGGAGGTGCCACACTCGCCGCAGCTCAAGGAGGTGCGCACTGCTGCCACGTAGATGCCTCCAAGGGCATGGTCGCATGGGCACGCGAAAATGCCAAACTGAACGGATTGGCCGAACACCCAGTACGCTGGATTGTCGATGACGTGAATAAATTCCTAACCCGTGAAATTAAACGCGGACGACGCTACGACGCCATTCTGCTCGACCCGCCCTCCTTCGGGCGTGGCAAGGGCGGCGAACTGTATAAGATCGAGCACGCCCTACTAGAAACACTCAAACTGGTGCAGAAAGTCATGAGCGACAAGCCCTGCTTCGTTTACCTGACCAGCCATACACCAGGCTTCACGCCCATCGTGCTCAAAAACCTGATACAGCAGCTGCTTGGCAAAGGACAACTCGACTGTGGCGAAATGCTATTAACGGGCCAAGGTAACACCTTTAGCGTACCCAGCGGCACTTGGGCTCGTTGGGAAAAATAAACTAGCGATCTAACTTAGTGATCGAAGCTAGCGATCTAACTTAGCGATCTAACTTAGCGATCTAAGCCGCCTGACGGCGACGTAGCATCACAAAAGTCATTCCTGCAAAACCGCCGAGCAAGGCAACAGTGCCCCAAGCTGAATTAAAGTCGGGCTCAAAACCACTGACAGCTGGGCGCATGGAAGCGACCTCCACTGAGATCTCTGGAGCGGACGTTTCAGGCGCTAGTTCGCTCGCACGTAGGCTGTTTGTTTCGGAGACAAGATGCACAGGCATCTCACTTGAAACCGCCGAGGATGCACTCGCACACGGCAGAACGGCGAGACACATAGCACTTGTTAGGGAGAGTATAGTTTTCATTTGGTGATTTCCTTACGTGAATAGTTGGTAGCGTGATTCCAGTAAGATTTAGCATTTAATGTGCAAATTTGGTAAAAAGCACAACATCCTTACGCCTTTCGAGCATAATAACGTAATTAGAGCATATAATTACGCCTAAAACCTGCATGAATACGTCAAATGCGCACTCCAAGAAAATCAAAACCGCAGCAATCCTGATCAAAGAACCTAGGTTATAAGATAAAATAACGTATAAAACTCCACCTTCGATACAATCAGCTCATGAAAGAAGAAACACTTCAAATAAAAGTAAAACCGAACGCCAAAACGAGCGCATTGGAAGCGCAAGAGGATGGCACATGGAAAGCATCCATTAAATCCCCCCCAGTGGATGGAAAGGCCAATAAAGAACTCATTGCGCTCATATCCAAAACATTCAAATGCCCCAAACGAGCCATCTCCATAAAAGTCGGCACTACAGGCCGAATGAAGCTAGTTAAAATCAAACGTAGCGAGCTAGCCTAGCAGCTTGCGAAGAGATTAATGCGCCTCAAAACGTCCGTCCGCGCGTTTTGAAATGAGACGCTTAATTTCAAGGCCCATCAAGGTCGCTGACACTTCTGCGGACGCGCGATTGAGCTGTTGTGAGATTTGATCCGGCTGACACAGTTCGCCTCCCTTAAAGCAATCCAGTATCTCTCGCTCTAAAGCACTGAGTGGCGGTCCTGGCGGGGCTGCCAGATCCAGATCTCCCAGCGGCAATTCAGCTTCCTTCGACTCCGGCCGCGCATAGCGCAGCTCTTCGAGAATGTCGTCCACAGAAGTCACCATCGTCGCACCATCGCGAATCAACTGATGACAGCCAGCACTACTGCTTTGATCGATTCGACCAGGCACCGCCATAATCTGCCTCCCTTGCTCGCCCGCGAAACGCGCAGTGATCATACTACCGCCGGCTGCCGCACTCTCAATGACGATCACGGCCTCGCACATACCCGCCACCACACGATTACGCATAGGAAAGGTTTGCCGATCCGCGCGACGGCCAAGCGGAAATTCACTCGCGACCGCACCGGTCGCCGCGATCTGTTGATACAATTCCAAATTCTCGGGCGGATACACAATATCCAAGCCGCAGCCTAGTACCGCAACTGTTGGCCCGCCCGCAGCCAACGCCCCCTCATGCGCAGCGGTGTCGGTACCACGTGCCATCCCACTCACAATACAAAAGCCCAATTGAGAGAGTTCGGCGGCAAATTTCTTAGCAATACTGTGCCCATATAGTGTCGCGCGACGTGTGCCCACAATCGCAATACAAGGGCGATCAATATTGTAGGCCCCCTTCCAATACAAACCAATCGGCGGATCATACATTTCCTGCAGCATCGGTGGGAAGCTACTATCGATCTGAGCCAGAAAGCGTATACCCGAAGCTTTCATACGCCCCACCTCCTTAGACAGATCGAAGTGCTCGGCCCAATGCGTCAGCACCGAGGCCGCCTTCTCGCCCACTCCTTTCACTTGCAGCAATTTACGTCGATCGCCCGAGAGCACTGCTACAGGATCGTGATCAAAAGCATCCAACAAACGGCGTAGCATGATTGGACCAACATGTTGCAGCCCATTCAAAATCAGAAGTGCTTGCCGAGGATTTAATGCAGTAGCCATAAATCAAGCACGTAAGACTTCAGGTAAGTAATCTAGTATCTGAGTGGTATTCACGGCAACTTGCCCCTTGTCCCGAGCCAGTCGTTGCGCAGCCAAACCGTGTAGTGTAACCCCACGCGCCACTGCTAGTGGCACAGGCACATCTCTCTGAGCCATCATACCACCAATCAAGCCAGATAGCATATCTCCACTCCCCCCACGCGAGAGCACAGCACCGCCGAGCGTACTATACATCACCGTTTCCCCATCACTTATACGTGTATTTGACCCCTTCAACACAGTGACAACATGGTACACTTGAGAAAAACCTAACATGGCCTCGAGCGAATTATTGGGCGCCGATAATTTACCGATACGCATAAATTCCCCCATATGTGGGGTCACAACAATGCGTGCATAATCTGAGCGACGTTTTTGTACCACCTCCATCCCGCGAACGCTCAGCGCATCAGCATCTAATAAAATAGGTAAATCTACCCGCTTCACAATATGTTGGGTGATCAACTCAGTACTCCGCCCAAGTCCCATCCCGGGGCCTACAACTAAAGCGGAGGCATGATGAATACGGCTCAAGAGCAGTGACATCGCACGGGGATTCAGCATTCCGTGAAAGTTCTCAGGCCAAGGAATCCATATCGCTTCAGGGACTTGGGCCGCAAATGAAGATGCAACCGAAGCAGGCGCGAATGCAGTCACTAAGCCTACGCCTGAACGTATTGCCGCCTTAACAGTCATCAACAAAGCCCCTGCCATAAAAGCCGAGCCTCCTACAATAAATAGATGCCCATAAGTTCGTTTATCCGCCGCAGCAGCTCGTAAACGACGCACGGGGTCCAACACGGCATCCGTCAAAACCACCTCTTCAGTCACCACCGCCTTCCCAGCAGTGGTATCGAAAAAGCCTAAATCCACATAGCGAATACGACCACAATCGGCAATTCCCCCGAGGAGAGGACGCTTCACGACTCCAGTCGCATATGTAAAATCAGCATCGAAACGACGTGCGCCCTCGCGAACCTCATCACCAGCTCCACTCGGTAAGTCCACGGACGCTCGCAGATCAATTCGTTCGAAAGCATTGACGGCCGCAATCAATGCCGCAACTGGCTCACGTAAGGGTGGTTTAAAGGACATGCCCAACAAACCATCAAGACAGATATGAAACCCAGCGTCACCTCCGAATTTAAGCAGCATCTGCGTCAGTAACACAACGTCACTCTGCTCTGCAATAAAGTGTATCTGAACGCGTCCTTCCAGCTGCTCCAAAGCACGCGCTGTAAGTGAACGCAGCGCCTCAACTCTCGTAGCCAAAACGAGATCGACCTTCGCACGTGGATAATCAGCCAGCAATTGCGCGCACGCAAGCAATGCGTCTCCGCCATTATGCCCTTTGCCCACCAATGCTAAAACACGTAAATGCTCTGGAACAGGGCGTATTTCCAAATAGTCCTCAATTACCTGCCGAGCAATACCTTCTCCCGCACGTCGCATCGCCAACCACTCTGCCGCCTCATCAACAAGCACTTCCCTTTCAAGAGTTTGCGCTTCTCGACAGGTGAGCACTGGGTGTGCATGTGGTTGAACGCTCATTAGTTAAATTTCAGATGAAAACTTATTATGTGACTCACAGCGTACGCACCCTAAGGATGAAATCCAAGAATACACGTTTTTTTTGTAGCGTATGAAAAACTGTGCAAAATGAAAAGCGATGAGTTTCAGAAAATTACACGCGCTGTAACTTGCGCCACAAGCGAGCACTTAGTGCCAACGAGGCTAAGCCAAGACCGATGGCCAAGCCAGACCACATCCCCTGCGCTCCCATATCCGCAGTAAAGCCAAGCGCTGCTCCAACAGGAAGCGCCACTAACCAAAAGCAAGCAAACAGGATTCCCATCGGCACATTCACATCTCGCATGCCACGCAGAGCGGCCCCACTGATTACCTGCACGCCATCTAATAACTGAAAAATCGCCACAATCGCCAAAATCGAAACAGTCACTCCCACAACTTCACGGTCCTCAGTAAAGCCAGCAGCAATCGCCTCGCCCCCAAATACATAGGCGAGCGCACAACTGAGCATGATCATCAAGCCCATACCTTGCGCGCCCATCACGATCCGACGGCAACGTATCGCCTGCGCGGCACTCACCGCATGACTCACGCGAATAGTGACCGCCATCGACAAGCCTAGTGGGAGCATGAAAGTCGTCATCGCACAGGTCAAAGCGATCTGGTGCGCCGCCAAGGCCGCCGCGCCGAACTGTCCAATCAAAAATGCACTCACGGTAAAGGCACCAATCTCGATCAACAATTGACCACTCAAGGGACTGGCCATCTTAGTCAGGGCACGGCACTCCTTGGGGTCCGGTCGGCACCACCAGACACGAGGCAAGGCAGCCGCCAATCGACGCGAGTTCAACAGATAATAAAATAAGGCTCCCAATGTGATAAAGCGCGCCAGGCATGTCGCGACACCCGCGCCGGTCAAGCCCATAGCCGGCACCCCGAAGTGCCCAAAAATGAAGATCGCATTCAGCCCGATGTTCAACAGCACACCGCCCAACTGAATCCACAGGACCATCCACGGCTCAGATTGTGCTTCCGCAAAGCTCTTGATCACCATAGTCGGCACCATTGCTAAAAAAGAAAAACCTATCCAATATAGATATGGAGGCACAATCGCCAAAACTTCCTCCGGCGGATCAAGATAGCCGAGCAATGGGACGCTCCCCGCGACCAAAGCCATCAACGCAACGGCCAAAAGCACTGAAATAATTAGGCCATTACGCAAAGCCTCCCCAGCTGACGCTCGCTGCCCACTGCCAAACCAATGCGCCACCTGAATCGAAACCGCAATCGACAGCCCGATCGCAAAGGAAAAGGGCAGGTGCAATAGAGCATTGCCAAAGGCCGCAGCCGCTAAATCAACGGTACCCACACGTCCCACCATCAACGTGTCCGTCAAGCCCAACAACATCTGACTCAATTGCCCCGCGATCAGCGGGAGCGCGAGAAAGAGCGTCTTGCGGTTTTCTTGAAGTAAAGTCGACACGGCCTTAGTTTAAAGCCAGGCATGCCTTTAGCTCACGCACCGCTTGTGTCACCCCCACAAAGAGCGCACGACTGATAATCGTGTGACCGATATTAAGTTCGTGCAGATGCGGCAAGGTAATCACCTCGGCGATGTTGGTGTAATTAATGCCATGGCCGGCATTCACAGTCAGCCCTAAGCTGTGTGCCAACGAAGCGCCCGCGCGCAATGTATCCAATTCACTGCGACGGCCATCGTGGTAATAGGCGTTGGCATAGGCCCCAGTATGGAGTTCGATCCACGGACTCTTCAATTCGGCTGACATTTCAATCTGCGCAGGATCCGGGTCGATAAACAGACTAGTCACGATACCTGCCTCGGTCATGGCTGCGATGACTTCGCTCACACGTGATTTTTGGCCAACAATATCCAAGCCTCCTTCGGTGGTGACCTCTTCGCGGCTTTCTGGAACCAAGCAGACCGAGTCGGGCTTGAGCTTGAGTGCATAGTCCACCATCTCTGGCGTGCAAGCCATCTCTAAATTTAGGCGGGTCGCAATCTGCGCCCGCGCACGCGACACATCGGAGTCCTGGACATGGCGACGGTCTTCCCGCAGATGCATTGTGATGCCGTCCGCACCAGCCGCTTCACAAGCGAGTGCAAATGCCACGCAGTCTGGCTCCACCTCATCACCATGATCCAGCGGATGTTCACGATAGCGTGCCTGACGAACTGTCGCCACATGGTCGACATTTACACCGAGAAGAATTTTAGGAGCTTTCATATCTAAATATTCAATAAAACAAAAGTAGCCGAAGCCTTGCGACTTCGGCTACCAGAAATCAACAAAATCGTTTTACTCGCGAGAAAGCTTGCTCTCCGAAGCGATTTCAGGCCCTCCCTGCGCAAGTGCACGGCGACGCAAACGAAGTGCATTCAGGCGAATAAAGCCGCTGGCATCGTCGGGATTGTAATCACTGTCCACGCCTTCCATCGATGCAATATCCTCATCATACAAGGAAAGCGGTGACTTGCGGCCCACAGTGGTGACATTGCCCTTGTAAAGCTTTAGGCGCACAGTGCCCGTCACTGATTTTTGTGAATCATCGATCAGTGCCTGCAGTGCTTCGCGCTCAGGTGCATACCAGAAGCCATTGTAAACCAATTCGGCGTAACGAGGAATCAAGCTATCACGCAGGTGAGCCAGCTCGCGGTCCATCGTCAATGTCTCAATGTTACGGTGTGCTTGTAGCAAAATAGTGCCGCCTGGAGTCTCATACACCCCACGGCTCTTCATACCCACAAAACGATTTTCAACAATGTCCACCCGGCCGACACCATGCTTGCCTGCGACTGCATTCAAGTGCTTCATCACTTGCGCGGGGTTCATGGCCACACCATCAATCGCCACACAATCACCACGCTCGAAATCGAGCTCGATGTACTGTGCCTCATCGGGTGCATCTTCAGGCGCTGTAGTCAGCTTATACATGTCCTTGTTGTCATCCGTAGTGGGATCGAACCAGGTGTCTTCCAAAATGCCAGCTTCGTAAGAAATGTGCAGCAAGTTACGATCCATCGAATACGGCTTGGAGGCGCTGGCTTCGACATCGATGTTGTTCTCACGGCAGTAGGCGATCATTTCTGTGCGCCCTGGGAAAGCCTTGCGGAAGACTTCCATACGCCAAGGTGAAATGATCTCTAACTTAGGAGCCAAAGCTGCGTATCCGAGCTCGAAGCGGACTTGATCGTTCCCCTTACCCGTCGCACCGTGTGCCACCGCGTCGGCACCTTCACGCTCAGCGATCTCAACGTGTGCCTTGGCGATCAAAGGACGTGCAATCGATGTGCCCAACATGTATTGGCCTTCGTAAATCGCATTGGCACGCATCATGGGGAAGATGAAGTCGCGGGCAAATTCCTCTACCAAATCCACCGTATAGTGTGCCGAAGCACCCGTTGCCTTCGCCTTTTCGGCAAGACCATCCAACTCTTCCTCTTGGCCGACATCCGCCGCAAAAGTGATAATTTCAGCGTTGTAGTGCTCTTTGAGCCAGCTAACGAGGACGGAGGTGTCAAGACCACCAGAGTATGCGAGTACAATCTTCATAGTAAAAATATTAAAAACAGAACAACAGAACTGCGATTCCCACGCGTAGACGCAAGCGGAAAGCTACTTAAAGCTACTTAAAGCTAGCGAGCGAAGTCTGAAAGCCACTAGGCCAGCGCGAGCTCGACTCATGCGAAGTCGAATCGGCAGCCACCCGTAGAATTTGTGGCGTCGGCATCGGTGACATTTGCTGCACACCGGCAAGTAGTTCCGCATCATTACGAGTCGGCTGCGGGCGCTGCGCAGCCGCTAAACTGACCGAACGTAATTGCTTTTCTTCTGGAGTAAATTCTGGGCGTAAGCCCATCAAACGGAGCTGTGCTGCGATACTCGCACGCTGGTTCATACTGCGCTGCGCCTGAGTGGAGGCATAGCGTCGTAAATCAGCGCGCCCGAACGTATCCAGCGGATCCAGCGGGTCCGTCTCCGACAATTTATCGGAGGCGACACCTTGCTGGACAAGATTCACAGCGTAATGTAAGCCCCCCCGAAAGGCTGGAGCCAATAAAGTGAAGCCAATCGCAAAAGAAGCCGCCAAGCCAGTGCCCAATACCCAGCGAGGCATCACTCCCTTTTCAGAGAAAGTGCTCGCTTGGTGCCGCGTTTCAAATGGCAGGGGTTGCTGGGGTTTCTGTGATTGTTGTGGCTGCTGTAATTGCGCAGAGTACGTTGAGCCTCGAGTCGAATCTCGCGCGGAGCGCTCGGAACTGCGCGCTCCAGACCGACGTGCTCCAGCACGACGCGAACTAAAGCTGACTGAGCCTGAGCTGACTGAGCCTGAACGACGCGGACTCAACCCCTTCGATTTCGAAACACTCGCATTCGAACGGCGTGATAGAATCGTCGATTCAATATTTTTAGCGCTTGGATTCAGCGCCAAACGCATCGCTTGATGCAAACGACAACGCTCTTGAAAGGCCGCCTTGCGCTGTGGATGGACCCGCAATTCAGCCTTCAAATCCGCAAGGCCGCGCTCGGAAATCTCCTTATCTAAATATAGATTAACTAGCTCTGTGAATTTTTCTTCGCTCATGCAAAATCGTCGCCCATCAGATCGCGCAGACTGTCCCGCGCACGGGCAATCCGACTCTTCACGGTGCCCACACTGATTTCTAATTGCTGCGCAATTTCATCATAGGACAGGTTCTTAACATTACGTAGAATCAAAACCTCTTTATGCTTATCGTTCAAACCCTGCATACATTCAGAAACACGGTCGACAAACTCTTGTGTGACGGCAGCTTCTGAAGGGTCTTCCCCCTCACATGGCATCACATTTTCCAGCGTCATCGTGCTATCATCCGTCAACGGCTGATCAATCGAAATTGACTGGTCGCGCTTACGGCGGAACCAGTACCAGTAGCGATTGTGCGCGAGATTCGTTGCAATTTGATACAACCAAGTCGAAAAAGAGGCATCACCTCGAAAGTTCTCTAAGCCACGGTGGGCACGAATGAAAGCATCTTGCGTGACCTCCTCCGCATCCTGCTTGTTTTTAAGAAGATGTGAAACACGTGCAAAGATCCGATCGTAATAACGAGTGACCATATCATTATAGGCGGCCGTGTCGCCCGCCTTAATGCGCTCAATCAGCAAATCATCAGGATTCATCGTTTCGGTTTTAGCACTCATAGTTGTGTTCATGGAAGGTAGATCGTTAAAAGCTTAGATTTGTTCCAACAAACTTCGTTCAATTTAAAATATAAAAAAGTTTATTCCTTTCCTTGACAAGATGCAAGTGCAGCCTTTTTATCCCGCGCTTTCGTGTAGGGGTCGTTAGCTCAATCGGTAGAGCAGTTGACTTTTAATCAATTGGTTCGGGGTTCGAGTCCCCGACGGCCTACCACGGAAATAAAGCCCGTCAGTTCCAGCTCGCGGGCTTTTTTGTGCCCCTTCTGCGCGATCGCGACGTACGCCGCGCGGTCGAAGGGGAAGTTTCGAGGAAAGGAAGCACGCACGGCAAAGCGGGCATCCTACGCCCAAACCAAGACTTGACTAAGTAAAAACCTCACTCGGGCAGCTCGATTCCGCTCAGTTTCTCTGAGTCGGCCCACAAAGAAATCTAACATGAGCCTAGAAATCATCTGCAGCAGCCAAGCATCAGTCATCATTATATTGAGCGATTTCACCTCACCCAATCAGGCTTAATTTAAAAGCGTTAAACGCCCCGACCATTCTTTGTTACTACCCATATAATCGAGCAAATAGCTGAGGCTACGTTTCACCACATCGTATTCGGAAGCTTTACTTTGATACAGGGTAAGCGCCTCTTGGTTCATCACATCGATTTTCTGCTGGGGATTGAGATCTGCGGGAAAAGTGGACACGGTGACACGAACAAATGAAGACCAGCCCGTTTCCTCATTAACTCGATCTACCGGCTGATAAGCAGCCACGTAATAAGGGTTAAAGACCAAAACTCGGTGGTCTTCCTGCGTATTGGTCAACTCCTGAAAACTAATAATCTCAAAGCCCTTGGTTTCGAGCTTCCGCTCGATCACAGCTTGGATCTCTGCGGCATGGGGCGCTGGCGAAGTCCAGTATAGTGCTCCGTCACCCCTGAGCTTATAGGCCAATGCATCCATTGCTTGCGAGTTTTGATTCAAACGCAGCGGAGGGAATACATAAACTTGCGGCGGCAAGTGATCTTTATCCAAGGCATAAACGGCCTTAGCATTGATTAGGGCATCCCACTGAGAGAGATTCAGCTTAGCGGGAGCACTCGCAGGCTCCGCCTTCGGCGTAGTCGAGCAGCCTAAAAAGAAAACACACAAAAACGTGATGGGTATGAAGAAAAAACGCATAGTTAGAAATGCTGTCTGCGATTTAAAATAGAATCACAAGGATGGATCCACTAAAAAGAAAAAAGCCGCCAACATTGTTGGCGGCTTTGAATCAATCTATCCCAAGAATCGGACTACCATTGAACCCCAACACCGGCTTTAACCACTGACTCTTCCAAGTCTGTGGTCGAAGCAGCACCGAAGTTTACTTGCCAGTTCTCATTGATACGGCGCGAGTAGTTGATGGACATGCCAGTTTCGCCGTCGAAATGAGCAGCCGCAACATCCAATGCATTCGTCATACCTGGTAGCACTGTTGTGTGCTGTAGAGCGGCAACCATTGCAATGCCACGGCGATTTTGATCAATATCTCTGCGATTGCTGTCAATTCTTGAACTATTATTAGCAATAGCACCTGAGTTCGCTGCGATCGCGGTGGAATTGACGGCGATGTCAGCAGCGTTTACACCAATCGCGTTGGTATTAATAACGATATCGGCAGCGTTCGCTGCAATATCGACATCGTTCGAGGTTATCGCAGCAGTGTTCGCGGCAATATCGACATCGTTCGAGGTAATCGCTGCAGTGTTCGCGGCGATATCGACATCGTTCGAGGTTATCGCAGCAGTGTTCGCTGCGATATCGACATCGTTCGAAGTTATCGCAGCAGTGTTCGCTGCGATATCGCCATCGTTTGAAGTTATCGCAGCAGTGTTCGCTGCGATATCGACATCGTTCGAGGTAATCGCAGCAGTGTTTGTTGCGATGTCGCCATCGTTTGCTGTAATTGCGGCAGCGTTCACTGATACTCCGCTCGTGTTGGCGTTGATTTCGAGGGCTTCTCCGAAATCATATGAGCCATCTGCTGCCTGAGCAAAGCTAGAGATAAGACTGCCTGCGACTAAAGTTCCAATAATTTTCTTATTCATAATTCTGTAATAACTTCTACTTATTTGTTAACGTAATATTCTATAATGAGATAGCTGCGGACACGACTAAGCATGCCACAGATACTGACACCATGGTTATAATTGACTACTATCAGCGGTAAAGCTGCTGAAACTTAAGCGCGACGACGCGAAAAGACAGAGCAAGCACCCAGCGCGAAGAGTCCTAGCACCAAGCTAGAGGAGCTCAGTTCTGGAACAGCGACAGAATCTTGCAGCACACCGGCAGATGGATTAAGATCTGGCGCAACTCCAGTCCCCCAGTAAAGCCCGAGCTCACCAGTGATCGCACCGGGATCAAATAGGCCAGCGCCTGCAAAAGAAAGTGTAGTATCCGAACCGAATGACATACCTGACGTTAAGCTCATGTCAAAAGGTATAATGGCGACAGTACCACCAGTTGGAAGAGAATCAATCGTCTCAACATTCCCGGAAAGATCTGCAGCCCCGAGTGTGGTTGCAGCTCCATCAGGTGTAAGCACTGCCACAATGCCAGTGGAGCTGAAGAAGCTAGAAGTGCCCCCAGTATCCGCCAAAAAGAGTGCAAAGTCATTAACAGGGGCAGTGCCCGCCAACTCAGAGACACCTGATATTGTGATAGTTAAAACGTCAGAAGTGAACTCATCGATCACAAAGGATAAGTTCGCACTAGCCGAAGAGACTGCGAGCAATGAGCCAACAGCGAATGCGGTATATTTTTTATTTAGTAAGAAGGACTTCATCTTAGATAATATTATAATTGGTAGAATTAGAACCAACAGCGGCTCTAGATAAATTTAATACCAACATGACACAAGGGTGGCAAGCAACAAATAGAGGATACACCCCAGTTACTAGACAATAGACCCCATCTAACGTAAAAACAAAGGAAATACACCCTAGCTAACGGAACCACTCCCCGTATTGAGCTTAGCGTAAGCGATTCGTGCCAGTCTGCCTCACCTCATCAGGCCCTACGATCAGCTTTACGCGCTTGTCAGAAGTGAAATATGTATTCGCAAAGCGAGCGAGTGCGGCGGCATCCACTTGATCCAGCTGGCTGGCGTGCTCGACATCATCGTCGATAGGTAGGCCATAAGTGACCTGAATCGCAGCATGCATGGCGCGCGCGCCGATGGTTTGCTTGCCCATCGGCCGGGCGGCTTTCAAGCGCGTGCGACAGCGAGCGAGTTCCTCCTTAGTCACTTCACCGGCGGCCACACGCGCGATCTCGATATCCATTTCGCGCACGACGGCCTCCGCTTGCTCAGGTTGAGTGCCGGCATAGAAAACAAACATCCCGGTCTGCAAACCAATCACCCGCGTGGTGCCTACATAGTAAGCCATACCCTGATCTTCGCGCACGCGTTCAAAAAGACGGCTAGACATGCCGCTAAAGAGTTCGTTGAGCACTTCGGCAACAATGTAATCCTTGGACTGAATGCCTGTATCCGGATAAGCTTGTAATACCACGGCTTGCTCACGCTCCATCGTTTCGTGCCCGATGTAAGCTACAGTTGCCACTGGCGCAGGCGCATCGACTGAATCAAAGGCCTCGGCAGGCAATTGTGTTTCGAGTAAGGGGCGCAGGCGCTCGACCAGCGTGGATGGCTGGAAGTCCCCCGTAACCGAGAGCACAAGATTCCCCGCTCGAACTAAGCTGCGATAGTGGGCCGCAATATCTTCAGCAGTGAGCGCTTTAAGGTCGGCCACACGTCCACCCGGTCCCACTGCAAAGGGGTGATCTCCGAAGAAACGCTCACGTAATTTGCGAAAGCCATAGTCGAGAATTTCGTCGTCGTCCTCCAACAGGCTGGCAACTTGCGCCTCACGCTCCGTCTCAAAGGTGGCCGAATTAAAGACAGGCGCCGTTAGGGCATCGCTCAAGAGCTCGAGTGCGACATCAAGATCGGCAGGCAACACTTCGATCGCAAAGCTTATGGTATTGTTACCACCTGTTGCAGAGAAGCTCCCCCCAATACTTTCAACTAATTCGGCAATGGCAGATGCGCTACGGCGCTGGGTGTCTTTAGTCAACAGCTCTGCCAGCAAGGAGGAGATCCCACGCTGATTGACAGCTTCGTAGAGAGGCCCTCCTTGTAGCACACAACGGAGGTGCACTTTCGGCAAGCGACTATCTGGCTGTAGCAGTAACCGTGCACCACTGGACATTATGATTTGCTCAAAAGGTTCTAAGGCCAACTTTTCTTCCAAGGCCGCGGTCGAATCAATGATTTGTGGTGCCGGCCCGAGCGTGACCGCGGACATACTTTCGTCCACTAAGTAGCGCTGAGCGGCCGCTTGCAAATCTCCCGGCTTCACCGCTTGCAATCTTTTCAAATAACGACGGCCATAATAAATATCCCCGATCACCACCTCACCTAAGCCTAAGCGCGAAGCCTGACCACTCATCGTCTTGCGACCGTTGATCTCAGAAGTGAGCGCTTGCCGGCGTGCTTTTTCGACCACCGATTCGGGCAGACCTTGCGCTTCAACCTCAGCCAACAAATCAAGAATGGCCTGCTCGACCTCACGACTCTTCTCAGCATCGCACACATAAGAAATCCAGAAGAGACCACTGCCGCCGGGGTTCCAATTACGACAATCGATATAATTCACTAGTTTACGTTGGTTGCGCAAGCGCTCCCAGAGCAAAGAACTCTCACCGCCGCCCAAGGCATGTGCCAGCGCATCCAAGCAAGGCGAGTCGGGATGGCTCATGTGGGGCACCTTGAACCCCAGACCTCCACGAAAGATGTTATACTCCCCGACGACATCTTCCCGCCTCGCAGCGAGTTGCACCGGTTCCTCTTCGATCCGCACTGGCGCTAAACGTCCACGTTGCACGGCTCCAAATTGCTTTTCAACTTCTGCCAAACATTCTTCGGGCGCCACCGCTCCCACCACGGAGACCACCATGTTGTTGGGCACGTAGCGGGCATGATAATAGGCGCGCAACTCCTCCGCAGTGACCTGCTCGTAGAGGGCTCGGTGCCCAATGACTGGCTCCCGATAAGGATGGCGCTGAAAGGCGGTGCGAAAGAGTGCCTGACTAAGCTGACGGTCGGGATCATCCAGCCCCATATCGATCTCCCGTAGAATGACCGAGCGCTCACGCTCCACTTCCTGCGTCGGCAGGGTCGAGTGCAAAACGATATCAGAAAGCACGTCCACAACTTGATGAAAAGCAGCCGAAGGTGCATCGATATAGTAAACCGTACGATCAAAGGTGGTATAGGCATTAATCGAACCGCCGATGGCATGCACTTCGCGACTGATCGATTTACCATCACGGCGTGAAGTCCCCTTAAAGAGCATATGCTCTAAATAGTGTGAGAGCCCTGAACCAATATATGCGTCCTCGTGTATGCTGCCCGTTTTGACCCAAACCTGGACAGAGACCACTTCGCTGGAAAAATCCGGGCGATGCACCAAGGTCAGCCCATTGGGCAAGACATGCCGCTCCACAGGCGCCTTAAATAGACGCTCAATGAGCTCATGAGATTGTGTGGCAGAGAACTGATTGGGGCTGATTTCCATAAAAAAGTGGAATTAGAACACAGTGAGCGACAATTTCGATCATAAGTTTGCAGTTGCAGCCTAGGGGCTACCCCTCAATGTTAAAAAGTAACAACTCTAATCATTTGTTAGAATCTTGTTTAAGCCCCTGATAACAAGCCCACTAGGTGCTTTGACAGTTGATTCACAAAGCAAGCTCCGCATATTCGTCTCAAGATGTTTTCTCTCTCTAAATCTAAGCGTTCCAAAAAGAAGGACTTAAAAGATCCCCCAGAGGCAATAGCGCCCATTCAACAACCGCCCCCGCCACCGGCTCGCCAAACGACCCGTAAATTAAGTTTAAAAACGGCCATCGCAGCCGCCACTCGCCGTGAAGGCGCAGAAGTGACGCCCTTGTTGAGCCCGATCGACGAGTTCCCTTCGGTCAAAACGAAATCTGGCAAGCAGCAGGAAATGGAGGCGCACTTACTTGAGTTGCAAGCCGAGATTATCGTGCGTGAAGACCAGGTATCACAACGTGAGAAACGCGTCGAAGCGCATGAACTGGAGCTCAATGAGCGCGAAGCTCTACTACAAGCACACAAGAGTTTGCTAGAGAGTCAACGCAGTGCGCCCAACGAGAGCGCAGACAATTCAAACGGGGACCTCAGTAAAGAAGCCAAAGCACTCAAAGCACTCCAGCGTGAATTAGAAACTCAAGAAGCCTCACTCAAAGAAGCGCGTCGCTTACTACAAGAGCGTGAAGCATTCATCGAACAGTGCGAAAACGAGCTCGTCGAGAAGTCGATGCTCTTAACCGAACGAGAGGCGCAAGTCGAGCAGGACGAAGAAGATAAACTAGACTCTCAGGCTTCCTAAGTTTGCGAGCGACATGCACTGACTTTTAATAGCTTAAAGTTAGGCTAAAGTGCGTGCGCGAGTTATCTCCGCTGTCACTACTGCCACTATCGCGCAGTTGGACGCCATGCGTGACTTGAGCACTCAAATAGCGGCCCATTTGGTAATTCAAGCCAGCTCCCACACTCATGAGGTCGAACGGCTCTTCTCCTGTTAATTTATCTTGATTCCATGTCTCCGCGTAATCTTGAAAAATAAAGCAACGCAGCTGCCCGGGGTAGCTACGCCCCAACAAGTTCACCTTCGTTTCCATGGCAGGCAGCTGTAGTTCCTGACTCAAAAGGAATCCATTATCACCAATGGCTTCCCCCTCCTCGTAGCCGCGCACAGTGGCACTCCCTCCAGCGCTGAATTGCTCACTCCCCATCAAATTCCCTGAGGCGATTTGTAAATCAGCCTGCAGCGTCCAATTCCAGCCCTCAAACGCACCGCCGAAGCGTGTGTCCCGAAAGAAGCTCAGCTTGCCATAGACATAATCGGCTTCTGCAAAAGCACGTGTGCCGGAAAAGTCCTCGTCAGTATTATGACTCGATAAATCCCCGGGTGAATACACCGCTGTGATCGTTCCACGCGTATAGCCCCAGCCATCGATGAAAGTTCCCCGATACTGCAAGCGCCCTTGCACCACATGCGTCAGATTATCGGAAATCGGGATCACAAATGGCGGGATGGCATAATCCAAATTATTGTCACTGGACTTAAAATCGATGCCGACCTGCCAAGAGTGCTGATAGCGCTGCCCGGCTGGCTCGAGTTCGTAATCGAAGTTCAGCCCCAATTGATAGCTACCCCCCTCCTGCATCAAAGGTGGACTCACCTTTGCATTCGTCCATGACTGCGAGCCAAATAAAGTCAGATCGCCCTTCAGCCCAACTGGCACAGTATAACTACCGGAGAGCGAGCGCGAGTGATCCGCTCCAGGATCACTGCTCCATTGTAGGCTCAGCTGATGGTCTAAGCCCCAAAGGTCCCCGTAGTTCACACCAGCGGTCAGTCGTATTTCCTCAGTCGATTGCGTGCCAGAATTATTGACCCCAGCAAAGACCTTCCAAGGCTTCTGCTCTTGTGTCACTATGACAATATCACTGGTTCCCGGTTCACTGCCGCGCACGACTTTAACCGTGGCCGATCGATAGTCACTACGGTTGATTTTGGCAATGCCTGGCACCAGCGCATTGCGATCAATCGTCTCGCCTTCTAGAAATCCAAATCGGCTCAAGTAGCTAGCATCGGAAAAATATTGGTTTCCTTGAATACGGATTTCACCAATACGACTCTCCTGCACCACCAGTCGAACCTGCCCTTCCGTAATGTCTTGTTCCGGCAAATACACCAAAGAATATGGCTTACCAGAGAGGGTCATTAAATTTCGCGTGCTCGATTCAAGGCGCTTCAAAGATTCGCGAGAAATGGGATGCCCTAAAAAAGAGTCTGCCAACATTTCAAAATCTTTTCCATTTAGTGCATTGGGCAAACCTCGACGCACGAGACCTTGTGGACTGCCTTCGATCGGCGGCATGGACTCCTGAGATACGACCTCCAATAGCACGAGAGCATCAACAAGGACATATTCTCCATCATGCGCCCCAAGATCGACGGGTTCACGAGGCAGTTCAACTTCATCGCCCTGTCCGAAAGATAAACTCTTCTGAACCGCCTCTAGGCCTAAAGTCAGCCCAAGCATCAGAGGCAGTATGTACAGTTTCTTATTCATATTCAAATAATCTGTTTTATAACAATGTCCCGCGGCTTACATCTCATATAAATAAGCTCCGCTCACCATCCCCATGAAACCCATCTTAAAGACGAGTTCATCGACCATCATCTCAGTTTGATTGGTTTGATAGCCGAGCAAATCATATTCTTTTTCAAGGCTCAGACTTCTGTTCTTTGCATTATCAACCATATTATTATAGACGCTTTCATCGGCGGCCATCTCACCAATCATAATCGCCCGTGAAATGCCCACTGCGACTCCAAAGCCTACGCCGGCAGAAGCTCCAGCAGTCGCGCCAGTATACGCTGCTGTTATAGCAGCTTGTCCGGTATAATGCACAAAAATATGCCCGAGCGCTGAAGTCGCTGCGGCGGCCGTCACCCCACCAACAGCCGCACCACCCGCGACACCGACTAGCGCCCCGCCCATTCCGATTCGTTCACCAACGAATAAATTAACTTTATCTTCAAGCACTTCAGCAATGGAAGCTTCCATAATTGACTTATATGGAACATCGCCAGCGAAGAGTGTATTCGCCATTTCAGCCCCAGAAGCACCAGCCCCCAGAACAAGCTTACGAGCCGCAATCGAATCTTGAGATTGAACAAAATCATTCTCCGATTCCAATGCCACAAGCGCCTCTCGCAGCACGCTCATCGCAGCTTGTAAACTCACAGTCGTACCTGAATCGATATCCTCTTTAACCTGATCGAAGGAAGCCTGCAGCTCAGCATCATTAATTTGGCCACTGATAAAAAATTCGGATAAAACATTCACCGTTTGCTGAAGGCCGGTGCCATCGTTCTCATCAAAAATAGCTTCCGCATTAAGCTCCTCAAGCCGATTCATTTCCTCTAGGATAGCCGCCGCAGTCAAACGATTCGTTTTTAGTATTTCATTTCTCCATACTAATTCTTGAGAATCGACTGAATTACGGTTTTCCCAGGCATCCATTTTCTCTTCCATTTTATCTGCCAACGACTCCTTAGTCTCATCAATATATGACTCCAAATCGGATTTGAATGCTTTTGCAGCATCTGTTCTAGCTTCGGCCTCTCCAGTCATCAAAGCTTTTGAATAACGCTCCATCATGAGGATCAACAACTCTTGTTTTTGAGGATTCGTACTTAAATCTGAATAATAGATCTCTACATATTGATCTAGTGGCAGATTAATCTCACCTACCATTTTTTGTGCTTCTCTTCTAAAAAACTCATAGTCGATGTCTACAAACCCATCGGGAGACCATTTAAGAACTTCAAAGATAACAGGCAAGGATTCACGCGTCAGTCCAAGCGGTGGTACATAATGAATCGTCAGATCCCCAGATGTCGCACTAGGATCATAGAATTGTTCCCGAAGCGATTCGATCAGTTCCTTCTGCTCCATAGCAGAAACCACTGCTGGATCAGGCTGGATCGTCAGCAAGCCCATATCCACATCAGTCACCACATATTTATCATTCCACATATAGGCTGGGCGAATCGAGAACAACTGGTCTTTAAGATAGGCGGGCGTATCATCCTCTTCTCTCTCAGTGTAGTAATGGATGCTATCCGATATAAACACCTCACGACTTGTCACCGTCACGCTATCTATGTTTGTAATTTCGATAATCTCAGAACCATCGCTGGGCTCACTCAGTCCATCCTCAATATCGATAATGATTCCTACGTAAGTGTCGTCGGGGACATCCACATCCACACTGCCCCCAGTAGACGTATCTGGCGAAGTCGGCGTCGCGCCTCCAGAGCTTTCGTAGGTGTATGCTTCTAAGAAAGCCTCATCACTCAAAGAAGGAGCGGCCGGCACCTCACTCAATAGCACTTCTGACTCAACTCGCTCAGGCACCCCCACAGGAATTAATTCATACCCGAACTCAGGAAACAGATCCTCGATGGAGAGACCTTGATGATGCAGTCCCAAGTTTAAAACGGAAGCGGTGAAGGCATCCAATTCGTGGTTTCGAACTCCAACGAGATCATCGACGACAACTGTCACTGGGCGTGGAACGACACCAAAGGTGCCCGGTGTATTGTAGACATAGTAATTACGGATCGCTTCATCACTCAAAATAGCTTCGGTGGTATAGCCCCCTGGCAGAATCGATTCCGCATAGCCACCCACTTCCTCGATCAGTTCTCCGAGGAACTGCGTGCGTTCCCCCTCCGGCACCAATTCGTAGGCGTATGTAAAGCCATGGTGCTTCCCTTTAGTGTACAGGGTATACAACGTATCTAGAACGATGTCATCAATCGTGTGGAAAGAAGCCAAACCATCCAACCCAGCAGCTAAATAATCCACACCGCCGAAATCATCACCATAGACCATGCCATCATTCTTAGGCTTTAAGGCGAGCATGCGTGGCGTAATCTGTAATATTCCTACGTCGACTCCCAGCAATTGATAGTTCGAATTGATTAATTCACCACCCACCAGATAGGTGCCGACATCACTCTGCACATTGGTGGGATCAAGCACGTTAAAGACCTCGGAAAGTGGATCCACCAAGGAATACCCACCAGTGAGTAATACAGTATGCCCGGGATCAAGCGTTTCTCCATACACACGGCTTCGGTCCAATATATCAAAGTAGACGGGACGCGGCGTAATGGTCACCGAACCGGCGACCGAGCCCACTTGATAATTGGAATTACCCAAAGATACATTCAATGGATAGCTGCCTACATCACTTGCTCCGCCAGCATCCACGGAGACTTGAAGATCGGCAAGCGTATCCGTTAGCTTGAGACCATCAGAATAATTAGCCACCACCTGGGCATCTGCATCCTCACCATACATGAATGAGAAATCAGTCGAATTAAAATTAACCACCGCAGGAGTGACAGTCAGTGTGCCGGGAACACGTGTGATGTTGTAATTCGAGTTCGCCCCACCAAAGAGGTTGATCCCGTATTCCATCACATTGGAACTCTGTGTTGCTGGGGTCTCGATACTCAAACCTGCAATCACCGACGCGTCATCAAACGAAGCCAAGCCATCAAATTGAGCTGTCAAAGTGGGATTCGCGTCGCCGTATTCGCGGGTAAAACTATCCACGGTAATGGTTAAATCACGGGGCGTAATCTCCACTGTCCCCGGCTGAATGGCACCGGGTGCTAAGGCATAATTCACAGAGCTAGCAACAAAGCTCACTGAATGGTTGCCCACCTCGGCCTGCTCACTCGGAGCCGATGTGATGGCGAAGTTAATTTGCTCTGCTGCAGTATCGCCATTCTTCAGGCCATTTGCAAGCAGGGTAAACGCGGGATTGTCATCACCATACCTGCGACTCACAAAATTGGTCGTCACATAATTAATCACGGCTTTACTGATGCTTAATAAACCATTTTGAAATGTGAGTGTATAGTTCCCATTCGAGGTGCCTGATGGCACGATCGCATAGTGCCCCACATTAGATCCAAGCTCTGCCCAGGTCTCGATCGTCAAATCACCCACCACATCTGCCAGGGTATCTGACAATTTCAGGCCCGTTGAGTTCGCACTAAAACTAGGATTCGCATCGCCATACACTCGACTCGCATCTTCGGCCTCAATGGTGAGCGGAGCAGGGGTCACGCTCAATGTGCCGGGTTGATACGTAATCGAAAAATTATCATTATCGATGGCATCTGGGATCATCGAATAATCGCCGACATTCGAACTCTCGCTGGCGGAAGTGCTGTAAGTGGCATTGTTCGTCACTAGGTTGCGATTGTATCCATTGAGATTACTGAACTGCACCAACTGCGGCACATTGGATTCCCCATATTCGCGACTGGTATCGCTCACCGAAGCGGTGATTGCTCGTGGATTCACACTCAAAGTGCCCGACTCAAATGTAATCGCATAGTTCGGGTCGAACGCCCCACTGGGTGTGATCGTATAATCCCCGACATCAGCCGTCGGCGATCCGTGATCGTCGGCGTAAATAAGTCCCGTCAGCAAAGCACTGCCATCATCAAAACTGGCCAAGTTCTCAAAGCTGGCTGTATAGCTTGGCTCTTCATCCAGATAATCGATTTCAAAATCATTCGCACGTATGGTCAATAAACGGGGATCAATAGTCAGTGTCCCATTACGATAGGTCACAGAGTAATCATTCAGCGTCGCCGCGCCAGAGGGGACAATATCGTAGGTGCCGGCAGGCGATTGCAAATCAGCAGAGGTGGTAAAGTCGACAGAGAAACCATCGAAAATGGATACATCGTCCCCGCTGGCGAAGCCTGAATAGTTGGCAGTGAACTCCGGATTCGCATCGCCATAATAACGCGAAAAATCATCGGCAGTCACAAACAGAATATAATCATCCACGACCGTCAAGGTGCCCGTCTCAAACTCAATCGCATAGTTAAAGTCCGAGAGGCTGATAGACCCTGGAACTATCGAGATCTCATAGTCCCCCGGAGCCGAATTCGTCTGAGCGAGCGTCGATAACAAGGGAGCCCCCGAAAAGGCCTGCGCCGCGGTATCGCCACCGACTAGACCGCTTAGCGTGTAGCTCAATGTCGGATTAGCCGAATTCTCTGTGCGGCTCAAATCGCTGGCCGCAAAAGTTAAAGTGGGTGCCAAACTATATAGGAAGCGACTGCCCGACTGAGTGATACTGCTAGGCGCATTGTCGGCGTAGCTCTGATCGTAAACGGGTAAGCCTGTGAGTCCACCTTTCGTCGTATTGGCGGGATCGTCGGAGTAAATCAGGTAACGCCCGTTCAGACTGTCGCCAACCGCAGTCGCTCCGGCGAGATTTAGAAATGAACCGCTCTGTGATGCCAGAACAATGTTACTATTGTCGCCCCCCGCGATTTGAGTGCCTGCCGCTAAAGTCAAATCACCCTCCGTGACAATTGAGATCTGACTACCAAATCCAAAGTTGGAAAAATCCCCGTCAACCACCAGACCTCCGTCGCCATCAATTAAGAAGAAGTCGCCGAAGAAGCTCCCACCGGTCTCGCTTGTCGTGAGTGTGCCAATAGCATTGCTCGGGTGATCGAATGTGACCTCTCCTTGGACCCCCTCACCTTGCGTCGAAAGGTCCAGCGTATCCACATCAACAATACCATCAAATTGCAGATCCCCCATTGAGCGGGAATCTAGCGGCGGTGCATTGCCCGCACCGACAGGAAAGGCATCCAAATTCTGAGCAATCAACAAGCTCTGCGCCGTCAATCGAGCTGCTGGATTAAGGTAGATCGACGGAGTTCCTGCTGGCCCAAAGGTCGCCGCGGTTCCTGGTAGCAATTCGACCTGACCATTGGCACCGCTCAAGTCGGCGCTAATTTCAATATAATTGCCCGCCTTCAAAGTCAACGTGGTCGCGGCGGACCAAGTCACCGGCGCGTTCACGATAATTTCACCCAAAGCGCCCGAGCCCAGGTCTCCGTAGTTGGATGCGTTGACCGTCACATTCGCTGTGCTCAAATTGCTCTCAAGCACTGCGTTATTAAATACTCCGTTCGCCGTATCATCGGTGGCCGTGCTAATGATCGCCTGTCCAGGATCGAGTAATAAGTGACCTGTGACTCCCGAGGCTGCCCGCAGATCGGCTTGTCCGTAGTAATTCAGAATCTGCTTCCCCGAAACTTCCACAAAGGCACCGTCGCCCCCCGATGCACCGCCCTGGCCATCAATATTGCCGTGAAAATCAGTCTGCACGTCCGACCATACAATCACGCGCCCTGCATCCGCATCTCCTTGCGCGGAAACATCGAGCTGTCCCGTCTCCGTCACAAACACATTTGCGGCATTGGCCACTGCGGGATCACTTCCTTGATACTCGCCACCGAGCAAAATTTCACCGCCGCTGCCGTCCGCATTCTGAGCGGACAGCTGACCTGACAGCTGCAAATCGCCCCCATCGGCGGTCAATAGCACGCGACCATCCTTCTGGGTCACTCCGGTGGCACGAATCGTCCCCGACTGGTTGATGGCTAAATCGTAGACCGATCCGCCCGCCGCTTGAATCTCGGCTTGAGCGGCTTCGATCAAACCAGAGTTGTCCACCCCAATGCCAGCAACCGTATCCGACAATGAAGTCTCAATCACCAGACGCTGATCCGCATCCGGCTGAAGTAGAATCTTTTGCCCCGCCCCCAATGCCACGGTCCCTTCAGCAGCTTCTAACTCGCCCGCATTTTCGACAACCTGAGCCACTAAAATGATGTCTCCATTCGATGCCGTGATTTCACCCAAATCGACAATCCCGGCATCGGACTCGCCTTCAAATTGTAGGCTTCCTCCGTTCAAAAAATCTGCATCGGCGATATCTAAAGTGGATGCGATAAATTCAGCCGTGTTGATACGAGCCCCCGGCCCCACCAGCACTCCGTTTGGATTCACCACATACACGCGGCCGTTGGCATTCAATTGCCCCAGCAAGTCCGAGGGCTTCGCTCCCGTCACGCGATTCAGCAAGGCCGCATCCACATTGAGCTGCTGGATATCGACCCACTCGCCTGCACCGATGGAAAAGTCCTCCCAATTAATCACGCCCATTTGGCTGAGTTGCTGGATCTGCATACGGCCCGCCTGCGTGCTAAGGTCGATCTGCCCATGCGTGACCTGTGGGTTCTGCGGTAAAGCTAGCAGCGCACTGGGCCCGAAAAACATCCAGAGGGCACAATACCCCGCCAAAAGCCTTCTAATTAAATCCACCGGCTTCTCACTCTTTAAACGCTTCGTGCCCCAAAATCCACTCATGCGAGCAGTATCCAACAAATTCCATCGAAGCAAAACCGCTTAAATTGAGTAGTGACTACTCAAAATGAATACGTAAAGACATTGCAGAGACTACAGGAATAGCCACAGAATACGCACTCACACGCCTAGAAATATGAAACGCTATTCGACCGTCATCATTGAAGACCAACGCATGTTTAGAGATCTCATGCGCACATTAGTCAATAGCTCGGAGCATTTCGAAGTCATCGCAACAGCCAACAATGCAGGCCAAGGTTGGGAGAGTTGCCGCGAACACCAACCCGATGTAGCGCTGATCGACATCGAACTCCCGGACCACTCCGGAATCGATCTCGGTATACGTTTGCAATCACTCCCACAGCCGCCTGCACTCGTCGCCGTGTCCTCGATGGTCGACCCTGTCACAACGACGCGTGTATTTGATTCTGGATTCAGTGGTTATGTAGAAAAAAACCAACCGCCCGACATCGTACTCGACGCGCTGCATGCAGCTGCCGAAGGCGGACTCTATTTCACACAATTAGTTCGCGAAAACCGAAGACGAATTTTTAACGACGTCAACGCGATCAACAAAATCCTAAGCCAACGGGAACAAAGAATCGTCAGTCAAATTTGCCGAGGTCAAAAAAACAAGGAGATCGCACACTCCTTGAAACTCAGTGTTCGCACGGTCGAAAACCACCGCTATCGAATCATGCGCAAGCTCATGCTCGACAGCAGTGAGGACTTACTTGAGTTTGGGCAACGGCTCGGGTTGCATCATATTGAGTGAGCGATCGCATGACCGGGCCAAAGAAAAAATCAAATTTCCACAGCGACTACTCCATAGTCTTTTGGATACTCGCGTCACTGGCCATCGCATGGGGCATACTCGGCTTTTATGGTAAGCCACGGGATAGTCACAGCGCCTTTCCAATCAGCGAAGGTGACTCACTCGGCATTTACCTTCCGCAGCGCCCGATGACCTTCGAAGCTGTCTTAGCGGCAACCCAAGAAGGCGGCAACTTTACCCCATTTGACAACAGCTCACGGGCGATCACTGGCAACGACCAAGTCCATGTATGGATTCGCATCCCCTTAGAGAACACATCCGAATATAGCCAAACAGGTATCATCGAGCTCAAGCACCACTGGACAAGTCTGGCACGTATTTTCATACCGAGCAACGAAGCGACTTACGCGATCTACCAGAACAGCCCCAGCAATGATCCCAACATACAGCAGACGCCCTACAAAATCCCAGCTTTCCAAATACAGCTTTCGGCAGGCGAATCAAAAGTCATCTACCTAAAACTGCAAGATGCACACTGGGTCAGTCCAAAGATCTCCTACTGGGACGCACCGATCGAATTTCAAAATACGATTCAATCCAATGAGCGATTCGTCCATATCTATATCGGACTCTTGATTGGATTATTTATTGCCAACCTCGCTGCTTATCTCGCATTTCGCTACAAAGACATCGGCTACTACCTGCTCTACCTCCTGGCTGCCTTCGTTATCAATCTGTTGAATTTCAACGCCTATAACTCTGGAACTCTCAAGCTAGCGGGTATACATCAAACCGCGCTCACTTCGGACGCGAACTTCTTTCTCTTTCATGGTTTACTCATACTAACCGCTTGTCTCCACCTGCTGTTTGTGCACGAATTCCTCGGTCGCGGACACCTCCCCCCCCGCATCAACCACACGCTCAATTGGATTCTAGTTAGCCTATTTGCATTGGCACCGATGGTGATGTTCGGCCCCGGCGTATTGCTCGGCGACCATATTCGACTCCCGGCCATCAGTATCTGGTTGGGAGTCACCCTCATCGTCTTGGCCCTAGGTATCCACGCCATGCTAAAGGGCATTTCTCAGGCTCGCTATCTGGTTGTGGCCAACTGCTTACTCGCGATTTTTTCCATTCGCTATTGGTTCGTTACACTTTCTGGAGAAACAATGGAGGCTCGATTGCTGCATTTCTGGCTCTATGCCGCCTGTGTCGAAATGGTCATTCTCAGCTATGCGCTGATCGAACGTTTCATGCAAACGCACCAGGAGAAGAAGCAAGCACAGGCCAAACTATTAGAGGAAGCCCGCAGCCATGCCGAACTACAAAGCCAGTTCAATAGTAAGCTAACCGAAACTGTCCATAGTCGCACCCACGAATTAGAAGAAAGTAATCAGCAAAAAGAACGATTGATCGAATTCCTCGCCCACGACATACGCACCCCGCTCAACGCACTCGTCAGTGTCTCCTCGCTACTGGCTCGCTCGCCGGGTGAATTTTCCCAAGAGCGACTGGAAGCCTTTGCTCAACAAATCGAGGGCAATGCCCGCGGTGTCTCCGAGCTAATGGAAAACCTGCTCAGCTGGGCCACTCTGCGCAACAAGCGAATGCAATTCCATAAACAGGAATACCTCGTCAACGACCTGATACTGGAAGCAAGTCGCCAGCATTCGTCGCCAGCAAGCGATCACTTCAACGCGCGGCTTAGATGGCGAATACGGTGTCGGACTTGGCTTTGGGATCTGCTTTGAATTACTCAGCGAGCATCAAAGCCAACTCAAAGTAGACAGCGCCCCACAGCAAGGCTCTCGTTTCTACTTCTCACTCACGAGCTCGGAGCTGGATTCATAATCAACATGTTGCCCCCGCTCACACATTTTAAAGTTTTCCTGGCCAGCCTGCTGTTCAGCCTATGTTGGCTCTACTATCGGTCCACCTATTTCATCGACCTTCTGGGCAGCATTTTACTCTGTGCGGCCACGGCCTTGCTCGGCTGCTACTGCTGGCAAAAAATTCGGCCTGAAGCGCAGACGAACAAAACAAACTACAAGTTCTTAAATTTCATCAACACCGCTTGCTTCTTCAGCTTGGTATTCGGGGCAGAATTGATCTCATCCATTCACTTTCAATACAGCTTTTCGCAATTTCTAGTCTATCAAGCCATCTACCTGCTCGCCTACGCCAGTATCCTCTTTGCCGCTTGGAAAATACGTCACTCACTGGCTGCCCCCTTATTGCAGATACCCATGCTATTCTGCTCTGGCTTACTCATCTACGAATTATACTTAACTAGCACCCAGCCTACGCCCAACCAAACGATGCACCTAGCACCGGTCATGCGTGGCAGTTTTATCAGTTACAGTGGTGGCAACGGACGCTTGATCAATTCACACTTCGCCATCCCTCAACGCCGCTACCTCACGCCGGTGGTCCCCGGCGAGCAGAGCTTCCGACCGCCAGAACAAAACTCATTGGCACGACGGATTCAAAACGACTTCGGCACCGAAATTCTAGCCCCGATCGACGGCGAAGTCGTCAACGCCATCGACACATTACCAGACTTGGCCCCTGGCATTCTGGATGACTCACACCCACCAGGCAATCATCTCTGCCTAAAGACGAAGCACGGGCACTACCTTTATCTCGCTAATTTTCAACAAGATAGCATGACAGTAAAGGTCGGCGACCAAGTCCACACAGGCCAAACACTTGGCCGAATCGGTAAGAACGGCGTATTCACCGAATCCGCACTGGTCATTCTCCTCGTAGACAATCCAGACGTAATCGCCCCCACGACCCGTAGCCTCCCCTTTTATTTCCAAAATGCAGATGGCACTCGGCAGTTTCCCAAACGTAATCAACGAATGAGTGGCCTCAAAGCATCAAGTCAAAGTCGCTGAATATACATTGTTGAATTCCTACGACGAATCCCTTTCTGTTCTGCGATGGAAAACAGCAGCGCAGTCAAACCCGTCGTCGGGATCATTATGGGAAGCCAATCGGATTGGAGCACGATGGGGGAGGCTGCGGCCTTACTCAAACAGCTTGAGATCCCCTTTGAGACAAAAATCGTGAGTGCCCACCGCACTCCCAAGCTCCTCTATAGCTACGCGGAAGCGGCGGAAAGCCGCGGCATCCAGATCATTATCGCCGGAGCCGGCGGTGCCGCTCACCTGCCCGGTATGACCGCTGCAATGACGCACTTACCCGTGCTGGGCGTGCCCGTGCAATCGAAAGCGCTGAGCGGTCAAGACTCGCTGCTCTCGATCGTGCAAATGCCAGCCGGCATCCCCGTCATGACGCTCGCGATCGGCGTGGCCGGCGCGAAAAATGCCGCTCTCTCGGCCGCCTCCATACTTTCCTTGAACGACACAGGCGTATGCGAGCGCCTGAAGGCCTTCCGCGCGCAGCAGACTGAGACCGTGCTCAATACTGAGCTTCCCGAAGCTTAATCAACCCCCCCTTTACCCACACTATGATCACTCCTGGCAGCACTATCGGAATACTCGGCGGCGGACAACTTGGGCGCATGCTCATGCTAGCAGGCCGCACGCTCGGCTATCGCTTTCACGTCTTTGAGCCTAAAGGCCCCTGCCCCGCAGGCATGGTCGCCGACTTAGAGATCAATGCCGACTACTCCGACGAGGCTGCGCTCAAGCGCTTCGCCGAAGGAGTGGACGTGATTACACTCGAGTTTGAAAACATCCCGTCAGAGGTGATCGACATGCTCAGCGCCATCAAGCCTGTGCTGCCCGGAAGCCGCGCCTTGCACATTTGCCAGCACCGTCAGCGTGAAAAGGACTTCTTAAAGGAGAGCGGTCTCCCCTGCGTAGCCTTTGAATACGCCGACTCCGCCGAAAGCCTAAAAACGGCCATCCAGGCCATCGGCTTCCCCTGCGTCATTAAAACAGCCGCCTTTGGTTACGACGGCAAGGGGCAGATCAAGCTCAACGCCCCTGAAGAAGCCGCCGACTGCGATTACCTCTGGAACTTTCTCGAAAACCCACCCCGCGTGGTGGTGGAAAAATGGATTCATCATATCGGTGAGTTCTCTGTGGTCTGTGCCCGCAAGGCCGACGGCAGCACCAGCACCTTCCCGATGGCGGAAAACATACATGTGCACCACATTTTGCACGCCTCGATCGTGCCCGCTCGCATCACCGACGCCACCCAGGCTGCCGGCGCTGAACTGGCGTGCAAAATCGCCGATCTACTCGACGTCGTCGGGCTGATCGCAGTCGAACTCTTCCTAGAAGAAGATGGCAGCCTCATTATCAACGAAATGGCCCCCCGCCCGCACAATTCGGGGCACTACAGCATCGACGGCTGCATCACCAGCCAATTTGAACAACACATCCGCGCCGTAACTGACCTCCCCTTTGGTTCGACCGAGCTGCTCAAGCCCACCGTCATGATCAACCTACTCGGCGATGTATGGAGCGACGGCGAGCCCGACTGGGCGGGCCTACTCGCCGACCCGCGCGCCAAACTCCACCTCTATGACAAAGGCGAAGCCCGCCCAGGCCGCAAAATGGGACACTTCACTTTGCTCGGCGACGATATTGACGCCACCCTCGAAGCCGCCGAAGCTCACTTTAAGAAGCTATGAATATCCAGCCCACCAGATCCGAATTCGCCAAACTCACCGCCCAGGGTAATACGATCCCTGTCTACTTGGATCTCACCGCCGATTGCGAGACCCCACTCGGTGCCTACTGCAAAATACGCAACGAAGGCCCTGCATTTTTGTTCGAGTCGATCGTCGGGGGCGAACGCATCAGCCGCTACTCCTTTCTCGGCGCCAACCCACGCAAGGTATATCGCGTATTCGAAAAAGAAACCAAGATTCATCACAAAGGCGGCGAGACTGAGACCATCGAGACTCCCGGCGATCCACTCAAGCTGATCGAAGCAGAGATGGCGAGCTACCAACCAGTCGACATGCCAGACATGCCCCCCTTTTGTGGCGGCGCTGTCGGCTTCGTCGGACACGAGTTTATACACAGCATCGAGCCCACAGTCCCCAAGCCTTCCGACAACCCGCTCGAAATGCCAATCCTTTACTATATGATCACCGATTCGGTCCTCATATTTGACCATGTACGACAGATCTTACGTATCTGCGTGAATGCTCATTCCCAAGACGGCAATTCCAGCCAGGCCTACGATCAAGCAGTGGCCGAGATCCAGCGCATTTACAAAGTTCTGCAAAGTCCACAACCGATGAGCCATCGCCCCATCGAGAGCCCGGGCGAGATCACGGTGCCCGCAGGCAACTTCACCAAAGAACGCTTTAAAGCTGCAGTCGATCAGGTAAAAGACTACGTCCGCGCAGGCGATGTCATACAAACAGTTCTCTCACAGCGCTTTGTAAAAAAGTTCAAACCCGCACCAGTGGATCTTTACCGCGCTCTACGTACGGTGAACCCATCGCCTTACATGTTTCTAATGGAAGATGCCGACTTCTCTGTCGTGGGCGCTTCTCCCGAGGTGCACGTTCGCCTGACAGGGGATCAAGTCGAAATCCGCCCCATCGCAGGCACCCGCCATCGCGGCCAAACCGAGGCCGAAGACCTCTCCTTGGAAAAGGATTTGCTGGCCGACGAGAAGGAAAAGGCCGAACACCTAATGCTGGTCGACCTCGCGCGTAACGATATCGGCCGCGTCTGCCAATATGGCTCGATCAAGGTGCCGGATTACATGACTATCGAACGTTATTCACATGTTATGCACATTGTCTCACAAGTTGTGGGAACAATTCGCCCCGAGTGTACAGCCTTCGATTTAATGCGAGCCACCTTTCCAGCAGGCACTCTCAGCGGAGCGCCCAAAGTGCGGGCACTCCAGATCATTTCCGAACTCGAAAACAGCCAACGTGGCGTCTACGGCGGCGCACTGGGCTATTTTGGCTTCGATGGCAGCCACGACTCCTGCATCGGCATCCGCACCGCAGTCATCAAAGACGGCCAAATCTACATTCAGTCTGGAGCCGGCTTGGTGGCCGATTCCGTGCCAGAGAGCGAATTTATGGAGACCATCAACAAGGCCAAGGGCATGCTCAAGGCCGTCTCACTGGCCGAAGACATGCTTTGTGAATAAGTTATTAACATTTGCAAAATAACTCACGGCTTTTTGTGTTTTTTTGTAAGTCAGCGTAAATAGTTGCGATAGGTATTGGAACCTCGGGAATAAATCCGTGGTCGAAGTATCCTAACAGTGGAATTAACCACCGAAACTACTATTACATATGGCACAAAAAGCAGAAAGAACCCTTAATCGACGTTCACAAGCTAATCGGCTCTCAGCCGTCCCTCGCTCACGCACAGATGAAATGGAGGCCGTAACCGATGTGCGAGAATTGCCTTCGAATGATCGCAATGTGATGCGTACTTACATGCAGGAGATTTCGAAGACCCCACTACTCAGTAAGGAAGAAGAGATCGAACTGGCAGCACGCATTCAAAAGGGCGACCAATCTGCCCGCGACCACATGATCTCCGCCAATTTACGTTTGGTGGTCAAGATTGCCTACGATTATAACAATTTTGGCCTGCCGCTGTTAGACCTTATCAGCGAGGGTAACATCGGCTTAGTCAAGGCCGTGGAACGCTTCGACCCATCCAAGGGGGGCAAGCTCAGCACCTACGCGGCTTGGTGGATTAAACAATCCATCAAGCGCGCGCTCGCCAACCAAAGTAAGACGATCCGCCTGCCCGTGCACCTAGTCGACCGCATTGCCAAGATGCGTAAAATTACTGCTCAGCTAGCCGACGAACTTGACCGCGAACCGGACGACGAAGAAATCGCATACGCCATGGACATGCCGGTCAACAAGATCGCACACTTGAAATCGGTCAGCATCCGCCCTGCCTCTCTGGACGCTCCTGTAGGTGAAGATGGTGAAACCACCTTTGGAGAATTGGTCGGCGACGACAATGAGGCCACACCTCTCGAAAATTTACAGGAAAAATCAATGAGCAGCGACATCAAGTCCGTCATTGACCGCCTGGAAGACCGCGAGGCCGAAATCATCCAACTTCGCTTCGGCTTGGACGGTAATCGCCCACTCACACTCGAAGAAGTGGGCGAGCGTTTCGACGTCACTCGCGAGCGTGTGCGACAGATTCAAAATATCGCGATCCACAAAATGCGCCGCCTGATGACCGAGAACGAACGCCAGCGCTCCAAAGAAGAAGTGCAAGAAGAGCGCATCGAGCAGGAAAAGATGAAAGTCTTACAAGAATTTTTCTCGGAGCAGTTGGCCTCCTAAGTTTTTTTCAAACTAGTTGTTGTTAGATACAGAAATGCCCTCCGCGCGGAAACGTCGGAGGGCATTTTTTGTAAATATGTGCTTCAATTCACGCTTTAGGTATCGCGCGATGGCTACGAGGCCACAATAGCTACAAGGCCACGCGACCTCCTCGGCCATTGTCACACGGAAAGCGCTCTAGCGTTGTTCCAGCGCTACATAATCGCGCTTGGTGCTACCTGTGTAAATTTGGCGCGGGCGATGGATGCGGCTCTTTGGATTTTCGGCGATCTCCTTCCAGTTGGCAATCCAACCAGGCATACGACCGATGGCAAACATCACAGTGAACATTTCAACCGGAATACCAATCGCCTTCAGGATCAAGCCGCTGTAGAAATCAACGTTCGGGTAGAGCTTACGGCTGATGAAATAATCGTCTTCCAAGGCGGCCTGCTCGAGCTTGCGTGCGATATCAAGCAATGGATCTTCTAGCCCGATACTCGCAAGAATGCTCTCAGCACTCTTGCCGAGAATCTTCGCGCGCGGATCGTAATTCTTATACACGCGATGCCCGAAGCCCATAAGCTTCGCTTCCCCCTTCTTGGCAGCTTCGATGAAACGTGAACCATCATCGCCCGCAGCGTGAATTTCTTCCAGCATCTTGATCACCGCCATATTGGCGCCGCCATGCGAGGGGCCCCAAAGTGCACAGACACCCGCCGAAACCGATGCAAACAAGTTGGCACCGCCGGAAGCGACCATACGCACAGTGGAAGTGGAGCAATTTTGCTCATGGTCCGCGTGCAGCATCAGGAAGAGATCCAGCGCCTTACCCGCACCATGATCATCGTGATACTCGTTATAAGGCTCCGAGAACATCATGTGCAGGAAGTTGCCAGTATAACGCTTATCAGCGGGATAGACAAAAGGCAGCCCCATCTTCATGCGATAGGTCATGGCTGCAATGGTGCGGACTTTGGAAATAAGAAGCGCTGCGGTCTCGTCAAAGTGTGCAAGATCTTGCTCACGGTCGTTCGAGGACATCGCGGGGTAGTAGGCACCGAGTGAGTTGAGCATCGCAGAAAGAATCGCCATCGGGTGCGCGGTGCTGGGGAAACCATCGAAGTGACTGTTCATCCCGGTATGAATCGAGGAGTTCTTACGCACCTCTTGGCGGAAAGCGCGCAGGGAATCTTCGTCAGGCAGTTCACCGTAGATCACCAACATGGCGGTCTCGAGGAAAGAAGAGTTCTCAGCGAGCTGTTCGATCGGATACCCGCGGTGACGCAAAATACCATTTTCACCATCGATAAAAGTAATGTCGCTCATGCAAGAGCCCGTATTACCGTACCCCTCGTCAAAAGTGATACAACCACTCTTCGCGCGTAAAGTCCGCGTATCTAGGGCTTTTTCGCCCTCGGTTCCCTCAATGATGGGGAACTCGAAATTTTCGTTTCCAAGTCGGATAGTGCCTGTATTTTCCATGGTAGTGGTCGTATTACTGCGTCAGTTTAAAAGCTCAGAGCATCGAACAGTTATTTCTGAGCGCCTGCACTCTAATAGTGCTAAAGCGATCTCAAAAAATTTCGATATAGATGCAACCCTTTTGCCTGACTTTTTTCGGGGTGAAATTGAGTAGCATAACAATTGCCAAAGCGGATGCCAGCGACGAATTGCCCGCCATAATCCGAATGAAAGAGTGCTAAGCTAGGGTCCTGCGGCTTAATAAAGTAGCTGTGGACAAAATAAAACTGATCTTGGCCGGAGACGAGCCCCTGCGTCAGTGGAGCTTCGGGCTCGAAAGTTACAGAATTCCAGCCCATGTGCGGAATCTTGAGCGCGGGATCGATCACAAAGCGCTCGACCGTGCCTTTAAAAATTCCGAGTGCTTCGGTATCGCCCTCCTCCGAATGCTCAAACAATGCTTGTAGACCGAGACAAATACCGAAAAAAGGACGGTCCGCAGCGATCCAGTCGCGAATTACATGGTCAAAGCCTGTTGTTTTTAACAAACGCATGGCATCCACAATCGCGCCCTGCCCGGGAAAAATGAGCGCATCGGCCGCGCCAATCTGTGCAGGGTCGGATACTAAATAGGCATCCGCACCAACATGCTCCCAAGCCCTGACGACACTGCGCAAGTTACCCATACCGTAATCAATTACAGCAAGTTTTGGTTTTAAATTGGAAGCGTCTTTAAGCATATCGAAGCGACGAAGCTGGCGAAGTCTGAGCAAGTTGCAAGCAGACAAGATTTTCGATTGAGAAAAAAAAGGGGCTCCCCACTTTGAGAGCCCCCTTTGATAAAGTTTGAATCTAGCCTAGAGCTTGATCACGCGGTATTTTTCAATCGCAGCGTGCTCGGTAATCTTCTTGGCTGCGGCCTCGGAAGGTGCGCTGTCCAACTCGAAGACAGAAACGGCAAAGCCTTCGCCCTTATCGCGGCTGAGCGACATGTTGGCGATGTTAACCTGATCCTCACCCAGCGTCACACCGATGAAACCGACGATACCTGGCACGTCCTTATTCTTAAGAACGAGCAATGTGGCGTCTGTGCTAACTTCTAGCGAGTGCCCGTCAATCGAAACGATGCGGGGCGCTTGGTTCTTGCCCACCAAAGTGCCGCCTACTGTGCGAGTCTTGCCCCCCTTGCAGGTCACTTCCACCTCGATCAGCTCATTAAAGTCAGCGTGCGTGCTGGTCTTCACTTGCTCCGTCTCGATGCCCAAACGCTCGATCTTCTTCGGCGCATTGACGTTGTTGACGTTGTCGGAAATCTCACGCAAGAAACCGCGTTGAATGGCATTGGTTAGCGGCAAAGTATCAAGATCTGTGATCTTGCCATAATAACGAATCGAAATCTTCTCCACGCCATCAGGAGCGAGTTGCTGTGAGAAAGTGCCGATTTTTTCGCCGAGTGTCATGTAAGGGCCGAGTTTCTCAAGCACCTTAGGATCGACCGAGGGCATGTTGAGCGCATTCATGACCATGCCGCCAGTGAGCGCATCGATCATTTGCTTGGCCACGTCGATGCCGACATTTTCCTGAGCCTCTTGAGTCGACGCACCGAGGTGCGGTGTCAGCACCAAGTTTTCGATGCTGCGCAAAGGGCTATCTTCGGCTGGTGGCTCGTCTTCGTAAACGTCGAGACCGGCAGCGGCGACTTTGCCCGAGTTAAGCGCATCGATCAGTGCGGCCTCTTCGATAATACCACCACGTGCACAGTTGAAGACGCGAACGCCGTCCTTCATGCGCTTAAATGCGTCGGCATTCAGCATGTGCTTGGTGTCTTTTGTCATCGGCATGTGGACGGTAATATAGTCCGCATTTTCGATCACCTCATCCAGCGTGGCTTGCTTGACGCCGAGCGACTTTGCACGCGACTCTGTCAAATAAGGATCGTAGGCGAGCACATCCATCTGGAAAGCCATTGCGCGCTTGGCGACTTCGGCACCAATACGGCCCATCCCCAACACACCCAGCGTCTTTTGATTGAGCTCGGAGCCTGTATACTTCTTGCGGTCCCAGCGGCCGGCCTTCATGCCAGCGCTCGCTTGCACGATCGGACGTGTCCCCGCGAGCATATGAGTGAAAGTAAGCTCAGCGGTTGCAATCGTGTTGCCAGTCGGCGTGTTCATCACGATGACACCGTGGTCAGTCGCAGCTTCGATATCGATGTTATCCACACCGACTCCGGCACGACCGACAACCTTGAGTTGTGGCGCTGCAGCAATGACTTCGGCGGTCACACGAGTGTCGGAACGCACGGCAATTGCGTCAGCGTCCTTGGCAAGCTCAAGGATTTGCTCCGGAGAGGAACCATAGGCTTCAACAACGTCAAAGCCCGGCTGGGCTTTAAACAAATCAACACCTATAGGCGAAATGCGGTCTGCAATTAGTATTTTCATAAGAAGCGGGCGAGTAAATTTAAGCGGCCGTGAATTGCAACGAAAACATGCCGAAGTCTGCATTTCACACTGTAATTAAACATCACAGCTCCGGTAATATGGCCACCTATAAGCGTGCGCCCAGACTAAAATCATCCATTCTGTCACCACAAATGCTAACTTTGCCCTTCCCTCTTCGGCTTCCGCAGTATGCATTGCCCCCATGCGAAGTATGACAGGTTTTGGGCGTGGAAGCGCCGAGGCGGCAGATGCCGGAGTACGAATTCAAGTCGAGATCAATTCGGTCAATCGAAAGACCTTGGACACACAGATCAGCGCCCCACGCGAATGGAGTGGCTACGAAGCTGCCTGCAATGAGTGGGTCAGCGCTGCCTTCCAACGAGGCCGGGTTAACATTCAGATCAAGGCGGAATCCATCCAAAACAGCTGCGACTCACTCTCGCTCAATACGGAAGCGATGGCGGAAAGCCTCAAGAACCTGCGCGCCTTCGCCGAATCACAAGGCTTGGACTTCGCACCGGACAGCGCTTTTCTATTGGAACTGGCACGCTCCGTCAAAGATAGCAGCAGCCTGCCCAGCTGGAAAGAGCTGATCGAACCGGTGCAGCAAGCCTTTCAAGAAGCACTGGCCGATATCAACTCCATGCGTCAACAAGAAGGCGCCGCACTGGCGGCAGACCTCAAAGCACGTATCACCGAGCTCGAAGGCTTTCGTCAAAAAATCGCCGAGCACGCCGCCGGCACGACCGAACGCTACCGCGACGCACTCCTCGAGCGCCTGAAACAATTAAACCTAGAGCTCGACGTCTCCGACGAGCGCGTGCTGAAAGAAGTCGCCATCTTTGCAGATCGCTCAGACATCAGCGAAGAAACCACGCGCCTGGCCTGCCACTTTGAACAATTCCTGAGCTTTCTCGAATCCGACGAAGCCACCGGACGCAAAATGGACTTTCTATGTCAGGAAATTCATCGCGAATTTAACACCACGGGCAGCAAATCAAACCACATCGAAATCACACGCATGGTGATCGAAGGTAAGAATGCACTCGAGCGCATTCGCGAGCAGGTGCAAAACATCGAGTAAGCACGCCACGACACGACACGACACGGCACGTGCCCGCAACTGCCGCCGATCCAAAGACAGCAGCTGCGCGTGCTTCGCCACTCAGGCCCAGAAGCCTCACGAAGCCGAATCAGTCAGGAGTGTAGCTTCTCTGCGTATGCTTTCGCAAAATAAGTCAAAATCATGTCCGCACCCGCACGGCGAATCGCTAGCAGCGACTCATCGCGGCAACGCTCCAAGTCCAGCCAACCCCTTTCCGCCGCCGCCATGATTTGCGCGTATTCCCCCGACACTTGATAAGCCGCCAAAGGCAACTCTGTCTCTTCGCGCACCTCACGAATAATGTCGAGATACGGTCCCGCAGGCTTCACCATCAGCACATCGGCGCCCTCTTCTTCGTCCAAAGCCACTTCCACCAAAGCTTCCCGTCGGTTCGCGGGGTTGAGCTGGTAGGTACGCTTGTCTAAATGATGGGTGCCCGCGCTACTCGCACTGCCCACCGCATCACGGAAGGGACCATAAAACGCAGAAGCGAATTTAGCCGAATAAGCCATAATCGCGGTTTTTTCAAAACCATTGCCATCCAGTGCAGAACGAATCGCCCCCACGCGCCCGTCCATCATATCCGAAGGTGCCACCATATCGACGCCGGCCTCTGCAGCCAAAACCGCCATTTCGGCCAGCACTTCAACCGTGGCATCATTAGCCAAATCCTGCGCCCCCGCATCCCACAAACCATCGTGGCCATGCACGGTGTAAGGATCCAAGGCTAGATCCGTAATCACAGTCAACTCCGGCACCGCCGTTTTAATTGCGCGAATCGCACGTAAGACCAATGTATCGGGGTTCAATGCTTCACGCCCATCGTCGGACTTCAAACGATCTTCCAACTTCGGAAACAGGGCCACTCCTGAAATACCCAAGGCCTGCAGCTCGCGACATTCCTCGATTAAATCTGGAATCGAAAGCCGTGAAACTCCCGGCATCGAGCCAATCGGCTCTGGTGCGCACTCCCCATCGATCACAAAGACCGGCTGGATTAAATGCTGCGGTAAGACCTCAGTCTCGCAAGCCAAGGCACGCAAGGAAGCTGTCCGACGCATACGGCGTGGACGACGAGTCAAGTCGAGTTTATAACTTTCAGACATAGTCGCCATACAAGCAAAGACTCGACGCGTCACAAGCCCATACAAGTGAGCAGCTATTTTTTGATAGCAGCAATGACTGAGATCTCAACCAGCAGCTCTGCACGGGCCACCTATACCATTGATCTCTTCCTCAAAAAAACACTTACATAAATGCACATGTGTTATTTTACACATATATTCTTCAATAGACACAGACATTGAACTTGAATTTTATGAATACTGAAAAACTCACTATCGCGCTAAATGAATTTATTCATGTTGGCGGAGCACTCGTGATCGTGATCGCGGTCGTCTCCGTTTTGACAGGATTTATGCGGGAGTACATCCCACAGGATAAGCTGCAAAAGAAGCTCACTAAGCATGAGAAATATGGTCCGCTCTTGGGCGCTTTTCTCGGCATGTTGACTCCCTTCTGCAGCGCCTCGGTGGTTCCTGTCACCATGGGCATGGCTAGCATGGGTGTCTCACTTGGCACAGTCTTAAGCTTCTTAATCTCGGCACCGCTGTGCAATTTCATCGTGGTAGCGATGGTCTACGCAGTCTTCGGGCTCAAGCTAACAGCTAGTTATTTTGTGATCACCTTCACAGCTGCGATTTTCGGAGGCTGGTTCATCACTAAAACACCTTGGAGAAATGAAATCAGACGCGGCGAAGAGCTTGAAGGCAAACAAGCCAGCTCTTGCTGCGCGGCGACCAGTTCTTGCTGCGGCGAACCAGAACCCGTGGAGCCCGTATCTGTCTGCGACGCGATGACTGGCCCCTGCTGCCCCGAAGTCGCGCCCACCGAGACTGCGGCACCGAGCAAACCTAAGCTCTCGTTGCTGTTTGCATGGGCGCTCTTCAAGAAAATCATTCCTTATGTATTACTGGGGGCCTTGATCAGTGGGGTATCCGCAGCCTACCTCTCCGCGGAAATCGTCGAGAAGTATGTAGGCGGCGACAGCCTACTCTCGATCTTCATTGCCGCCATCATCGGCGTGCCCGTCTACCTCCGCATCGAGATGGCAGTGCCATTATTGAAGGTATTGATTGCTAAGGGCATGGGGATGGGCCCGGCCATTGCACTTATCATCGGTGGCACTGGAGCCAGCCTACCAGAGATTGCACTCGTCTCCTCGGTGCTCAAGCCCAAGGCCGTCATCGCCTTCGTGCTGATCGTGCTCAGCACCGCAGTGGTAGGAGGCATCATGATGCAGTTTATCCTCTAAATCCAAGCATTACAGCCGTATGAAAACACCACCGCCGCAGCGAAGCAGTATCCTAGCTAGAAGCCTATCGCGGATGAGTGAACTCTGCGCCTACAAACACCTATACCGCACGCTCTCCACCCTAGTTCGGGGTGGAGAGATGACGGAACCCGTTCGAGCGGGGCGCAATATCGCCTTACTCGGAATATTCTGTCCGATTTTCTGGTTTGCCTTGTTTTCTGGCGCCAACGCTTCCACACTTAAGCTGCATGCGGCGCATTCAGGTATCGTTTTTCTGACGGGATTGACGATCCTGATGATCGGACTCATAAAGAAAGAATAGTGAAATGAACGAAGCATACATCGACGCCCTCAAAGCCTTGGCCGAACCCCACCGTCTGCGACTATTCTGGCTACTCATTCATGTCGACCAGTGCATCACTGTGGCCGAAGCAATGGATGTTACCGGCGACAGCCAATACAACGCCTCGCGCAATCTTAAGATCCTCTACAAGGCAAATCTGCTGGCGCAACACAAGTCGGGTAAATGGGTCTACTACACGCTCGCCGAGCAAGACCTGCCCCATTGGAAGGCTTTGGTCGAATCAGTGCGCAGCATAGCTGCCGAAGAATTTGCCGATGTGGCCGCCCGCTGTAAGGCTCGCCTAGCGATGCGTGTAGATGGTGAATGCGTCGTCGGTGCCAATAGCGACGAGTGGCTGCAAACTAAGTTTGAATCATAAAGCTTCGCGCTCGATCGACGCTCGGATGCGGCACGCCCTTGTAAGCCCTGCAAAACTAGCGCTCTTTTTTCTTACTGTATTTCTCTCCCTTTGATTTGAGCTCTCGTCGATTGCGACGACCGATCGTGATCTGATGCTTCTTTTTGCGCCGATTCAAACGCTCGAGTTCGAAGTCCAATTTCAGATAATTAATAAAGCGCTCTTTGCTCAGCTTCCCCTCGGCTATCGCAGCCTGCACGGCACAGCCCTTGTCCGCGCCATGCTTACAATCATTAAATTTGCACTGTGCCGCAATCGCATCAAAGTCTGCAAAGCTAGCCTTCAAGCTCTTGGCATCCGTCCACATGTGGACCTCGCGAATGCCAGGATTATCAATCAACATGCCACCGCGTCGCAAGCAGAGCATCTCACGGGCCGTCGTGGTATGCGTCCCTTTGCCAGTCACTGCATTGACATCGCCCGTCCATAGCCAGTCCTGACCAATTAACTGATTGATCAAAGACGACTTCCCCACGCCACTGGAACCAATCAATGCAATCGTCACACCGGCTTGCAAATAATGCTCAATCGCAGCCACCCCTGAACGATCGACTGCGGAAGTAATCACCACTTCAACATCGGGGCTCAAGGCACGTAAGGCCGCGGCCGCCTGTTGATTGGCCTCATCCGAATGCAGGTCAGCCTTATTAATCAAGGCGACGGAACGTGCACCACTACGCTGCATTAGTTCAAAATAGCGCTCCATGCGACGCTCGTTAAAATCCTGACCCGCATCTGTCACCACAAAGACCACATCGACATTGGCAGCGATCACTTGCTCCTCGGTGCCCTTGCCGGGCGCTTTACGAGAGAGGCAGGTCTGCCGATCCAGCCGCGCACGAATCACGGCCTCATATTCATTCTCATCTGCGCCCATTTCCAAGGCCACCCAATCTCCCACAGAAGGGAGCGCGGCATCGGTTTCGACAGCATGATACACACTGCCCCCCAGAGATACTTCAATCTCGTCGCCTCCCTCAAGCACGGCGCCATAAGAGATTTTATTGTCTCGTATCAAACGCGCAGGCACCCAGCCCTGCTTTGAGCAGTCTGCAAATTCCGCCGCAAAGCGGTCGTTCCATCCTAGGTCTTCAAGTGTCATTTTGGCGAAATGCTAGGCGCTTTCAATCGAAGCACAAACTTTCAATTCAAGCTAACTCAAGCAGCGAACCGCTAACTCACGGCACACTTCTTCCTGCTCATTGGGCCGCTCAATGATGGCCTCAAAGGCCTCTGTAAAGGCAATCTGAAAATCGATCAACTTCTTGAGCGGCACTTTCGATGCCGTCTCTGCCAGACGCCCTAAATACCAGGGGTTTTGCGAAAACACATTGAGATTACTCTTTTCCTCGGTGGCCCCAAAATGCTCCCCGTAAGTGCTGGCCGCGGCTTCGAGATCGTGCTTCGAGATGCCGCGCGCGCCCAGCCGAATAGCCCCCGCATCCAACAAGACTCGCAACTGGATCAAGAGTCGGTTGCGCGACTGCAAGCTGCCCAATAACGGGCGCGATTCACTCACTGTAAAAAAGTGGCGGCGCAAGGCCTCCAACGTCCACGAGAGCTTGAGCGAATAAAATGCATCGGCCGCCTCAAAAAAGTCGGCATCGCCGAAATTCGGCACCAGATCGGTCACCAAGCGCTCGCTGATAGGTTCTGATTCGGAGCCAACAAAAGTCAGTAGCTTGCGCGTCTCGGCCACAATTAAGCGGGTATTTCCATTCACTTTGCCAACCAGCAAATCAATGGCTCCACGGCTGATGGTGACGCCTGCCTTCTCGCACTCTTCGCTGATGAGTGCTGCGCAGGTCTGAGCGGCATTTTTGCCGCCGGTAATCGCGGTGAAATCAGATTTCTTCTGGCACCACTTGAAAAAGCTGCGCCGCTTATCGACGGGTTGCGCGGTGATCAGCACCCCAACAGTGGTGGGGTCCAACCACTCCAGCACTTCTTTCAAATTCTCTAATAAATCCAAGGTGCCCTGCGCGCGCCCGGTCGGACTATCCGCCAGAAAATTGACATCCTTAAGCCACACCACCTTGCGCTCACCAAAGAGCGAGAGCGTCTGCACCGCACTGGTGAAGCGATTCAGTGCAGATTCCACCTCAGACACATTAGAGGCACGCCCATCCACCACCTCCTTGGAGAGATCGTCTGAGAGGTCTTGCGTTTGCTCGCTGAACCAAGCCTTACCCTTTTCTGAAACCAGGTAATCGTCTTCTCCGCAGATAAATGTAAATGGCTTGGCTGACATATGAATCTCCACTCTTAGAAGCCCGAATGAAGAGCGCAAGACGTAAGCGCCACAGAGCAAAATTGCAGCGAAAATAAGTCTACACTCGCTCGCAATTAATCCTCTCTACCGCAATCGCAGAGAAACTCTTCCATCTTATATTTGCGCAATTTGCGGCGCACCCAATCCAGCGCTGCATGTACCGCTCGCGCTTTCACGTCGAGCCGCCCACCCGTATAACGGACGGTTTTACACCAGACCCCGACCGGGGAATGATAGCCGAGGTGAATGGTGCCGACGGGGTTTTGATCATTACCTCCGTCGGGTCCGGCAAAGCCAGTCACGCTGAGGCCATAATCTGAAGAAAGTCGCTCCGCAATACCAGAGGCCATGGCGATCGCGCACTCGGGGCTGACAGCTCCGTGTTGCTCGATAATCGACTCAGGCACTCCGACCTTCGACACTTTGACATCGTTGGCATAGCAAACGACGCCGCCGACAAACATCTTAGAGGCGCCACACAAATTAGTAAATGCATCACACAATAAACCACCGGTGCAGGATTCCGCAATGGCCAGCGTGCGATCCAATGCGCGCAGCTCATGAAACACGACCCCAGCTAGCGAACAGTGGCCGAAACAGACAAAATCCTCGCCCAGCAGCAGTCGCGCTTCATGAGCGATCGCTTTAAGTTGCTCGCGATCCAGTGCACGATCGCGCGAACTGAGGCGCACATCCACGATCCCATAATGCACGCAATACGCCACCGTGAGATCGGGGTGCTCACGCACGATCGGTTGCATCGTTTCTTCCACGGTGGACTCGCCGGAGCCGCAAGTGCGCAACTGAATGTAGGCCTCTTCATCGCTGAGCACGCCCATGGCTTGCAGCATCGGGATCGCTTGCTTCTCAAACATAGGAGTCAACTCATGCGTAGGTCCGGGCAACATAATCAGAATTTTGCCATCTGCGCGATAAGCCAAACCTGGCGCGGTGCCCCGCTCATTATGTAGCACCTCCCCCTCGGCAAAGCGGTAGCACTGCTTTAAGTGGTGTGCTGCCATGCGCCGCCCCAGCACTTTAAAATGAGACAAAATCAAGGCTTCGATCTCTGCATCAAACACGAGTTTCGCGCCCAATGCTTCCGCGATATTTTCGCGCGTCATATCGTCGGCAGTAGGCCCCAGCCCGCCGGTGGTGATCACAATGTCCGAATGGGCCCACGCATCTAGAAAGGCACGCTTAATCTCAGTGGGCTCGTCGGTAATCACACGGCTGCGGTGTATGGGTAGGCCATAGCGCGCGAGCTGCGCCCCCAAATAAGTGAGGTGCGAGTTCTCTCGAATTCCGACGAGAAGTTCGTCTCCAAAGTTGATTACTTCGACAATAGGCATTTTAGACATAGTAAGTCTTAGCAATGAGCGCAGCTTGCGCTGAACTGCAACCGCAATCTATAATTCCTCCCATGTCCGAAGGATCTAAAGCCCAATTAAAAGAGAAAGTCCGTCGCCTACCGCACAAGCCGGGCGTCTATCAGATGAAAGACCGCATCGGGCAAATTATCTATGTGGGCAAAGCTAAGGACCTGAAGAAACGAGTCAGCACCTACTTCCAAGCTTCCCGTAAAATGATGGTGGCTCAGCCCAAGGTCCGAGCAATGCTCGACCTCATTCACGACTTCGAGATCATCATCGTCAAATCCGAGGCCGAGGCGCTGCTGCTGGAGGGGCAGTTAATCAAAAAATACAAGCCGCGCTACAACACTGACTTCACCGACGACAAGCGCTTCCTACTGGTGCGGATCGATCCGCGCGAGGCCCTGCCCCGATTCCGACTCACGCGCAATCGTACCGATAGCAACTCCCGCTACTACGGCCCCTTCGCTCACTCCTCACACCTCCGCAAGACACTGGCGGAACTACGTCGACGCTTCGGCATCTTACTCAGCGACGCCTCCCCGATCCAATTGCCCGACGGCCGCTGGCGACTCTACGACGATGCACGCGCTGAAATCTACGAGCACGACAACGAGATCACCAGCGAGGCCTATGCCGAACGGCTCGAAGCTGCCTGCGAATTCCTCGACGGCAAGGCGCGCCAATGGCTGGCCGAGCTAAAGAGCGAAATGCTGGCCGCGGCGGAAGGCCGCCGCTACGAAGAGGCCGCCGCCCTGCGTGACCGTATCGAAGCCTTGCAACGCACCGCCGATCGCACCCGTAAATTTGAGCGCAACTTACTTGGCACCCACAACCACAGCCAAGTCGTCAAGCGGCTGCAGGAAAAACTCGCCATTGCGCAGGAGCCCAAACATATGGAGTGCTTCGATATTTCGCATATTTCGGGCAGCTTCTGTGTGGCCTCGATGGTGGCCTTTAAAGATGGGCAGCCTGACCGCAAAAACTACCGTCGCTTTAAGATCAAGAGCTTCGTGGGCAACGACGATTTTCGCGCCATGGAAGAAGTCGTGGGGCGCCGCTACCGCCGCCTACATGATGAGGGCAAAGCCTTTCCCGATCTGATCGTCATCGACGGCGGAGCGGGACAAGTCACCGCTGCGCTCAAAGCCTTCCTCAGCCAAGGGCTCGAACCCCCCGAGCTGATTGGCCTCGCCAAGCGCAACGAAACCGTCATCTACAGCGATGGACGCGAGCCTCTCAATATCCCGCATCACGACCCCGCCCTGCGACTGTTGCAACACATCCGCGACGAAGCACACCACTTCGCCAATAGTTTCAATGCCGAGTTGCGGAGCAAGCGCCTAAAGGAATCGATCCTCGACGACTTCAAAGGCCTCGGCAGTCAACGCAAACAGCAACTGCTACAGCACTTCGGCTCACTTGAAAAGCTGCGCAGTGCTAGCGTGAAACAACTAACACAGGTCGAAGGCATCGGAAAATTAACCGCCGAGCGACTTACGGAATTCCTGAAGGGCTAATTCGGCTAAGTATCATCACCCAAGGCAAAATTCACCGCATCAATGCCAGCCAGCGAGCAGGCATCCATCACTTTCACAATTTGCGCGTGCGACACGGTTTCGGCCGGCGAAATGGTGACAATGGCTTCAACTTTATTGGCAGCACTTGCTTCGCGAAAGCGGGTCAACATCGCAGCCAGCTCTTGATAGCGCTGAGCCTCTGGCGCATCGTAGGGATAATCATTGACCACAACTTGCCCATCGTCGCGAATCTCAATGATCTGTTCATCGGGCAAATCCAACGGCTCCTCCTGCTCGACCGAGCCTGGTAACTGAAAAGAAAGATCGGCCTCCTGCTGCTCCATGGTCGATGCCACCATGAAGTAGATCAAAAGCAAAAAGACGACATCGATCATCGGTGCGATCGCGACGCCGACTTTTTCATCTGCTTTTCTCTTCAGTTTCGCCATACTGCTTATTGCATTTGATAGGTTGCATAGATCACCTCATAGGCACCCACTTCGGCACAGGCTTGCAGCACCTTCTTAATTTCACGATAGGCGGTCGCCTCATCCGCACGCAGGTGAATGCGCAACTCAGGATTCGCCTCCAATGAGGCCTTCATTTGCCCCTGCATATCACTCAAGGATACTGGCTGAGTGCCTAGATAGATCACACCTTCGGCATCTAGCGAAATCGTCCCGCGATTGGGCAGGTCCTCGGCATCAGGCACATCACTTTGTGCGGACTCTGGCAAATCTAGCTTCTTCGCACGGTCGGCCTGCGCGAGGGTGCTGACCGTCATAAAAAAAACCAGCAGCAAGAAGACCATATCGATCATGGGCGTCATGGGAAAATCTTCCTCGGGCGACTGACTGGATCTGCGGCGTGCCATTCAAGCAGAAGTTTGCAAGAATCCGCTGCAAGTTAGAAGCTTAATCTGATTGGCCGCTCCGGAGATTGCTAGCCCATTCGAGGCTTCTTAATCGTTGGCTTAATTCGCTCGGGCCGAAAGGGCCGGTCAAATGCGGCGGCAAACTGATAGCCTCCGGAAAAGTCCTCCACGCTATCTTGGTCGGTCTTCCCCAACACCTTGCATTCGACCAGGTTAAAGACGATATTACCAAAGTCGCGGCATTCACGGATCCCCCAATACTCCAACACAGGCCGTGCCATGGGGCCATACTGGTCAATCGCATACAGACGAATGCCTTCGAGCAACTGCTCCCCGGTCAAGTGATTAGACTTATCCAGATCGCCGCTTTTATGCATTTCCTTTAAGCTATAATCCAGCGCTTGTCGTAAGAAATAATAAGCACCGCGCGCATACCGCGGATCGTCCTTACGAATGGTACGGATTACTTCGTTAAAATCTCGGTTTGGGTCATTCACTGACAATAGATGAAGCAAAAAAGTTCAAGAGGTCAATCGACGAAATGCAAGATCCCGGAGACAGGCGAGCTCCTAAGCTCAACCTGGTACAGCCACAAACTACGATTCCACAGTCACAGTCAGACCACGATTATCAGCCAACAAGCGATACGCACGACTCTGCACGGCATTGCCCGCATACACTTGCTCCATCGCGGCGGCCACTGCGAGTGCCTTATCTTCGCTAGTCACGCAGACGACCGTCGAACCACTCCCACTCAGCCACCCCGTGTAGGCACCGGCATGGCAGCCAGCTTCGATGCTTTCGTGTCCGTATGGATTCAGCAACTCACGATAAGGCTGATGTATATAATCATTCACCGCGCCGTCCAAACGCTCAAAATCACCCGCGACTAAGACTCCCACCAAAAAAGCCAAGCTATTCGCACTGCGCACGACGTCCTTAAAAGGGATCGTGTCTGGCAAGACTCGGCGCGACTTTTCAGTCAGCACTTTATAATCGGGCGAAACTGCCACAAAAACCAGCGACTCTGGCAAGGGAAACCGCACGTGCTCGCGATAGGCAAAAGTTTGTGGCTCGGTGCGCGCAATGCAAAATCCGCCTGCAAATACAGCACAGGCATTGTCGGGCGCGTTGTCTAAGTCGGTAGTCAGGCGAATCATCGCTTCCAAGTCCAATGGATCGCCGTGCAACTTGTTCAAGCCCGCCACGATTGCCGCACGTATAGTTGAACTGGAACCCAAGCCACGCGCTTCGGGCACATCGCCCCAAATCTCGTAATCGAATCCGATTACCTCGACCTCAGCGGCGGCCGCAAAAGCGCCTGCCGCACACTCGATCATCTGCTGCGTGCCCTCATGGGCCGCTTCGAGGGCACAAATTTTAGTGTCATTGCGCTCAATCAGTCGCACAAAATTATACAGCGACAGCGCAATGCTCAAGGTGTCAAAGCCCGGCCCGCAATTTGAGGTACTAGCGGGCGCTTGGACGAGAATAGAACGTGCTGACATAATAGTTTAGCGATAGTCGCGCATATCGCGCTCGGCTTCGCGCATGGTGATTTTCTTTTTCAGAGTCTCGCGCTTATCATGCAGCTTTTTACCAGTGCAAAGCGCAATCTCGATCTTAATCAAGCCGTGCTTGATATAGATGCGTATTGGAATCAAGGACTTACCCCCCGTCTCCATCGCACCAAACAATTTGTGGATCTCACGCCTGTGCAAGAGCAACTTGCGCTTCCGGCGTGGTGGGTGATTTTGAAAATTGCCGAATTTATACTCTCCGACGTGGGAGTTATACATCCAGACCTGCCCCTTCTCCACGCGGCAAAATGCCTCGCTAATCTGCGCATCCCCATCACGGATCGCCTTGACCTCGGTGCCTTGCAACACCAGACCAGCCTCAAAACTATCGCCCACAAAATAATTGTGGTGAGCTTTACCATTACGGATTTCCCGCAGGTGATCCTTCGACTTTTTTTTGGCGCACACGTTATGGGGCTCCCTCTATCGGGAAAAACGTAGAGGGCACACTATTATAATATACAATAGAATCCTGTTTCGATACGAGGAATATAGTATCTATAACAGGAAAAAAGGAAAACAAGACAGCGCTTAGTCCTCTACAGGTTCAGATAGCTGATACGTAATCTTACCTTCCATGATCTCACGCAGCGCCATATCCTCAGCAGATAGTCGCTCCAAAGACTCAATCAGTGGCTTATAGCCACTCTTCAGTTGCTTGGCACGGCGGGACACCACGTTGACCAGAATCATCGGGTCTGTGATTTTCTTCTGCGCTTCTCTTAAATAGTCGTCTCTCAAAGTCGTATTCCTCCGTATATGTGTTCAATTGGGAAAAACAGCGCAAAATGAAGAGCCACAGAGCATTTGCAATAAAATTCTGCTAGGCATCGAATTCGGTTGTCATTTGTACAATTTCACCTAGGCCTGCACACTCACCATTTATATAGTGAGAAAAAACCCAGAAATTCCCATTGACAGGGAACCACTCGATTCTACTGTTCACCGCTTTTCCAAAAATCATGAAGACGACTTTAGCTACTAAATCAGACCATACCAAAGAATGGTATGTTGTCGATGCTGCCAACGAAACACTCGGCCGCATTTCCGTAAAAATTGCCAACGTGCTCCGCGGTCGCCACAAGCCGACCTACACACCGCACGCTGACACAGGCGACTTCGTTGTGGTTATCAACGCTGAGAAGATTAAAGTCTCCGGCAAAAAGAACACAGACAAGAGCTACATGTTCTACTCTGGCTGGATGGGCGGCGAAAGCCACGTCAGCATGAGCGATATGCGCGCTAAAAAGCCTGAGTTCATCATCGAGCACTCTGTAAAAGGCATGCTCCCACGCAACAAGCTTGGTCGCGCAATGATCAAGAAACTTAAAATCCACGCTGGTGCCGAGCATCCTTACGAAGCACAACAGCCTAAACCTTTGGTTTAATAGCCCAATTTTAATACCATGAGCGAAGAAACATTTGTAACCGTCGGCCGTCGCAAGACTGCCACCGCACGCGTCCGCCTTACTCGCGGCACTGGCAAGGTAGTCGTTAACGGCTCCGAGCCTCTCGCCTACTTCAAGACTGAAGAATTTGCTAACGCAGCCCTCTCTCCTTTGAAGACAGTTGAGATGTCCGACCAAGTGGACATCACCGTAAAAGCACAAGGTGGCGGCCTCAACGGCCAAGCTGGTGCAGTTCGCCTCGGTATCGCCCGCGCTCTTGAGAAGCTGAACGCAGATTTGCGCGTGCCTCTCAAGCAAGAAGGCCACATGAAGCGTGACCCTCGCTCTCGTGAGCGTAAGAAAGCCGGCCAACCTGGTGCACGTAAGCGCTTCCAATTCTCGAAACGTTAAACCGCCGCGGCGGCAATGGTCGCATCTCTTTTTGCAACCCTCCAAAGCCGCGCAAGCGTGCCTTGGAGGGTTTTTTCGTTTCATTAGCTCCACTTAAAATCACTAATACAATCATGAATGCAGCAATCATAGGCGCCTCGGGCTACTCCGGCGAAGAACTGGTCCGGCTTCTTTCCCGGCACCCGGATGTCAAACTGACGGCAGTGACCTCGCGCTCGCTGGCAGGTAAATTAGTGGGCGATCAAATGCCGGCCCTGCGACATCTGGTGGGCGACCTGTCTTTTACCGCATCCAATCCGGCGGAGCTCGCCGCCTCCACGGAGATCGACATCTTTTTTCTCGCCCTCCCCCACGGCGTGGCTTCTGAGTTTGCCGATCCACTCTATCAAGCCGGCAAAACGGTGATCGACCTCAGCGCGGACTTCCGCCTCGGCTCGACTCGGGTGTACGAAGACTATTACGGCCAAGCACACCCGGCACCACACCTACTGGAAGCCGCTCCCTATGTCATCCCGGAACTCGCCGACGACAAATGGAAGAGCGCCTCGCTGATTGCCTGCCCGGGCTGCTACCCGACCAGCATTCAATTGCCACTGGTCCCCTTGCTCAAAGCGGGACTGATCGACCCCAAGGGAATCATCATCAATAGCTACAGTGGCGTCAGCGGTGCCGGCCGTAAGGTCGCCGAAGACTTCATCTACTGCGAGCGCAACGAAAGCATGAAGGGCTATGGTATGCCCAAGCACCGCCACCTGTCCGAGATCGAAGAGCAACTCGAAAAAGCTGCCTTCGCCGACTGCATCGTGCAGTTCAACCCACACCTCGCCCCCATGTCACGCGGTATCTCCACCACCATCGTGGCCAAGGCCAAGCTCAAAGACTCTCTAAATAGCGTCTACGACACCTGGGAAAAGGCCTACGGCGGCAAGCCTTTCGTATCCGTGCTGCCCACAGGCACCTTTCCAGACACCAAACACGTAACCGGCACTAACCGGGCCGACATATCCGCGGTGTACGACCCACGCACGGGCAATTTCATCATTAATTCTGTCATCGATAACCTCATCAAGGGGGCCAGTGGCCAAGCCGTCCAACTCATGAATCTAAAGTTCGGCTTCGAAGAAACCGCTGGCCTACTCTAATCTCAGCTCTCAGCCCTCATCCTAATGATCCAAGTTCAGCTAATCGAAAATCCACAAGGTATCGCCGACTGCCCCGGCTTCAAATCCGCGGGTGTCGCCGCGGACATCCGGGAGAAGGGCGACCTCCAACGACTCGATCTGGCATTGGTGACAGCCGAGCAAGCTTGCAATGCTGCGGGGGTCTTCACGCTCAACGATGTGTGTGCCGCCCCCGTGCACGTGTGCAAGGCAATCCTCTCACAGCCCAACATGAAGGTCGCCGGCTTTGTTGCCAATAGCGGTAATGCCAACGCAGCTACAGCGGAACAGGGCATGCGCGACGCCAAGGAAATGTCCGCGATCGCACAGCTGGAGACCGGTATCGGCTCGCCTTTTTTGGTCTGCTCGACCGGGCGCATCGGACGCAAGCTGCCCATGGGCAAAATTAAATCCGGCATCGCCGCGGCCGCACACGCACTCAGCTCAGAAACACAGGCCTCGCTGGATGCAGCCGATGCCATTCTGACCTCCGACACCCGGCGCAAGTGCGCCACAGCACGCTTCACTTACCAAGGCCAAACACTCACCATTGCGGGCATCGCCAAGGGCGCAGGCATGATCGAGCCCAATATGGCCACCATGCTCGCCTTCCTCACCACCGATCTGGAGGTGGACAACGCCGCGCTGAAAGATACTCTGGTCCAAGCCTGCAATCAGACCTTTAACCGTATCTCAATCGACGGCGACATGAGCACCAACGACACCGTGCTACTACTCGCCAACGGCAAGTCCGGCTTGGTGCCCAACGATTCACCCGAACTGTTGCAAGCCTTCCGCGAGGCCGTGCTCCAGGTCTGCGATGCTCTGGCGGAAAAAATCGTCGGCGATGGTGAAAAAGTAACCAAACTGGTCGAATTAGTCGTCGAAGGCTGCCAAAGCGAACAGGACGCCGAAAAAGTGGCTCGCGCCGTGGGCAACTCCTTATTGGTCAAGACTTCCTGGTATGGCTCCGACCCAAACTGGGGCCGCCTCGCCGACGCCGCCGGCTACGCCCGGGTCGGACTCAAAGAAGCATGCTTCGACATCCACTACGACGATGTGCCCGCCCTCATCGGTGGACTCCCCCAAGACAGCAACCTCGCCCAGTGGAAAGCGATCGTGTCCAAAAAACGCTTCCGTATCACTCTCAATCTAAACCAAGGCAGCGGCAGCTTCCGCCTACTCACTTCCGATCTCAGTGAGGCCTACGTAGACTTCAATAAATCCGAATAATGTCCGATATTTCCCAACTCGACGTCACCACTAAGGCAGCCGTGCTGCTTGAAGCGCTTCCCTACATCCAACGCTTTCGCGATGCGATCTTTGTGGTGAAATACGGTGGTGCCTTTATGGACGATGCCGACCCGATGGTGCGCACCCGTGTCGCCACCGACATCGCCTTCTTGCATGCGGCCGGCATCAAAGTTGTGGTCGTACACGGCGGCGGCAAAGCCATCACACGCGCACTGGCTGAATCCAATGTGCAAACACGCTTCGAGCACGGTCTTCGCGTCACCGACGCCGAGTCGGTCAAAGTGGTCGACCACACTCTCAACAAAATCGTCAACCTCGAGATTTGCGAAATCCTGCAGGCCAAAAACGCCCGCCCACTCGCGATTCCGGGTAACAACATCCTGGTCTGCGATAAGAAACAAGTCGTCGTGGACGGCGAAGAACTCGATCTGGGTTTCGTCGGTGAGACGCATACCGTCAAAACCAAAATCATCAAAAAAGCACTCAACGATGGCTACATCCCCATCATTTCGCCCATCGCCTGCGACGAAGACGGCCAAGTGTACAACACCAACGCCGACGCCGCCGCAGGTCGTGTGGCCGCCGCGCTGCGCGCCCGACGCCTCGTCTACCTCTGCGACGTGCCCGGACTGATGAAGGATATAAATGATCCCACCTCGCTAATCTCCTCACTCAACGCCGACGATGTCGCCGGCCTGGTCCAAGATGGCACCATCAACAAAGGCATGATTCCCAAAACCGACAGCGCCGTCAAAGCGCTCCGCAGTGGCGTGCACCGTGTCCACTTTATCGACGGCGAGCAGCCCCACAGCCTACTACTGGAAATTTTCACCGACAAGGGCGTCGGCACCGAAATCGTTAATACGTAGCGAGCCTTTCGACTCGGTTAACCCGTTTTCAGTTTACCGTTCCTCAGTTCAACCGAAAACTGACAAACAGAAAACCAGCCAACTTTTTCCTCCCATGAAGCACCATCCGACACTCATCAAAAACTACGGCCCGCCCGCGTTTAACGCCGTGCGGGGCCAAGGCGTGTATCTCTACGACGACGCCGACAACGAGTATTTAGATTTTGGCAGCGGCATCGCCGTCACTTCTGTGGGGCACTCCCACCCGAAATGGGTGGCGGCAATGCATACCCAAGCCGCCACACTCACTCATTGCAGCAACCTCTACGGCATCCCCGGACAGCAAAAGCTCGCCGACCGCCTCGTTGCTAAAGCTGGCCCTGGCCGGACGCTCTTCTGCAATAGCGGCGCCGAAGCCAACGAGGCTTTGATCAAACTAGCACGGCTGCACGGAAAAAAGCTGAGCGGCGAAGAAGGCAAACGCTTCACAGTCGTCGCCGCGAAAAATGCCTTCCACGGACGGACCTTCGGCGGTATGGGCGCCACACCTCAGGAAAAGATCCAAGGCGGCTTCCGGCCCATGCTGGAAGGCTTTAAATTTGGTGAGCTCAACAACATCGAGAGTTTCGACCAATTAGTCGACGACTCCGTAGCCGCCGTATTCATCGAATCCATACAAGGCGAAGGTGGCCTCTTCCCAGCCGAAAGCAGCTTTCTACAAGAATTACGGGCACTCTGCACCGAGCGGGGCGCACTGCTCATGCTGGATGAAGTGCAATGCGGCATCGGCCGCAGTGGACACTTTTTCGCCTTCGAAGCCAGCGGCGTCCAACCCGACGCGATCGGTATGGCCAAAGGCCTCGGCGCCGGCTTCCCGATCGGCGCCATCTGGGTCTCGGAGCCCTACGCCGAGCTCTTCCAGCCCGGCTCGCACGGCACGACTTTTGGGGGCAGCCCGCTCGCCTGTGCCGCTGCCAACGCCACCCTCGACATTATCGAAGAGGAGCAACTCATCCAACAGGTGGCTGCCAACAGCCCGGCCTGGCACGCTCAACTACAAAAACTCGCCCAAAAGTATCCCGAGCTGATTGCTGGCATACGGGGTGCTGGATACATGGTCGGCCTCGTGCTCAAGCCCGAAGGCCTCAACCTCAGCATCACAGCGGCCGCCCGTGAGAAAAAGCTACTCGTCGTCCCCGCGGGCAACAACGTCGTTCGCTTGCTGCCCGCACTCATCGCGACACCCGCACAACTCAGCGAATCCGTCGAAATCCTCGATGCCATCTTCGCCAACACCGAAGCTTAAACTTCGAATATTAAATCATTTCTAACTCCTTTAATAAAAACCATTACACTCAACATTCAGGGTTCGAGCTCGAACCCTCGATGTTCCCCCAGTCATGCACCACTTTTTAAAAGAAACCGATTTCAGCCTCGAACAGGCCCAACAGGTATTCCTGTTGGCCAAGCAATTCAAAGCCGAACGGGCCAGCTCGGCGCAGCCACTCAGCACTCAATCCTGGGGCCTACTTTTTTACAAGAGCAGCACCCGCACCCGGATCTCCTTCGAAGTCGGCGTGCATGAACTCGGCGGACATCCCGTCGTGCTCAACTCACAAAACACTCAGATCGGACGCGGCGAAACCATCGAAGATACCGCCAAAGTTATGTCGCGCTACCTGCACGGCCTCGTCATCCGGACCTTTGCCCACAGCATCATCGAAGACTTTGCCGCGCATGCCAGCATGCCCATTGTCAACGGCCTGACCGACTTTAACCACCCCTGCCAACTCTACACCGATATTTTCACTCTGTTGGAGCGCTACTCGCCCGACGACATGGATATCGAAACGCTCAAAGGCAAAAAAGTCGCCTTCCTCGGCGACTGCGCCAGCAACATGGCCAACTCGTGGATTCATACTGCCGCCATGTTCGGCATGGAGATCGTACTGGCAGGCCCCGAAGGTTTTGAGCCCGGCAGCGAAATCGATGAGGCTCTCAAAGCCGACGGACTGGAATTAAACTACACTTTCACGACCGATCCCACAGCCGCCTTCCAAGACGCCGACGTCATCTACACCGACGTCTGGGTTTCCATGGGCGACGAAGCCGAAGCCGAGAAACGCAAAGCCGAAATGGCCCCTTATCAAGTAACCCGCGAACTACTCGCCCTAGCCAAAAGCGAGGCCTACTTCATGCACTGCCTCCCCGCCCACGCCGGCGAAGAAGTCAGCCAAGAAGTGCTCGATAGCCCACAAAGCATCATCTTCGACGAAGCCGAAAATCGTCTCCACGCTCAAAAGGCAATCATGGCGAAATTAGTCGAACTGAACGCCTAAAGGAGGCGTATCCGCTCGCCGAACGCCACCGACAGGCTCAGGCTCTACATCGGCTGTCGACAAGCACTGCGCCCACAAAGCAATACTCCTTGGGACATCGCCCCCTTTCCTCTTGCGAGGCTCGCTTGCGACATTTATCGCCTAGGTGCAAATGCGCATTCAATTTCTGCCTCTTTGCTTCACCCTACTTTCCGCCATCGCTTGCGCGAGCTTCCTAGGCTGCGCCAAAGGCCAGAGCAACGTCGAGAAAGGCAACGCAGAACAGGAGCTCTATATCGGGATCGGCACCGAGCCTGAAGGGCTCGACCCACACATCGTGACAGGTGTCACGGAGCACTACGTGCTGCTCTCCCTCTTTGAAGGGCTCACCACTGTGCACCCCGAAACACTAGAAATCGAGCCTGGCGTCGCACAGTCATGGGAGCTCTCTGCCGATGGACTACGCTACACCTTTCACCTAAATCCCGCCGCCCGCTGGTCCAATGGTGATCCGCTCACTGCGGAAGATTTCCTTTTCGCCTACGAGCGCATACTCAGCCCCGCCATGGGTGCACCCTACGCCTACATGCTCTATTGCATTCGCGGCGCCGAAGCCTTCAACAAAGGCGAGCTGCAAAATTTTGCACAAGTCGGCCTCAGCTCGCCCGACCCACATACGCTCATCATCGAGCTGGAAGCGCCCACTCCTTATTTACTCAGCCTCCCCACCCACTACACATGGTTCCCGCTACACAAAGCCAGCGTGCTCGCGCACGGCGGCATGACAGATCGCATCTCCAAATGGACCAAGCCTGACAACCTCGTCAGCAACGGCCCTTTCCAGCTCGACACCTGGCGGCTCAACCACTCCATCCACGTCACCAAAAACCCTTATTACACTGCCCAAGAAAGCGTCCGTCTCCAGGGCATCCATTTTCTACCCATCGCCATCGACGCCGAAGAGCGCGCTTTTCGAACGCAGCAACTACACATAACCAGCACAGTTCCGATCCCACGAATCGACTGGTATCGCCAAAACCAACCCGAGCGTATGCGCTTCGACACCTACCTAGGCGTTTACTACTACGCCATCAACACCGAGCACGGCCCCCTCAAAGATGCCCGCGTGCGCAAAGCGCTCGCCTACTCGATCGATCGCGAAGCTCTCACCGAACATGTACTCAAAGCAGGTCAAAAGCCCGCCTATCATTTCACCCCGCCCAACACCGGCGGCTATAGCGCCGAAGTCAAATTACCCTACGATCCCGAACTCGCGCGCCAACTACTGGCCGAAGCCGGCTACCCTGGCGGCGAAGGCTTCCCCACCTTTGAGCTGCTGTTCAACACCAGCGAATCGCACCGCACAGTCGCAGTGGCCATCCAGCAGATGTGGAAACAGGAACTCGGCATCGACATCGGCCTCTACAATCAAGAGTGGAAAGTATACCTCGCCACCCGCAAAGCCCGCGACTTCGACATCGTGCGCGCCGCCTGGATCGGCGACTACGTCGACCCCAACACCTTCCTCAGCCTAATCACCAGCGACAATGGCAACAACCACACGAATTGGGGCAGCGCACAATACGATCAACTCATTCGACAAGCCGCCACCGAACAAGACCCCAAAGCACGCTTGGATCTGTTCCAAAAGGCCGAAAAGATCCTAATCGAGGAAATGCCCGTTATCCCAATTTACTTCTATGTGCGCAGCATGCTGATCGACGAATCCGTGCAAGGCTGGTCGCCCAATATTCTCGATTACCACCCCTATCAGCATGTGTGGCTCAAGCCCACGACGCTCCCGACCGACGCCGGAGCGGCGCAATAAATTCGCCGCCCTAACTCAACTCTCGATCCGGCACATTCAAATTAAGAACAGCGAATAAGCTTTTCTCAGCTCACGCATCTGACAATGTGCTTGGTTTCCCAGTTATAAAATCCCCCATGACTCAGCAAACTGATATCCTTGCGCAATTTCGCACCATTTTGGGCGCGAGCAATCTCTACACCGGCGAAAAGAAGACGGCCTATTATCGCTCAGGCTTTCGCTCTGGCATCGGTGGCGCACTCGCAGTCGCCTTTCCTCAAACTTTGCTACAACAATGGCAAGTGCTACAAGTCTGCGTCGACAACGGCTGCGCAATTATCATGCAAGGCGCCAAGACTGGCCTCACTGAAGGCTCCTGCCCCAGCGGCGATGACTACGGGCGCCCAGTCGTCATTATCAACACCTCGCGGCTCAAGAAACTCATCCTACTCGCCGGCGGCAAGCAGGCACTCGCCTTTCCGGGCACCACCTTACACGAGCTGGAAAACCAACTGGCACCGCTCCAACGCGCACCGCACTCCGTGATCGGATCCACCACCATTGGCGCCACCATCGTGGGTGGCATCGCCAATAATGCCGGCGGCGCGCTCTGCAAGCGTGGCTCCTCCTACACCACGCTCTCGCTCTTCGCCCAAGTAAACGCCGACGGCAAACTCTGCTTGGTCAATAAGCTAGGTATCAAGGGCCTAGGCGACACACCGGAAGAGATTTTTGAACGGCTGGAAAGCGGGCGGATCGACGATGCCGACTTAGAAGCATGGGATGCCCCGGCCTCCGACCGCGAATACGCCGACCGCATTCGCGACCTCGAGACCGATGCGCCCAACCGCTACAACGCAGACCCGAAACGACTTTGCGATGTGAGCGGCAGCGCGGGCAAGGTCGCGGCCTTTGCCGTGCGCGTCGACACCTACCCGATGCCCAAGAAAAAACAGGTATTCTTCCTCGGTAGTAATAACCCGAACGACTTCACCGCACTGCGCACACATATTCTCGGGCAATTCAAAGAACTGCCCGAGATGTGCGAATATATGAACCGAGACATCTTTACCGTGGCCGAGCGCTACGGCAAAGATGTCTTTCTATCCATCAAATACATCGGCACGCGTCGCTTACCAGCGGCCTACGCGCTCAAATCGGCGGTCGAATACCGGCTCAACAAGCTCAGTTTCTTACCAAAGTTCCTGCCCGACCTCAGCCTGTATCACGCGAGCCGTCTATTTCCGCAGCACTTACCGAAACGCCTACTCGAATACCGCGATCGCTTTAAATACTACCTAATCCTCAGTATGTCGGACGGTGGGATCGAAGAAGCGCGCCGCTATCTAAGCGAGCAATGGAGCCAGCGCCAGGGCGTGGATTTCTTCGAGTGCACGCCCAAAGAACAAGAGGCCGCCATGCTCCACCGCTTCGCCGCGGCCGGCGCTGCAATACGCTATCAAAACGTGCACCAAAAACAAACTGAAGAGGTGCTGGCGCTCGACGTCGCACTGCTGGGCAGTGACCCCGATTGGGTCGAAACGCTCCCACCCGAAGTAAGCGAGCACTTAGACCTCTCACTTGATTATGGGCATTTCATGTGTCACGTATTCCACCGTGACTATATTTTCAAAAAAGGCACCGACCTCAAAGAAATGAAAGCGCTGCTACTAGAACGCCTCGACGCGAAAGGCGCGAAATATCCTGCCGAACACAATGTCGGGCACCTCTACCAAGCCGAACCGCAACTCAAGGCGTTCTACCAACAGCTGGATCCAACTAATACTTTCAATCCTGGCATCGGTAAAACTAGCAAACGCCCACGTAGTATCATTACTTGAGCCCGGCCGCGACGACCGCGATGCTGGCAAAAAAGGCTCCAAAGATACACCGACTGATGTATTCACTCCGCTCATACCAACAAGAAGCAGTCGATCGTACACTCCAGTATTTCAGGAGACGCCGCAACCCAGCAGTCATTGTGTTGCCGACCGGTGCTGGCAAGAGCCTGGTCATCGCGGAACTCGCCAAGATTGCTAAAGGCCGCGTCTTGGTGCTCGCCCACGTTAAAGAACTGGTCGAGCAAAACCATCTTAAATACGAAAGCTATGGCCTCAAAGCAGGCATCTATTCGGCGGGGCTCAATCAAAAAGATCACGCACACAAGGTAATCTTTGGCAGCATTCAATCGGTCGCCAAAGCGCGCGAATCCTTCTTTAATGATTTCACGCTGGTGGTGATCGATGAATGTCACCGCATTGGACTGGAGCCGGAAAGTCAATATGCCAAAGTTATCAAACAACTCAAGTTGAACAACCCGCGCATTTGTATTCTCGGCCTGACGGCCACGCCCTATCGCTTAGGGCTCGGCTGGATTTATAACTACGCACTGCGCGGCGAATTAAAAACTAAAGAGCCGCGCTTTTTCAAACACTGCATCTACGACCTGCCGCTGGAATATATGATCCGGAATCGATATCTGACGCCACCAGTCAAAGTCGACATCCCCGTCACCAGCTATGATTTCTCTGAACTCAGCCAGAGCGGACAAGCCTACACCATGGCCCAAGTGGAAGAAGTGCTACACCAACAGCGACGCCTCACGCCCCTGATCATAAAGAACATCATCGACATTACCGAGCGCGACCAGCGAGAGGGCGTCATGATATTCAGCTCCACCGTGAAACACGCGCAAGAAATCATGGATTTCCTGCCCGCCGGTCAGGCGCGACTCGTCATCGGTTCCACCGAACTGAGCGAGCGCGACCAAATCGTAAACGATTTTAAGCAGCGCGCCTTCAAGTATCTAGTCAACGTATCCGTATTGACCACTGGCTTCGACGCCGCACACGTGGATGTGATCGCGATCCTGCGCCCCACTGAATCCATTAGTTTGTACCAACAAATCATAGGTCGTGGTCTGCGGCTGGATACTGGCAAAAAAGACTGCTTGGTATTAGATTATACTGGAATGGGGCATAGCATTTTCAGCCCAGAGGTGGGCGAGAAAAAGACTGAATCCGAATCGGTTCCGGTGCAAGTGCCCTGCCCCGAATGCGGCTTCGTCAATGATTTCTGGGGTATCGTCGATGAGGCTGGCAATCTGATCGAGCATTTCGGTCGCATCTGCCGCGGCGGTCAAGTCAACCCTCAGACCTACGTATTCACCCCCTGCGGTTATCGCTTCCGCTTTAAAATTTGTGAGCAATGCGGCGCTCAAAATGATATCACTGCGCGCGACTGCCCGCACTGCGGTAACGTGCTGATCGACCCCGATGTAAAACTCAAACAAGCCCGCCTCTCCAAAGACGCCCATGTGCTCACACCTGACTCGATTGAGATGCTGGAGCGCGTCGACAAAAAAGGAACTCCCTATTTGCAGGTAAAGTATTACGACTACGACGCGCAATTCCTATCAGAGATGCACTACCTGAACAACTCGATCAGCCAGAAAAAGTTCACGATCAACTTCCTAAGGTCACACCTGCGAAGGCCCGAACAGCCCGTGCAGATACGCTCTGTTGAGGAAGCAATCCAATTACAGCCGCAGTTGCGCATGCCGGCATTTGTGATCGCTCGCAAGCAAGGCAAGTTCTGGAAGATTACCGAAAAGATATTTAGCGAAGAGCTGTAATGATGCCCCCCGGTTCGAAGAACCGAGGATACGGCCACCCTCTACTTCAAGAGGTTCTTAATGTCGTCGAGGTTCACCTTGGCATTCGCCGCTTTGCTCTCATCGAAGAGTTCTTGCAAGATCTCGGCCTTCTTCGCCTGCAGCTCCAGCACCTTTTCCTCCACGGTGTTGGCAGCGATCAGCTTGATACTAGTCACCACCTTGGTTTGGCCGATACGGTGAGCCCGGTCGGTGGCTTGGGCTTCGGCGGCGGGATTCCACCATGGGTCATAGTGCACGACGGTGTCGGCTCCCGTGAGGTTGAGACCGGTGCCGCCGGCTTTCAGTGAGATCAAAAATACGGGAATGCTTTCGTCCTCGTTAAACTGATCACAGATAGCGAGGCGATTCTTAGTCTTACCATCGAGGTAGCAAAACTTGTGGCCTTTCTGCTCTAAATGATCGGCCAGCAGTTGCAGCGCGGTCACGAAGCTGGAAAAGACTAGAATGCGGCTGCCAGCGTCGAGACACTCATCCAGCACTTCGTCGAAGGCCGCCAGTTTGGCCGAGTCTTTGGCTGGAAATTCTTCGTCTAGGATGCGTGGGTCCACACAGGCCTGACGTAGGCGTAGTAACTCGGTGAAGGCGGCAAATTGCACACGGCCGGCGTTAGCACCGGACATTTCCAAATTAAAGATGTCGCGACGGGTTTTCTCCAAGGTGTCTTGGTAGAAGCGTTGTTGCTTATTGCCGAGCTCACAGAAGAAGGTCTTCTCGATCTTATCCGGCAGCTCAGGCGCCACTTCTTTCTTGGTGCGGCGCAGGATGTAAGCGGCGGCGCGCTCGGCTTGGCGTTTGTTGTGCCATGCCTTATCGTCCTGCGACATCTTGCCGGCAGGCTTTTGCAAATAGCCTGGCATGAGAAAGCTAAAGAGCGAGAGCAGATCATCGAGGGAGTTTTCCACGGGAGTGCCCGTCAGCAAAAAGCGCCCATCGGCATGCAAACTGGTCAAGGTCTTGGCGTTTTGGCTGCGACGGTTTTTAATATGCTGCGCTTCATCACCAATCACCACACACCAGTCCATCGTGCCGAGCAGTTCGGCATCTTGGCGCAAGGTACCGTAGGATGTGATAATCAAGTCATATTCCTCCAGCACCACGGGCTCTTTGGCGCGCTTGGGGCCATGGTGCTTGTGTGTCTTCAGGTTGGGGGTAAAACGCGCGGTTTCACGCAACCAGTTCTCAACCAAACTGGCCGGGCAAACCACCAAGGCAGGCCGCTTGGCGGCGGGCTTGCCAGCCGACGGCCCCGAGCCTTGCGTGACAATACACTCAATCAATGCGAGTGCCTGCAAAGTTTTTCCCAAGCCCATTTCGTCGGCGAGAATGCCGCCCAACTGGTGCCGGTAGAGGTGCCAGAACCAGGCCACCCCGATGCGTTGATAGGTGCGCAAAATGGCATCAAAGCCGGGCCGGATGGGCGCAGCCTCCAAAGCACCGACTTCCTTGAGTGCGCGACTGCGCGACTGCCAAGCTTGCGGCGGCTGCCAGCCTTCGCAAAGTTCGTCCAACAAGTCTTCGACATCGATCAAGTCTTGCGTTTCGAGGCGCTTGGAAAAAGTGGGCGTAAAGGGACGGTCGGCTTGGCCACTGACAGAGCGTTCGAGTTGATGCAATTGCTCAACCGACGTGCGGTCGAGCAAAGTAATCGCGCCGCCCTCGGCTTCGACGTAGTTTTTGCCACTCGCCAAAGCGCGCCGCAGCTCCATCTCGTCTGTGCTCTGACTGAGACTCACCTCAAGGGCGAATTTACCGCCGTCTTCTTTAGCCTCCACCCGTAAGGCTGACACTTCGACAGCCTGCAACTTGGACTTAAAATTATCGGTAAACTCTGCCTGCCAGTCGCGCTCCAGCGCTTTCCAATGGCCCGCCAGAAAGTTGAGCACCTTATGGCGATCGCGCAGCCACCACTTGCGATTGCTGGGTTCGAGCATAAAGCCTTCGGCCTTCAACAGCGTGCGCAAGGGCTGCACCGAGGCAGTATCGCCAGATGGCAGACGGATCGCGAGATAATGCGGCGAGCCATCGACCACCACGCTCTTGTGAGAAAAATGCTCCATCGAGGCGGCAGCTTCACTGGCGACGGGATAGTCGGCCTTGCGGGCCTGCCATAGCTTCGCCCCCTTCGACTCTGCAATCCGGCGCAGATTGGGCTTGGACTTTTCGCGTAGGCTTATGTTGGCAGGAAAGCTGCGTTTTTTCACTGGCTCGGGCTTCGGATCGAGCGTCACTGGCTCCGGTTCGGGCTGCTCGGGCTTGGCTAGCTCGGGTTCACCTAAAAATTCATGCACCCCGGGCAATGTGCCCCCCACCCAATCAATGGGCGCGTTGGGCTTCTTGACCCAATACACAATCGACTCTCCCCGCACAGCATCCAGCAGCTGACGCAGTTGTGCCCCCGTAAGCTGTAACAAACTCGAGAGCTTGCCACCACACCACGACTCTACCAGCTTGAGCACCGCGACCTGCTGCGGCGCCACCTTATACTTTTGACGCGGGTTGAGCTTATTTAGCGGCAAGATCTCACGCCCGGCGGCGGCATCCAGCTTGAGCACAATTGCGCCACGCCCAGCCGCCTCTTCCAAGTTCGGCGGCAAAAAGATCAACACACGCAATAGCAATCCATCCGCACCCAACTTGATAGAACGCACGCGGGGCAATTTAGGCGCTTTCTCCGGAGTCGGCGCGAGCTTAGGCTCGGGGGTCGCAGCCAAAGCCTCGGCCACTTTGGCATGTTTCGCCTCTTCTTTGAGTGCTTGATAGTGCAGCGCTGTCGCCAGCACGTGCACGCATACCTTACGCCGACGCCCATCCAGACAAGAGCAAGTGCTTTCGGCAAATACCGTCGAACGCAAATTGAGCTCGGGCGTATAGACCGTATCGCCCCCATCGACTAGCCCTTTTAATACAGGACTCTCCCATTCGGCCGATTCGACAGCATGCGCTTCAAAGAGCTTTTCTGCCTGGCGAAAAAGAATACCACCCCCCAATTCAATCAGGAAGTTACGGTCAAAAGTGGGTGCGGGTTTTGAGGGAAGTGCCATAAACAGGGAGAATCGGACAAAATATCGGGACCGAGGCAACCCCGCAAAAAAATTTCCTATTTCCAGAATTGCAGCCCTCCCTGCAATTCCTATCGATGGGGCTGATGAAAACCAAGGTTGCTGTTATACTATCCGGCTGTGGCGTCTATGACGGCGCGGAGATCCACGAATCCGTGCTCACACTGTTGGCCCTAGCGAAGGCAGGCGCCGAAGTCAGCTGCATCGCGCCCGACATCGCACAAAGACATGTCATCGACCACGCCACTGGCGAAGAATTGGAAGACGAAGACCGCAACGTCATGACCGAGGCAGCACGCATCTCACGCGGCGAAATCCTCCCCTTTGACAATGTACGAGCCGAAAACTTTGACGCATTTATTTATGTAGGCGGCTTCGGCGTCGCCAAAAACCTCTCCAGCTACGCCTTCGACGGCACCGATTATGATGTCGACCCCGCAGTGATCGACCTGATCCAGAGCGCCCACGAGGCAGGCAAAGCGCAGGGCTTCATGTGTATCGCCCCCGTTCTGGCAGCACGCGCCCTAGGGGCGCAACACGTGCAATTGACCATCGGAAATGACTCAGATGCAGCCACCGCCATAGAAGCTAAAGGCGCCCGCCACCTCGCCTGCAAGGTCGACTCCATCGTAGTGGACGAGGCAAATCGCGTAGTCAGCACACCTGCATATATGCTCGCCAAATCGATTACTGAAGCCGAAGCTGGTATCAATCAACTGGTCAATGCCGTGCTTAAATTTTGCTAATAGCGCGCAATATCCAGATTGCGAGCTTGACGGAGCGAATTTGAGGCCTTTAATCCGCGCATTCCAAAGCAGCCTAGCTCTGTAAAACACATTTAATCTAAGAAACAAATCCCATGGGACAGCCAAAACGCAAACAATCCAAGCAACGCAGCCGTAAACGCCGTGGTGCTACAACTTTCGCACTGCCACAATTGTCAAAAGACGCACAAGACGGCACATTGTTCCGCCCACACCGCGTGAACCCTGCCAATGGCATGTATCGTGGCCGCCAAGTGCTAGATGTCGAAGTCTAAGCACTCGGACGCGTCATAACATTTACATCTGACTTCCTATATGCGCGCACCCGACGGTAAATGCACCATCGCGGTCGATGTCATGGGAAGCGACCTCGGGCCCACGGAATTTATCCGTGGGCTTTTGTATGCCACCGAGGAGCTCAAGCTCGACTGCGACTTCACTCTGTGCGGCAAGGGCCGCTTAATCGAGCGACTGCTCAAAGTGCGCAAGTCCTCGGTCGATCCTGCGAAAATTAGCATCCATGACGCTAGCGAAGTGGTCGGCATGGATGAAAAGCCAATCCAAGCACTACGTAAGAAGAAAGATTCTTCGATGGTGCAAGCGATCGAGCAACTACGCAATGGCAAGGCCGACGCAGTGGTGAGCTGCGGCAATACAGGCGCGCTGATGGCGGGTGGCACACTGCGACTACGCCCACTCGATGGCGTAGATCGCCCAGCTCTGGGGATTATCATCCCTAGTAGACGCAAACCTTTCGTATTGATCGATGTCGGCGCTAACCCAGAGTCCACTGCGCTCAATCTCGTCCAGAATGCAGTGCTCGGCGCCAACTATGCGAAGGCCGCACTGGGCTGCACCAGTCCGCGCGTCGCCCTACTCACCATCGGCACCGAAGAGGGCAAGGGCAACAGCTTGATCAATGCCACCCACATGGACCTACAAAAGATCAACAACAAGGTGATCAATTATGTCGGTCCGATCGAAGGCTTTCAGCTATTCGAAGGCGACGTCGATGTCGTCGTCTGCGACGGCTTTGTCGGCAATATCGTGCTCAAATCCAGCGAGGCTCTATTCGGCTTCATCGGCGACACCATCAAACAAGAGCTGGTCCGCAATCCCAAACGCATCCTCGGCGCCGCACTTTCCAAGTCAGCCTTTCGCGACATGAAAGAACGCCTCAGCCCCGACCAACACGCGGGCGCACCTCTACTCGGACTAAAAGGGAACATTTTAAAATCTCACGGCTCCTCTAATTATATTGCGATCGCCAATGCATTGCGGATCGCCCGCGAGGTTGTGATGCATGATATGATTGACTCTATCGGCTCAGATATCAATCAAGTGGGTGATCTGATCTAGAAGAATCTGCCCGACACCACATAAAAGGCGAGCAGGCTTCATCTGGCCACTCACGCAGAATTTAATTTTTATTTCAATGCCACAGCCTACTCAATCCGTAATCATCACCGGAACTGGAGCGTACACGCCCGCGAATGTAGTCACCAACGATGATATGGCCCAAATTGTGGAGACTTCGGACGAATGGATCCGCACACGCTCCGGCATCAGTGAACGCCGCTTCGCCGCCGAAGACGAAACCACCAGCGACATGGCACTAAAGGCCGCGGAACAGGCAATCGAAGCTGCCGGCATTGATCGCAGCGAGATCGATCTCGTCATCGTCGCCACCATGACGCCCGATATGCCCTTTCCTTCCACGGCATGCCTGCTCCAACATAAGCTAGGGCTCAATAATATTACCGCATTTGACCTCCAGGCCGCCTGCTCTGGCTTCATCTACGCGCTCAACACTGGCAGTAATATGCTGCGCTCCGGAGCCTATAAAAAGGCCCTTATCGTAGGCGCCGAAAAGATGAGCTCGATCTTAGACTTTGAAGATCGCACCACCTGCGTGCTTTTCGGCGACGGCGCCAGCGCTGTCATTTTAGAACCCTCCGAGCAGCAGCAAGTCGGAGTGCTCGACTCAATCACAGGCTCTGACGGTTCCAACCCCAGCCTTCTATTCCAAGCAGCCGGCGGTTCCGCCATTCCTGCCAGTGCAGAGTCTGTCGCAGCGCGCCAGCATTTCATAAAAATGAACGGCAAAGAGATCTTTAAGCTCGCTGTGCGCGTGATGGGCCAAGTCAGCCAAGACGTATTGGAACGTAACGACTATAGCACCGAGCAAGTCGACCTACTGATCCCCCACCAAGCCAACATGCGCATCATCGACAGCTTGGCCAAGCGAATGAAACTGCCGATGGAACAACTTCACAATAATCTGGATCGCTTCGGCAACACCTCAGGCGCTTCGGTCGGCATCGCACTCGACGAAGCCTTTCGACAAGGCCGTATAAAATCGGGCGATCTGGTATTACTCGTCGCTTTCGGGGCAGGCTTGACCTGGGGCGCCTCACTGATCAAATGGCAATAAATCAGCCCTAAAATTGCAGTCTATCGGCACTCAACACACTATGCATACCATGCAACGCAGCTCTTCCACTCTTCTCGCAATTTGCTTTTTACTCGCGTCTGCCCTGCAGCTACAAGCGAGCCTCAACCCGTTCACTTGGTTTCAGAGCGAGGAGGAAGACATCATTTCGCTCAATGTCGCAACTCCTGCGCAAGAAGCTGAGGCCAGTGCACTTCTAGAAACAGCCAAAGCAAAGCTAGCCGCGGGCAGTACAGGCTCTGCACAGCGCACGTTTAAGAAAATTATAAAGAAATACTCGACTGCGAAAGCCGCCGCCGAAGCTCACTATTATAATGGCCAAATTTTAATGAGTAAAGGCCGCTGGGACAAAGCCTTCACCAGCTTCCAAACAATCGTCGCCAAACACCCCAGTTACGAAAACTTCGATCAAGTCATCGGCGCTCAATTCGAATGTGCCACCGCACTCATGGAAGGCGCGCGCGGCCGCATCCTCTGGATCATCCCCGGCTTCAAACAATACGGCGAGGCCACACGCGAGTTTGAGCAAATCGTGCGCAACGCCCCCTATAGCGACTATGCGCCCCTCTCCTTAATGAACATAGCGATCGTCTCCGAAATGCAGGAAAAGCCGGAAGAGGCCATCGATGCACTCGATCGCGTGATCAACTATTACCCGCAAAGCATGCTCGCACCCGACGCCTACTATAACATGGCCGAGACTTATTCAAATCTCGTCAAAGGCGCCCAATACGACCAAGGCTCCACCCGCCAAGCGATCAGCTACTACGAAGACTTCCTGATTCTATTTCCCAAAAGTAACTACCTCGGGAAAGTCGAAAGCAACCTCGACTCCATGGAAGACTTGCTCGCACGCAGTCGCCTCAGCTTGGGAGATTTCTACTACAACTACCGCGCCAACAACACCGCAGCTCTAGTCTTTTACAACGAAACGATTACCATCGCCCCCGAATCCGAAGCAGCCGATGAAGCACGCTTACGGATTGCCGATATCGACGCCGGCGTCAAACCGACCTCCGGAGCAAGCCTATTGCGCAAAATTCTTTCAGACTAAAACGGCCGGCCACAGCACCCACTTTACTTGCAATTATGAAGATGCTCCCAAATGCCCTACGCACTCCCCTCATCGCAGCACTGACATTGCTGACTATGATCTTTGCCAGCGGCTGCAAATCCTATCAATGGGGCAACCCTGCCGAGCTCCCCTTTAAATCGATCTACATCAAGCCTGTCACAAACGACAGCTTCGCCCCACAAGCACAGGCACTGCTCAGCCGCCAAATTCGCGATGCCTTCATTCGCGACGGCCGCAGCCAACTGGTCACTAGCGAAGAAGACGCCGACGCCGTGCTACTGGTCAATTTAACAAAATATGAGCGCAGTGCCGCTGCCCGTAGCAGTGAAGACACCGCGACTGCAGCCGATTTCGACCTCTCTCTAACTGCAATAGTCTCCCTCTATAATCAAAATCAAGGCGATTACTTTTTTAAAGAGCGCAGCATTAGAGAAACTGCCAACGCCTACGTCAACAACCCCTACGCGACTGTCACCACACCTGCCAGCAGCACACAAGACTTCCTCCAGTCCGAGTATCAAGCCATGTCACTGTTAACTCGCGACCTCGCACGTTCCATCGCCGACGAAGTGCTCAGCCCCTGGGAACCCAGACTGAAGCAATAAGCCCAAGCAAATGCGGACAACCAAATCGCCGAACTCGAAAACCAAGCTCTCGCCACCAGTGGCAGCTACGGAAGCCGCTTCTCCGAAGACGGCACATTCCATCATTTGATTCACCCCCAAACTAGCCGCCCTGGCAACAGCTGGAAAAGTCTCAGCGTGATCGCCCCCAGCGCAACCGAAGCCGATGCCCTCTCGACTGGACTCTCTTTTGCCAGCCGAAAGCAAATTCAGCAGCTCCAGCAGGCACGCGCTCAGATTCAAGTCATCACACAGTCCTAATAGAGCCATAGCGCGAATCCAAGCAGCAGGCCTAGCGCGACTTCGCCGCAGACATCATTGAAGCGCTAGTTATAGTTAATCCGCCTGCACTGCGCAGCGTTCGCCCATTTTTGCATAAACTTCGCGCCCAACGGCCGCTTGTTCCAGTAAGTCCGCGTCGAGTTGAACCGCGCCTTTTTGATAAATCGTGGTCACACAGGAGCCTCCAAAAGAGAAATAGCCCTTGTCGGCACCTTTCTCGACCGCCCCCGGCCTGAAAGTCGAATGCATGCCACCCACGCAGGTCGCGCCGACCTCCATCACCAGCACTTTACCAAATCCTGCCGAGTTCACCACGGTGCGCGCACGGCGATTTTCCCACAAGATCGAAAGGTTTCGGCGCAGCGCCAATGGACTCACGGAGCGCAAGCTGCCAGGCAAAATCTGCACCGCAGTAGCCTCACCTGAAACTGGAAAATGATAGCGATGATAGTCCACCGGGCACAAGCGCGAGATCACCATCGAACCACCCGCAAATTCACGCGCCAGCGCAGCATCCCCGACAAATGCCGCCAGATTGAATGCTTGCCCTTTAATGTAAAAGCGCTCTGCCCGATCGACATTCTCGATCCCCAGATGCCGCCCATCCGCGGGAAAGACCACCGTCGCCGGGTCGGAATCCACCGGCCGCGCACTCGGCTTCAATTTGCGGTAGAAAAACTCATTAAAGCTGCCGTAACGCTCGACCGGCTCAGCAAACTCATCGGCATCCACTCGGTAATTTTCGATAAACGGCCTCACCTTGGCGCGGCTCTTCGCTGCATCCATCCGCCAACCATACCACTTCGAGAACCACAGACGCTTCACCGCCACGGCCACCGTCAAGCGGCCCAACGGATTCCCATACGCCCAGCGCAGAAAGCCCTCCCCATAGACATCCTCCGTCTCCACAGCACCACTGTGACGATTGTAAAACTCGATGGCTGCGTTATATTCTGCTTCCTGACTCATACTGTGCTAATCAATTTTTCCGTCCATAACGACGGTGCGTGCGCTTAATTTCCTTCAAGGTCGACTCATTCACCTCACTGGTGTGAAACTTCGAAACAGCGACTCGTTGCGACTGATAAATCCCCGTGTGCCCACTAAAGTAGTAAGCCACGAAGCAAGCAACCGCGTAATAGATCGCATTCTCCGCACCAAATAGCTCGATCCCCATCATGGTGCAAGCCAGCGGTGTGTTCGTTGCGCCGGCAAAGACTGCGATAAAGCCCAGCCCGGCTAATAAATCCACGGGAGCCCCCAATAATAGCGCCAGCGAGTTCCCCAAGGTGGCACCGATAAAAAACAATGGCGTCACTTCCCCGCCCTTAAAACCTAAACTCAAGGTAATCGCCGTCAGCAGTAACTTCCAAAACCAACTAAAGGGCTCCGCCCCGCCCGCCGTAAATGCGGATACGATACTCACCCCCTCCGGATCTGGCGAACGCACCCCCAAACCTAAATAATCGTAGCTGCCAATCAGCACACTGATGCCCAAGACCAAGATGCCGCCAATCACCGGTATCAGCCACTTCCGCGCCACCAGCGCCTGCGAAGTGGACTTGAGCCAGTGCGATAACTCCGCAAAGGCATAACTCGCCAGCCCAAAGCAGGCTCCCGCCAGCACTACCTTTAGCAGCAAAACCAGATCCAAAGAAAAATACCCGATCGCCGCCTGGGCCGAATACGCGATATGATACTGCGTGTGGTGGATGGGAAAGGTATGACAGGTCACATCCGCCAACAAACTCGCAAACAAACAAGGCAACAGGGCATCGTATTTAATCCGCCCGATTGCCAACACTTCCAGCGCAAAGATTGCCCCCGTCACCGGCGTGCCAAAAACCGCACCAAAGCCGGCCGCCATTCCCGACATTAATAAAATGCGCCGATCCTCCCGCGAGAGCCCAAAACGCTGGCCTAAATACTCCGCGATACTGCCCCCCATTTGCACCGCAGTGCCCTCGCGCCCAGCCGAGCCACCGAAGAGATGCGTCACCACCGTTGTGAGCAAAACCAAGGGCGCCATGCGAAAGGGAATCCCCCCGCCAGGCGCATGAATCTCATCCATGATCAGATTATTGCCCGCCTCTGAGTTTTTGCCCCAGTAGCGATAGAGCGCGTAAATGCCGACTCCCGCCAGCGGCAACAGCCAAATCAACCACATGTGCGCCTGCCGTGCCTGCGTCGCCTGCTCCAAGAGCCATAAAAACAAAGCCACCATCGCTCCCACCGACACCGACACCGGCACCACCAAAAGCGACCACCAGGCCACGTGCCGCGCGATCCGAAACGGCTCAAAACTATGTCCTGCATTCGCCATTGTTAAAATAAAGCGCAGACTCGGCTTTTGCGTACTGTTTCGGCATTTTGCATATATATTGCTTGGCGGGAATCACGCCCCCTGTAAAGCCTACCATTTCACACCTTTTTCTTATGACCGACACCATAACCGAATTTGACAGCATTCTCGAGGCACTCCACCAGGCAATCGAGAAGAGCGACTCCGCCGCCGCAATCCGGACGCTACAACAAGCCGACCACGATCAAACTGCCAAACTAATCGACCGCTTGTCCGTCGAAGATCGCCAGGCCCTCTTCGGTCTACTCACACCGGAACAAGGTGCCGAAGTCCTCGAACGCGTCTACTACTTCCAAGGTGCCGACATCATCGAAGAACTCTCGGCCCAAGTCGCCGCCCCCTTCGTGGCTGAACTCGACAGCGACGACCGCGCCGACCTGATGAACGAACTCGACCAGGCCGACTCCGAGGCGATCCTGGAAGAACTCGACGAAGATCTCGCCCACGAAACACGCCGCTTCATGGCCTACCCCGATGGCACCGCCGGCGCCATTATGTACAGCGAGTTCGTCTCCTTTCAGGCCGATATGACGGTTGAAGAAATCCTGAACGACATCCAAACCAACCGTAAAAAATACATCGAGTTCGGCGTCCAATACGCCTACGTGCTCGGCCGCGAGCATCAACTCCTCGGCGTCCTGCCCGTGCGCAACCTACTCTTCGCTAGCCGCAGTCAACAGGCCAGCGAGATCATGATTCCCAAGCCCACAACCGTGCATGCCGACGACACGATCGAGCAACTGGAAGACATTTTCGAAGAGCACAACTACCTTGGTCTACCCGTCATCAATAAAGACGGCTGCCTCATCGGCATCATCGACCGCGAATCCACCACCGAAGCGCTACAAGAAGCCGCCACCGAAGATCTGCTCAAATTCCAGGGCTTGATGGGTAAAGAAGAGCTCCGCTCCATGCCACTCAAAGTGCGCAGCGGACGCCGTCTCTCCTGGCTCAGTATCAATGTCGTGCTCAACCTCATCTCCGCCAGCGTGATCGCCATGCACCAGGATACCCTCGAAGCCGTCATCGCGCTCGCGGTCTTCCTCCCCATCATTTCCGACATGTCCGGCTGCTCCGGTAATCAAGCCGTCGCCGTCTCCATGCGCGAACTCTCCCTCGAACTCATCAGCCCCAAAGAGTTTCGCCGTGTCTTTTTCAAAGAATCCAGCGTCGGCCTCATCAACGGCGCCTGCCTCGGCCTACTGATAGGCAGCCTCGCATGGCTCTGGAAAGGCAACGCGATGCTGGGCCTAGTGGTCGGCACCGCCCTAGCGCTCAACACTACCGTCGCCGTCTGCGTAGGCGGCCTAGTCCCCCTCGCACTCAAAGCCTGCCGCCAAGACCCCGCACTCGCCTCTGGCCCCATCCTCACCACCGTCACCGATATGTGCGGCTTCATGCTCATCCTAGGCCTCGCCTCCCTGTGCCTCCCGTATTTGGTATAATGGCGGAGGAATGATGATTGAGTCTCAAATCATCAGAAAGCACAGATCCACCATCATTCATCCCTCATCATTCATCCCTCATCATTCATCCCTCATCATTCATCCCTCATCATTCATCCCTCATCATTCATCCCCCATCATTCGCCCGCCATCTAACAAGGTAACTTCATTTAGGCCGTAGCATGGCGACAGCTTGGTATGCAATAGTGGGGTCTCTCTGACAGCGCTCCTGAATCGAAGGCC
>PBYS01000036.1 GCA_002729725.1 Puniceicoccaceae bacterium
CATTGGAATGTCATACAGTGCAAAGCTTGAACGGATGCCTCAGTCGTCGGCGATCCTGAAAGCCAGCGCCTTGAAAATCACGGGGCGCGAATGAAAAACGAGCCTACCGTTTTACAAATGCAATTATCTCACGGATTCAGGTAATAAGGAACATCCTGATCTAGATATGGATGATTCTTCGGTGACAGATGGGTAGATTATTTATCCTCCATTCTTTAAATACGTTACTTCAAAGGCCTTGCACTGTCTTTCCTCCTGAACTTTTCCGGCTAGCGAAAACGGGCTCATGTCGTGACGCTGGAAGATGTCGAGGCCGCGGTCGAGGGTGATCTTCCAGCCGGTGTCGGTGCTGATGCTGCGGGCGTGGAAGGCGTTGGCGTTGTCATATTCGTATGAAAAAGTTACTTTGGAGCCGGTGAAGGTCTCTTCCATCTTTTGCAGAGCTTCATCCTGCTCGACGCACTTCTCCATGTCTGACTTGGTTACCAGCTTCACTTCCACTTGGTCGCCCTCTGGAACCAACTGGTGAACCATCTCCAGGAACTCCATCATGTTTTTCAATTGCCAGAACAAGCGGATATAGGGGTCATGCACCGTGATCTCAGTCGCTCCTTTGAGATAATCGGCAAATAGGCCCTCGAATGAGATCCCCGTGGCGTTTTCGGGGATCGTGACATGCTTGCCAGATTCCAGTTCGGGTTGGGGCGTCTCGGCTTTGCTTGGAGCAGCAGCGAGGGTCTCTTCTTTAGGTGCTTCCGATTCTTTGCCTTCTTCGGGTTCTTTACTTTGCCCGATCAAGTTCGGGTGCCGTATCTCTTCCAAGGTCTTGACTTCGATCTTAGTGCCGCCCTCAAGGTCATGGTAGCAGAACTCGACGGGGTTGAAGGTGGAATCAATCCGCATCAGGTGATCTTTGACCCGTTTACGCCCCTCTACCGCAAAGGATAAGATCTCGGCTGCCTCTTCCTTTGTGCATTCTCCGTGCGGATAAATGATCTTCATCAGGCCGGAAAAGGTCTTGTGGATCCCGTCTCGGTCGCGGGTGGAGATTTCGTTGTCGAGTTTGAAGTATTTTGAGTAAGCATGGGATTCGTCGAAGTTGCGCAGCTTCTTCAGGATCTCAGCCAAATAATCTACGATGAAGCCAAAGCCGTCGGTGAAGAGTTCCGAGCGAATAATGCTACTTTCCCAGCCTGGGTTGTAGAAGTGGATGCGGTCGAGGAAGGCGGCATCGATATACTTGTCCGGAAGGTCGTCGAAGAAATGGGAGTGTTTCAGCATGTAGGCGACTGATTTACGCGTATTCCCGAGAAAGGACATCGAAGCCTCCGCACTCATCATATCTACGCCCCGCGAGAAGGATTTATTGGCCATGTAGTTCTTCATGATATCGACCAAGTTCTTATCGACCCTCTTGTCCTTGCCCGCGAATTCGTCGAAAGCGACGCTGTCCCAGAAACCGACCAGACCGATGGTAGTCTTACCTGAATTATTGACAAAGAGCTTAGCAGCGGTGACCTCACCGCCGGAGACGATCATCCCGTGGGGAGAGAACTCCGAGAAGATATGGGACTTACCCGTTCCCTTGGGGCCGAGTTCGATGTAGTTGAAGTTACGCTCACAGAAAGGCACGAGGCGCACTAGCTGGAGAAGCTTTTGACGCCGCCCCAGCATTTCCGGATTAAACCCGATGCTCTGGATCAGAGCATCGATCCACTCCTCAGTCGTGAAATTAGTTCGCGCCGCCTTGAACTCATCCAAATCGGCGTGCGATACTTGAATGGGCTTCAAGCTGTCGATCGTCCAGGGGCTAGCTTTGGGGTCATCAACCAGCTCGTATTCAACGTCGACAATACTCCAGACTCCCCCGACCAACAGCTTGGGGTGTTGCTTGATGTAGTCCGAGTCGGTCTGGACTTTCTTAATTCCCAAATTGGAGAACGAGGCCTCATAGACACCGGATTTCTCGTTCAAATCCACACTGACCTTGTCGATGACTTTATGCCGACCCTTTTCCTTGATCGTGGATTTGATGAGGCCCGCCTCATTCCGGTTCACATAGTGCTTAGCCAGGATGCCCTTAACCGTTTCGATCCCGCTCTCGATGCTTTCGACGTCGTCAGTGGCACAGTACTGCCCGAGCAGGTATTCGAGCACGTAGGACGGGACGATGGCATTGCCCTTCAGGGTCTTAGTCAAATCCTTGCGGACGATGAGTCCGGGGAAGTTTTCGATAATCTTTTGGTCAATCATGAGGAAGTGGGCTATTATTCGAAGTCGGTATCAAAGGCTTTTTTCAGGCGATAGGTAAACTCCTTGTAGGTGCTGTAGCGATTACTGTTCGGAATCTTTTTCTCCATACGCAGCAGAATCTCAGAATTCTGGTGCTCCGGACGATCCGCCAGTTTGCTGAAAGTAAACAACTCCTTGCGCTCGCGTAAACGCGGCTCCTGCTCGCCGGAATCGAACAAAATCTCCTTCACGTCGGACAAGGCCTCGCCGCTCTTGGAGAAAAACCCGACCCGCAGCTCTTGCCCCAGCAGTTTGTCCACCGCGGGCTGCTCCTGGTAGAAAGTGACTTTGGCTTGTGAGGTGGTGATCATATTCGAGCCGGTTCGGATGACATCGACCTCGACCACCCCGACATCGTCCTTTCTCGCTTTGTTCACTGTCAGCACAGGGATGACCACTTCTTGCAAACTCGCGCCTCCGTGCACATATCGGGCACCAGAGCCCTGTTTGCGGTAGCGATTGATCGACTTCGGTAAGGCGATTTGGTAGTCCCCGTCCAGACCGACTGCCGCAGCATCGAGGAGCCAGCTGCCCGCCGGGGCATCGACCGCATGGCCAAAAGCGAACCGGCGATTGACCATGCCGATGGGGTCTCCGCTGGGCGACTGGGTGTAATCACTCTCCTCCGGCACAAGATGCTGAAAGAGGAAGCCATGGTCCGCTGTGATCATGACGTTGCTCCCGTTGACGGCGGCTATCTTTTTCAGGATGTCGATCACGGTGTCGATCTCCTTGGCGGCGGCAGAAAAGACTTCGCCTTCGGTCTCCCGTTTGTCTCCGACATGATCGATCCCGTTCTGATAGATGTAAATTAGGTCATGATCCCGAGAGAGCGCACGGCCTTCCTCTTTTGCATTCATTTGGAGAAAATCCTGCGCCTTGACCGCAGTCGCCCGGCCATTGGCTTCAGCCAAGATGGCTTTCCGAGCTTCCAAGCCCGCCGTGCGGCGGCCATCCGCCCGCACTTCCCCGTTGCTCGGATCGACCTCCAGTCGCTCGTGGGGTAGGAGAGCCGCCATGCCCAGCTGGGTATAGGAAGGAAGAACACTCACCTGATGGCTGAGTTCGGATCTAAAGCGGTTTTCCCGCAGGATTCGCTGGTGCAACTCTTCGGCCACTTCATAGCGCAAGGCATCCGAGATGATGACAAAGAGCTTGTTTCCCTTTGCAATAAACGGTGCCACCTGCTCACGGTAAAACTTCCGCTGGGCATCGCACTTGGGCGGCGGCCATGCGGCTTCCTGTTCCACCACTTGTTGAAAACGGTCTCCAAGCCGCAGCAGAAAATCATTCGTGTAGTGCCCCTCGATGGCATCCCGGATATCGTCCAACAGGGTCGCTTGGCGGCTCTGGGTGAGATGGTAGTGGAAGTGCCGGTAGAGCTGGTCGATCTGCCAGTAAGTCTGTGTGTATCTCTGAATCCCATCGGATGTATCACTAAAGGCAAAATCGAGGCTCTGGATCGCATCTTCCAGGCGCTTGGCAGCTAGGAGCGCCGAATACACATTCACATACTTGCCATACCAGTAGGCGCTTTCGCGCCGCTCGACCGCACTCCGGAGGGCCTCCAGAGATATCCGGCCTCTCAGGATGTCGTTCCTGAGCTCTATTATGATCTTTTGGTCGATCGCCTCGAAGGCATCCGCATCCAAGAGTTCCAGATAGCCATCTATTTTGTGAAGCTCCCCTTTGATGTTGAGCTCCGACTCCAGTCGAGCGGACAACTCTTCAAAAATACTCCGGTAGCGGTTGCTGTCCTTCCAGCGACCCATGAAGACCCGCGCTTCTTTTCCCAAGGCGGGCGCTCGACCACAGGGTGCCGCCGTCAGGAAGGCCTCAATGGCAAAATCCAATATAGTGGGCGCGTCCGAGCGATAATCATATTGCCGGGCGACCGCGTCCCAGAAGAAGTCAGCCAAGCCATATTTCTCGATGGCCTGAATTTTGTCCTCTTTACCCTCTGATACTTCGGTCAAGAGTGCCAACAGGCAGGCTTCGACGCTCGCCTCCTCACGGCAGATCACACCAAGCATTTTCAGGCACCAGTCCCGTTCCTGGTCGTCCGCATGGAGTTTCTCCAGCAAACGGCTCTTGCGATCCTTGCTGTTAAAGAACTCCCGGTGCGTCTCAACGAAAGCACGGTGCTCCTCCTGCCAGCCCAGTTCCTGAAGGATCAGGGAGATCCCATCGGCATGGAAGACATGATGCCCCAGTTCGAGATCCAGAAACCAGTTCTTGGCGTGCGCCGGACGTGGATAAGGCATGTAGAGCAGGAATGGCTGCGCCATTTCTTCCCGCATCATGCGATGCTTGAGGCCGAACTCATCATTCTGAACCTCGACCTTCGTGACGCCGTCCTCCGAATAGTCAGCGAATTCCTCCCGCATCTCGCCTTCCGGGTCATACCAGAAAACGAGGCGGTGTTTTTTGAAGATGTCGTTTAGACTGTTGGTGACGCTGCTCATGTGGTGTGTGTTTAAAGGCCGCTTAGGCCATAAAATGACGCAAGCTCATCTAAGACCTCTTGTTGTGTTTTACCTTTAATATTCAAGGCCTTCAAGTCGACGTTATCTTCGCTCAACTGTGAGAATGCAGCCGCTAAATCTCTCTGTATGCTCTCGGGGCAATGGATGGGCTGTTCTGTCTCCAAAATACTAAACAAACGGAACACATCGTTCTTGTGCTTCTTAATATCCTTCGAGTTCACTGGCTCACCCGCTAATTTACGCGCCGACAAATCGGTATAAGCCTTCGCCTTTAAGGGAATCAACGCCTCAGCGCCAATATAGGACAACCCGTTGATGTCCCGGCGTTGCTCCAAAACAAACGAGTAATAGTCATCATCCATTAAAATCGCAGACAGGCTGGACACTTCGTCACCCGTAGGAATCGGCGTGAGCGCTGATTTTTCAGCTAGATCAATCGCATCCGGCTTCCTGGAAAACAATTCCAGCATAAATGGGAACCGCTTATCTTCAGGTGCATAAAACCGATAAAAGAGCCGTTTCCCCGTGCTCTTCTGCCAATTCTCATACTGACCCATTTCTACGAATTCCCAAAACGCACGAACGAACGCCTGATCCAGCGCCTCGACAATGAGGACGATATCCAAATCCTTCGTCACCCGAAAATCGACCCCCAGTTCGTCCATCGCTAGACTTGAAGCGGTGCCACCGATCAGAACGTAACGATCTGCATACGGAGCAAAATGCTCTCTAAAGATGTCGATCCCGTCTACCATGTCATTTTATCTAAAAGTTCATCTACCGCCATTTCCACCCGTTCATCCTTCTCGTGTTGCAGGCTGAGTGCTAAAGAAAGAGGATCCACCACTGGGCCATCCGTAAGCAATTTAGGGGCATAGCTCCAGATTTCCAGCTCCGCATGCGCCAAATCCTTCGAAACCTCCGGGATCATATGGATATAATCTTTCCCTTGAAGTTCCTTCCACTCTTTCGAGGTCACTGCCCAGGTCTCACGTCGGCTTACAAGCATAGTCATCTCATCCAAAGCATATTCACCCGCCTTAAACTGTAACGAATGAAAGAGTTCATCCAGATAGATACGCTTCGTGACTGGATTACGAAGATAAGGCTGTGCCTGTTTCCACAGCGATTGCCCCTTATCCACAAATCGATTCCGAGCACTTCGGCCTTCCTCAAGGCTTTCGACCAAATTTAGACCCTTCAACTCGTCGATGACACGACTCATGGACATCTTCGTATACGGAAGCTGTTTCGCCAAGCCAGTCGGGGTCAAGTTATCGGGCGCACTTAAACGTCCCAGCAAAAAGCTCAATACAACGACCTGGCTCGCAGGAGACAAGGTATTCACCGTCTTCTTTGCCTTCTTCAAATGCTCCCGTAGATCAAGGGCGAGATCCGGCAGATACAGCTGGTTTCCCGGCACGATAAATGGGATCTTACGTTCAATCAGACGCTTTCGATTGTACGATTCCAGCCTTTCAGCAACAAAGATTCCCCGTAGCCCCGTCTTCGACTCCACCCATTCGAAGTGCTTTTCAATCGATGCCGGCGTGAGTTCGGGATCACGGCACAGAAACAGCACGAAGCGTTGCCCTAGAACATCACAGTGCTCAAATTCGTAGGAGACCTTCAAATGGTGCGGAAATGCACCCGCAGCATCCCAAGGGCTGCATTTAAGCGATACGCCTAATGTTTCCTGCAAGTAGAGAACCACTGTATCCTGTAATCGACCCCTCATATTGTAACTTTAATGGCGCACGGTAATACTTTTAGTGTTATTGTGCAACATAAAAGTTACAGGTGAAGTTTCTCGGTAAACTCACGGCAACATTTCCTTTAATTCAACCTGCTGGGTTAAGGTCCAACAGCCAATCAGATGCTTCAAAATCAACATCCCACAAGTAGTGACCGATTACACGCTTCCTGGACATGTCGAGAACGATAACCAAGAGGTCCGGTGGCCTATCCGTCCTCAACATGATTTGCTCGATTTGGCGCACTTCATTGTAGAAGATGTAGTCAGCGACATATTCATGCTGAATGCCATCGCGTGCCTCATAGCTCAGTGCATCCACATAATCCCAAAAATCCACGCACGGATTATAGTCGTCACCCGCCTGTTCAATATTGTCGTCAAAAGTGGCGTCGAATTCGGATTCGGTGAGTTTGGGCATCTTTATGAATATCTACTAAGTGAAAACGGTTCGAAGTTATTCTGAGAGTTTGACTGCCTCCAAGCGGCGAATCATGCGGCGACCTAAACGGCGAACGAAGTAAGCGATACCGATCCCTTGCGCTAGCTTGGGACCTAGATAACCTACGGCATTCCCGGCAAACTCTCCGCCAAGTCGTTCCTGCAAGTCTTTTGCAAGATCCTCACTTATTTCGTCTACGGCCGCAGCAAAGAAGGTCGTCAAAAATGTATCGACGGCAAAAGCCGTCGTAGCCGTGCTATCAGGCCGAATCCCAAATCTACACAAGGCACATTGCGCGGCCTCCACCGAAGCATTAAAAGCTATTAGGGTATCCAGCAGACGCCAGGGCGAAAGGGCGGCGCTAACACCTGCGGCAAGGGCTATTTTGCGCACGTCCTTGGAGGCCGCGTTAACCAAGGGTTCTTGTATTTTCCGATGGTATCGCTCTAGCCATGCTGTTGAAGGTATATTGCCCGAATCCTCGATAAGCCTCTGCGCATCTCTTGCCAGTGATGGGTTGGTTTCCGATTCTTGTTTGGCTATAATATTGAGGTGCTTAACCAGTTCGGCGCGAAGCACCTTGCGTTCGGATTCATTCCTTTGGCGAGGATCTTCGTGTCCACCTCGGTGAATTTTTTTCAATGTGCGAAGATGGAATAACAGAACTACGAGCCGGACAGCCGCATAACTGATCAGTATAAAAATCAAGGTGATCAACGGCCATGCAAATATTGGCGGCCAGCCAAAAATAGCGTCGATCGTTTGAATGATTTGCAGTATAAAGAAGAACAACAACAAGCCAAATCCCGCCACAAGGAGGGAAACCAATGCTCGTTTCAAAAATGGAGGCGTATCTAAGCGATATTTAAGTGGTTCCTCTGAAACCTTTCCTCCTTGAGGCTCAAATATTTCCAGCTCCTTTTCTGATAAAGGCTCTCTTCCGGAATTATCAGCATCTTCTCTGTCTGGCTGTTTTTCTGTTGTTGAGGCATCGCAGGGATGCGACCGCTTAGGTTTTTTTTGGCACACGCTTGTTTCCACTTGAGACTCTTCGCTTGCCTGCTCGTCCTCAGTTGGATCCTCGGAAGGTGACGAACTTTCGTCGGCATTCGGCTTCAAAGAGTCGCCGGGATGTATTCGTTTTCGAACGCCCATTATGAGTTCTCCAGTTTTTCAAGTACTTGCCTAAGATTAATTTGCTTGGGCGGGTAGAGCATAGTCTGTGGCAATATGGGCTCAAACTTTGTGCCAAAGATATACTGATCCGGATTCCAGTTTTCAGCAGGCCATTCTTCAGGTAATGGGCTCGGGTTCATGGAGTCCTCTTTGTCATCTATCCGCCCAAATAATGTGTCGGGATAGTTATCCTCAGTCCTAGCCGCCTGCATTCCCGAGCATACTGCATATTCAACCTTTACGCGTCCGTGATTCGCCCCCGCACGAACCGGTTGCGTGAATATTTTGACAAGCTCCTCCAAGCGTTCACTACGGTCCTCAAGGAGGTAGGTATCATATTTGGTTCCGCATAAAACAATACTTCTCAGTCGTCCGGAACTGCCTACCATAAGGCCTAGCCGCCTCCTCGCTAGTGAACGAAAGCTTTTGAACCAACCTTCAGCATGGCGCAAATAGTGGCCGAATTCCTGTAGAAGTCGGTGTTGGTCGCGAAATACAGCCATTCCTCCACCAAGGATCCAACCGACATCGACCGGGACAATCACCCCGTCTGCCTGAGCGATTTGCTGGCGCAACGGGCGAACCACTTCTTTTTGATAACACTTAAAGCGCTGGACAAAGACTTTCTTAATATCTGCATATCTTGCTCGAAACGCATGTGGGATGGGAGCAAAATTGTCTGGGAAACCCTCTTCAGAGCTAGATTCCCGTGTCACCAGAGTGGCCGGAGAAATGAAATACCGAAAACGTTCCCGTGCTTCCTTCATCATCTCCTGATAGCCTTCAAGGATTTCTCCCTCCGTAGCCAGGGTATCCTGTTTGAGTAGCGCTTCGTAACTCTTTACTGCCTTAATTGAAAGCTTATCCGCACCAAGCGGAAAATTCTCTAGAATGGCATCACTCCAATCCTCGTAGCTGGTATCTTTGCCATCTGCCTTGCCGCTGCCCGCGAAATCAGCAAATTGCTCTCCAGGGATATCAACAAAATCTCGGATAATTCGGTGTTTAACACGTTTCAAACGACTACCCGAATAGGTTCCCACCAAGCGAATGGCGCTAATATCAGCAGTTGGACCAGGCCATTCTCCGCGCTGTGCAACCTCGTTTAAAATGCGTTCATATGGAAAGGGTGCTAAGTCCTCCCCATACTTATATGCTTTAAAGGATAGGCCACTTCCCTTTTCCCACCCTGGCCATATTTCTTCGGGTTTCTTTTCCAAGTTTGAGATGAGAGATGCCAATAGGACAGATTTCCCGGAACAAGATGGGCCGATAAGCAGGTATTTTCTATAGTCGGTAATCATGGTAACTTTATTGAGTCACTGGATTTTTATATTCTGGTTATTGCAACAGAAAGCAAGTGGAACTTAGTTCACGTCAGGAATGTGGGGCGAATATTCTACTCTAAATTTTAGAACGTTTCAAAGAGCACGTCTCCCATAAAAATCAGGAACAGTAACACATAGATGCAGACTGCGAAAATCGAGACGGCCCGGAGATTGACGCGCTCCCCTTCTCGGTCGATCGCCCTAGGCAACAGCACGCCGACGAAGACGACAGACATGCCGACCAGGGCGAACAACTCATACCGCCCTTCTTGCCCGAAGCCGTAAATGGCTAGGATCGCCCCAAAAAGGGAACAAGTAATCGAGATAACGCGGACAGCGAGGGGATGGTCAAGGAACCGGCGTTTGAACCAATCGGCAGATCCGAGTTTTTCGATCAGGACATGCAATCCGTATGCGACAATGCAGAGGAGAAAGATCGCCGATCCCAAGGAAAATAAAACTTCTTCCCGCTTTTCTCCCTTCCCGCAACCTGAGAGGACGAGAAGCGCGGCAACAGGAACCAAGCTATTTCTTAATTTCATTACGGATTCCCTTCCACCATCGAATTATTGGCTTCGCATTGGGCAGAAGAATCAATCCGAGCAGAACCCCTATTCCCAAACCATAGGTGAACCATCTGGCTGCGGTCGCGCCGCCCCCAAGCCAGAATCCCAGGAGGCCCCCGGTGCCCCCGCCAACGGCGAGCATACTGAGTGCCACCCAAACCATTATGGGAATCGCGCCTTTTTTTCTTACATTTTTTTTGTTCATTTTATTCTTCGTTTAGGTTTAGGGTTTTCTCAGCTCACGCACGGGATGTTGGCTAGCGCTCTGCCGAATTTTGGGTTGTTATTGTTGACGCCGACATCGAGGGCGATTTCGAAGCCATTTGAAGGCACTCTTCCGTAAATAGAGTTTACAGAATACTGAATGCCACTTTGACCGCACCATTTTTGGAGGGTGATATGTTGAAAAATTAAATTCCAGGTTACAGACGGATATCTGTGATTTTGGTAATCTACCGCTGAATCCTGCTGGAAAACGGTAGCGATTCGCGAACGGGTCGGACGCTCTGGCCTACAAAGTCCCAGAAACAGATAGTACCATGGCAAAATCAAATAAAATGACCACCCCGGCGGCGGCACGCATTCAAAAAGCGGCTGCACCGAAGAATAATGGACAGACTCCGAAAGGCAGCTTTCCGGCCCGTGCCCAGCGCGGCGCGGCCAGAAACGCCAAATCGGGCAAGTAGCTGTCCAAAGTCGGATCATAGCTTAGCAATGAGTGCAGGTATTCGCCTGCACTCATTTTGTTTACAGAGCGCTATTCTGTCTTGGTAGAAGCTCTTAAGCGGGAACTCAGACGAGCAGAAATCTAACACAGTTGGCAAGCATCGAGCCGCATGCTCCTGGAGGATACGTGCAATTCCATACCCCCACTGCACCTCCATCTGAAAGGGAGTGAAAGGATTCGAGTCGGGACCTTCAATTTGCTTGAGAGCCTGCCGGAGGCGATTCCACGAGATCATTTTGCAATCAGCCGCATTCATCTCGGTCTGCTTTGGCTTGGCATTCGCATAATTACGCACGACCTGCTCACCATCTACACCATCCGCAGAGTCACTCCGATTAAAATCAGCTTTTTCAGCCAGCTCCCCCCAGGTCTCACACCCAGCTTTATCTTGGAACCATCTCCAAAAAGCCCACATCGGGTAATGCACTATGCCATCCTTTTCAATAGGAACAAATTCACTTGGACATGGAATCGTAAATTCCCCTTCTAGCTCTTTCAAATCCTCCTCAAAAGCAGCAAAATAGAGCATGAAGTGGTGATGTTCTAAGATCAGTCCAGTACGGAAACGACGTTCATTCTCGGTATAGCTTGCTGGTGCATTCTTACAGATGCCAATCGGGTAGGAGGTGGTCGGCCCCGCAGGATCGGTCAATTGCCTAGTTCCCCCTTGCTCACAAAAGCCAATCCACCAATCTTCAACCCATAAAATTGAATGGATCGTTCTCGGAAAAAGCTCCCGAAGGCGCTTATGGAAAATATGCCCTCCCTGAGCTTCCGGGATCTCAGTGAGAGTGATTAACATATCCGAGACCACGTCGAACCACTCCCCATAACTCCTCGCAGTGATCTGCTTTTCACTCAGTTGTAGGTGGTCAAATACGTCATGAGCAAATCCAATTCCGTACCTATTGAGCGTCGATAGGCGGATACTAGTATCACACGCCGCCAGTTTTTCCAACGTCGCCCGACTCGGCTTTCGCCCCGAACTCTCTAAGAAAATCTCCTGAAAGATCGGCAGCAGCGGGCGTCCTACGACGATTCTGCCAAGATCATCTATATCCCAAGGAAACATATAGTCTATTTCACCTCCTTAAGTTTACCCCTGCCTTTATCCGAATTCTCAACACGTGTACTCTGAATCAAGTGGCAAACTGAGTCGTCATACTTAACGGCAAAGAATCCCTTAGCGGAGTGTTCCATCAAACCGGGCTCTTCAACCAGTCGTCTTATCCAATTGGGCGTTGTCTCCTTAGGCCTAAAATTTCGGATTACATCGACGACGCTTTCGACTCTGCTCAGTTTCAGCACCAACTCTTTAAGGTAATGTCGATACCCGGGGTATTTGTAAGCAAAGTTCCGAAACTCATCAGAATCCTCAATCGCACAATGCTTGGGTGCTTCCACCGCATAAAGGTAAGAACCCCAATACTTATAGAACCGGCCATCGCTCACAGTAAAGAGTGTCCGGCGCAGTTCTGTGGTAATGCCCATTGAGAAATCCCGCCTAATTACAGCACACACTTTGACTAGCTGATCGAAGTCTAAATCAATTACGTCAGCATCCTCATTTACACAATAGAGAGCGAAGCCTATACGCCCCTGGCAGTATGCGAGATCCTCCAATTCATGGATTAAGGCCGTCTGCTCTGGATATTTTTCAATTATTTGAGCCTTTCGAACCTCTTCTTTCACTTGCTCACCAGCAAATGTGGATTCGATCTTTTCGTGAGAAAGGTAAGCGTAGATCTTATGTATTCCGCGTGACAATTCGTTAATCAGTCGAATCGCACCGATAAAAGTCTCTGGACTATCAATGGTAGCCTGCTGAACAATATTACGAACAACACGCATCCAATTGTGGTAAGCTGTGCCCACTTCACCATTGTGCGCAAAGAAACGTATCTGCGCCTGCAATAGCACCCGTTTCTTGTAGATCGGCCCAATGCCTTGAATTACCTCAAGTAAGATAGTATCCAGGTCGTAAACTAATCCCCAGAATCGCAATTCAGTGGAAGGCTTAGCACAAAACCGCTCCTTAGAGACGAGATCCAAGGCCGTATAGAGGTCGGCATATCCGGACTCATCGAAATGCCTAGGAGCTAAATCATCCGTTTCGTTCAATAGTCCAAGTATTCGATATTCTTTAAGCTTGTATGGCTGTTCACCATTCGCGATCGAACAGGCTGCAATCTGCTTGAAGAAATTCCAAAAGGGTCGGTCAATATGACGCTCACCTGAGTCATCAGGTTTTATCAATTCCCAGAATGCATCCGTCCACACCGTATCGACTTTAATTGAAAAGTGATCAGCAAGTGCACGCTCAGAGTCCCATTTTTCCGTTGAGATCTTCTTTTCGAGCAAGGCCTTAAAGTTCTCGAACGCAGTCAACGGCTTACCTCTGGCGTTCATTTTAATGTAAAGATCATCTGATAGCCCGCAGCTTTCTAGTTTGATGTAGTTGAACGTAATCTGCCCGAACTCACCCGCTGTTAGACGCTCCCAAAGGTCATCGACTTGTTTAAACTTCTCATGGATGGCATCTAGCATACGCAACATTCCATCGACAGTGGGATCTGACCTCCAAGCTGCGAAATACCATGGGCAGTCTATTATGGATATGGATACCTTCCTTTCCGGAGCAAAATCGACCTCGAAATCTTCCATTATCAAGCCATGGCAAAATGCCTTAGAACTACTGCGTGTCTCGTAGGAAAACTTCGACAACCGTTGACGGTAAACCGAACCGTCTAATCCTGCTCGACGAGCCGCATACCAATGCAGCAAGAAAAGCGTGGTCAACCGCTGCTGACCATCCAGCGGCTGAAAAGCATCACCATGTAGGTCTCCGTAAATAAAGTCCAACTCGATAGCCTTACCTGTAACAGCCCCATGTAAGGCGTCCAGGAAGCGCTCCCGGACAGACTCTTTAGATTCACGCCCTTGTGCATAGTCTCTCTGAATAATCGGGATCTCCACCCCATGCAGACCCAACAAGTTCCAGAACGAGATCTTCACGAATACTTTTTCGTGATCGCTCATTGGGTGGCTCCTTCCTGATCGTAAGCTTTGTAGGCATTCAAAACCTTCACGATGTCAGCAAAGTATGCTTCTTGGTCATCGGTTGACCAAAAAGTAAATCGCTCTATTTGTGTCGAATAAAACTTCATGAATACATTCTTCGTGCAGACAGGAACAAAGGTTCCAGCCCGCTCTCGCTCAATAATTGTGGCCCGCTTAACTGGAAAAATCACATTTCCATATCCGCGATTAGTCCCGGCATCCAGCAGTGCTAGATTTGAGAGCGCATTGATTTCTTCCTTTTGAGCGCCATCGGCAAAGTGCTCCAAAATCGAATCATAGAGGGTTTTAAACGGATCTTCCGATTTAAGATCACTCTTCAAAATCTTGTCGATCTGCTGCTTTAATTTCTCACACGTCACATAACGAAGTGCGTCCGTCAGCCACTCCCTCCGATGTAGAGGCTGTTCTGGTGGATCCTCATTCTGAGAGAAAATATGTTCTACATCCCATTTGTCCTGCTTGAAACGGTCAAACGGGAATCGACTAAGCTCTTCCCTGTTGTTGAGCATCGTTTGTATGTTATGCAGCAACAAGACACGCGGCACGAATTTGTTCTTATAAGCCAAGTCATCCAAACTGTCGGGCAAAGTCAGGCAAATTCGACGATCCAGATAATTCATGAACTCGGACTTCTTCATGCCTTTCGCCTGCTGAAAAAGTTCCAACAAGATAGGACTGGATCCGACCGCGATCAGGTAACCGATTTTATGATAAGTGTCCCGATCCTCATACCATTCCCCCAGTATCTGAAAACAGCGAACAACCTCGCGCCATTGCGTCTCAATTTTCACCTGCTTGTCCTCATCCTTCAAAATCTCCCGAAATGAAGCACTGTATTCACGAAACATCGCATACGGGTCCGACTCCGATATCTCTTTTGTTTGAGTTAAAACCTCGAAAACTAGGTCAATACGTGTTTGCCGCTGCAGCTTAGTATCCGTGAGGAAATACCAGAATGCTGGTTCATGCAGCGCATTCTCCATGCGATCCCACTCCCGGGAGATCTCCAATTGTTTCAATCTGATTTTCTCTTCTTCAGCAGGACTGCCACTTAATGCACCGTAATTGGAGCTATTCAAAAACAGTGCCTTTATAAGTTCTGCATTCGTCAATGGAATTTTCCCCATGTTTAGACGAGTAAAGCTTTCAATGCTATCCGAGTCTTTAGCGTCATACCAAATGACCTTCACATGATGCCGAAAAACAGGAATGAAGCTATCCCGCTTGAAGTCCGTCTGGGCCTTGACCCAATCATCAATCGCCCGGTAAGCCTTTGAGATATAATGAAAATCAATATTTGAGTCATTGAGCTCCAACGAGGCTCCTAGTCCTTTCAAAAAATCTTCCGTATCTTTCCGTGACTGGTAGTTAAGTGAGAATTCAGGATCCTTCTGTTTTCCACGCCACTCCTCATTTATGTAGCGATTAATTAAGAAAATCGTCGTCAACCGCTGCTGCCCATCAATTACCTCATACGAGCCGTCCTCATCACGGAGTTTCAGGACTAGCGGCTGTAAACAATACCAAGTTTTTTCGTCCGTCCCTGGAATCGCTTCCGGAGAAAACCCGGCAACATCGCTTAGCAAAGCTTGCACATCCTTAGGGCTCCACCGGTAGCCACGTTGATAGGCCGGGACAAAGAACTTATGAGGGGAAAGTTCTGCAACGGAAGGTATCGTTTTTTGTGACTTCTCCATAAAATTTTCAGTTATTCGAAGCCCTCTTAAAGTTTTCCTCCAGGATGTGATCAACCTCGTCGAGGCCTAACTGATGTTTGCGCGAAATTGCTTGATACACCTCAACTACATCCATCGGGGAGCATGGTTTGCGATTTAGTTTCGCATACGGACCGTCCGACTCGGTAGTGCAAAAAATTGTCTGTAAATTCAGTCGAGCCTAGGCGAGACGCCGGTTCCTTCCCTGCGGGGGATGGAGCGTAGCGGA